>DATKPM010000019.1:0-29797 GCA_035524135.1 Candidatus Acidiferrum sp. | reverse complement strand
GCCTGGCTTCTGAGTATCCCGATGCCGATAAGAACCGCGGCATCGCCGTCATTCCTCTCAAGGAAGAAATGGTCCAGAACATCCGGCCCTTTCTCCTCGTCCTGCTCGCTGCCGTCGCATTTGTGCTCCTGATTTCCTGCGTCAACGTCGCCAACCTCCTCCTCGCGCGTTCGAACGTGCGCGCCCGCGAATTCGCCATCCGCGCCGCTCTGGGAGCCAGCCAGCGCCGCGTCGTCCGCCAGCTTCTCACTGAAAGTGTGCTGCTCGCTCTTGCCGGCGGCGCGCTCGGCCTGGCGCTCGCCGCCTGGGGCACATCAGCCGGACTTTCCATTCTTCCAAGCACGTTGCCGCGGGCCGGCGATGTCCGCATTGATCCCCGAGTGCTCGCATTCACGCTCGCGGTCTCTCTGCTTTCCGGAATTGTCTTTGGACTCGCCCCGGCGCTGAAGACTTTTCAGCCGGATGTCCACGGCACTCTTAAGGAAGCCGGCCGCACCTCGAGCGGCGCTCGCTATCGCACGCAGGGCGTTTTCGTCGTCGTGGAAACCGCGCTCGCCGTCGTCCTGCTCATCGGCGCCGGACTTTCCATTCGCACGCTCGTGGGCCTCTGGCGCGTCAATCCCGGCTTCGATCCCCACAATGTGCTCAGCTTCAACGTTGGCCTGCCTCCCTCCATCGCCGGGGAGAGCACGGCGCAAGTCCGCGCCAGCACGCTCCAGCTCACCGCCAAAATCGCCGCGGTCCCCGGCGTTCGCGCCGTTTCCTTGATGAACGGAGCTTTCCCCTTGTACGGCGAATCCGATCTGCCGTTTTGGATCGAAGGCGAGCCCAAGCCCCTCAACGAAAACGGCATGCAAGACGCCATCTGGTACATCGCCGGTCCCGGCTACCTCGACGTCATGCGCATCCCGCTCCTGCGCGGCCGCTTTTTCACCGATCAGGACAACGCCGATTCCCCCGGCGTCTGCGTGATTGACGAAAATCTCGCGCGCAAATATTTCGGCAACCAAGACCCCATCGGCAAGCACCTTAACTTCGACCTCGTATACAAGCAGCTCGAAATCGTCGGGGTCGTCGGCCATGTGAAGCAGTTCGGTCTCGACGAAAATTACCATTCGCCGATTCTCGTCCAGTTCTACACGTCTCAGATGCAGCTCCCGGATGACCTGAAACAGACCTTCGGCAGCGCGGTAGGTTTTGTCGTGCGCACCGATGGCCCGCCGGATGCGTTCCTCGCCTCCATTCGCAAGGCCGTGGCCGAATTCAACAGCCAGGCCACCGTGTACGATACCGACACGGTAGACCACATCGCCTCCGAATCTCTGGCCTCGCGGCGCTTCGCCATGATTCTTCTCTCCGCGTTCGCGGCTCTGGCCTTGGTTCTCGCCAGCATCGGAATTTACGGTGTGATTTCTTATATCGTCGGCCAGCGCACGCAGGAAATTGGCATTCGCATGGCGCTCGGCGCGCAGCGCCGCGACGTGCTGCGCCTTGTGCTGGGTGAGGGGGCAAAGATGGCGTTGGCCGGAGTGGGCATCGGCCTGCTCGGTGCGCTGGCGCTCACGCGCCTGATGGCGTCCGTGCTCTACGGCGTGAGCGCCACCGATCCACTGACGTTTGCCGGCGTCGCGATTCTTCTGGCGGGCGTCGCGATGCTGGCCTGCTTTCTGCCTGCGTGGCGGGCGATGCACATCGATCCCATGTCGGCCCTCCGCTATGAATGAATCGCACGCGCGGGAAGGAGTGAATGGATGAACACCCTGCTGCAAGACGTTCGCTACGCAATTCGCTTGCTCGCGAAATCTCCCGGTTTCACCGCCGTCATCGTCCTCACGCTGGCGCTCGGCATCGGCGCCAATACGGCCATCTTCACACTCATCAACGGCCTGCTCCTGCATCCCTCCGGCATCGCACATCCGGAGCAAGTCGCCACCATCCGCGTCCATTACGACAAGCTCAACCTGAAAAGCATCGAGGTGTCGGCGCCGGATTTTGCCATGGTTCGCGATTCGCGCGACGTCTTCTCCGCCGCCGCTCTGTCCGAGCAGGCCGATTTCAACTATTCTTCCGGCGATTTCCCCGTTCGCCTGCGCGGCACAAAAGTTTCCTCGCAGTGGTTCGATGTTTTCGAAGCTAAGCCTCTGCTCGGCCGCCTGTTCACTCCGCAGGAAGACCAGCCCGGCTCCGAGCACGAAGTGATCCTCGCCTATTCGGCCTGGAAGGGCTTCTTCGGCGGCGATCCCGCCATTGTCGGCGAAAGTCTCATCTTCAATCAGCAGCCCTACCGCGTCGTCGGCGTCATGCCCTCCGGCTTCGATTGGCCTGCCTCGACGGACCTTTGGGCTCCTCTGGCTCTTCCGGCAAGCGCGTTCGCTCCCGATAATTTCTTCAACGAGAATTATTTCGCCATCGCTCGCACGCAACCCAACATCTCCCTCGCCCAAGCCTCCGCATATATGAGCGTCCTTTCGAAGCGCGTCATCGACGATCCGCGCACCAAGGGTTTTCCCGCATCCGCCGGATGGGGCATGTTCTCGATTCCCATCACCACCTTTATGTACGGCAACATGCGAACTCCGCTCCTGATTCTTCTCGGCGCCGTCGCGCTCGTTCTTCTCATCGCCTGCGCCAATGTCGCCGGCCTTTCTCTCGTCCGCGCCTCGGCTCGCACGCGCGAATTCGCCGTCCGCACGGCTTTGGGAGCGTCGCGCTGGCGCCTCGCGCGGCAAACTCTTGTCGAAAGCCTCGTGCTCGCTCTGGGAGGAACACTGGCGGGCTTGCTGATTGCTTCCGCTGCCGTCGAGTGGCTGTTGCGCCTCGCGCCTGGAAACATGCCGGACGCGCTCACTGTCTCGCTCGACCTTCGCGTCCTGATCTTCACGGCCGCCGTCGGCGCCGTCGCCGCTCTTCTCTTTGGAGCCGCTCCCGCGCTGCACATCGCCGGCCTCGATCCGCAGGCGAATTTGAAGGACGCCCGCAGCTCTCTCGCCTCCGGGCATTCGCGGCACCTCTTTCGCAACGCGCTCGTCGCCTCGCAACTCGCTCTCGCGCTCGTCCTGCTCGCGGGCACCGGCGTTTTTCTCCGCGCGCTTTCCAATCTCCAGCAAGTCGACGTCGGCTTCCGCCCGCGCGGGCTCATCAGTGGCGCGCTGACCTTGCCCGACAATTCCTACGACAAGCCCGCCAGGCAAATCGCCTTTTTCCGCGCGGCGCTCGACCGTCTCGCTGCTTCTCCCGCTGTGGTTTCCGCCGCAGCCGCCGTGCCTCTGCCCTTCAGCGGTTTCACCAGCTCGAACTCGTTTCATATTGAGGGCCGCGCGGAACTCCCCGGCGATCCCGGCCCGCACGCAAACGTCCGCACGGTCAGCCCCGGCTATTTTGCGACGATGGGCATCCCCATCCTGCGCGGGCGCGACTTCTCTTCCGAAGACGCCGCCGGCTCCGAGCCCGTCGTCATCATCGACGCGACTCTCGCGCATCTCTACTGGCCCAATCAGGATCCCGTCGGCCAGCACGTTCGCGCGGGCAAGGACGACCCGTGGGCAACGATTGTTGGAGTCGTCGGAGCCGTGCGCCATTCGCAGGTGGCCGGCATGGAAGCCGCCGCCGGAGGCGACGTCAGCTTCGACAAAGGCGTTTATTATTCGCCGCTCTTTCAGGACGGAACATCCGCCGCATTCTTGGTGGCGCGCGCGAAGAGAGATCCCGCTGCTCTCGGCTCCGTGCTTCGCGAAGCCGTTCGCTCCGTCGATCCCGGCCAGCCTCTCTCTGACGTGAAAACGATGGACGAGCGCATTCTTCTCTCGCTCGGGCCTCGGCGCTCCGCCGTCGCGCTGCTTTCCGTGTTTGCATCCATTGCGCTGCTGATGGCCGCCATCGGATTGTTCGGCTTGGTTCGCTACGGAGTGGCGCAGCGCACGCAGGAGATCGGCGTGCGCATGACGCTCGGCGCGCAGCGCGCCGACATTTTCCGCATGATTCTCGGCGAAGGCGCGCGCCTCGCTCTCGCGGGCATCGTCGCCGGACTCGCGCTGGCGTTCGTCTTCACGCGCGCGATGGGCAGCCTCCTCTATCGCGTCCGCGCCGACGATCCCGCCACGTTTGCCGCCACGGCGCTGCTCCTCGCCGCCGTCGCGCTCCTTGCCTGCTACATCCCCGCCCGCCGCGCCACCAAAGTTGATCCCATGGTCGCCCTCCGCTACGAGTGAGGCGGTGCGAAGCGACAGGCGATGTATAATCAGGCCATGGCCAAGCACGTGATCCACGTCTCGGATGCGGAAGCGGCGAGCGACTTCGCCTCGCTGCTCGAGCACGTGCGCGCCGGCACAGAAGTCGTCATCGAACACGACGCGCGCCCGGTGGCCGTAGTGCGCCCTGCCGAGCCTTACGTGCGACGGCTCTCGGAATCCCTTCGCCTGGCAAGGGAACATGGCTCAACGGTGACGCTCGATGGAGATTTTGGGCGTGATCTCGAAGAAGCCGTAAATAGCCATCGCGAACCCCTCGATCCGCCGGCATGGGACTAATCCTCGACTCCAGCGTTGTGATCGACGCAGAAAGGCGTCACGAGACCGTCGAGCAGTTGATTGAGCGAATCTTGCGCTCGACCGATGATGAAGACGCGGCGCTCTCCGCCGTCGGTCTGACCGAAATCGTGCATGGAATCTACCGCGCCTCCACTCCGGAGATACGTTTACGCCGGGAGGGGTTCCTCGACGAGCTACTAGCGGACTTCACGGTCTACCCCTACACCAAGGAGACAGCAACGCTGGCCGGGAAGCTCGACGGACAGCAACGAGCCAAGGGTGCAGTCGTGCCCTTCGCCGATTTGCTCATTGGCGCAACGGCTCTCGCACTCGGCTTTTCCGTGCTCACGGTCAACGTCCGGCACTTCGAGCGCATCCCCGGCCTCAGCGTCGTGCGCTTCTGAATCTTCCCCTTTCCTGTCAATGGAGCCGAAGGCGGGCAGTCTGACATTTGCTCGTCGGAAAGCGTGACATTTTTGTTTATTGTGGTGCTCGGCGGTGCTGTCCGCGTGAGTAATTTTGATACTATGAGCGCAATATGAGCGAAGCAATCGAACGCGAGACCCTCGAAGCGGACGTACTCATCATCGGCGCGGGGCCGGGCGGGCTTTCCTGCGCGCTGCACCTCGCCAACCTGATCGAGCAGCACAACGCCGCCAAAAAACAGCCCGCGCTTTCTGCCGAAAACATCTACGTCCTCGAAAAGGCGCGCGAAATCGGCGCGCATCAGCTCTCCGGCGCGATTCTCGATCCCCGCGCGGTGCGCGAATTGGTTCCCGACTTCGAAAAATCCGCGCCGCTCGATACTCCGGTCACCGGCGACGCCGCCTATTTCTTCACGGAAACCGCCGCGCACAAGCTGCCCATCACTCCGCCGCCGCTTGAAAATCACGGCAACTACGTCATCTCGCTCAACAAATTCGTGAAGTGGCTCGGCGGGCTGGTGGAGAAAAAAAGCGTCAACCTCTTCACGCAATTCGCGGGCAGGGAATTGCTCTACGACAAAAACGGCATTGCCGGGGTGCTGACCGAAGACAAGGGCGTCGACAAAAACGGGAAGCAAAAAGACAACTTCACGCCCGGCTACGAGCTGCGCGCGAAAGTGACGGTGCTGGCGGAAGGCCCGCGCGGATCGCTGACGAAAGACGTTGTTTCGAAATTGAAGCTCGACGGCCTGAACCCGCAGGTCTATGGGCTGGGCATCAAGGAGCTGTGGGAAGTTCCCCCGGGGCGCATCGACGCGGGCTACGTGGCGCACACGCTGGGCTGGCCGCTCACGTCCGACCTGTATGGCGGCTTCTGGGTCTATGGGATGAGTGGAGCGCAGAGCGCGCCGGGAATGAAAGACAACCGCGTGTCGCTCGGGATGATTGTCTCGCTCGAATACAAGGACCCGCTGTTCGATCCGCACGCGACGTTTCAAAAATTCAAGACGCATCCCTGGGTGCGGAAAATTCTGGAGGGCGGGAAGCTGGTCCGCTACGGCGCGAAGACGGTGCCCTACGGCGGATGGTATTCCATGCCGCGCGTCTATATGGACGGCGGGCTGATCATCGGCGATTCCGCCAGCCTGCTGAATTCGCAGCGGCTGAAGGGGATTCACACGGCGATGAAGAGCGGCATGCTCGCCGCCGAAACGATTTACGAGGCGCTGTGCGCGAATGATTTTTCAGCGGCGAAGCTCGAAGCCTACAAAAAGAAAATCGATGCGAGCTGGCTGCGCGAAGAGCTCTATCCCGTCCGCAATTTTCATCAGGCGTTTCACGGCGGGCTGTGGCAAGGGCTGTTCTTGAGCGGCATCCAGTTCGTCACCGGCGGGCGCGGGCTGGTGGACCCGATGCGGGCGGGGCCGGGATACAAGAATTACGAAAATCTCCATCGCGAGCGCGTGCTGGTCGATCAATCCACGCGCTTCAAAGGCGACAGCAAACTGACCTTCGACCGGCTGACGGATGTCTATCACTCTGGCACGCGCCATGAAGAGGACCAGCCGTGTCATCTGGTGGTGCTCGACCCGAATATCTGCGGCGACCGCTGCGTGCGCGAGTACGGCAACCCCTGCCAGTACTTTTGTCCCGCGGCGGTCTACGAGATGGTCAACGACAAGGACGGCCCGAAGCTGAAAATCAACGCCGCGAACTGCGTTCACTGCAAGACGTGCGACATCGCCGATCCCTACCAGATTATTCAGTGGGTCCCGCCGGAAGGCGGCGGCGGTCCGAACTACGAGGGAATGTGACGATACGACCAGCATCGTCATCCCGAAGCGAGCAACGCGAGCGAGGCCTGCCTGCCGCAGGCAGGGATCTCTCTTCGAGACTCGTACGTGAAAGCTGGGAATTGGGACTGAAAATGACGACCGGCCGCGACCAACTCAAATTCAAACCATTACTTTCGGGCTCAGTCCGCTCAGAAAGGGTGGAACAAGCGGTGCCAAAAGCCGCCTTTTTTCTTTTGCGGAGCGGCCTCCGGCGCGCTTGCCGCAGCTCCCGTGGCGGGCGCACCCGAGCCTGCTGATTTTTCTCCCAGCGCGTTCTGCATCTCCGCGGCAAAATCCGGCGCGACGACACCTTGAAATTCGTACTCCGGTTGAACGCGCGCCTGCGTGACGAGCATCAGAGTTTCCACCGATGGCTGCGTCGGAGCGAGGCCCGTCGGAGCCGTGAAGCTGAGCGCAGGCTTCGAGACGCTGTAAACGGGCGACGGATTCGCGGCGACACTTGCTGCGGCGGGCGGCGGTGCCGCAGCGCGATGCGCGTCGGCTGATTCCGCCGGCTTCGGCGGCGTCGCAGGCGTCTCCACCGGCACGGCGTAGGTTGCGGGCGGCGCGTCGATCGCCGGCGCATCCGGCTGCGCAGAGGATGCGAACTGTCCCGGCTTCGGCGGCGGCAGCGGAATCGGCTTCGTGCTCACCGCGGCCAGGGCGGGCGGCACGGGCGGGGGCGTCGCCGCCGCTTCCGCCGCTACGCATTGGCAGCTTCCCGGCGTTCCCGCGACGGGCAGCAGCCTTCCTCCCGCGAGAAAAAATTCCGCGTTTTCCGGGACGACGAGTTTTTCTCCGGTGAACTGGCTTTCGAGCTGCAGCGCTCCGGTGGCCGGATGCACGCAAAGCGAATCCTGCAGGTCGAGGCCGATGGTGACGTCGCGCGCGCCGCCGCCGATTTCAAGCGGCGTGGCGATGATGGTCGGCGTGTAGATGCGCAGCGACGTCGCGCCGGGAAGCTGGACGTGCATTTTGCCGAAGTTGAGCGCCAGCGTTACGGCGCCGCCCGATTCGAGCACGGTGAATTTCGCCGGGCCGCAGATGTCGATGTGCCCGCCGCTGAAAAACTTCATCTGCGCCTGGCCGGAGTGGACGGTCACCACGCTGCCGGGAAGCACGAAGATCGACGGCGCGGACGACGGCAAGCCGCTTCCGGCGGCCGAGCCGCTGTCGACGGTCAGGTCCGGCCCTGTAACCTGGCCGATGGCGTTCGGCGGCGCTTCCTGTGCGCGCGCGTTCAGCGGCGAAAGCAATATCGCCAGAGCGAAAGCGGCGATCGCCAAATATGCCGTCCGTGCTGCGGCACGAGAATTGCGGCAATCGCATTGGGCGGGATGTGACATTGCGGCGTTCGCCTATACTATACCGCAGTGAATCCGCCCACCACATCACCAGGCCTCGCTTACCCAAAGTTGTCCTGGTTCCGCCGCATGCAGATTCCGGTGATCGCCGGGATCGTCTACGGAGTCATTCGCATGATCGGCCCCACGCTGCGCCTGGAAATTCTGGGCATTCAAAACGCCGTGCAGATTCCTCACGGAGGAGAACCGGGCATCGGCGTCTTCTGGCACCGCTGCATTTTTCCGGCGGCGTGGGTGTGGCGCGACCGCGGGATCGTGATCCTGAACACGGTGAACTTCGATGGGCAATGGACGCGGCGCGTGATCGAGCGGCTGGGATTCGGCACCGCGCAGGGAAGCTCGTCGCGCGGCGGAGTGGAGGGCCTGACGGTGATGGCCGAATGCCTGGAACGCGGCCGGCACGTGGGATTCACCATCGATGGCCCGCGCGGCCCGCGATATGTGGCGAAGCCGGGGCCGGTGATTTTGGCGCGGCGCACGGGGCGGGCGATTTCCGTGTTTCACATCGGAGTGGAGCGCGGCTACACGTTCGAGAAATCGTGGGATTTATTCCGCGTGCCGTTCCCGTTTTCGCGCACGGTGATGTTTGTGGCGCCGCCAATCCGCGTTCCGGTGCATGCGGACGCGGAGACGATGAAAGCGAAGCAGGAAGAAATGCAGCGCGCTCTGGAACGCGTGCGCGATTGCGCGGAGGCGTGGTTCGGCTTGGGCGAAGAAGAGAAAGACCGGCTGCGCGAAGAGTGGAGCGAGAGGGGTTCCGGAGGCACATCGGACGCGGCGATGCCGAGAATTGCCGAAGGCAATGACTTACGCGGAGGCGCCGAAGGTGGGACTGGTGCGCTTCGCGAGTAAGGTTAATTTCTGTTCGTGGGTCATCGGTTCCCACGGGACGAGCTTTTCGGCGAGGACATCCATGCGGCGGAGGAGAGTCAGCTCGCGAAAGAGGCCGATAAAATCGAGGTCGCGGAAAACGAGCGAGCCGGACTCGCACATCTGGCCGCGAATTTCTTCCATATGCGAGGGCATTTCCGTCCAGTGCAGTCCGGAACGGTGATGATGGCAGAGATGATAGCCCTCGTTCATGAAATTCCAGTCGTCACAGACGGTGACGGTGTGCGCGAAATAGTCGTCGGGGCGCTCGGCATTGTAGAAAGCGTGCTGCACCCACGCGGTGAGCGCGGTGATGAAATTCATGCAAAGCAGAGGCACGAGTGCGTAGAGAATTCCAATGCGCCAACTGTATAGAAAAATCGCGATGAAGTAGGCGTAGTAGAGCGCCATTCCACGCAAAAGGCGCCGGGCGTTTTTCGCGTCGCCGTGCGCGCGGAACCAGAAATAGGGCGCGAGACCGATAACGGTCCCGACGTTGTCCGCCAGATACCAGAAAAAATCGATGCGGCTGGTGCGGTCGTACGCACGCGACGATGTGGTGTCGTCCGGGCCTCCATCCTCGCGATGGTGCAAGCGAACGTGCACGGTATGGTCAAGCTCGGGGACGTTGCCATAGAGAAAGCCAAGAAAGAATTCCATGTAGCGGCCGAAGATTTTTTCGTACCTGTCCGAAAAATAACCGGTGCGACGGTGGGCTTCGAGATGTTTGGCGCTGAACATGCGCACGAAACGCTCGAATTTCGGGCCGTAGAGGGCGAGATAAAATGCGACGGCAAGCAGAAGGCTTGGTTTTTTCCAGACAAACTGAGCAACAAGAATCGGCAGCGCTGTGAGCGTGAGCGAGACCATGAGGCGCAGCGCAGGCGCGTCGCGCGGATCGCGCAGAACTTTTTGGCCAAGGCGGTCAATGAATCCGTCGTAGGCATGGGAGATCAATTCATAGAAGCGGCGCAGGGGGGGGATTTTGTTGGGCAGGGCGAGGACGCCGTAAAAGCTGAAGGAAAGAACAGCGATCGGCAGAATGGCCACGGCACTGGCGGCTGCTACGATAAGCTCGGCAGTCCGCACAAACACATTGCGGCGCGCTGCCGCTTGCGACGCGGCCGGAGAGCTGCCGAATTCAATTGCTTCCGAGCCCATTGAAAAAGGACTCTACACGTAAGGGATGAAAAGTTCCAGAGCGGACCGGATGCGGCTGTCAAATGCGGCAACCGGAATGTAGTCTTTTGCGGGAATCACACGGGTTTGGTGGGTTTTTGTGCGCGCGCAATCCGGACGGGTGGAAATATCCAGAAAATCGGGCCGCTGGCACGGGCGCCGGACATGCCGAAGGCTTGTAAATCAGAGACATAATCTCCGACTTTTTTGAAATCCATCAAGGCTACGCGCCCGCCAGGCTTGAGCACGCGAACGATTTCCGAGATGGCCTGGCGGCGACCCTCGCGAGAAGGCACGTTATGAATCGCGAGGTTGGCGACAATGGTGTCGAATGTCGCGTCGGCGAAAGGCATTTTCCGCATGTCGCCCGTCTGGACCTCGACGCGATCTGGCACGCCTTCCAGCGCCGCATTTCGAAGCGTCGCTTCGCGCGAGTTGTTTCCTTGGTCCACCTGGGACCACAGGTCGATGCCCACAACGCGGCCGTGAGGGAGGCGTTTGGCGGCGCCAATCAGCAGAAGGCCATGGCCGCAGCCGACGTCGAGAAGCGCTTCATTTCCTGCCAGTTGCAATTCGTCGAGCAAGAGGTTGCGCGCGCGGAACTTGCCGTAATAGCTGCTCGCCATCAGCAGAAAGGATTCCAGGAAAAGGCCGATTCCCGTCCAAAACATGGCGGACCCCAATGAAATTGGAACACTAGCAGGCAAAAAGTGGCCCCCCTTGAAACCCCATCTTGCCAGCAGCCATCCGGCGGCGATCAAGGCAGGCCCACCGAGCAAAAAACCACGAACGAGGCCGGGAGCATCCAGGCCGTAGTCAGGCTTCTGCCATTTCATTGTCATCAGGAATAAATACGGGTCAGCCTTCGCCGAGTTTCACGGGGACTTTGATTTTTTTGCCGTCCCGGACAATGGTCAGCGTAACGCTGTTGCCGGGCTGGTCGCGATTGAGCCGCAGATTCAGATCCATCTGCGTGGCAATCGGCTGGGCGTCGATGGCCACGATAACATCGCCGCCGATGCGAAGCTCCTGGAGGCCGGCGAGAACGGAGCGCGAACCGCCGCGAATTCCCGCTTGCGCCGCCGGGCCGCCGGGGGCGACGCGCTCGACGAGAATTCCCTGTTGCACGGGAAGATTGAGCGCATCGGCGAGCCCGGGCCAGAGGGCGCGGCCTTCGATGCCGAGCGATGCGCGGCGCACATGGCCGGTCTTGATCAGGTCTTCGGCCACGCGTTTCGCGGTGTTGATAGGAATGGCGAAGCCGATTCCGGCGGTGGTGCCGTTGGGAGCGAAAATGGCCGTGTTGATGCCGATCACTTCGCCGCGGGAATCGAGCAGCGGGCCGCCGGAATTGCCACGGTTGATCGCGGCGTCGGTTTGAATCGCATCGTCGATGAACGTGGTATCGCTGGTTTGCACGGTGCGGCCGAGCGAGCTGACAATGCCGGTCGTAAGCGTGCCGGAAAATCCGAAGGGATTGCCGATGGCGAGGACGCGCTGCCCCACCTGCAGGTTGCGCGAGTCGCCGAGCGGAAGCGGCTTGATATTCTTTCCTTTATCGTCAATCTGAATCAGAGCGATGTCGTTGCGCGTGTCGGCGCCGATCAACTTCGCTTTGTAGCGCGATTGATCGCCGAGCGTGACTTCGACCGTCTGCGCACCCTGCACGACGTGATAATTCGTCAGAATGTGGCCGTCGTTATCGATCAGGAAGCCAGAGCCCGCGCCTTCGACGGGAACGGGATTGAGGAAGAAATCGTACTCGACGGTGCGCGTGACAATGTTCGCGACGGCTGGTGACGCGAGCTTGTAGATGCGAACATTTTCGGCTTCGGTGGGATCGAGGCCCTCGGTCGCAGAGGCAACTCCTGGTTCCGGAACCGCGCCGACCTGCGAGGGCAATCGCGTTCCCCAGTGCGAACCGGTCCAATAAGCTCCAAGGCCGATGATCAGCCCGACCGCCAGCAATCGAACGGAGCGCCGGAATGTGCCGCCGTGTGGCATCGCGGGACTCCTTTCTACTTCGCCGCCTCGCGAAGACGCGCGAGCACGCGGTCCACTTGCTGCTCGGTTTCGGCAATGGAAACGGAGCAGTCGATAACTTCGTCCGCCCGCCTCCGCTTCTCATCGATCGGCATTTGCGACGCGATGCGCATTTCGGCTTCCCGCGGGGTCAATCCGCGGGCTTGCAGGCGCTCCATCTGCTGCTGGCGGCTGCACCAGCAGACAACCACTTTGTCCAGCTCCTGATTGAAGCCCGCTTCGAGAATCAGCGCCGCTTCAACGAAGGCGAGCGGCGGGCCGCCCATGCGGTCCAGCGCGCCGAACCAGGTGCGAATCACCTGAAGAATCGGCGGGTGCAAGATTTGGTTGAGCCGCGCCAGCCGCGCCGAATCCGCGAAAACGATGTCGCCGAGCTTCGCGCGATCGACGATGCCGCCGGACATGAGTATTTCCGTGCCGAATTCGCGAACCACTTCGGCATAGGCCTTCTGCCCCGGCTCGAGAAATTCGTGGCCGAGGGGATCGGCTTCGAGGACGAGGCAATCGCGGGCGCGCAACATTTTCGCCACCGTCGATTTGCCTGAAGCGATTCCGCCGGTCAATCCGATGCGCAGCATCAGGATTTTGCCGCCTGCGCGCCGGCAATCATCGGCGCGGCTGCCGCGCCATGGGAACCGCGGCGAAGGAGCGCTGCGCGCACCGTGTTGCTCATCAGCATCGCGATCGTCAACGGGCCGACGCCGCCGGGAACCGGCGTGAAGGCGCCCGCCGTGTGGACGACATCGGGATGGCAATCACCGACCAGCACCGTGCCCTTGGCGCGGAAAGATTCGATCTTCTCGGGAAAATTGCGGAAGATTTTTTCGGCCTCGGCGGGATTGGTGACGACGTTCTGCCCCACATCGATGACCGTCGCGCCAGGGTGAATATAGTCCGGCGTAATCATGGCTGCGCGGCCGATGGCGGCGACGACGATATCCGCGCGGTGGACAGTGCCGGGGAGATCGCGAGTCTTCGAATGGCAAATCGTGACTGTAGCATTCGCATGGAGCAGGAGAAGCGCCATCGGTTTGCCGACGATGTCGCTGCGGCCGACGACCACGGCGTTCGCGCCTTCCGTGGGAATGCCGCTGCGACGCAAAATTTCCATCACGCCCGCGGGAGTGCAGGCAACGAGATTCGGGCGTCCGGCCACCAGCTTGCCGACATTTATCGGATGAAAACCGTCAACGTCCTTTGCGGGGTCGATGGCGTCGAGTATTTGCTTGCTATCGATCTGCGGTGGCAGCGGCATCTGGACGAGAATGCCGTCCACGTCGTTGCGAGCGTTGAGTTCCGCGACGATGCGCAGGAGATCGCCGGTGGAAATGGTCGCCGGAGGAGTGAGCAGGAAGCTTTCGAGGCCGAGTCTTTTGCAGGCGGCAATCTTGCTGTTCACGTAGAGCTTCGACGCAGGATTGTCGCCGACAAGGACGGCCGCGAGCCCCGGGCGGATTCCCGCCGCGCCGAGCGAGGCAATCTCGCCCGCCAGCTCCGCGTAGATTTCATCGCGGATGGCATTGCCATTCAAAATCCGTGCGCTCAAGCCACATTTCCCCTGGCGGAAATATCAAGAACTCGGAACGATCATGATAGCAAAATCCGAACGGGAGCACTCGCGAGCGATGAAAAGAACAGAGGGAGATGCCGGAGGGGATGAAGCCGTCTGGAGAAGCCCACAAGCCCACGGAAGGAGATTGTTTAAGCGAGAGAAGGAAGCGGGGAGCCGGGGTGGCGACTCCCCTTTTGTGAGGGTGCGCGCTTAGGAAACTTCGATGGTTTGAACGTAAATGATATTGTTGGAAGCGTCGAGCGTGCCCATGATCCGCACGTTCTTGCCTACAAATTTGCTGGCAGCCGTTTGATCGTCGAGCCGGAATGTGGCGTTCATGGCCGCGTCCTGAAGGACAAAAGCCGCGCCCGCCTTGGCAATTTTTCCGGTGAAAATTTCGACTTTCGAGTTGGGATTGCGGTCGTTTGGCTGGCGTTGCGTCACGGCGGCGGATCTGTTGGCCGATGCCAGGACTTCATGGTTAGAGGAAGCGAGAGCAGGAGTTATCGCGAAAAGGGCGGCGAGCGTCAACGTCGTAAGGACACAAATTTTCATGCTCCACCTCACGGTAGGTTTTCTGCTGGGACAAACAGAGAGCGCACATCGTTTGCCATTTGCGCTGAAAAAGATATTTTGCTTTGCGTGAGTCACTTAAGAGTGCGCGCGGTGATTAGACTGCGAAAAATGGTCGAGGGGCACGAAGATTTTTCGCACTGAGGCAAAATGCAGCCTCTGGCAGTTGCTTCCGCGATTGAGGCGAAGCTCGGCTAGTTGGCGATAAACTGCGACGCTCAGGGCAGTGTGTATTCGAAATCGTAGGAATGCTTGCCGCCGGCGATCTGAATCGACATTTTTCCGGAGATGCCGGCGAGCTGATCTGTGCCGGAATCGGGGACAACTGTGATGCTTAATTCCGTGGCGCCGTGATTCATCATGCCTGTGTGCTGGAGGACAAAAGAGCCTTTGCGGCCGTCGAGCGTTCCCGTCACTTTTTCCATCGCGACGTAACCGCCGGAGCCCGTGGCCGGGCTGCCAGAGGCGAGCATGATGCCCTGGCTCGTGGCGTCGAGCGCGCCGTGATATTTCTTGTCGAGAGTCATCTCGCTGATGGGATTCCCGGCGGAGGGTGTAACCGGAGAGAGCTTTACGTCGAAAGTTCCTGTGGCGTGATGCGTCACGGCGGCCTCCTTGGAGTCTTGCGTTACACGCACGGAATCGTCTTGAGCAATCACGGACAAGCCGCATACCACTGCGAGGCAAGTAAACGAGGTCTTGAGCAGACTCGCAGTCAATCGAAGCTTCACAGTGCCCCGAAGCATGCCATCGAGCAAGAGTATGCCCCGGCCAGAATCGCGCCGGGGCATACCGTGTGACCAGTGTTTTCGGCTAGCTGCCACGAACACCTAAATCCTAATAGATGTCGTACTGCTCCCAGTGGAGCGTCGGGTCGGATTGGATGATGACGCTCTTTTTTGTCCAACGCTCGAGCTCTTCGATGAGGGCCGACTCGCGCGTCTTGAGCGCCTTGGAAATTTCCGGATGGACGCGCAGCGTGATGCTGCCGGAGTCGAGCTCCGGCGCCATCTTCTTCGCTTCCGCCTGAATTTCGTAGCAGAGCGTCGGCACGGACTTCACCATGCCGGAGCCTGTGCAATACGGACAAGGCTGGCAGAGCGTGCGTTCGAGCGCCTGCTTGGTGCGCTTGCGCGTGATGGCGACGAGGCCGAATTCGTTGAAGCGCAGCACCTTGGAAGGAGCGCGGTCGGCACGGAGCGCGTCTTCGAGCGCGGCCATCACTTTTTCGCGGTTGCGACGCTCTTCCATGTCGATGAAGTCGATGATGATGATGCCGCCCAGGTCGCGCAGCCGCATCTGGCGAACGATTTCCTTCACCGCTTCGAGGTTCGTGCGGACGATGGTGTCTTCGAGGCGCGTCGAACCCTTGCCGACGAATTTTCCGGTGTTCACGTCGATCGCCACCAGCGCTTCGGTGTGGTTAATGACGATGTAGCCGCCGGACTTGAGCCAGACTTTCGGCCGGAGGCCCTTGTCGATTTCCTGCTGGATGCCGAATTCTTCGAAGACGGGGGCTTCCTTGGTGTAGAGCTTCACACGGTTCACGAGCTGCGGCTGGAAGCGACTGACGAAATCGACCACCTTTGTGTATTCTTCCTCCGAATCCACCCAAATGGCTGCGAAATCCGGCGTCAGATAGTCGCGCAAGATACGCTCGACGAGATTGAGGTCGCGATGGAGAAGCGCGGGCGCCTTGCGTTGTTCGGAGCGCGCCTTCGTTTCCGCCCATGTTTTCGTGAGGAATTCGACGTCGGCGCGGACGTCTTCCGGCGGCGCACTAGCCGCGGCGGTGCGGACGATGAAGCCGCCGCTTGCCGAGCCTTTCGCATCGTTCACCAGATGGCGCAAACGCGCGCGTGTTTCCGCCGAAGCGATTTTTCTCGATACGCCGGTGTGGTCGAGCGTTGGCATATAGACCAGATAGCGGCCCGGCAGAGCCACGTGGCTGGTGATGCGCGCGCCCTTCTTGCCGAGAGGCTCTTTCGCGATCTGCACGATGATCTCCTGCCCTTGCTTCAGCATGTCGGAGATCAGTTGAGGCCGGCGCTGCGGACGATGGTGCCCGCCGTGACCGTGATGCGGGCGGCGTCCGCGATCATCGCGGCGTCCTCGGTCGCGTCCTCCGCGGCGCGCGGGATGCTGCATACGGGCGCGGAAATCGTGACGGACGCTGGCGCGCCAGGGTTGCGAATCTTCGGCTTGGGTCGCGGCGGCGGCGATGGCTTCGGCGGCCGGTTCGCCTGAGGCGGTGTCGGCCGCAACAGGCTCCGCGAAACCATTTTCTTCCGCGGGCGCAAGCATGCCTTCGGTTTCGGCGTCGGATTCCTCGGCTTCGAGCTCCTCTTCTTCCGCAACTGCGGCCGCGTGTTCCTCGACCCCGTTTTCGTGAGCGTGCTCCGCTTCGCGTGCTTCCCGCGACGCTTCTTCGGCTTGCGCTTCTGCGATGTGCTCGGCGATGTGCTGCGCTTCTTCCGGGGTCAGCCCCGCCGCTTCGGCCGCTTGCGAAATCTGCTCGGCTTGAAGGTGCACTTCTTCCACTTCAGGCTCATGCGCGTCGAAATGAACTTCGGATTCATGCGCAGACTCGGCGTGTTCCTCGGGAAGTACGACCTCGTCGTGAGCTTCATGTTCATCGTGCGCTTCGACAAAGTCTTCGTCGTGATGTTCTGCTTCGGAAATTTCTTCGACTTCCGGTTCGAGAGGCGCGCGATATTTCGAAATCGATTCGCCGGGAAGCGAGGTGAGAGTTGCGGAAAGCGGGAGGCCCTCGGTGCGGCCAAATGTCACAGAGTCTTCCACAGGCTCGACACGCTCCGGTTCCACATGAGCAGAGGGTTCGAGAGGAGCAACGACGAGGGATTCGCCCACCGGCACGGCTGGTTCACCGAAGCTCGGTTGCGGCCGGTCGCGATACTTCGCCAGCGACTCGCCGGGCAGAATCGTCGGCACATGCCCCTCCGCTGGAGGTTCGGTCGGCGCGTTCTCGTAGGAATGAGGCGAAGCGTATTTCGACGAGGGCAATTCGCGGTTGAAGGGACGGTTGCCGTCGCGGCCATCGCGTCCTCCCCGACGCCCCCCGTGCCGTCCGCGCCCGCCGCGACGGTCGAACCGTCCGCGCCCGCCACGGTCGAAGCGGCCGCGATCGCGCGGCCCGGAATGCCGCGAAAAGGGAGTGGAAGTCGATCCGCCTTCAGAGGAAGAGTTCGGCGAACCGCCGCCTCCCGAGATTGATTCGCCGGGCAGCGGCGTGAGGACGTGTCCTGCCGCCGGAGTGGACGCCTCAGCAGAAGCGTGCTCCGGCGTGACGGCAGGCCAAATCGAGCCCGGCTCGACGTCCGCCGGCTCAACGGCGGGCGCGTCCGAACCCGGCGGCGGGAGCACCTGGCCGCCCTGATCCTGCATTTTTTGGACTTTTTCTTCGACGGTGGTTACAACGTGGTCCAGCTCTTCGATCTCTTCGAGGAAATCACTGACGTAGAGAAACGCGTCGCTATCGAGCCCGATATCGACGAACGCGGATTGCATGCCGGGAAGCACGCGTGTGACCCGCCCTTTGTAGATGCTGCCGACAAGGGCGAATTCCTTTTCGCGCTCGACATAAAACTCACATAGTTGCCCTTCTTCCAGAATCGCGACCCGCGTTTCGTGCGGGGTCGCTGAAATTACCAATTCCTTTGCCATGGAGACTGCTCCTCAAGTGCGGACGGGGCGCGCCGGAGCACACCTGCGCGAGGGAAGGGTCTGATTGGCGGGACGCAGAGACTGCGGATTGCCAGGACAGACGGTCCGGGAAAATAGCCCGAAATTGCGGGTTTGCTTTCCTCACCCGAAGCACTTCTTCATCAAGTCGGATTCCCGCCCCCGAATCAGAGCGGGGCGCGGGCACATAAAAATCAAAATCTAGTTGACGAAACGCCTCATGCGGACGTTCATCACGAGTCCCAATGCCAGAAACACGAACGCGGTGGCGGATCCACCGTAGCTCATCAATGGCAGAGGAATGCCGGTGACCGGCATGTAGCCGATCACCATCGAAGCGTTGACCAAAACGTGGAATCCCAGGATGGCGGTCACTCCCATGACCACGTACATTCCCGCCCGGTCTTTCGCCTTCTGCGCGTTGTCCACCAGCCGCAGAATCAAGCCCAAGTACAGCAACATCACCACACAGACGCCGATGAATCCCTGTTCTTCCGCCAGAGCGGCCAAAATAAAGTCCGAGTAGCGGACCGGGATGAAACCCAATTGGCTCTGGGTGCCTTTTCCAAGGCCCATGCCCCAGAAGCCGCCGGAGCCCACCGCGATTTCCGACTGCGAAACCTGGTATCCGGCTCCCCGCTGATCTTCCTCGGGATGCAGGAAGGTCTGAATCCTTTGCTGCTGGTACGGTTTGAGGTGGGTGCGCAAATGCCAAGCAACGGGGATAAGCAACGCCACCAGAACCGCGCCGACCACGACATGGCGAAATTCAACTCCGGCGAGGAAAACTCCCACACCTGCTACGGGAATCAATACCATCGCCGTACCCAAGTCCGGCTGCTTTAGTATTAAGGCAACAGGTACCAGAGTCAACAGGGCAACTTTTACCAAGTCCCTGAGAGTGAGCTGGTCCGTGTGGACCTCGCTGAAAAAGCGAGCCAGCACTATAATTATAATCAACTTCATGAGTTCCGACGCCTGGAAATTTATACCGCCGCCGAGAGCGATCCACCGCTTCGCACCCAGCCGCGAATAGCCCACCACCAGCACGATCAGCAGGCTGAAAATTCCCACCATGTAGAGCACTGGGGCCTGGTCGAGCAGCGTGTGGTAGTCGATCCGCGAGATCAAGAACATCCCCACCACGCCGATGCCAATCCACATCAACTGCCTCCACTGCATCCCAGCCATTGCGCTGGCGTGCGTGGCAGAATAAATCTCCACCAAACCCAGCGCCGAAATCGCCGCAACGATCGCCAGCAGCGGCCAGTCGAAATCCTGGATTCTCGGCCGGTCCTTCATGGACGCCCCGCCCCCACGGTGGCCACCAGCGGCCGCTCTGGCGACGCGGCATTTTGCGCGGTCGAAGTTTCCGTGTGCACGCCGTTTTTCTTGTCGAAATAAGCCTTCACGATGTCACGTACCACGGGTCCGGCCGCTTCGCCGCCGTGCTCGACCGTATCCTGCACGATTGCCGCGACGACGATCTCCGGATTTTTCCTCGGCGCGAAGCCCACAAACCACCCGTCCATCTTCTTGTTCCCGATGCGGTCGGCAGCGTTGTAGCTCATCAACTGCGCCGTGCCGGACTTGCCGCAGAAATCGATGTTCTGCAGACGCAAGTGGTACGCCGTCCCGCCGCCTTCGTTCACCACGCCATAAAGCCCATCGGTCACAAGATCCACTGTATTGTCCGAGAGGGGAAAGCGCGTGGTCCTCACGTTCGGATCATTTTTTAACAGGTGAGGCTGCACCAGCGTGCCGCCGCTCGCCACGGCCGCCGCCATGCGCGCCAACTGAATGGGGGTCACGGTGATCGCCCCCTGCCCGATGGCCACCGAAATCGTCTCGCCCGCATACCACTTGTGGTGGAAGGCGCGCTCGACCCAGTCTTCCGACGGCATCAGCCCCGGTTCTTCGCCCGGCAGATCGATTCCCGTTTTCTGCCCCAGGCCGAGTCCCTTCGCGTACTGGTCGATCACGTCGATGCCCAGCGACTTACCCACGTTGTAAAAGAAGACGTCGCAGGATTGCACCAGCGCGCGGTGCAGGTCCACTTCACCGTGCCCCTGCGGCCGCCAGCAGTGGAACGTCCGGCCGTAAAATTCCGCGTAGCCCGGGCAATAGACCGTGTAGCTTGCGGGAAGGATTTTCGATTCGAGCATCGCCGTGGCCATCACGATTTTAAAAACCGAACCCGGCGCGAGCTGCGCCTGGATGGCGCGGTTCAGGAGCGGGGTATGCGGGTCCGAATTCAGCTTCCGCCACTCTTCCGGCGAAATCCGCACGGCGAAATCGTCGGGATCGAACGTCGGCTTGCTCACCATTGCCAGGATTTCGCCCGTGCGGGCGTCCATTGCGACGACGGCACCCTGCTTATCCTGCATATCGGCGTCGGCTATGGACTGCAGGTCGTAATCGATCGTCAACTGGATGGGCTTGCCGGGAATGGCCTCGACATTGTCGAGCGTGCGCACCACTTTGCCGACGCTGTTCACGACGACACGGCGCATTCCGTCGACGCCTACAATCTGGTCGTTGTATTCCTTTTCGAGCCCCGTCTTGCCGACGATGTCGCCAGGCTTGTATTTGTCCGGATTCTTCTCCAAATCATCCGCCGAGACTTCTCCAACATACCCAACGGTGTTTGCGAGCATGTCGCCGTGCGGATATCTCCGACGCTGGACCATCATCAGGTCGAGCACCGGCAGATCCGAGCGGTGCGACTCGACGAAGGCGATATCCGCGAGCGACGCTGCCGGCTTGATCACAATCGGCAAGAACTTCGGCTCGTCGTGCGCCGCTTCGAGCTGGTCCTGCAAATCGTCCATCGAAATTCCGAGGCCTTCGGAAATCGCCGGAAGGTTTTTCTGCACGGTTTTCGGATCATCGCGCAGCAGGAGAATGCTGAACGAAGGATAGCTGTCAACGAGTACGCGGCCCTCGCGGTCGAGCATCGTGCCGCGTGGCGCGATGATGGGTATCGACCGCACGCGGTTGCGCTCGGCCAAGTCCGCGAAGTGCCCGGTCTGCACCACCTGCAATTTCCAGAAGCCTACGAGAAGCAGGGCGACGAAAAATACGGAGATGTAGGAAAACAGCGCCAGACGGCCCTGTGGAATTTTCTGGTCGTTACTGTTCCAGGATGCCAACCAAACTCCTGCCGGAAGGGTGAGTTTTGCTCTTCGGCGCCCGCGCCTGCGCGCCACAACTCGCGCCGAATCTTTACGCTAGCACCCCGTCTCCGCCCCCGCAACCTGGACATGCTCTTTTTGTCAACTCTGTCGTTGCGTTTCGCGGGGCGTTCGCCACTCGCCTCGTTCTCCGAGTGCAGAGTACACGAAGGCTGCCACTCACGTTCACGTACCAGAGGCAAGGGCAGCAGGTGACCGCTCAGGATGGCTTGCGGAGCCTGTCGAGAAGGGAGAACAGCAGGACCCCAAACGCAGCGCTGACCAGCGAATCCACCAGCAGACGCAATGTGAAGTAATGCGCAGGTTCGTTCAGGAGCACGCGCTGCGTCAGGGTGAGGATGGTTTGGTGGAGGTGGAAGAAAGCAAAAATGAGAAGGAAGCGGCTCAAGGGATTTTCCGTGTCGATGCGCCCGCCGATCGATGCCGCCACGAATCCAACAATCGTTTTCGCAATGCCGTACATTCCGATGGGATTGTCGTGGCCGAGGCCATCCTGCAACAGGCCGATGGCTGTGCCGAGAAACATTCCGGAGACGGGATTGCGGCGGCTCAATCCGAAATAGACGGTCACGAGGAGCGGAAGGTCGAGAAGTTCGGCGAGACGTCCGTACTTGTGGAGAAACGCCTGCAGCAGCAGCGCGAGAAACGCGACCAGAAGAATCGCACCACTATAAAACTTGTGGACTTCGATATTCGGCTCGGACTGCGTGGTCGGATTGAGCATGAGCGACACGGTCAGTGCGACTCGTCGGGAGCGGCGGCCGCGGGCGCCGGCGCCGGATTTGCGGGCGGATTCGTTGCGGGCGGTGCAGGATTCTCCATCGCGGGAGGCACCTTATGAGCGGGCACACTGCGCGTTTCTTCCTTCTTGGCGCCGGAGGTTTCGCCCCTCCTCGCCGCTTCTGTTTGCGGCACCGGGGCGGAGACCTGCGGTGCGGACCCAGTTTCCGGCGCCTGTTTTTTGACAGCAATGTCCTGCGTCGTCAGGAGAATCAGGACATCTTCCAGACGGTCGAGGCGCACCGCTGTCTTGACCTTGATGCTTTGAAAGGGATTTCCCGGCTTCGCGCTTTCGACGGTCCCGATGGGGAAACCTTTCGGGAAAATCCGATCGAGACCGGAAGTGACAATTGATTCGCCCGACTGCACCTTTTCATCATTCGAAACGTAGTCCATTACCGGATCGGAGTCGCCGGTGCCCTTCACGATGCCCTGGGTGCGCGAAGTTTCGAAGAGAGCACCGGCGGCGCCGTCCTTGTCGTTGATGAGAAGCACTTGCGAGGCAGAGGGAAACACTTCCACTATTTTTCCCACTACTCCGTCGGGAGTAATCACGGCCTGATTGCGGCGGACATGGTCGTGCTCGCCGCGATTCAAAAACAGCGTGTGCGACGTGGGATCGGCGCTCGCGCCGATCACTTGCGCCGCGAGCATGGGCGCTTCCGGATGCGCGTCGCGGAAATTCAGCAGCGTTTCCAGTCGTTGCGCTTCTCCCGCTTGTGTTTCAAGTTCGTGGTTGCGGATGCGCAGCTCGTCGAGTTCGCTCTTGAGGCGCTGATCTTCCGCGTGCGTCGAGCGCAGGTCGATGTAACCGGACCACACGCCGTCGACTTTCGAGGTCATCCACGAACCCGCGCGCTCTACCGGCGTCATCAACTGCACCGCCCAGAAGCGGATCAGCCGGACGTCGTGCTCCCGCTTGATTTGAAACGCCAGCATCAGCACCTGGATGAGCACGACGGCGGCCAGGAGCGCGTACGGGCGATGGCGGGAGTAGACGTCGAGCATGTTCCTTCTCTATGTCAGTCGATGGAAACCAGGCGAAGCAAGCGGAAATCGCTGAGCATTTTTCCGGTGCCGAGCACGACGGAAGCCAGCGGATCGTCCGCGACGGACACGGGCAGGCCCGTCTCTTCGCGGATGCGTTTGTCGAGATTTTTGATCAGCGCGCCGCCGCCGGTGAGAACGATGCCGCGGTCGCTGATGTCCGCGGAAAGTTCGGGCGGCGTGCGTTCGAGCGCCACGCGAATCGCGTTCAAAATTGTCGAGACGCATTCGGAAAGTGCTTCGCGGATTTCGCTGTCATCGATGGTCACCGTGCGCGGCACGCCTTCGATCAGGTTGCGGCCCTTGACTTCGAGCGTCAGCGGCTTTTCCAGAGGATACGCCGAACCGATTTCCATTTTGATTTGCTCGGCGGTGCGCTCGCCGACCAGGAGGTTGTATTTGCGCTTGAGATAATGCATCACGGCTTCGTCCATTTCGTTCCCGGCCACGCGCACCGAGCGCGAATAGACGATACCGCTCATGGAAATGACGGCGATGTCAGTAGTGCCGCCGCCAATATCGACCACCATATTGCCGGAGGGCTCTTCGATCGGCAGGCCGGCGCCGATGGCCGCGGCCATGGCCTGCTCGACGAGATAGACTTCGCTGGCGCGCGCGCGATAGGCGGAGTCCTGCACGGCGCGTTTTTCCACCGGCGTGATTTCGCTCGGGACGCCGATGACGATGCGCGGATGCACCAAAACGCGCCGGTTGTGCGCCTTCTGGATGAAATAGGTGAGCATGCGCTCGGTGACTTTGAAATCTGCGATCACGCCGTCTTTCATGGGCTTGATCGCCACGACGTTGCCGGGCGTGCGTCCGAGCATGTCTTTCGCTTCGCGGCCCACAGCGACGACTTCGCCCGTGTTCTTGTTGATGGCGACGATCGAGGGCTCGTTCACAACGATCCCTTTGCCGCGCGCGAACACCAGAGTGTTCGCGGTCCCCAGGTCGATGGCGAGGTCGGACGAAAACAGACTGAAGACCGACCGCATGTTGTAGCCGTTCTTGGTCACGTGTTGCTTCCCCCAGATTCTGCTCGAGCCCAATCGGTGAGGATCGGTCCAGTCAGAAAATTTCGGTTACGGAATGACGACTTCCTTGCGCACGATCGCCGTGCCCCCGCGGCGGTTCTGGCCCGTGATAACGAGTTCGTGGCTGCCGCGCGTCATGGGTTGCGTGAAGTAGCGGAACCGCCCGTCGGACTGGATGTCCGCCACCTGCTCGCCATTGATGATCAATGCCGCGCCTGGTTCAGTGCGGCCGCTTACTTCCACGACGCTGCCTTCAATCTGAAGATCGTCGACTTCGAGGAGCATTTCCTGCTCCTTGCCTTGCACCACGAGCGTGAATTTGAAAGCGTCGCTCGCCTCGCTGACGGCGTTCTTGGCATCGATGGCCCGCACGCGCCAGAAATACTCGCCCGGCGCAAGGCCGGTGATATCCGCGCTTTCCGTGGTCACTTTCCGCTCTGCGACCACGCGATTGAACATCGCCGTGGCGCTGACCTGAAAGTCGTAGGAGGTCGCGGTCGCTACCGGCTTCCAGGAGAAGTGCACCGGGTCCTGTTTCGGATCGGCAACGATGATCGGCGCAAGGTTGAGCGGTTCTTCCAGGTCCGGAGGTGCGAGCACCTGCGTTTTCGTGATTGGTGCGGACGGCGTGACGGTGGCGCGCTCCCACTGTCCGATATCCAGATGCTCGTTCCCGCGCGTCAATTCCGCGCTGCCGGAATCAACGGTGATTTCATCTTCCTTGGTCGTGGGATCCGTTCGAACCGCCGCGCGGCTATTCGCGTTCAAAGAAGCGACCGCGTTCTGGAACGAAACTTCGGCCTTTGAACCCGGAATTTCCCAGGATCCCGTGTTCAAATTCACTTCACCAGAGTTGATGTGGACAGCGACGTTCGAGGCCTTGTCCTGCGCGACGACGTTCTCTTCAACGTAAATCAGCGTATCGCCCTTTACAGTATACGTGGTGCCGTCGGCGAAAGCGATGCGGGCCACGCCGTCGGGACCGGTCTGGACGAGATCGCCTTTGTCGAGCGTAATCTGGTAATCGGCCGTGGCCCAGGTGACGGAATTCGCTTTCTTTACTTGAACCTTCCCATCAAGGTTGACGAAGCGCGCCTGGCGCGCCGTGATTTTCGCGACGCCATTGTCCGCCGGCGTGATGGCATCGCTGACTTTTTTGATGAGCGTTGCAGAGGTTTCCGGAAAAATGAGATAGGTGGAGGCTAAGAAAATTGCGGCGAGGACGATGACATACAACGCGACGGTGCGGTATTTCACCGTGTGCCAATACACCTCGACACGGGAAATCTTCGGCTTCGCTACCGCACTGGATTTCGCGTCGCTCATGTGAAAAAAGTGGTCAATTTTGAAATCTAGCACACGGATATAGGCCTTTCAACTTGGGCGGGAACAAGTTGCGAAACCGCTAACATCTTATTATCAACAGGTTTCTGGGCTTTTTTAGGGGCTTTTGGGGCTCCCCGGAAGAGCCGTGGGAGAGACCAAATTGGTTCAGCCAAAATGTGCCACAAGCGCGCCGAGACGGTTGACCTCTCCGCCAGGAATTAGGGACACTAGGCGTGCTGATTAGGCCGGTTGGCTTCGCTGCGACGATTCAGGCGTCGCCGCTGGTTGCCAAACTACCGTAGCGCCATGCCGGCAAAGGGAGGGATCACCATGCCAGAAGTCATAGGAGAACTCGTCCCGCCCAGCCGCATCATGCTGACACCCGGCCCCTCCTGCATGGATCCGCGCGTCTATAAAGCACTCTCCGCTCCGCTGGTTGGCCATCTCGATCCCTGGTTCATGGAAATGATGGGAGAGGTGCAGGAGCTGCTGCGGCGCGTGTTCCAGACCAATAATCGGGTGACGTATCCCGTCTCCGCTTCCGGCTCGGGAGGAATCGAAGCTTCCGTCTTGAATTTGCTTGAGGAGGACGATGAGTGCATCGTCTGCTCGAATGGGATGTTTTCCGAGCGGATGGCCGTGATTGCCGAGCGGGCAACGCCAAACGTGATCCGCGTGACCGCTCCGAATGGGCATCCCGTGGATCCCGAAGATGTGCGAAGGGCGGGGCTGGGGAAAAAGATCAAATTTGTGGGGCTCGCGCACGGCGAGACTTCGACGGCGGTGGTGCACCATCTGGACGATTTTCGCAAAGTCGCCGACGAGCTGGGTGCGCTGCTGGTGGTGGACGCCGTGGCGACGCTGGCCGGATATCCGGTGAATGTGGACCGTCAGCGAATCGACATCTGTTTCAGCGGAACGCAGAAGGCGATCAGCGCGCCGCCGGGGATGGCGCCCATTACCGTGAACACACGCGCGGAAGAAGTGGTGCGCGCGCGGAAGAAGCCGGTGCAAAGCTGGTATTTCGATTTTCTGCCGATTTTGCACTACTGGGGCAAGGAGCGGACATATCATCACACCCCGCCGATTCCGCTGATTTATGGATTGCACGAGGCGTTGCGGCTGATTCTGGAGGAGACGCTCGAAGCGCGTTGGGAGCGCCATGCGCAGAATCGAGCGGCGCTTGTGGCGGGAATCGAGGCGATGGGATTGGAGCTTTTTGTGGCTAATCCCAAGGACCGGCTTGTGACCGTCACAGGCGTGAAAATCCCCGCGGGGATCGAGGACCGCCGCTTGCGGCAGCAGTTGCTCGATGAATTCAATATCGAGATCGCCGGCGGCATCGGCCCGACGAAAGGCCAAATCTGGCGAGTTGGATTGATGGGATATTCGAGCCAGAAAACAAACGTATTGCTGTTCCTGGGGGCGCTGGAAAAAACGCTGCTCGACCAAGGACACCGCGTTCCGGCGGGCGCGGGGGTGGGCGCCGCCATCCGAGCGTACCAACAATTTGCGCAACCCGCAGAGGCGGGAGCGAGAAAGTAGCGAGACCCATGGCCCAAGCAATCTATCCGACAATTCCAAACGCGGGAGCGATGAGCGAATTCATAGCCCCGTTTGATGTGCCTTCGAAGGTGACGGATTTCGTATATCACTGCCGGTTTTCGCACGTGTGGAACGGCATTGCGACGCGGCACAGCGACACGATCGACTGCAAATTTCTAGTCGATGGAAAGGGCGTGGTGCTGGGCCTGGCCCATCTGGCGTTCGTGGAGTTCCGGGAGCGGGCAAAGCGCGACTTGACCGACCGGGAAGCGAGCTATATCGCGGCGCAATACCTGCGCGAGCGGCTGGAGCAGGAAGACGAACACTCGCTGTACGATGTATCCGTGGCGGACGTGCTGCGAATCATCGATCTGCTCAAGTTTCACTAAGGATGAGAGACAGATCGATTGTTTGCCGCGTAGCGAGGAATGAACCCCCGCAACGCAACCGGCGGAGAGCGAGTTATTTTGCCACTGCCTCTTTCTTCGGGATCGAGCGGACGTAGTTGACGATATTCCAGATGTCGTTGTCTTTCAGGCGCCCCTCTTCGCCCGGCATTTCGCCCTTGCCCTTCTTAATCACATAATAGATTTCCCCGTCGGTGACACCCTTGAGCGACGCAGGATCGCGAAGGTCAGGTAGCGGCGCCTTCATATCGCTGGCCAGATCTCCTTTACCATCTCCAGTGTCGCCGTGACACATGGCACACTCCGTGCCATATTCCTTTTTACCCTCGGCAATGGAATCGGGCGTGGACTTGACGGGATTCGGTTGCTTCTTGGCTTCATCGGGAATTTTGGGCAAGGGAGCGGGCGGATTTTGCGCCGGCTTTGTTGTGTCTTGGGCGAGCGCACCGAAGGCGCTCAGAGCGACGAGCAGAACTACTGAAAGGATCCTGGACATTTGCACCCCCTCGCGTCGTGGCGAGAAGAGCCCACTTGGCGCGGATTTTACTCCGCGAAGACGGAGAACAAAAGAACGATTATCGCCTTGGGAGTAAGGCTCAGGCGTCGGCGAGCGATTCGCCGAAATTGGCGGGCGCGGGCTGGAGTTCGCTCTTTTCGAGAAGCGCACCGCAATCGAGGCATTCGACGTACTGCGCGTCGTCGTCTTTGGCGATCAGGCGCGTGCGCGCATGAGGACATGCGGATTCAGGATTTGAGGGAGCGGCCATATTCACGGGTGATTATAGCATTTGCGTTCGCGGGGTGAGAGGACACAGGCAGCTGCGGCGGTCCGGCGGATTTTTGCGAGTTTGCGCTTGCGCCCCTGCGCAGTATCCGGCAGTTGACAAACTCAGGGATTGCCACTATGTGTCTCCTTGCCCCATGAGAAAGCGAGAGGCACGGTGACGGAGACGAGCGCCCAGAAGCGCGTGGGGACAGTGTTGTTCTATGCCATCGTCGCAATCCTTGCTTATCTTTCCTTCCTGATTTTCCGCCCTTTCCTGGATGCGATTGTATGGGCGGCGGTGCTGGTTGTGGTCTCCTCTCCGGTGAACGACTGGCTGGCGAAGAAATATGGGAGGACGCTGGCGGCGACCGCGGCGACGGCGGGAGTGATGCTGCTCCTCATCCTTCCGACACTGTTCATCATGAGCGCGTTCATCCAGCAAGGAATCGAAGCTGGTCGGTCGATACAGGCGGGAATCGCCAATGGAAAATTCAACTGGGTAAATCACATCTGGGCAGACTTGCAGGCAAGATTCCCGAACGCGGTTCCCACGGATCTGGCGACGGCGCTCGACAAATATGCGGAGCAGGTGGCCGGTTTTTTGGCCGGACAACTGGGAACGATTTTGAAAAACAGCGCATCATTTCTGTTTCACTTGTGCGTGACGCTGCTGGTAATGTTCTACCTCTACCGCGACGGTGACAAAGTCATGGCGCGACTGCGGGAAGTGCTGCCGTTTGAGGATGCACACCGCGAGCGAATGATCCGGGACGCGAGAGATCTGATCGTCGCGAGCGTCACGTCGAGCCTGGTGGCAGCGGCGATTCACGGAGTTTTCGGCGGGATCGCGTTTGCCGCGACGGGACTTTCGTCGCCGATTTTCTGGGGAGTGATGATTGCATTCTGCTCGTTCATTCCGGTGGTGGGGACGGCACTGATCTGGGTACCGGCGACGGTAGCGCTGTTTCTGGAGGGGCATCACATTGGCGCAATCGTAGTGGTGGCGATTTGCGGCGTCCTGGTGAACGTGCTCGAAAATGTGGTACGTCCGTGGGTGATCAGCGGGCGCGCGGAAATGAGCGGATTGCTGGTGTTCATCAGCGTGCTGGGAGGAATCGCGGTGTTCGGGCTTTTGGGAGTGGTGCTGGGGCCGACGATTGTGGCGCTGGCGGCGAGCATGCTGGAACTCTATGCGCCTCTGCACGGAGCAACAGAAACGAAGGCCGCACAAGGCAGCAGTTAACGCGACACGACACCGGCCCAGAGATCTTGATATCGACCAATGCCAAAAAAATCCAATCCGAATCATACGGGACTAACGCCGGAGAAACTGCGGTGGACGTGCGACCCGAAAAGCCTGCCGTTTGAAACGACGGCGGAAGTCGCGCCGGCCTCGGGAGATCTGGGACAAGAGCGGGCGCTGCGAGCGCTGCGTATGGGCGTGGAAATGCGGGCGCCAGGATTCAATTTGTTCGTGTGCGGGCTTTCGGGGACGAGCCGCGGCGGTATGATCGTGAGGATGATCGAGGAGATGAAGCTCGAGACCGAGCCGGCGCCCGACCGCTGCTACGTGAACAATTTCAAGTATCCGGACCGTCCGCTGCTGCTGACTCTGCCGCGCGGGCAGGC
>DATKPM010000018.1:0-8557 GCA_035524135.1 Candidatus Acidiferrum sp. | reverse complement strand
GACTTCGGCAAACTTGACATCGTCTTCGCCAATGCAGGCATCTCCGGCAGGACGCCGACTGGCAGTACCGACGAGGCTGTCTTTGAGAACGTCATTCGTACGAACCTCAACGGCGCATTCTTCACCGTCAACTCCGCCGCTCCTCTGTTGAACGACAACGCCAGCATCATCTTCAACGGATCGGTGCAGAGTTATCTCGGTCAACCAGGCGTGGCTGCCTACGCTGCCACCAAAGGCGGACTCGTCTCGATGGCGCGGTCCATCGCCGCCGACCTTGCACCGCGCAAGATTCGCGTGAACGTGGTGGCCCCGGGAGCGACAGAGACTCCCATCTGGAAACGCGGGCCGCGCGCCAATATCACTCAAGAGGAATCCGCAAAAATTTCTGACTTCTTCTCCTCCACGGTTCCACTTGGCCGTTGGGGCAAGCCGGAAGATCTGGCCAAGGCGGTGCTTTTCCTTGCCTCGGACGATTCGTCGTATATCAATGCGATCGAGCTGATAGTTGACGGCGGATTGACGGGCGCTCCTTTCGGGGCTGCCATACTTCGCGCCTGACGCGGAACGCAGCCCATCGAAGACCGGCTCGGGACAAGGGAGGCAGACATGAAACCCTGGAAAGCAGTTTTGCTAATTCTGATTGCTCTCGCGGTTGCAGCCGCTGGATACGGGCTGATTCTCGTGCGACGAGGCTTCAGCGCACTTGCGACACCATCGGCGATTGAGGAGTTCGCGGCCACAACGGCACGCAAATTGGCGGTGCCATCCACGTATCGCGAACTTCACAATCCCATCCCCCCTTCAACGGCGAACATTCGGGGAGGAATGGAGCATTTCTCCTATCATTGCTCCGAGTGCCATGGGAATGACGGAAGGGCCCAGACGGTATTCGGCAGGGGCCTCTATCCGAAACCGCCCGACTTGCGCGCGGCCGCGACGCAGAACAAGAGCGATGGTGAGCTCTACTACACGATTGAAGATGGAGTTCGTTTGAGCGGCATGCCGGCCTTCCACGGAACACACACTGTGCCGCAAACCTGGCGCCTGGTTTTGTTCATCCGGCACTTGCCTCAGATCACGCCCGAGGAACTCAATGAAATGAAGGGGTGGGACCCGAAGAACGAGGCGGATCCAACGCATTTCTGAAGGGCGGGGAACCGTCCGCCAATGCACCCATCAATACGTTGTCTCGTGGCAAGTAACGGGCCAAAGCCGTTTGTCGTGGGTGGCATAGCGATGTTTCGACAAATTTTACTGGGTAACGGCCGCGCTCTTCGGTTGTCTTGCGGGCATGAGTGCCAGCAAAATTCCCCCGATGACATAGAAGAGGACAACATCCGCAAAATTCCGATGAACGCCGTGCTGCCATGCCTGCACCGTTTGGATGGCCATTACCGAAGCATGGGCCAAGGCCTGGCACGCGGCGAAGGCAATCAGGGAGCGGTGGGAGGACGGCTTTTTGGCAGCCAGCAGCAGAAAGGGGCCAAGCGCGATAAACCAGCTCAAAAACATCGGATCGACTTCGTTTTTCTTTTCGAGAAGCCAACCCGCATGGGCCAAATCGCTGTACAGCGGATAAATCATGCCGACATAAACGAGGCCCAAGAGTCCCACGGCGACTTGCAGCACGCGTTCGCGTTTCACGATGACCTCCTCTAGCTCAATTTCTGCAGGGGCAAGGGTTGGCCGGAAGGCTGAGTTCGGGGGCCAGCTTCTCTCAGCCACCTCCACGCGTACCAAACGATCAGCGAAGTACAAACCACTTCTATCGCTCCAAAGAACAAATAGTAAGAACTTGTCTCCGTGATGTTAAAGATTGGAAGGATGAATTGGGCCAAAAGAACGGCGGCGGTTTCTATGGCGCCCGCGACGATGTTCGCCCAGCGGTTTGCTCTGGGCTTCAGGATGCGCGACAACAGAATCATCGCCATGGGGATCTCCATGAGTATTGCTATTCCTAACCATCCTGCCGGAGAAAAATGGACAACACCGATACTTCCTTTCTTCGACCCCAATACGTCAATGCAGAAAAACACATCTGCATAGATATAGTTGAGCGTGGCAAACAGCCATAACACTGAGAGCCTGACTCGAATGTCTTCCATGGAACTCTCCTGTGCTGCCTAAGCGGGGCGTGGTATTGGGCCCACCACAGTGAACCCAGGCGATTTTCGCAATATGCAGAGCCCAAAGCTGCCTATCCTATTCGTACTACGGATGAGTTCTGGAAAAAGACTCATCTTCGGACCCGCAAGAATGCAACTCAGGCGCGTGGAATGGAGCCGACCCGAAACTCCCATTTTGAGCAAGCCAGGGCCTAGCACTCCAAATTGCAGTCGCGCAATAACTTCGAGTCCTCCTGCTGACAATGGATTCTCAACAAAGCGGGGACTGGTAGCGAGATTTTGGGGGTATCACCGGCAAACCGGAAGTTGGGCCAGGCATAATCAGACGGGCCGGAAGTCCGCTTCGCGGGCTCGAAGCCCGTTTCGATGTCATTGGCGATTTGCGGCTATGATACCCTCCAGCGCATGCGAATTCTTCTCTGCTTCTTGATCTGCGTGGTCGGGTGCCAGGCGCAGCGTCCTGAGGCCGAAGTCCTGGCCGTATACAGTCAGTTGGAGAAGGCTGTGCAAACCGGCGACGCGAACACCTTCGTCGGCTTGTGGTCCCGCAAATCCGCCTCGGAAGCGGAGAAGATTGGGTCCCAACTGCATGCGCAGCCCGACGTGCATTACACGTCGTCCAGGGTTTTTGTGCAGGGAGACGAGGCGGTGTTGCTGGGACAATACAGTCAAGACGGATTCCTGAGCGTGCGTTTCGTCAAGGAAGACGGGCGCTGGAAGATCAAGGACTTTGCTTTTAGCGATACGCCGTACCCCGCAGAATCCGTTTATGCCATGATTCCGCCCTCTACGGGAGCCTTCGAGCGGGCAGGAGAGCCGTGGCAGAAAGTCGCACCGGCATTTGACGAGGCGAATGCCGCGGCCCACGGCTTTCAGGTACGGGCAGCTTACGATGAGTCGTTCTTGTACGTTCGGATCGAGTCGTCAATGCCGTTCCCTGCGCCCGGCAGCCCGGCGGAGACGCCTCCCATTGGATGGCCGGTAATGAAAGTCGACGTTTCCGGTGCTGGCGAGTTCGTTTTGGACGCTACGGCGAACATCGGAGACCAAGCGACGTTCGATAAGGATGGACGCGCCAACAGTCATCTGCATTTCGTCTCATATTGGCTTAGCCTGGAGCGCGCCAACAAGCCGGTCTTCCGAGTATCGGCGGGACCAGATCCCAATCCCTTGATTCAGGCTGGAGACCACTTCTTTGAAGTGCGGGTGCCGCTGCGAACGATGGGCGTCGCCGACGTGCGGCCTACGAAAATCACGATCGGTGACGCAACGTGGCCGAAGAGCGTGACTTTCAATCTGGAAGCGCAGCAGTATCGGTAGCGACCGATCGCCGCAGGCCCGAGTCCTATCGGCGATACCCTGCGGCAAGTCCACCTGTCGTGAAACGGGTAAATTGTTGACGTGTAGAAAGGGTACCGCGGGCCAGAAGTCCGTTTTTAGGAAGCTGCTGCCGGGGCGGCGGCAGTGGCCGATGGAGGCTGGCGCAGGGGCCGTGCGGAGACGATGAAGAGGGTGCGGCAGATGGAATTCTTCAAGCGCAATAAGAAATAACTGGGCATGGGAGGCATCACGTCCGGGCTATGCTGTTGACCGGCAAGGAAAGCGAAACAGTTCGAAGCGTCGTGAGGAATCGAGACGCCCGGTTGGCCCGCGAAGGCAGCGACGGCTCGATGCGTGAGTAACTGCCTCCTGAGTGCCGCGATCGGACAAGAGAAATCGGCAAAAGGCTCGCCCCAGATTTTGATTTTTTGCAAGCTGCGCGGAATCTTCAGGTTAGAGACAGCCATGCAGGAACCCAATCCCTTCAATTGAGCGTCTTAAATACAGCGGCGAAACGCCGCTGGATGGCCGGCGAAATCCGGGCCGCAACAGGAGCGAGGCCGAGGCCGGCCAGGACTCTCGGATTCCGGGAGAAGGGAAAACGCGAATGCAAGACCTCAAGACAAGAAAAGAGTTTTTGAAAATCCATTTTATAAGCCCGGTGCTGGCGCTCGGCCTGGTTTTCGGCGCGATGGCGGCACCGAAATTGGCCGTTGCGGGCCAAACAGACTCTTCAACGCAAGTGCCGGTGCGCATGGTGGTGACTGTGAAAGCGAAACACGGTGCGCAGGTCCCGGCCGTGGCAAAGGACGATGTGGCGGTGTATCAGCGCGGCAAAGTTCATGAGGTGACTTCGTGGGTTCCGCTGCAAGGAAACCGGGCAGGATTGCAACTCTACATTTTGATCGACGACACGGCGCGACACACACTCTCCCTGCAGTACAGCAACCTCCGGGATTTCATCGAAGAGCAGGCGCCGACCACGGCGATTGGCGTCGGTTACATGAGGAATGGCATGGTGGTTGTGGCGCAAAATCCGACGACGGATCATGCGTTGGCGGCAAAAGCGCTGCGGCTGCCGATCGGGGCTTCGGTGGGTGTGACGAGCCCTTATCTGGCGCTTTCCGATTTGATGAAAAAATGGCCGGTGAGCGGAGACCGCCGCGAAGTGCTGATGATCACCAGTGGAATTGATGCCCTGGGCGGCGGATTCTTTGGCAGTCCGTACAATAACCCATACTTTGAGGCGGCGCTGAATCAGGCGCAACGAGGAGGGTTTATCGTCTATTCCATTTACACGCCCAGCTCAGGACTTGCCGACCGGGGATTGTTTCGCACAAATTTGGATCAGACAGGGCTCTATTTGCTTGGCGAGCAGACTGGCGGACAGGCCTACTACCTTCTCTACGGCTCTCCGGTGGACATTACGCCCTACCTGCAGGATGTGAACGCCAACCTGAAACATCAGTATGAACTGACATATCTTGCGAAGGCTGGAAAGAAGGCGGCGCTCGAGCCAGTGAAAGTGAAGACGGAAGTTCCGGACACAGGGCTGGTGACGGCAGCAAATGGCTACGTGGAAAAGGGTATGTGAGGCAAATCCGGGAAACGGCAGCCGCTGCTGGTGCGCCGCGCGCCCGCACCAGTAACAAGCTTGTTCACGCCTTGCGCCGAGGCGCGCAATCGGCGGGCGCTAAGGCTGAATTTGAACCAGATCCTGCGGAGGCTTCTGAGGCGGGCCACCGGAAGTCCAGCGGGAAGGCGCCGAGGGATCGAAGCGAAGGCGATTCGCCAATTTGCCGATGTTGAGAGACGTTTGAATGACATGATCGATCTTGGCGGGGCCGGCCATTTGAATACCACGAATCCAGTGCAGGCCGGTCGAGATGGCGCAGCCACACTGGGAACAATCGGGCTGGCCGCCAAAGACGCACGGTTCGACGCGGCTCTTTAGGTCCGCAGAGTAATTCACCGACATTTTGGCGAATAGGCAATCGCCCGGATTTTCCGGCGGATGGACGAGCGCTTCGCCCATGCCCTTGTTGAATTGGATTTTTGGATAGCGCGTCTTCAGTTCCGGAAGAATCTGTGCGAGCAAGACGCGATCTTCCATCTTCAACTTTTCCGCTGACTCTTCGCCCACCTGCGGCGTATAGACACTCACCAGAATGCAGTTGATCTCCGGGCGCGCGGACCAGAACGCCGCATATTCCTCGAGATAGCCGGGACGCGAGAGCATCTGACGCGTGATGGTCAGATGGATATTCACAAAACAGCCTTCGATATTTTTGAGGATGCGCTCGTAGGTGGCGGGCTTGCGGCGAATGTCGTGATGTTCGGGAAGGCCGTCGATCGAAACAGCGACGCGGACGGAAGGCATTTCCATCCACGCGGCGGGAATGGGGATGACGCCGCTGGTGACGACCATCGAGAGAACGCCCATGCGGTCGAGCTCGGGAAGAATGCGGCTGAGCTCGCGATGACGAATCAACGGCTCGCCACCGACCAGCGAGACGTGCATCGGCTTGTGCTGGCGGACGAGATTGATGACGCCATTGACGAGGGCGTCGCCGCGATAGTCGGCGAGCTCACGCAGGGTGACGTCGCCGCCGAGATGATTGTCGCCATAGGCGTAGCAGCCGGGGCAACTGAGCGGGCATTCGCGAGTGATTTCGATGGAAAGAAGCGGGACGTAGCCGGTGAGAAGACGTCCCCAACCGGTCAAAAGATTGCGAACGACGGTCGAGCGGGGTGCCGCGGACGTAGCCATGCCGATAGGATGCCCCAAGACGGGGAGGCGCTGCATTGAAAATGTGGATGGGCGCCAGAAGTGAAAGATGAAACGTGGATGGACGGAGGAGGATTTACAGTGTACCATGGTACATATATACCATTCAAATGCGAGGATGCTTTGATGATTGAGGTCGAACGGATTCAGACCGGTGTGCGGATGGAGAAGCGATTGCTGAAAGTGCTGAAAGGGCTGGCGGAGCTGGAGGACATGACGCTCGGCGATCTGCTGGAAGGGATTGTGCTGCATTCGTTTGAAGGCAAAGCGACGTTTTCGAAAGAGACGCTGCGACAGATTGGCGAATTGAAAAAGATTTACGGGCTGACGCTCGCCGCCGCGGACAGCCACAAATTGAAGGAGAAAGCGGAATGAAGACGGCGGGAATTTTTTTACTCGGTCTGCTGGTGGGAGCGGGAGCGATGATGGCACCGGCGGTCGCGCATCATTTGCTTGAACATTGGCTGGCGGCGCATAGAGGAAACGCGGGATTGGGAGCAGGGGAATTGGCGCACACGGAAGAGAAATTCGAATTCGTGGCAAACGGACCGATGACGGAAGTGGCGCCGTTATTCGGAGCTTCGAAAGAGCGAGTGTGGGCGGCGGGATGGAATCCTCAATTCGTGTGGCCCGGAGAAGAGACAGACCGCGAAGGAATGGTTTTCAAGGTGGCGCACGGGCACATGAAGTCGATATGGGTGAACACCGCTTTGGATTTGCAGGGCGGGCGGATTCAGTACGCGTATGTGATACCGGGAGCGATGGCGACGGTGATCACCCTAGAGCTGACAGCGCAGGGCGAGAAGACGCACGTGGCGGTGGAGTATGACCGGACGGCGCTTGATGGCGAGATGAATGCACACGTGCAGCAGATGGCGGCGGAGGATGCGAAGTCGGGGCCGGAGTGGGAGAGGGAAGTGAGTGCATATTTGGTGAGGCAAAAATGACTGGGGCAGGGCGGCGCTGAAAGAACTGGAGATCGGCGGGACGATCTTTGAGCTGTAAGGAGGGCCCGTTGGAAGGTTGCGCGCCGGGGAGAAATCCACAGAACCAGGTGAAATTCACAGGCGGGTGCGACGGGAACGTAAAAGAAATTTGAATAGCGCTTGACGAAATTTTGGATTTCGATATAATCTTCGGATGTCGGCACAGGCCTGCCAAGAGCGGGAGTGAGCTGATAGCCGGGCCTGTCTTGATGATCCAGAGGTGAGATTGGTCACGAGCACCGGGTAAAAAGAGTCGAGCTTCGAGTTCTTCCGTTCTGCGGGCGAGAAACGGCCCCAGTTAAGGACGGAAATGCCCGGCGCTCGACGCCGGGTTTTTTATTGCTCGAACGAGTTTCTTCGCTGCTGAGGCTCCAAACCGAAGCAGCGCTCCGCCGGGAGCGGAGATCCCGAATCGCAGTTGCTTTCGGGATAGATCTTTGACAACTGAAGGAAGTAGGCATTGCGCGTTGCCAGCCGTGAGGCTTGCAAGGCGCAAAACCGCAATATTTGCTCAAGTAGCGCAATGTGGAAAGGCGAACTTGCCTGGATGCGCGGCGAGCGCCGATCCCTGCCCCGGAGACGGGAAGGGGAGGGCGGCTCGCAACCGTAAGGCTGACTGGATGGCTTGCAAGACCATTCAGGAACGGGCTTTATGGCCGCCTGAGAAATCGCGCGTGCACATGGGAGAGATCCCTCGCTCGCGATGCTCGCTCGGGATTCTTATCCTGAACGGATAGGAGCATTGGGTAAGTTTTATGGTCAAGCTACTAAGGGCGTACGGTGGATGCCTTGGCGCCAACAGACGACGAAGGACGTGGCAAGCTGCGATAAGCCTCGGTGAGCCGCAAGCAGGCTTTGAACCGGGGATTTCCGAATGGGGAAACCCACACCGGTAAAACCGGTGAACGGCCCTCTGAATACATAGGAGGGTGCGAGTCAACCCAGGGAAGTGAACCATCTCAGTACCTGGAGGAAGAGAAATCAAGAGAGATTCCGAGAGTAGCGGCGAGCGAAATCGGAACAGCCCAAACCGGGGTATTTATACCCCGGGGTTGTAGGACCGCATAAGTAGAGTCATCAATCCGGAGGCTAGGTGAACCCGATGGAAATCGGGGCCAAAGAATGTGACAGCCATGTAGCCGAAAGCTTACCGGACTCGAAGCGGTATCCTGAGTACCACGGGGCACGAGAAACCTCGTGGGAAGCTGGGGAGACCACTCTCCAAGGCTAAATACTCGTTGGCGACCGATAGTGAACTAGTACCGTGAGGGAAAGGCGAAAAGCACCCCTGCGAGGGGAGTGAAATAGAACCTGAAACCGTATGCTTACAAGCAGTC
>DATKPM010000017.1:0-10370 GCA_035524135.1 Candidatus Acidiferrum sp. | reverse complement strand
ATATCGAGCTTCGGCCCGTAGAACGCGGCTTCGCCGGGGGCTTCGGTGTAAGGCAGGTGCAGCGAATCCATCGCTTCGCGGAGCACACGCTCGGCGAGGTCCCACATGGCGTCGTTTGCGACGTATTTTTCAGTGTTCGCTTTATCGCGCAGCGAGAGGCGGTAACTGTACTGCGTGATGCCGAGGTCGCGGTAGGCTTCCTCGACCAACTGCATTACTTTCGTGAACTCTTCCTTGATTTGGTCGGCGGTGCAGAAAATGTGCGCGTCGTTGAGAGTCATGCAGCGCACGCGGCTCAAACCACTGAGCACGCCGGAACGCTCGTAGCGATACATCGTGCCAAGTTCCGCAATCCGCACCGGCAGGTCGCGATAGCTGCGCTTTTTCGAGGAGTAAATCAGGATGTGGTGCGGACAGTTCATCGGCCGCAGGACCATCTCCTCGGTCTCGAGGTCCATCGGCGGGAACATATCTTCGTGGTAGTGCTCCCAATGGCCGGAGCGGATGTAGAGGTCTACCTTCGCGAGATCGGGCGTGTAGACATGCTCGTAGCCCATCCGGCGTTCCTTATCGAGAATATATTCCTCGAGCACACGGCGAATGGTGGCGCCCTTCGGCAGCCAGAGCGGCAAGCCGGCGCCGACGAGGTCGTTAACAGTAAAAAGCTCAAGTTCCTTGCCAAGGCGGCGATGATCGCGCCGCTTCGCTTCTTCCAGGCGGAATAGGTAATCGTCGAGTTCCTTTTGGTCGATAAAGCAGGCGCCGTAGATGCGCTGCATCTGCGGATTGCTTTCCTTGCCCTTCCAGTAAGCGCCGGAAACGTTCATCAGCTTGAACGCATGGATGCGGCCGGTGGAAGGAATATGCGGGCCGCGGCAGAAGTCGATGAATTTGCCGGTGGTGTAGAAAGAGACCAGCGGCTCGAGCGCCTTTTCCTCCACCAACTCGCACTTGAATATCTGCCCGGATTTTTCGTAGAGCGAGAGCGCTTCAGGCTTGGGAATCCACTTCCGCTCATTCGGGATGTCCTTGGCGGCGAGCTCGTGCATTTTCTTCTCGATTTTTTCGAGGTCTTCCTGCGTGAAAGGCTCGTCGCGAACGAACTCGTAGAAGAATCCGGTTTCGGTGGGTGGGCCAATGCCGAGTTTTACGTCGGGAAAGAGCTCAAGAACAGCAGCGGCGAGCAGGTGCGCGGCCGAGTGACGAAAGACCTGGACGGCGTCGGGGTCTTTCGCAGTGAGGATCGCAAGCTTGGCATTGCGGTCGAGCGGCTGCGAGAGGTCGTGCAACTGGTCGTCAACGCGCGCAACAAGAGCTTCTTTGGCGAGGCGCGGGGAGATTTCCTTGGCGATGGCCGCAGGAGTGGTTCCGCTGGGAACCTCGCGGGTGGCGCCGTCGGGCAAAGTGATCTGTATGGTATCCATGCGGCTCGCTTCCTTGTACGGAAACAAACAGCTTACTGGCCGCGGCAGAAAGGGTCAAGAAACGATGCGACTTGCAGGCTACCATCAAGCGGCGTTAAGGAAACTCACAGAATGATGGTCTGGGGAAGGCCGCGGAAGCGGGTGTTGGACGTGACGAGCTGGGCCTGGTTGGCGCGGGCGGTGGCGTAAAGGATTGCTTCGGGCATCGAGAGGCGGTGTTCGAGGCTGGCGTTGGCCGCGGCGACAGCCGTCATCTCGTCGAAATTCACCACGCGGCAATGCAAAGCCTGCGACAGAAACCGGTCGGCGAGCGTCTTGCCGCGAAGACGCCCGACCTGGCGGTAGACCTCATAGATGACGAGCGACGGCACGATCACAGCCGCTTCGTTTTCGATGTAGTGGCCGAACGCCGCCGCCTTCGAATCTTCGCTGAGATACTCAAGCCAGCCGGGCGAGTCCACGAGGAAGGCTTCAGAGCCGGTCCGCGTTATCACGAAACTCCTCTTTCCAGCGCATGCCTTTGGCGGAGCCGCGCAGCTCTTTTACGGAGCGGTGGGGAAGCAGACGCATGGTGCCGTCGAGCGTGTACATCACCAGCTCCTGTCCCGGCTCGATCTTGAGTTCCCTGCGGATGGCCTTGGGAATAACGACCTGAAATTTGGGAGAAACCTTGACGCGGGCTTTTTCCATGCGCGCGGAACCTCCATCCGCACGAAATCATATCGATGTGACAGTTGTATGTCAATGTGCATATCGATGAATATATGTAATACGCACAAAGAGGGCTTCTCGTGAAGTTGTTGAATTCGCAGCTCTTGAGCGAAGCGGGTCAGCAGGATTTTCAGGTCGCTACGTGGAGAGAGTGTGAAGAGTCTTCGGAGGAAAATTTTTGGGGAATCGATGCGCAAATTTTTGCAGCGCAATGCGCCGATAAAAATTTTCTAAGGGGAAAATTTTCCGTGTCGACGCGCCGACAATTTTGAAAAGCAAAAAAGCAAAACAGAATTTTTGGAGAGCGTCGCGCAGAATTTCCGAAACAGCGAAGAGAGATTCCTCCGCTGCGCGAGCGCGCTTCACTTCTTGCGAGCGGCTTCCATGATGTCCCACGCGGTGTCGGGCAGGTCGATGAAGTCGTTGAATTCGCCGGCGCCACGCAGCCACAATCCGCCGTCGATCACCACGCACTCGCCGTTCACATATTCCGCCTGCTCGCTCAAAAGATACGCGGCGAGATTCGCAAGTTCATCGTGGCGGCCGAAGCGCTTCATCGGATGATCATTTTTCGCGCGCTCTTCGAGCTCGGGAGAAGGGAGCAGGCGCGAGAAGGCGCCTTCGGTGGGGAACGGTCCGGGAGCGATAGCGTTGAGCCGGATGCGATGGCGCGCCCATTCGACGGCGAGCGAGCGAGTCATGGCCAGCACGCCCGCCTTGGCGCATGCCGACGGGACGACGAAACCCGAACCGCAGTTCGCGGCGGCGTATGTGGTGACGATGTTCAGAATGTTGCCGGGCTGGTTGGCGGCAATCCATTTCCGCCCCAAGGCGAGCGTGCAATAGAATGTTCCTTGCAGGACGATGCCGACGACGGCGTTGAACGCGTTGGGGGAAAGCTTTTCGGTGCGCGCGATGAAATTTCCGGCGGCGTTGTTGACCAGCGTATCGATGCGGCCGAATTCCCCTTCGGCCGCGGCGAGCGCTTTTTCGACCGCGGCGAAGTCGCGGATATCGGCCGAGGTGTATGCCGCGCGCGCTCCTTTGGAGCGAATCGCCTCGGCGGTTTCCTTCAGAGGTTCCTCGCGCCGCCCAACCAGGAAAATTCCCGCGCCAAGCTCGGCGAATCGCAAAGCCATCGAGCGGCCGAGCCCGGTTCCTCCCCCGGTAATCAGAATGGCGCGGCCCTTCAGCAGATCGGTCTGGAACATGGCGGAACCCTCCTTGGAAAGACCCGTATTCTTCTCTCAACGAGGCGGCCGCGGCAAGGAGCAAGTGCCGCGGGGGCTGCGAAAAAGCGGTAGGATTTTTCGCGCCGCCACTCACCGGATTTTCATGGACATCTTGTATGATGTGGCCCGCGCCACGGCGGCCTTCGGGGCGGCTGGCGGCGGAGGAGGCTCGCATGAACAAATTTTTTATCGGCTTGATTCTGGGCATACTGATACCCCCGCTGGGATTCTATGCGTATGTAAAGACGGGAATGGTGCCAGTGGCCACGTCGGACCCGCCGATGCCGTTCGAACAGCGGCTGGCCAATGACGGTCTGGAGGCGCGATTGCAGAAGGAAGCGCCGCAGAAAAACCTTGCGAGCTTCACGGACGCCGATCTGGTGGGAGGCGCGCAGATTTATCAAACGAACTGCGCCTTCTGCCATGGATTGCCGGGGCAGCCGGCGTCGGCGGCTTCGACGGGGATGTTTCCGAAGCCTCCGCAATTGTTCACGGCGGACGGGTACGTGACGGACGATCCGGTGGGAGTGACGTACTGGAAGGTGAGCCACGGCATCCGGCTGACGGGAATGCCGGGATTCCGCGCCACGCTGGGCGACCAGCAGATGTGGCAGGTGGCCGCGCTGGTGGCGAAGGCGGATAAGCTGCCTCCGGCGGTGCTGGACGCGCTGCGTCCAAACGCGAACGTCTCCGCTGCGGCGAGCGCGGCACCGGCCGCACCTTCAGCGCCAAGCGTCAAGACGCCGACGGTACACTGAGCGTGGTCGGCTTTTTTACCGCGAAAGCTTCATTTTCCTGAAGGCAGGTATTTCCTAGGCAGAGGATTTTCAGGAGTCTCCTCCTGCCAGTAGATGGTGACAACCCACCAGCGCGAGCCGTCGAAAAAGAGCTGAAAGCTATTGATGCCGCGGGCGAAGGGTTTTGGGTCGGCGGCCGCGTGGCGGGATTCGTAGGTGCTGAAGACCTCCATGATATTGGCGTATTGTTCGCTGTGGCGGGCGGCCTCGCGTTCGTAAAAGCCATTCTTCTGAAAATAAGCGCCGGCGAGTTGGGCATATTCGTCCGGGGAGATCACCCGAGTGGCGAGCGGTTCGCCCTTTTTTTCCACGACAGGGATCAATCGCGCACCGGGGACGAAGAGAGAGCGGAAGCGGTTCCAATCACGTTGTTTTCCCGCAGGACCGGAGATGACGTCATAGACCGCCGCCATAATTGCATCGACGGATTTGACGTCGGCTGGATTGGCAGGCGGGAGGGCTGCGGCGGCAGGCGGCGCGGCAGAGGACGGCTTCTCCTGCGCGGCAAGCAAAGGAACGGAAAGCGCGCAGCAAGCGAGCAACAGAGTGAATTGAAGAGCGGCCTTTCTCAAATGCATGGAGGATCCTCCGGGAGAGCGTCGCGGCGCGGGTGCGGCCGCCGGGCGGAGCTTAGAACGAACGGCGGCTTGCGGCTAGTCAAATCGAAAGAGCAGGGAGATTCAGAACTCGACGTGAAAGCGGAGGCCGGGAACGGTGACCGGGCCGCGAGCTTTGTTGTAGCCGGGATTATTGACGTGCTGAAGATCGAACGAGGCGAAAAAGCCGCGCCAGAGATGCGCGGTGTAGAAGCCTTCGAAGATTTTTTCGTGGCCATAGGTGAGGCCGCCATCGCCGAGTAGGAAACCGAGGCCGCCGAGAGCCAGATATTGCTGGTGGGCCGCGACGATGCCGTTCATGGCAAACACGGCCCCGGCGCGGTCGTTTTTTCGCTTCCAGGAGCCGCCCGTGGCGAAGCCGCCGAGTTCCAGCGCGCGGTCCACTTCGGTGTAGGCGAAAGATTCGTTGCGGCCGTCACTCCATCCGAGGCGGCCGAAAGCAGAGACGGGGCCGAAGAGGCTCTGCTCGAAATTCAGTCCGAAGCCGTATTTGTGGCGGCCTTGCCGGCGCGTGGCGGTGATGTCCGGAGTGGAAGTCTGGCCGTCGAGATATTCGTCGATCGCCTGTCGGTAATTGCCCATATTGGCGTGGTTGAGGTAGGCGAGAAGGCGAACGGCGCCCGCGCGATGGAGGAGCGCCTTGCCTTGGGCGTCGAATTCCAGGTTTGCGGCGCGGGCGCGGGCGATATCAGCGTCGAGATTAATGCCGTTGGCGACTTTGGGCATGAGCGTTTCGGCAAATCGCGCGGTGAACCAATGGTCGTCGTATTCGAGGATGACGCCGTCGGTGTAGCCGCGCGTATTGGCGGCGTAGTCGTAGGCGCCGTTGTTGTCGACCGTCCAGTTGAGGAACTGCAAATGACTGTCGGAGCCGTAGGTGTTCAAATCGAAAAAATCGACCATGCCGAATTTGCCGAACCGCAGCTCGATGCGCCGGGCGGGAAGAGAAGTGGCGAATCCGAAGGGACCGCGTTCCGCCTCGACGCGTTCGCTGCTAAGCGGAATGATCTGGCGGATCATGATGCGGGCAATGTAAGGCACGTCACCTAGCTCCGGATTGCGAACGACATCTAGGTTAGTGAACCCCGCCAGCCCTTGAGCATCACTGATGCCGTGGCCTCCGGCGCTTTCGATATCCAGGAGAACTTCGGTGGTTGATGTGAGTTCATAGCCGAGAAATAGCGTGTAGACCTTAGAGGTGGCGTTTTCGGCGTAGGGATGAAGGCTATGCGGACCGCTATAGGCTGCGGGGAACGCTCCGTGCCATTGGAGAACGATATTTGCCTGGCCGGAAATCCAATAGCGGCTGGTCTGCGAGTGGGGGAAGAGAGTGAATGAATCCGAATTTTCCTTCGAGGAATCCCGCGAGCCAGCTGATGGATCCGGATTATTTTCAGCAGGTGAAACGGAAGCCGCCGGCGCGGAAGACAGGGCCGGCGGATTGGCGGATATGAATTGAGCGAACGTCTGTCGAGGAACGACGAGACACACCGACGCCAGACACAGGAATGGCAGGACGAATTTGCGCACGCACGTCAGCATGTGTCGATTGCAGAAGAACGCCGCGATATCTATCGGGTTCCATGCCGCTACCATAAACCGGAAACTGTAGTCCAAGCAACATTAAAGGAATGTAAAAGGCGGATTTCGGTCGCCACCGGCTGAAAAATATAGTGGCCCGGCCCGATTGGGGCAAGGCATCCTGATTGCCGGAAGTGGACATCTTTAGTAGTCTCTAGGTTTGCGCCAATGGCGCCAGACCAATCCTACACGTGCAGGGGAATGAGTTTTGCGGTCTATCTCGAAGCTATCACTTTGGGCGTTGCTGATCGTCACGGTTGTGCTGCCATCCTGCGGCGGGTATATCAACAACCCCGCGCCAGTTCTGAATTCGTTGAGCCCGGACAACGACGATGCGCAATCGCCGCAATTTAACCTGACGCTGGTCGGCAATTACTTCACGCCTTCTTCTGCGGTGATTTGGAACAACCCTGCCTCGACATCTGTGACGCTGCAATCCGAATTTGTAGATGTGCAGCACATGACAGCCATCATTCCCGCTGAGCTAATCCAGAACCCGGGGGTGGTGAGCGTAACCATCTTCACGCCCCAACCGGGCGGCGGGACATCCATTTCGCAGACCTTCACAATCAATCCGCGGCCGAGTCCCGTGCCGACCATTAGCTCGATTACGCCGACGACAGCAGACGTCGGAACAACGTCGGTGACAGTGACGATCACAGGAACCGGATTTGTGACCCAGTCGGTGGTGGAAATCAACGGCACGAATATGACAACGACGGTGAATGGCTCGACGTCGATTCAGGTGACTCTGCCAGCTTCCGTGCTGACGACGGCTGGCCCATTGCCCATCGTCGTCTTGAATCCGCCGCCGGGGGGAGGAGCGTCCGATCCCTATTATCTGAATCTGGAAAATCCGGTGCCGCGCCTGAGTTCTATCTCACCCACAGGTGCCACTGCGGGCTCGAGCCAGACGACTCTGACAATTACGGGCAGCAGTTTTACGCTTAGTAGCGAGGTTTTAGTCAATGGGACAGCCGTGTCGACAACGCCGGGAGGAGACACCGGACTGTCCGCAGTGGTTCCTGCGTCGTTCCTTTCCGGAGGAACAGTCTTACAGATTTCCGTGCTGAATCCGGCGCCCGGCGGTGGGACATCGAACATTGTCACGTTTGCGGTGAACGCAACCACGACAATGGGGCTGCCGGCGATCGTGGATTTGGCGCCGGACGGCAGCCAGGCCGTCAGCGGCATCTGCGGAACGCAGGCGAATTGTACGAACCTGAGCAACGGCCTCGAGCCGCTGACGACTTCCGGCCCGTCCGCCAGCCAGACGGGACAGTACGTGGTGTTTGCTTCGACTTCAGACAACTTGGTCCTGAACGACGCGAGCCCGCAAAGCCAGGTGTACTTCCGGGATACCTGCTACAACTCCGGGGCGACCTGCGCACCGCTCACGACTCTCGTCAGCGTCGATCCAAACGGAAACGCGGCCGATGGACCGAGCGCCGAGCCTTCGACAGATACGGGAGGCGAGCATGTCGCGTTCAGTTCGCTGGCGCAGAATCTGGTGACGGGCATCGAGGTGACAGGAACGCACCGGCAGGTATACTGGACGACGCCGTGCAAAACCGCGACAGGCTGCACGAGCATCACCACGGCGCTGGTTTCGCAATCCGCGGACGGTTCGAGCGAGGGCAACGGAGACAGCTACGATCCGGTGATCAGTCCGGATGGACGCTATGTGGCGTACGTCTCACTCGCCACGAACTTGGCGTCGAACGTGAACGCCGACGGCGTCACGCCGCAGGTGTACGTAACGGATACTTGCGAAGGCGCAGTCAGTGCGGGATGCTTCCCAACGACGTATCTTGTTTCGACGCCGGACGGCACAACTCCGGGAAACGGAGCGAGCAGCCACCCCGCCTTATCGAGCTCCGGACAGTATGTGACGTTCACATCCACAGCCACCAACCTGGGCTCGCAAGCGCCCAACCCACAGCAGGCGCCGAACGTTTTCGTGCGCCAAATCTGCTATTCCACGCAGACGACGTGCACTTCGACCTCGACGACGCTGGCCTCGACTCCCGACGGGCAGGCTCCTGCAAACGGCGCCAGCGATTTCTCGGTGATTTCGAGCAACGGGCGGTTTATCGCTTTCCAATCCACGGCGACAAACCTGATCATCGGCGATGGTCCTACGCAGCAGATCTACGTCCGCGATACTTGCCTTTTGGACACGACGAGCACCACGTGCACGCCCACCACCTATCTGGTTTCCACCGTCGATGGCACGACCCCTGCAAACGGCCTCAGCGAGCGTCCCACCATGAGCACCACCGGGCAGTACATGGCATTTGCGTCCCTGGCGACAAACCTTTCGCCGAATACGGCCAACGGCGTCGAAAATATCTTTGCGCGCAATACGTGCCTTTCGGTGACGATCACGACTACGAACACGTGTACTCCGTTGACCGTGCTGGTAAGCCAACCGGCAGGGACGCAACCGCCACCTGCCAACGGAAACAGCCTGATCCCGTGGATCGGCGGGGAAGGGCACAATGTCGCGTTCCTGTCGTTCTCTTCCAACCTGATCGCCAACGATGTAAACGGCGCGAACGGCATCGGCGACATCTTCCTGGGAACAACCACTTTCTAGCAGAGGTCCGACGCCGGGATCAGCGAGCGGACTGGTGTGCCATGCGCGCGAGCACCGCGGCACGAGTGGCCGCAAGCGTGAACGTCAGCGATTCGCGCGGAACGCTTTCGACGAACGGCCCAATCATCCATCCGAGACCGAAAGGAATGTCACGCGTGAGAGAGACCGACTGCGATTCCACGTACGTCCCTCCGTCTTTCTGCTCGAATTTCCAATAGGTATTCATTCCCCAGAGGAAGCCATTGTCCTGGCCCGGAGGATCGAGGCGCTCGGTGGGAGTGCCAGCGTTTTCCACCTGCTGAATGCGCGTTGCGCGGGACCAACTGGCGGCGCGAGTCGCGGAGATTGTCTCGTAATGAACTTCGTGCTCCGTATCCAGCACGACGGTGATGATTTTCGTTTTCTGCAGGCGCAAATAGATGTCGAAATCGTCGCCGTTGCGATGAAGCAGTCTTGAGCGAACGACATCCGGCTGAAAATAAATCTGGTGGTGATCGTAGTCCTGTTCGAGAGAGAGCGTTTCTTCCAGCGTTGCGCCGGGGATGAATACGGTTGCAATCCAGTGATGAATGATTCCGCCGGGAACGGCGATTGGCCTGCCGCCATCGAGCGTCGCCATTTCTTCAATCACAACATTACCCGCCCGGAGGCTCGCATAATCTGCGTTCCGCGGCGAGGACGGCAGCGTGTCGATCCAAAGAAAGGGGCCGGAGGCCGTCAACTGCGACTGGAATTTTTTCTGGGTCAAGGCGGCATAGCGGTCAAAGGCTTCTGAGGTGCGAGGCCCCAGAGCGACTGTCGGTGCGGCAATCGCCGTCCGAGGAAGAAGCGCCATGACGACGATGAGCAAGGTTGCTATGGACACCCTCGTGAGGCTGCCTGAAAAACACTTCATTCGCCGCTTCTCCCCTTCGACGGCACGCGTTTCAAGCCGCTTTTCGGGCGCTGATTTTATATAGGAGGCAATTCCAGAGCCAGGAGATGCCGCAAGCGTCGGGAGGAAGGATGGAAAGAAATGTATGTAAATTGGACGGGCTGGGAAGCGTGCCACGGCCCCTTTTCTGTGGAACCGTCGTCCCCGCATCGCAGCTCTCAGCCCGCACGAAGAGTTTGCGGGACCGAGCTGCGGGCAGACCATGGCTCGCCGGGGGCAAATTTTCGGTACGCGGGTATTAGTACCCGCCCATCGGAATGGGGGCAAATAGGGCGTCCTGACCGGAGTTCCATTCCCCTTGACAATCTACAAGAGGGCGTGGATGCTCTTGTAGATTTGCTAGGGGAAGATACCCGCTGGAGGAGACGTTGAGCCCGTCCGCTGAACTGCTGCAAGGAACTTTGGACCTGTTGATATTGAAAACTCTGGCGCTCGAACCGATGCACGGCTGGGGGATCGCGCAACGCATCCAGCA
>DATKPM010000016.1:0-16450 GCA_035524135.1 Candidatus Acidiferrum sp. | reverse complement strand
CGCACGGCCCAACTGCGTGGTGTTCCCCAAATCGACCGCAGAGGTCGTTGGGATCGTTCGTCTTGCGAACAGGTTTGAAACTCCGATTGTGGGGCGTGGTGCCGGCACGGGACTTTCCGGTGGCGCCTTGGCCCGCAAGGGTGGCATCGTCGTCAGCTTTTCGAGAATGAACCGCGTCCTCGGGATTGACGCAGAGAATCAGCGCGCGCGTGTTCAACCCGGTGTCGTCAATGCGGACCTCAGCGCGGCGGTTGCCTCTCTCGGCTTGCATTTTGCCCCGGACCCTTCCAGCCAAAAAGCATGCACGATTGGCGGAAACGTTTCCGAAAATTCCGGCGGGCCACACACGTTGGCCTATGGCGTTACGGCCAGCCACGTGCTCGCGCTCGAAGTCGTCATGCCATCGGGCGAGGTTGTCCGCCTTGGAAGCAGCGCGCTTGATCCCGTGGGCTACGATCTGACGGGTTTGTTTGTTGGCTCCGAGGGGACCTTCGCTCTCATAACCGAAATCACTGTGAAGCTCACGCGCCTGCCTGAAGTCGTGAAAACGCTTCTCGCCATCTACGATGCGGTTGACGATGCGACGGAAACCGTCGCGGAAATCACTGGGCGGGGAATTACTCCCGCTGCGTGCGAAATGCTTGATGGCTGGACTCTGCGCGCCGTCGAAGAATACGTTCATGCCGGATTTCCCACGGACAGCGCGGCTGTATTGTTAATCGAGGTCGATGGCCTGCGCGAGACTGCCGAGGCCGCCGCCGCGGAGGTTGCTGACGTTTGCCACCAGCACCGCGCGCGCGAAGTTCGCGTGGCCCGCGACGCCGCCGAGCGCGACCTGCTCTGGAAGGGCCGCAAGAACGCTTTCGGCGCTATCGGAAGAGTTTCCACCACCTACTACGTGCAGGACGGCGTGATTCCGCGAACGAAATTGCCCGCCACGCTTCGCCGCATCGCCGAGATCGGCCGCAAGAATGGCTTCGAAATCGGCAACATCTTTCACGCGGCCGATGGCAATCTCCATCCAATTATCCTCTTCGACGCCCGGGACGAACTGCAGTTTCGCCGCGCAGTCGCCACGGCCGATGAAATCATCGCTTTCTGCATTGAGATGGGCGGTTCGATCACGGGTGAACACGGCGTCGGCATGGAAAAAGACCGCCTGATGCCTCTCCTTTTCACGGAGGCGGACCTGCGCGTGATGAGAGGTGTGCGCGATATCTTCAATCCGCACGGCTTGCTGAATCCCGCGAAGATTTTTCCTTCCGGAAAAGGCTGTGGCGAAATTCACGTCAATCCTCTTCCCGTCACCACCGCGACTCTCGCATGAGCGCTGCGACCGGAGCGTCAACTTCGCGCTTGGGATCGATTGTCGGCGCGGCGAACGTTTGGGACGATCCGGCTTCGCTAGCGCCATACGCCATCGACGGCATTTTGCCTAACTCTGTTGTCCGCCCTGGTTCCGCTGCCGAAGCGGCCGAGATTGTGAAATTCGCAGCAGTCGAGAGACTCGCTCTCGTTCCCGTCGGCGCCCGCACGAAGGTCTCCATGGGAGCGCCGCCGCGAAAATACAATCTCGCGCTCGATCTCTCGCGTCTGAACCGCATCGTCGCCTACGATCCCGGAGATTTGACGTTGAGCGTCGAAGCGGGAGCTATACTCGCAGATGTTGCAACGGCTCTCGGCGCCCACGGCCAGTTTCTACCGCTCGCTGTTCCATTCCACCGCGCAGCTACGATTGGCGGCACGCTTGCTTCCGGCATCGACTCTCCACTGCGGCAATTTTACGGGACCGCTCGCGACTTTGTTCTTGGCATGGATTTCATCACCGGCGACGGGACGATTGCAAAGAGCGGTGCGCGCGTGGTGAAGAACGTTACCGGCTACGATCTGCACAAGCTGATGCTGGGATCGTTTGGCACGCTCGGCGTGATGACGCAGATTCACTTTCGCACTTTTCCTGCTCCTCGTGGCTTGCGTGCATTCGTCGCTTCCTTCGAATCCTCGGCGCAAGCCTGGCAGATGCGCCATGCCGTGGGGGATTCTCCTCTTCGGCCTCTGACGCTCGATATTCTTTCGCCGGGAGTCTTCGAACTGTTCGGGAGCGCTGCGGCGTCGCAATGGGCTCCTGAATCATACGAAGCGCAGACGCTCTCGCCGGGCCGCTGGTCGCTCACGGCGGGTTTCGCGGGCGGAGAGAAGATTCTCGACCGCTACGCGGCGGAACTGACTCGGCTCGCCGAGCATGCGGCCGCTTCGGAGACGGCCATTCTGCCGGAAGATCGCGTCGCGGGAGCCTTCGGCCGGAAGCGGGAATTTATCCCGATTGCGCTCGACGTGTCTCCAGCAACCGTCATCATGAAATTGAGTGCGCTCCCCTCACGAATGAATGGATTGCTCGAAACCGCTGGGAATCTCTTCGCTGCAGAGGGCGTCGCCTGGGCAGCGATTGCGCGCGGCGCGGGAGTTGCATACCTTGCCCTCCTCCCAAAAGAAGCGAGCGTACAGGCCGGCGAAACCTTCTCACGCTTGACGGCGCAGATTATCGACGCGACTGCCGCTGCCGAAGGCAACGCCACAATTCCTTGGTGCCCATCCGCGTGGAAAAAGGGCATAAGGATCTGGGGTGCCGATCGCGCGGAGTTCGAGCAGATGAAAAAGTTGAAGGCGTTTTTCGATCCCGGCGGTGTGATGTCCCCGGGCCGGTTTGTTGGAGGCATTTGAGTCCCGTGTCGGATGCTTTTCCACTCCCGGAAGAAGAGTCGAAGCGAGAGTTTGCGCGAACTCTAAGCGGCTTTTCTGCCACCGATAAGCCCGAATACGAAGACTACTCGCGCTGCGTTCATTGCGGGCTATGCCTGAATCATTGCCCGACGTATCGGCTCTGGGGAAGGGAAGCCGATTCTCCGCGGGGAAGAATTCGCCAAATGGCGTTGGTCGATCAGGGGCGAATGGAAATCGGGCCCTCGTTCGTCTCTCACATGGACCGCTGCCTCGATTGCCGCGCCTGCGAGACGGCTTGCCCCTCAGGCGTCGAGTACGGCAAGCTCATCGAACTTGCCCGCGCCCAGATTCAGCAGAAATATCGGCGTCCGTTTCTCTCGCGATTTTTCGCCGATCTTGTCTATCGTCGCTTGCTTCCGCATCCTCGGCGGATTGCCGCAGTGGCAACCCTCGCCCGCGTCTGCCAGCGCTCCGGAATTGAGTCGTTGGTTCGCGGCAGCGGCATTCTGCGTCTCTTCGGATTGCAGAAGCACGCCGAACTTTTCCCTCGCATCGATTCCCGCTTTTTCTTTTCCGATCTCGGCAAGACGTTTCCGGCAAAAGGCGAGCGCCGCGCCCGCGTCGCTTTCTTCGCCGGTTGTATCGCTCAAGTCACCTTCAGCGAATTGAACCGCGCCACGATTCGCGTTCTTCAGGCCAATGGATGCGAGGTTGTCGTTCCGCGGGCTCAAAATTGTTGTGGAGCTCTCGCCGCTCATTCAGGAGACCTCGAAACCGCGCGTCGGCTCGCGAAAATCAATTTCGACGCGTTTCACTCTCAAGATTTCGACGCGGTCGTGACGAACTCGGCAGGTTGCGGCTCGACTCTTAAGGAATACCCTCAACTCCTGCCTGCGGGTGATCAAAAGCACGAACTGGCAGCGACCTTTTCCTCAAGAGTCCGTGATGTCACTGAATTCCTCGCAAGCCTTGGGCTCGTGGCCCGGTTGCAGCCCTTGCGAGCGCGTGTGACTTATCAGGACTCCTGCCACCTGCTGCACGGCCAGAAGATTCGCGAAGCTCCGCGTAAACTGATTCGCGCGATTCCCGGAATTGACTTTGTGGAAATGCCGCACTCCGATCAGTGCTGCGGTTCGGCCGGCGTTTACAACGTGACGCAGCCGGAAGCGGCCCGCGATCTTCTCGATCAAAAAATGGAGTGGATTGCTGGTGCGAAGGCCGATTGGATCGTCACCGCAAATCCTGGTTGCATCTTGCAGCTCCGGGCCGGGACTGCTTTTCGCCGCACCGGACAGGAAGTCCTGCATGTCGTCGAGCTTCTCGATCGCGCGACTGTGAAGTAACCGTTTACTTTTCCCCGATCAAGTAGCGACATCCATTTGTGCCCATGCGCGCCGAATGCGCAGCTCCTGCCGGAACATCCACGCGTTCGCCCGCACGATAGATCCTTGATTTTCCGCGCATCGTCAGCGTCATTTCGCCTTCCAGGATGATGTGCGCGGTTTCCATCGCATGCGTGTGGTCCGGGTAGAACGCGTTGGCGGAATCCTGCCAGACGCACACGCGCGAATAGCCCTCGTTTTCGAGCTTCTTCTGGTAATCGCCTTCTCGATCCATATCGTCTCGATCCGAAGGAGGGGCTTGCGGGCGGCGCGTGGTTAGATCCGCCCGCAAGTAATGCTTTGCTGCGTGGAAAATCTGCTGCTTTGTCTATTGCGCGTCGGGAGCAGGCTCGGGGGGCGGTGGACCGCCACGCCGTGCTTCTCTGTCTGGTCGTTGTCTGATGGTATATCCCGCCGGCACTTGGAACAGGCTTGCATCCGGTTCCGTGCGCTGGATGTCCGTCAATTGATACACCGAATCGCCCATCATCGGATCGCTGTGCTTCAGCAGCACCACCGCTTGTAGTTCGGGTGAATACCACTTTTCGACCGTGATCGTGATCGGCTTCTCATTTCCGATTTCTCCGGCGGGAATCGTCCGGACGGTGCGCGTCCCCTGCGCCGTCACGCCATTAATCGTTTGCGTTCCCAGCGAGACTGTCGTCGATTGCTGCTCCACTTGCGCCGAAGGTCCCGGGTCCAACTTCCTCTTTTCTCTTACGTCTGGCAGCGGATGCGATGGCACCTCGTGCGCAATCTTGCGATTCGGGTCGAGGATATAGCGCGTCCCCGCCACAGGATCGTTGATGAAGATCGCGTGCGGCGTATTCTCTCCGGAAGCGGACCATGGTCCGATGGCGGGCAGCGACAGATCGCGCCGCGTGCGTCCCTGGCCATCGCGCGCGAAAGTCCCCGTGGCCTTTCGGACAATGCGGTTGCCATCGGAAAGCGTTTGCGAACTCTGCTGCGTGATCGTTGCGGTGAAGGGCTCCCCTGTGACCACCTTTTCATCCACCAGCCCCTCGAACCGTACCAACCCGATTCCTCCTCCGGCCAGAAGAGGGCCCGGCCCCGTCTTTTGATAGAAAAAAAGAGCATCGGGCGGTGGTGGAGGTGCTTCCTGGCCTGCTTGCGCCAGGACTGCTGGCGCACACAACAGCGCTGTAATGGCTGCGCCCGCGCATATTTTTCGCAGGGAAACCTTCATTGCTTCGTCCTTTCCAGATCCATCAGTTCGGAGTCGAAACACTGTCCGACTGTGCCGCCAGGCGAATCGCTTCCGGCGTTCCCGCCTCGTCCAGCAGCAAATCTGCCGACACATTTCCGCTGGAGCCAAATTCACTGGACCGGAGTCCCATCGACTCCAGCGCCACGGGCGAGAGTATCACGCGAACCACCTGCCCGCCTTCGATCTCCGCCGTCGCATCCGCGTAAGGCAGCGGAATAAAAGCAGCTTCTTGCGCCAAATTCTTTTCCGGTTGCGATGTCGCATTCTCGGCAGGGACTGCGCTCTTTACCAGGCTCTTATTTGACGGCGCTTCCGAACCTTCCGTGGAACTAGCCGCTCTCAACGAGTCCGGCGCCGTCGCATCGGTTGCCTGCTGCTCGAACGCAGGTGCGGCGGAATGTCCTCTTGTTTGCTCAGCGTCCTTCACCGTATTGCGGCCTGGCGCAAAGTGTCCGAATAAGAAGTAGCTCACGGCCAGGACTGCCGCCGCCGCTACACCCAGCGCCGCCAATTGCCACCGCCGCCGGATCAGCCGCCGTTCTCCGTGAAATCCTCGAAACTCATCGAGCAGCACAGACTCGACGTGCGGCGAAGGCGATTGCATCTTCGCGGAAATCCCGAGCGACCGAAGGTGCATGTCGAGCGATTCGCTCTCCGTAAGAAGCCGCCCGCATCGCGCGCAGCCTTCCGCGTGCACCAACGCCGCATCGCGCACCGCCGCCGGCAACACACCTTCGCGGTCCAGATCGCAGAGGATTCGCTCGAAAAATTCGCAATCCATCGATACTTGCGACACGCTCATTCGCCCACCGCCGACGCGCGAATCACCGGCCGCCTTTCGCGCAATTTTTCCACCAGCAGCGCCCTCGCCCGATGCAATCGCGAACGTACCGTCCCGATGGGGCATTCAAGGGCCGCCGCTGCTTCCTCGTAGCTCATTCCTTCCAGGTCGCACAATATCACCGCTTCGCGGTAATCTGAAGGCAACGACCCTACCGCTTGGCGCACGCGCGCCACAGTCTCAAACGACGCGGCGTCCGTCGCGTGATCGATTTGCGATTCTTCGTAGGCTTCCGGCAACGGGACGAGTCTCTGATCTTTCTCCCATCGCTTGCGCAGGTGGTTTCGCGCAATCCCAAATAAAAATCCTCCCAGCGTTCCGCGCGCCGGGTCAAAACTCTTCGCGTTCCGAATCAAGGCCATGAACACCTCTTGCGTCACATCTTCCGCTGTCGCGCTGTTCCCGCACATGTGCAGGGCAAAGCGGTAGATGGCGGGACAATTCCTGCGGTAAAGGAGACGGAATGCCTCCTCATCCCCCGCCTGGGCGCGGCGCAGCAGGCCGTCGTCGGTCGCGTCGTTCGGCTGACTCATAGTCTTTAGGTTATGACGGCCTGATCCGCTTCTCGTTACATATTCCCTCCGCGTGTTCAAAAAGTTCCACAACCTCTTCGCCCCAAACGACTTCAAGGCATGCCGCGCTGCTCGCTCCTTCGCAGAGTTCCTGGTCCTTGACCAAACGCCTTTGATTCAATACCGTAGGGGCGGACCGGCAATGCCGGAAAGCAGCCGGCGCGCGCTGCCGGACCGTGGACGCCTCTCAACCCTTACCCCCGCCCAGGAGGAAACATGCAGGAATTTGATCCGCAGGTCTTGAATGAGAAGCCGATTCCTCCTCCCGAAGATTTCAGCAAGCGCGCCCGCGTAAAATCGCTCGACGATTATCGCGACCTCTATCGGGCGGCCAGTGAAAATCCGGAGAAATTTTGGGCCGAGCAGGCGAAGCTCCTGCACTGGTTTGAGCAACCGAAAAAGATTCTTGATTGGAAACCTCCCCACGCCCGGTGGTTCGTCGGCGGAAAACTAAACGTCTCCTACAACTGTCTCGATCGCCACCTTGAAAAGGACGCGAACAAACCGGCGCTCATGTGGGAGGCGGAAGACGGTGCGACGCTGCAGCTTACGTACGCTGAACTGCACGAGCGTGTTTGCCGCTTTGCCAGTGCACTCGATACGCTGGGTATCAAGGCGGGGGATTGCGTCGCCATTTACATGCCGATGGTGCCCGAACTCCTGATCGCCATGCTCGCCTGCGCCCGAATTGGCGCTGTCCACTCGGTTGTCTTCGGAGGTTTCAGCTCGGTTGCTCTCGCGGACCGCATTGCCGACGCGAAGGCGAAGCTCCTCATCACCGCTGACGGTGGCTATCGCCGCGGGAAAATCGTTCCGCTCAAGGAAACCGCCGATGAAGCATTGAAGTCTTGTCCGACGATCCAGAAATCCATCGTCGTGAAGCGCACCGCCGAAAAAGTCGCATGGAAAGAGGGTCGAGACCTTTGGTGGCATGACCTGGAAGAAAAGGGCGACAAGGATTTTCCTGCTGCCCCGTTTGACTCCGAACATCCGCTCTACATCCTCTATACCAGCGGCACCACGGGAAAACCCAAAGGTGTTCTTCACACCTCCGGTGGATATCTTCTCGGCGCGATGTGGACCACTCGTTTGGTCTTCGATCTTCGTGACGACGATATTTACTGGTGCACCGCCGACATCGGTTGGGTCACGGGTCACAGCTACATCGTCTACGGGCCTCTCGCCAATGGCGCAAGTATCGTGATGTATGAAGGCGCGCCTGATTTTCCCCGCCGCGATCGCTTCTGGGAAATCATCGACCGCTACAAAATTTCCATCTTCTATAGCTCCGCCACCGCTGTCCGCGCCTTCATGGCGTGGGGCAAGGAATGGATTGAGAAGCATGAGTTGAAGAGCCTCCGCTTGCTCGGTACCGTCGGCGAGCCCATCAATCCCGCCGCCTGGAAATGGTATTTCGAGGTGATTGGCAAGGAGCGTTGCCCGATCGTCGACACCTGGTGGCAAACGGAAACGGGCGCCATCATGATCTCTCCTCTGCCCGGTGCTACTCCAACAAAACCCGGCTCGGCAACTTTGCCGCTTCCCGGTGTAGCCGCCCGCGTTGTGAACTTGAAAAACGAGCCTGTCGCGCCCGGCGAAACCGGTTATCTGACGATTCAGAAGCCTTGGCCCTCTATGCTTCGCACCATCTACGGAGATGACGAGCGCTTTGCCCGCGATTATTGGAATCGCATTCCAGGTGTCTATTTCGCGGGCGATGCCGCGCAGTGCGACAAGGACGGCTATATTTGGGTTCTCGGTCGCGTTGATGACGTCATCAAGGTTGCCGGCCATCGCCTCAGCTCGATGGAAATTGAAAGTGCACTCGTCAGCCATCCTGCCGTTGCCGAGGCCGCTGTCGTCGCCCGCCCCGACGATATCAAAGGCGAAGCCATCGTCTGCTTCGTCACGCTTCGTGCGGGGCAGGCTCCCAGCAAGGAATTGCGTACGGCTCTGAGCGATCACATCGCCGCGACCATCGGCACGATTGCTCGCCCGTCGGAAGTCCGCTTTGCCGACTTATTGCCCAAGACGCGCAGCGGAAAAATCATGCGACGTCTCCTGCGCGAAGTAGCACAAAAGGGCGGGATTTCGGGCGACACGACAACTCTCGAAGACCTTTCCGTTATCGACAGGCTGGCAAAAGCCAAAGGGCAGGACGAAGAGTGAAGCGGCCCGAGGACGCAATTTGCTTCCTTGCTAAAGGTCGGAAAAAGTGCAGTACGGCGGCAGGCGCTTCAGTTCGCCGCAGCTGTGGCCTCGGCGGGTTCCTGCAGAATCAACGGCAGGAGAAACTCCTGAAATCGTGCGCTCTCCCCAATCGGCAGCGCGTACAGTTGTACTCCCATGCGATTCCCGGCAAGCACTCGCATTACGCACCCTCTGCACACGATCGGCTTCGCGTCGGGAGTCAGATGCAGCGTTACCTGGACCGGCGATCCCGCCGGCATCGTTCCCGCCGCTTGCATCAGCAGGCCGTTCAGGCTCACGTCCAGCGTCTCGCCGGCCAATTCTTGGTTTCCCTTGGTCAGCACGACCGGCATTTTCAGCGCCACGCGCCGGAATCTCCTCCGTTCGTGTTCGATCGCGCCGCGCGTCGCCCGCACCAGTTTCAACAGGCGGCTCTTGTCGATTGGTTTGTAAAGAAAGAAGCTGGCCCCGGCAGAAAACGCCTCGGAAACCGCAGACGTGCAGAAATCGTCGCTCATCAGGATGATGGGAGTCATCTGATTTAGTCCCGAGGATCGCGCCAAGCGCGCAAGCTCAGCCCCATCCGGCGATTCCATGCGCAGATCGAAAAGTGCCACCGCAAATTTTTCCTTTTGCAAATGCGTGGGAGCTTCCAGTCCCGTCGAAAGCGCGAGCACCTCGATCCCTGTCGCGCCCAGTACCGAGTGGATCAGTTCGCATACCCCCGGATCGTCGTCCACCACCAGGGCTCTCTCGCGCATAAGTATCCCTGAAGGGTGTATCGGCCGAATTGAGAGTTACTGGAGGGTGCAAAGCAGATTCATTTGCGTGTCGGCTTCCTGGTAGAAATCGCTCCTCGATGGTGGGTAGCCATTCCTCTGTCGTCGAACGCCTTGTCGAGACCCGTAAGCCCGTCAGTGTTTCTCGGGCTTCATCATGTTCGCGGCCATCCGCGTCACAAACCGGCGGGGCGCGATCCGTTCTGCCTCCATCATGAAACGATTCATTCCGCCGGAAACGACGAAGCTTTTTCCTTTCACCAGCGCTTCCAATCCCACCCGCGCCACTTTCTCCGCCGTCTCTGCCACTCTGAACGCTCGATCCGGCTGGTTCGCCACTTGTTGAAACTCCGTCGTTGTCGGCCCGGGGCACAGCGCGCACACCTTTACTCCGCTTGGGCGAACCTCTTCCGCAATTCCTTCAGCAAACAGGAGATCGAATCCCTTCGTCGCCGCATAGACGCTATTGAACGGGACCCCTTGAAACCCAGCGAGTGATGCCACGATCAATATCGACCCGCTTCGCCGCGCCACCATTTGCGGCAAATAGAGCCGCGTCAGTTGCACGACTGCCGTGCAATTCACCTGAATCATCTCGGCCATGGTTGCTGCAGGGATTTCGTGCGCGTATCCAAATGCCCCGAATCCAGCGTTGTTCACAAGCAGGTCGATTGTCAGTTTGCTATTCGAAGTAAACGCGAAGATATCGTCCGCGCCCTGCATCTTTGTCAGGTCCGCCACCACAACCCGCGCTTGGATCTTGTGTTTGTCGGCAAGCTCAGTTGCAAGCTTTTCCAGCCGCTCTGCCCGGCGCGCCGTCAAGACCAGGTTCGTTCCGCCTGCTGCAAGCTCTTCCGCCAGCGCCCAACCGATTCCGGCGCTCGCTCCCGTCACCAGCGCCCACTTGCCCGCCCATGTTTTGATAGGCGTCGCCATGGTCTCCTCCTGAAAGATAAACAAGGCATGAAACCACAAAGCGATGGCTTCGGAAATGGGAAAAGACGGTTTGTTAGCAATTGCGGGAGACTACAGCAGGGATTGTCCTAGGCGCTGTCCGCTCGGCGCAGGAGCACGGTATCGCGAAGCTGCTCGCCCCTCTTTTTCAGGTTTTCAAGCAGCCGCTTGGCCCACACAAACTCCGCCGCCAGGATGCCGAGCGCGATAAAAATCGTCAGCCAGCCGGGGCCGGGAATCACCAGCATGGCCACGCCAATTGCGAGCAGGGTGAACCCGAACACGATCTTCAGGTACCTCTTCCCTTGTTGGAGTGTCTTAATCCACATCCAGATTCTCCGCCTTGCCTTCCGCTTGTGCTCTTATCGGCGAAACGACCTCAGGTATTAGGATGCGCGAGACTCTCTTCCGGTAACAGTGCTTCCTTCCGGTTTTTTCATTGCACGACGCTTACCAGTCAATTTTTGGCGTCCGCGACCTTTCTCACGGCTCTTGCCCGCTTCTATCTCTCTGCAGATAATGGATTCTCACTAGGGAAGCGCCAATCAACGAACGTTGATCGCGCGCGCTCGATGCCAATCCGGGAGTGTCGATGGAAATTCTCAGCGTAAAAATGGAAATTCCTGACGGTTCCAATATCATTCTGGGCCAGTCTCACTTCATCAAGACCGCCGAAGACATTCGCGAAGCCGTCGTCAACACTGTTCCCAACGCCAAGTTTGCCGTTGCCTTTAACGAGGCTTCCGGTCCCTGCCTCGTCCGCTGCGAGGCAAACGACGAGCAACTCAAGTCCGCCGCCGTCGCCAATGCTCTCGCCCTCGGTGCCGGACACGTTTTCGTCCTCATAATTCGCGACGCTTTCCCCATCAACCTTCTCCACCGCGTCCAGGCCTGTTTCGAGGTCTGCACGATTTACTGCGCCACCGCCAACCCTCTCGACGTCATCGTCGCGCAGACGGATCAGGGCCGCGGCGTCCTCGGTGTGGTTGACGGTTCTTCTCCCAAAGGTGTCGAAGGCGCCGAGGACCGCCGTCACCGCCACGAGTTCGTCCGCAAAATCGGTTATAAACTCTAAAGCTCCTCTGAGCCTGCCGGAGAAGCCTGGCGTGACAAAGGAAGGCTCCGCCCGGAGGCGAATGGCACTCGCCCGTTTGCCACAAGCGGTCCGTTGCCGGCATCTGCACCGAAGCTAACTCCACTCCCTGCATATGGATGCTCCCGCCTCTCTGCAGCGCTCCGTCATGCCTTAGCCGTTAGAAGACCAGCCTCGAACTGCAACTTTATGGTCACGCGGGTGTTAGTTACACTGTGGATGTCATGACCAGTTCCGACGTCCAACTGATGCTGGACGTCAAGGCAGGCGACGACGCCTCCTTTGACGTTCTATTACGGAAGTATCGAACGCCGCTGGTCAACTTCCTCTATCGTATGGTAAGAGACACGGCTACCGCGGAAGACTTGGCCCAGGAGGTTTTTCTCCGGGTTTATCGCGCTCGCAAAGATTATTCCCCCAGCGCAAAGTTCACGACGTGGCTCTTCCGTATCGCCACGAACCTGGCGCTGAATTCGATTCGCGACAACCGCCACCGCTCGCGCGATGTATCGATCGACGCGCCGGTGGAGGAGGACGAAGCGCCGCTCGAGTTGCCCGCACGCGAAACGCGTATCGACCAGCAGATGGCCGAACGCGACCGTGCGGATACGATTCGCCGCGCCGTCACTTCGCTGCCCGAAAAGCAGCGCGTCGCCGTCTTGCTTCATAAGTATGAGGAAATGGACTACGCGGAAATTGCCAAGATTTTGAACTGCTCGGAAAGCGCGCTGAAATCGCTGCTGTTCCGCGCCTACGAGACTCTGCGCGTGCAACTGGCCCCACTTGTCGCCCAGCCGGTGGCGCATCGCGCGGGGGAAAGAAGGCCGCTATGAAGTGTGAAGATGTCGCCAGGGAACTGATTCCCTATCTCGACCGCCGCGCCAATTCCGCTCTGCGCATGGAGATCGAAGATCACTTGGCCGCCTGTGCTGCCTGCCATGCGCGCGCCCAGGAATTCCGCAAAGCCTGGACGGCCCTCGACGACGTGCCACTCGTTGAGCCCTCGCTCAATTTCAACGCCCGCGTCCGCGAACGCATTGCCGCCGAACCCCGCCCGCGCTGGTTCCGCTGGCTGGTTCCGCAGCCCCGTCTTGCCCTTTCCGTGGCGCTGCTGTTGGCTCTCGGCCTCTGGGTCGCTAGGTTTTCTCCCTCGGCGCGCCAGGAGCAGACGTCCGCCGTCAAAGCCCAGGACTTCGAAGCCGTGAAGGATCTCGGCGTCATCGAGAATCTCGATGTTCTCACCAAGTTCGATGCTCTTTCCGAACTTGCGCCGACGGACTCTCCGCAACCCCCGGTTCAGCCCGATTCTTCCCAGCCCTCGCAGCCTGCGGACGGGGGCGGCGGAGATATGTAAATGAATTTTGCCCGCCTGAGTCTTGGGCTGGCTCTGGTCCTGATGGCGGCGGCCATGGCTCAGCCCGCCTCAGCGCAGCGTCGGCGTTTTGCGCCTGCCGGACACCCGTTTGCCGCCGCTCGCGCGGCAAATCGTAATGCCGCAGGCCGCGCCAATGTCGGTGCGAATCGTGAAAACCTGCCTCCTGCACAAAATGCGGGCCGCTCTGCTGGAGCGATTGGCCACGCCGCGTCCTCCTCTTCTGCCGAAAACGAAGCCGCTCATCCTTCGAATCAGCAATCGTTCTCCTCTCGCGAAAACTCTGGCCATCCCGGCACGAACAATCCCAGCGCGCCCGGGGCAGGGAACTGGCATTCGTTCGGCAACCAGCCCGGCGGCGCCGCGCGCGTTCCTCCCGCCTGGGTCCAGAAACTCGGCCAGATGTCTCCGCAGGAGCGCGAGCATTTCCTTCAAAACAATCAGCGCTTCCAAAGCCTCACGCCGCAGCAGCAACAACGCGTCCGCCAGCGCGTCCAGGCTTGGCAGAACCTCTCGCCCGCCGAGCAGGACCGTCTGCGCGACACCTATCGCGACGTCTGGCAGCGCATGACGCCGCAACAGCAGCAGCACGTCAAAAATGATCTTCTTCCGAAGTGGCAGCAGATGTCGCCCGACCGCCGCAGCGTCATCACCGGCAGGCTTCACGTCCTCCAGGGCATGACGCCCGAGCAGCGCCAGGCCGCCCTCAACGATCCGAAATTCATGCAGGGGCTCACGCCCGACGAGCAGGGCGTTCTGCGCGACCTCAATTCCCTCCGCAATCCGTAAGAATTTTTCTGTAGTGCCCGCGCCCGTTAACTGTTTCGCAACAATTCGCCGCGCCGCAGCCGTTCTTCCCAACTCCTTCCGCAAATTTTTCTTCTCACCCCCACTAATTGTGGCCGTGTAGTGCCGCGCGCGCCGCTCCCCGGCGTGCCGCAAGAAATTTTCTTGGAAAGTTTCCACATTGTGCTTGACATGCAAACGCGCCTGCGTACAATCGTGGCACAAAGTGGGAGAAAGTGGCGGTCAGTGGTAAGTGTTCTAGACGTCCTGTGGGGCTTGGCGAGGCGAACAGGCGCGTGATTCCCGGACTCAACACGCCGGTCGTTTTCCAAAAAGGTTCTTATGCTGCGCGGCAACTATTTGGCGACCGTCGACGAGAAGGGCCGGGTGAAGATTCCCGCCGATTTCCTCGCCGAATTGCAGAAATCCGGTTCCAAGTTTTACGTCACCAGCGCGACCGGAGAGCATGCCCGCGTCTACCCGATGAAGCAGTGGCAGGAAATCGAGCGGAAGCTGGCGAAGCTTTCCTCGTATAACAAGGCCAAACAGAAGTTTTTGGCGCGCACCAATTTTTACGGCCAAGTTGTGGAAGTGGACGGGCAGGGACGCATCCTGATTCCACCCACGCTTCGGGAGTCGGCGGAGATGAAGGGCGAAGTCGACGTGCAGGGCCAGTTGACGTACCTGGAAATCTGGAACCACGTCCGCTTCGTCGAAAACATGAAGCAGAACCCGATCACTCCGGAAGATGAAAAGGCTTGGGACGCGATGGGCGCGTAAGTTTTGAGCGTGTGGCACACGCCGGTCCTGCTGGACGAAGTTCTTGATTGGCTTCGCATCCGGCCGGACGGGACGTATCTCGATGCCACGCTCGGCACCGGCGGACACGCAATCGAAATCGCACGGCGCCTGACCACGGGACGTTTGATCGGCCTCGACCGTGACCCGCAAGCGATCGCCATCGCGCGGAAGCGGCTCGGGGAGCTTGAGCCGCGGGAACGGCAGGTGACTTTGGTGCAAGCGGATTTTTCCAGGATCGGCGAAGTGGCGGCGGAGCAAAAGCTTCCGCCTCTCGACGGGGTTCTCGCCGATCTCGGCGTCTCCAGCCTCGAGCTGGACACTCCGGAACGCGGTTTTTCGTTTCGCTTTGCCGGGCCGCTGAATATGCGTATGAGCCCGGAAGCATCGCTGACCGCGGACGAAATTGTGAACCACTGGCCGGAACACGAACTGGCCGATGTGCTCTACCGCAAGGCGGAAGAGCATGGTTCACGCAGAATCGCCAGGGCGATCGTGCGGGCGCGGCCTATCCGCGATACCGCTCACCTGGCAACGGTTGTGGCAGGGGCCCAAAAGGTAAGGGGAAGGCAGAAACTGCATCCCGCGACAAAAACGTTTCTGGCGCTGCGGATAGCGGTGAATCGAGAAGAGGAGGAACTCGAGCAGTTTCTTTCGTGGACCCCTGTCACTCTTTCTCCTGGAGGACGCTGGATTATCATCAGCTATCACTCCCTGGAAGACCGGCTCGTAAAAAGAAAATTCCAGCAATTGGCGCGGCAGGGCATTGTCCGCGTCCTGACCAAGAAAGTCATTCAGCCGGGCGAACGCGAAATTGAGTCCAACCCGCGGGCGCGCAGCGCGAAAATGCGCGTCGCGGAAAAATTGCCCGCGCAGCAACGTTCCGCCGAGGAGGTGCGGTTGTGACGGAATATTACACAGTCAAGCGCATCGACAACTCCCGGCTGTCCCGCGCCGCTTCTCCGGCGCGCGCCCGCGATTTCTGGCAGCGTGTCGCGGCCAGCGCGGCCATCGCCGCTTGCCTTCTTTTCTACGCCTGGCAGCACTTCGAATGCATTCAGATCCGTTACCAGCTCGAACGCCTCGACGTTCTTCACGCACAGGTGCTCGAGCAGAATCAGAAGCTACGTCTCGCGTCCGCTGCTCTCAGCAGCCGCGCCCGCGTCGACTCGATCGCTCGCAACGAGCTCGGCCTCACGGTTTCCACTCCGGCCATGATCTTGCCGATCGAAACGCCGGGCGAACCCGTTCTCGCGCAGGCACGCCTCTCCACGCCGGCACGGCCCTGACGCCTATGAGCCGCGGTCCCGGCAGGTCTCACACTCCGATGGCCGGGGAGGAGCTGGACTTGAATCCCCCGGTGCTTTCCGCTTCTCCCGCTCCTCGAAAAATCCGCGTCCGTTGGCTTCTTGTCTGGGTCGCCGCTCTTCTTTGGCTGGTCGTCCTCTTTTTTCGTCTTGCCGACCTTCAGCTTGTCCACTACAGCGAATATTTCGCGCGCGCCCAAAAACAGCAGGAGCGTTCCTTTGAAGTCAGCCCGGCTCGCGGCGCCATCTACGACCGCAACGGCCACGAACTCGCCGTCAGCACGCCGATGGATTCTCTCTTCGGCGACCCAGCCGACATTGCCGACCCGGCCATGGTTGCGCGCTTGATTGCGCCGATCGTTGGTGTTTCCCCTGGCGATATTGAAGACAAGATTCGCGACGCCCGCACGCCGGTCCGTCTCGCGCG
>DATKPM010000015.1:0-58183 GCA_035524135.1 Candidatus Acidiferrum sp. | reverse complement strand
GCCCGGTACAATGCTCTGCAAATCAAGGCCGAGACGAAGAGTTCGAAATACGGTCTCTATGCGCTGATCGGTTATACCTACTCGCACAACTACGACAACGGTTTTACGGACGGTCTCGGTACACCGATCGGAGCCACATACTTCCCACTGCCGGGATGGCACCAACTGGATTGGGCCCTCTCGCAGGTAAACCTCGACAACGACTTCACGGCAAGCGTTGTCTATGAGCTGCCATTCGGCCGCGGAAAGCATTTCGGCAATGAATGGGGCACTGCGCTCAATACGATCGCGGGTGGCTGGGAACTGACCGTGATTGAAAAGATCACGTCCGGATTTCCAGTGTTCATCTACGACAGCAACAACACTTCCGGTGTGAACTTTGAGAACAACGGAAACAGCCTGATCCGTCCGGATCAAACCTGCAATCCCGGACTCGGGAACCCGACGTTACACGAATGGTTCAATACTTCGTGTTTCTCACAGCCGGCTCCGGGAGAGCTTGGCACGGCAGGCCGCACGCCGGCCACGGGTCCGGATTTCGTGAACACCGATTTCTCGGTGATCAAACACTTCCAGCTCCCGTGGGAAAGTATGAACCTCGACTTCCGGACTGAGATTTTCAACCTGTTCAACCACCCGCAGTTCGGATTGCCGAATTCCGATTTCAACTCACCGAGCAATTTCGGTGTGGTGAATTCCACAGTCAACAACGCCCGGCTGGTTCAGTTTGGGTTGAAGCTTCAGTTCTAACTCTTCCGAGGTTGGTATGAACGGACCCTTGAGTGTCCGGTTCAGCCGGTCCGCCAGTATTCTGGCGGATCGGCTGTTTCCTGGACTTGCACTGATACTGCTCTGGATTCTCTGCTGCATCCCCGCCTCCGCTCAACAAAGGATCAAAATCATCGTTGACCAGGACGCTCGCGGGCCCGGAACCAGCGACCAGCAGGCTCTTCTCGTCTTCCTCCAATCGGACAAATTCGACGTCCTTGGCATCACCACGGTCAGCGGCGATCAGTGGGTCAAGGAAGAGACGCAGCATACCTTGCGCACGCTCGAAATCGCGGATCGAACGGACGTCCCTGTGATTGAGGGCGCGGAATACCCGCTGCTAAATTCCAAGGAAGAAAGTGAGCGCTGGGAAGCGCTCTACGGGAAGTTCGAATACAAAGGGTGCTGGACGGATTTCTTCAAGGCTCAGCGTTCGACGATCTATGATATGCCCTACCACCCGCCGGACGTTGTTCCTCCCATGCCGGAAGGTGAGCCGCGCACCAAAGCACAACCGGGCACGGCCGCGGCATTCATCGTCCGTGTGGTCCACAAATATCCCGGCCAAGTCGTCCTCTGGGCTGGCGGACCTCTGACGAATTACGCGTTGGCGCTCAAGCTGGACCCGGAAGTCGCTACACTCGCCAAGGAATTCGTCATGATGGGCGGGGGATTTTATTCGGACACGGGAGGGATCGATCCCGGCGCCCATGATGGTCGCAGGGAATTCAACTGGTGGTTTGATCCGGAGGCGGCGCGAATTGTCCTGCGCGCACCGTGGAAAAAGATTACGATTACTCCGATCGATATTTCGGTGAAGACGCACCTGAGCCCTGAAATTCGGGCTGCGATTGCCAAGGTCAAGACACCCGTCACCGAGTATCTCGATAAATATTCGCTGACAGGTTTCATGTGGGATGAGATTGCTGGCGCTGCCTTAATCGACCCTTCGATCATCACCGGCGAGAAGCAGTACTACATGGACGTAGACATTGATCACGGTGCCAGCTACGGAAAGACGCTGTTTTGGGGCTCGACGGCAGAGGTCCCACCTTATCTACACCTCGCGAACGTGCAATTTGATATCGACGCGCCGAAGTTTTATAAGCTCTACATTGACTTGATGACTCGGCCCCCGGGACAAGCAAGAACCTCGCACACCTCGCCCCAGTGAGCCCTGTTTGAAGGGAACCGTGAAAACATGAAGAGGGTATGCGTGATTTTGTTTGCCTGCCTTTTCATCTGCACGTGCGGTTGGGCGCAAGGGAGGCGAAAAATAATCATCGATCAAGACTGCTCAGGACCCGGCGGGAGCAATTTGCAGGCCCCGTTAGTCTTGATTCAGTCTCCACAAGTGGATGTGCTGGGAATCACCGTTGTCAGCGGAGACCAGTGGCGCGATGAAGAAGTGGCGCACATGCTGCGTCTGCTCGAGATTATCGGCCGCACGGATATTCCCGTCGTTCCCGGCGCCGCATTTCCCTTAGTCCGCAATCGTGAAGAATCGATCTTGTGGCAGAAGAGATATGGGACGGTTGCCTATGCAGGGGCGTGGGATCCCAGATGGTGGCACGAGCCTTCTGTCGTCCCTGCATTGCCCGAGGGAATGCCTGCTACGAAGCCATCTTCGGAGGATGCCGCCCACTTCCTGGTTCGCATGGTCCACGAATATCCGCATGAGATTACGATTTATGAAGGGGGACCGATGACCGATCTTGCTCTGGCAATTTCCATCGATCCCCAATTTCCAAGCCTTGCCAAAGAACTGGTATTTATGGGAGGCAGCCTGAACCCCCACACAGACGACCCGGAGTTCACGAATAATCCGCGGCATGAGTTCAATTTCTGGTTCGATCCGGACGCGGCTGAGATTGTCTTGCGCGCCGGGTGGAAAAAAATCATCTGCACGCCGACGGACATATCGATCAAAACGATCATGACCCCGGCCATGGCGAAGGAGATAGAAGCCGCCGGAACTCCTCTGGCTCGGTATGTGGCGCGCTATTTCCAACCGGGCCCCGGATCGGATTACATGTGGGATGAACTGGCCGCCGCGGCGTGGATCGATCCTTCGTTGATCACAACACAAGAGACTCGATTCATGGGTGTGGATCTTGGCCGCGGCGCCGGCTACGGCAACACATTGACGTGGACTAAAAACGATCAACCCGCCTTCCAGCGCGTTTCAGTCGACATCCAACTCGACCTCAATGCGCCAAAATTCTATCGAATGTTTGTGAATCTAATGCGGGCTCCAACGCCGCCAGCGAATTGAGCGTCAACTGCTCGATCGAGTGGTTGTTCCGTCTGCGTGAAGATGCGTCAAACTTTTTGATTCTTTTCCGAGGTGAGCGATGCGATTTCTGCGGCTTTGGTGTGTGATTGCAGTTGGCTTGCTCCTAGCCTGCCCCAAGTGCATGGGACAGGAAAAACAAAAGATTATCATCGACCAGGATGGAGCCGGGCCGGCCGGCACGGACCAGCAGTCGATACTTCTGCTGGTTCAATCTCCTCACACGGACGTTCTCGGCGTCACTATCGTGACGGGCGACGCATGGCTCGACGAAGAGGTGGCGCACACATTGCGAACCCTCGAAATCGTCGGTCGCAGCGACATTCCAGTCGTGCCAGGCGCTGGAAATCCGCTTGTCCGCCAGAGAGAGGAGACGCTGCTTTGGGAACAACGATACGGAAAGATCACTTGGCTTGGCGCCTGGACTCCCAGCGTATACCACGCGCCTGATTTCGTCGGCAATCTCCCGGAAGGAAATCCCACCACGAAGCCCCTCGATGAAGACGCCGCTCATTTCCTTGTGCGAATGGTCAGGAAGTATCCAAATCAGGTAACGATCTATGAAGGCGGCCCGATGACCAACCTGGCCTTGGCGATCTCGCTCGATCCCGAATTCCCGAGTCTCGCCAAGGAACTCGTCTTCATGGGCGGCAGTCTGAATCCGCAAACCGACGACCCGGAATTCACAAACAATCCTCGGCATGAATTCAACCTCTGGTTTGACCCGGAAGCCTCCCATATTGTGCTGCGCGCGAATTGGAAAAAGATTGTATGCACGCCGGTGGATATTTCCGTAAAGGCCCGTCTGACGCAGGGCCTGATCGACCAGATTCGCAAGTCATCAACACCCACCGCGCGATATATCGGCCAGTTCGCCAAGGTATACACCTACGACTACATGTGGGACGAACTTGCTGCGGCCGCTTGGCTCGATCCAAGCATCATTACGAAGACCGAGACGCGCTTTATGGACGTGGACATCGATCGCGGCGCCGGTTACGGAAACGTGCTCACATGGAATCCCAGCGACAAGCCGGAAATCGCAGTTCGGCCTGTTGAGATTCAGTTGGATCTTGATACCGCCAAGCTTGATAAGCTGTTTGTGGATTTGTTGAGCGCCCCAACACCGCCGAAGACAGCGCCTTGAGTTGGTATCCAGGCTTCGCGCCCGCCGATGATCCATTGCCCGCTATTGAGGCAATTGTTGCAGTTCTTTTTCGGCTTGCGGGTGACCAGGATGTTGTCGCAAGAGTTCTAAGAGGACCTCGCGGGCCTTTGCCGTGTCTCCCTCAAGAACATAGAGTTTCGCAAGATTTAGATAGGGTTGGTCAAACGAAGGCGCAATGCGAATTGCCCCTTGGAAGCTCTTCTCCGCATCTGCAGGCCTCTGCGTGCGCACGTAAAGGATGCCGAGATTATTAAGCGCTTCGGGGTAAGCGGGACGAGCTGCCAGCGCTCTTTGAAGATAGTCATAAGCACGCCCTGTATCATTCAGCTGCGCATAGACCATTCCAAGGCTGTAGTTCGCTTCTGGATTGTCAGGGTTCAATTGCAAGGCTCGCTCGAGCGCACTTCTAGCATCATCCCACCGCTTCTCCTGCCTATACACGCTTCCCAGATTTCCCAAAGCAATTATGTTGTTCGGATCAATCGTTAGAGCCTTCTGAAAATCCTGAATCGCTTCGCTGGTATTTCCCTTACGCGCGGCTAGAATGCCCAGGTTGTTCCAAGCCTTTGGCAACGTCCCCGGATAATCGGCATGGAGGCGGACAGCCCGTTCAAAGCAGTCCTGCGCTTCGGCGTCCCTTTCCTCATTCAAGTAGACGCTGCCAAGCCCGTAGAGGGCTTCGGCGCTCGTGGGATCGTCGCGATATGCCAACTGGAAGAAGGCTTCTGCTTCTTGCATGTAGCCGCGTTCAAAAAATATAGAACCGAAGGAGAGATTGTTGCGCCCAAAATCGAAAGCCTCCGTGACACCTGGAAAAGGAAGCCCCTTCGCGACACGCTGCTCCTTGGTCTGTGGTATCTCTGCGGCGTCACGGACATATCGTTCCTTCGGCACCGCTCCCTGGTAAATCTTCACAATCGATCCCGCCTCATCAATCAGGAACGAAGTCGGAAGGCTCAGGTCACGATGGCGGTCGAAGATGTTGCGGTAAAGAATGTTGTAGACGGCAATTACGTCATCAGAACCTAAAAGAACAGGCCCCGATAGGCGCGCATATCGAAAAAGGGTCTTTCGTCTTGTGTCTGATGGCTCGGCGTCGGCATTTATGAGCAAACATTGCAAGCCGGCACTTGTCGAGCGATTCGGGAGCTCACTCAGATCAACCAAGTACCGGAGTGAATCCGGAGACTCCGCCGTCCAGAAGCAGATGAGACAAGGTCCGCCACGCAATGCAGACAGTTTTCGATTCTCTCCATTCAAGTCTGGTAGCGAAAAATCCGGGGCAGCAACCGGCTCCAACAACCATGTCTCAATTACGCCGGGAAGCGACTCGAGCCGCGAGACTGAGGCTGCCGACGATCCTCTAGGAACAGGTAACGGCTGCGGGACCGATCTAAACGGTTCGACGCGCGAAGGGTGCGATCCCTCTTGTATCCAGACGCGATGATTGAGCGGGAGCTCTTTGATTTCCTGAACGAATCCGCTTGGCCAGCGGATCGAAGCGGTCACAGTCCCTCCCGCATCCCCAAGTCCGAAAAACAATTCTTTGCTGTGTTGTGCCAGGAATCCGGATCCGGCTTGAACGATTTTGGTCTGTCGCGATGAACCAATAAAAACCGTGACTTCCGCGCCGACTGCATCGCGATTACTCTTCGTCCCGGACAGGCGAAATGCGATCACGGAGGGCAAGCTCGGCGAGACGGACTTCACCAGTCGCAACTGAGGGCTGTTGCGGTTTTTCAAGAGCATTTCTACTCGACCGTCATGGTCGAAATCCGCGAAGGCAACCGTCCTTCCGTCCTCGACAAAATCCAGTCCCACAGTTCCCGAGACATCTGAAAATGTTCCATCACGGTTGTTCAAATAACAGACGTTCCGCTCGAATCCGCTCCAGCTGCTATCAGAGCGAATCAATTCGTTAATCGCATTCCAGCCTTGCTCGTACTTGGCGCTGGGTTCGGGATTGTCCGGCGAGTTCGCCACCACCTGTCGCCAAAAAAAGCTGTTCAAATCATCCGAGGAGGTTCCGGAAACCATGCCGTTCATCACGTACAGATCGGGGAAGCCGTCGTGATCGAAATCCCACGCATCGCTCGACCATGCCCATCGTCCCACCGCTGTGCCGGAACGACCTGTTTCATCGGCAAAGGATGTGTCACCACGATTTTGAAAGAGCGAATTGCCCATGGCGTGTTTCTGATAGAGCGCGCGAATCTTGTCGCTTGCACCTCTTTGAAAAATTGGCTGCTCGGAGATTCGCGTTCCCGCGGCTGTCCACATGTCGGCAACATAGAGGTCCTGTTTGCTGTCACAGTTGTAATCCAGCCAGGAAACACTCATACCCGCGCCCACGTCCTCAACTCCTGATTCTTGAGCAACGTCGGTAAATGTACCGTCGCGATTGTTGCGGTAAAGATTCTTGCGCCCGAAATCATTCACGACGTAGAGATCCGGCCATAGATCTCCGTCAGGGTCTCCCCACCCGCAACAGAAGCTGAAACGTGTGTTGTCTCGCTCGAGCCCTGCTTCCTTGGTGACATCGCGAAACGTCGCGTCGCGTTGGTTTCGCATCAGGAAATTCGGGGGGCCGTTCTCAGCGTCGTAGTAGGGCGTTGGATACTGATACTGATCGGCCCCCTGATAGAACGAATACAGGCAGAAATACACATCCAGCCAGCCATCGCTGTCATAATCGGCCACGGCAGCGCCGGTGAATGTGCCCTGTGGAGGATTTGCAAATCGAAACGCTTCCTTCTGCTCGCGAAACTTTCCATTTCCCTGGTTCAAGAACAAGAGGGGTCCACTGGCGCGCACGACAATCAAATCCTGCCGGCCATCATTATCAACATCCGCAAAAAGCGCGCACGCCGTGTTTTCGAGGAGACCTAAGCCTGATTTGGCTGTGATATCTTCAAACGTCCCGTCTCCGCGATTCCGGTAAAGCAAATTCGGTAGCCCAGCAGGTTGGCAAATGTAGACATCATCAAATCCATCTCCATCAATATCGGCGATGGATACCCCGTTGTGCCCGTAAATGTCGATCCCGCACGCGCCGTCGAGGACGGTGCGCCAATAATCCGTACCACAAGCCAATTGCGCTTTGTATGAGGCGCAGCCACCGAAGGCTTCGGCCGCAATGTCGCGAAACAGGGGAGCTGCCGAACGGCTACGTTCCTCGGTTGTCGCTTGCCACCGGCTCAAACGAAACTGTCCGGACGCATCCGCCTTCCATGCCAGCTCCCACGTTCCCACCCGCTGCTCACGGTAGAAAGCTTGACCTGTCCCCACAAGCTCGTAGCGGATACGAGTTTTCAAAGAGTCTGGGACGTTTGAGGACGGCGAAATTATAGGATTTGCCTGGATGCTCGTCACCTGAAGTTCCGCAGTGATAATCGATGAAAACAAACTCATCTCCGCGCGCCATTGCTTCAAGAATTCTTCGCGACCCAACACCGTCTCGCCGGAAAACTTCAGCCTCCAAGTGCGCAGAGCCGGTTCCACGCGCAGAGGCTGTAACTCGGTTGGCTCGGCGGAACTTGCAGAGAAATCCGGTGTCATCGAGGCTTCGATAGCCGTTGTCTTCTGGGGTGATTCGAGAAGCTGCGCACTCCACACGCGGAGCATCGCCACTATCTGGTCCTGATACTTTTCCGTAACGAATTCGTCGGAGCCCGCACGGACCTTTGCCAGAAGCGAATCGAGCGCGCCCGGCTGCCGGTATTGAGGACGAACGTGAAACTCGGCGGGAGTAAGGGCCGACGCCTGCAAAGATGGATTGGCAAACAATCCTTCGAATGAGGCTAAACCCAAGCGCTTGGAGAAAAACGATAGCGACGCTCCCTGAAAGGACCGAATAAGGAATTTGCGCCGGGCAAAATCCAAGATCCGTTGCTTCCCACCTTGTCCGCTTATGGCGATGCCCTCATTTCTGGTCACACGAAGCCGGAAACACGGCATCGGCAAGGCGCAATTTTTGACCCCAAGCTCCCGCCGCCGAGCCAAATGCCTGTGATAAGCTACGCGATTCATAATCGCACGGATGTTGCACTGGGAGAATCCGTCTTTGTCTTCCGCCAGAATTGCCATTGTCGGGAGTTACGCCACGGGGCTAACCATGAAAGTGGAGCGCCTCCCGAGCAGTGGAGAGACTTTGCTAGCCCATGGCTACCGCGTAGATTTCGGCGGGAAGGGTTCGAATCAGGCCGTGGGATGCGCGCGGCTCGGGGCGCAAGCCACCTTCGTCGGAAAGATTGGAAACGATTCCTTTGCGGACATGGCCCTGGGCATGTACCGAGACGAAGGCCTGAACGTTCGCTGGCTGAGACGAACCGGCGAAGCCCCGACGGGCGTCGGATTTATTCTTGTAGAAGGCGCAAGCGGGAAAAACTGCATTGCGCTGGCTCCCGGCGCCAATGATTTACTGACAAGCGCCGACATCCTGGAATGCTGCGAAGCGATCGATTCTGCTCGGGTCGTTCTGACACAGCTTGAAATTCCCGTGCAAGCTGCTGAGGCGGCGTTGGCGCGCGGCCGGGCGAGCAGTGCAATCACGATCTTGAATCCTGCGCCTGTGCGACCGCTGTCTTCATCCGTGCTCGAACTTGTGGACGTGCTGACTCCCAACGAAACGGAAGCACTGGTCCTTTGCGGCTGCGATCCCAACGGTGCAGCCGAGCCGAAGGAATTGGGCGAAGAGTTGATCCGAAGGGGAGCGCGCCAGGTCGTCGTGACCCTGGGTGAAAAGGGAGCCTTGATTGTGACCTCCTCGTCTTTGATTCATGTGCCTGCGATAAAAGTTACGCCGGTCGACACCACCGGTGCGGGGGATGCTTTCAATGCAGGGCTCGCCCTGGCGCTTTCTTGCGGTGCAGAACTGGAGGCCGCCGTTCGATTCGCTGTCGTGACCGGCGGCCTTGCAGTAACGAAGGAGGGTGTTGTGCCCTCTCTGCCGCATCGTGAGGAGGTTGTTCAATATTACCGGCAATCCGGACTCTCGGTTCCGAGCTGGTTCGCGGACTTAACACGTCAGTCCTAAGCGATCGCCGGAAGAGTTTTTCCTCGCGCTCATGCCCTCGCAGGGCATTTGACGTTCTCTGAAATCCAGGAAAGGCGGGAACATTTGCTGCAAGGCTTCCTTTTCGTGCTCCTCGCGGGCTTGCTTCAAGGAACGTTCATCCTTCCTATGAGCTTAGTGAAGGATTGGTCGTGGGAGCATACTTGGGCAGCCTTTTCGTTTCTCGGGATGTTCGCCTTCAATTGGATCATTACTCTTCTGGCCTTCCCCAACATCTTTGCAGTCTATAGCTCGTCTCCGATGAGAGATCTCTTCCTTCTGGCGTTGTTCGGCGTCGGCTGGGGAATCGGCGCAGTGCTTTTCGGCCTTGGAATGGACCGGCTCGGAATGTCGCTGGGCTATCCAATCATTATGGGGTTGATCGCGAGCCTCGGCGCTCTAATACCTCTCGTCGTCTTCTTCCCGCATTCGTTGCTGACCGCTCGAGGGACCCTGCTGCTCATCGGGACGCTGATCGTTATCCTGGGTATCGTATTTGTCTCGACGGGAGGGTCCCGGCGAGTGTCATTGGAAAAGAAATCACATTCCGGGCAAGCCAGCGCCTTCTCGGCGGCCATAACGATCGCCGTATTGGCCGGTATCCTTTCCTGCTTGCCGAATGTGGGCATGGCGTTTGGGAACAATGTTGTCAAGGCTGCGGAGAACTCCGGAATCAGCCCAACTTCGGCAGGCAATGCCGTCTGGGCTTTCCTTTTCACTTTTGGGTTTGTCGTGAATCTCGGATACTGCATCTATCTCATGGGAAGCAGAAACACGCTCGGCCGATTCTGGAGCCGTGAAACTCCCCGAAATCTCGCCTGGAGCGCTATGATGGCGCTCATGTGGATCGGAAGTTTTTATCTGTACGGCCTCGGGGCGGCGAGACTCGGCCGCTGGGGCGTGGTGGCGGGCTGGCCTCTTTTCATCACCCTCTCCATTGTCGCAGGGTTTCTCTGGGGTCTCTGGAGAGGTGAGTGGCGCGACGCCCCAGTATCGGCGCGTCGAATGTTGAACCAAGGCCTTGCTATTTTGATTTTCGCCGTCATCATCGTGGGACTCAGCAATTTCTTCTGATTCTGGCGCAGTCACCAAATCGCGAATTCCTTGGCCCGAGGCAAGGCAGAAGGAGGATGTGATATGTCGCAGACCGCGGCATTTTTGTCGAGCGCACAACCGCGCGCGCGGTGGATGCGAAACGATGTCGCGCAACTCCTGAAACGCTTCTTCTTTTGCGAGCGCTCGCTTGTCGTGAGCGCTGCGGCATGGATTCCCGCCGTGGCACCCCTAGAGATAAAGATCGGCCTCGCCCGCTACATCTGGCAAAGCGCGGAAACAGCTCATGCCTTGCGAAATCGCGTATTCGAATTGCGTTTTCCCAATCGCATTTTGGAAGAACAAGGCGCAGACCGTACGTTGATCGATCTATTCGATAGCATCAAGGAGTCGCCCTCCGTTCCTGCATTTCTGCAAAGTGTTGGGAGGGTGCTCCTGCCGTCCCTGCGGGACGCTTACAAAGAATATCTGGACGCATCCGATCCGATTGCCGACGGGCCGACCCACCGCTTTCTCTCACTGGCACATGCCGAAAAGATCGAGCAAATTGCCGCTTTTGAACGGTGGGGGGATTTGGTCCTCGCCGAAAATCCGGAGTTTCGCGAGGAAGCCTCTTCCTGGTCGGAAGCCATTGCCGACAGGCTGTCTGCGATCGGCGGCGTAGGAGTCGGCCAACCGCCGCCCACTTCCACAAGTTGGGGAAAGTTGCCGGGTGCGAAGGCATACTCTGTTCCCGCTCAGCCTGCTCGCGATTCGCGGTTCTGGCCATGCCGGTTCTACTGGCCGGACGTGGTGGATTCCTCTTACCCCTACGGCGAGGGTGTGCAATTGCAGATTCGCTCTGCAATCAGCCACCTGAACGAAGTGTGGGCCATTGAAACCGGCGCCTTGATCCTTAGCTCCTTCGCCCATGTCCTTCCTTGGGATTTGATTCACAATTCCGCCCGCTGGACTTACGACGAAGCCAGACATTGCCAAATGGGGTACCAACGCCTGATGAGCTGGGGCTTTGAACCAGCTGAAATCCCTCTCGGAACTTACATCTACGAAAGCGCGTCCGGCCAGGATCCAATTTACCGCCTCGGAATGTTGTATTTTTTCGAGACGAAGAACATACGCCACAAGCCCACACGCGCTCATCTCTTCCATACCTACGGTGACTCGCTGAGCGAGCACGACATGGATTTCGATTGGGCCGACGAGACTATCCACGCCGGGTACGGCCGGCATTGGCTGAAAGAGTTGCTCATCGTTCGTGGCCAAGACCCGAACGCGCACGAGGAAGTTCGCGCGCATTGCATGAAACTCGTGAGCGATTGCGTCGGAACAGCGACGCCCGAGGAAGTCGCGGCTATTCGCCGTGTGGCGGATGCGCTGATGGCCAAAGCCGCGCGCATTTCCAGAACCAGCGGGGACCTTGATTCCGGTGGGTCGAGGCCGCAATAGAAAAAATGGGCCCCAGAAACCAGGCGAGCGGAGAAACATCGCAACTTGATGCCTCAATCATCGCGGCGCGAGTCCAGTCCACACTGATCTCCAATGCCGTCACAAGGGCCCAGTGGGAGCGGCACATCGCCGAGTGCCTGGAGTTCCATTTTCACGCAGCAATGATTCCGCCCTGCTGGGTGAAGGATACGGTTCGTGCGCTTCAGGGTTCAGGGATTCGCACGGCGTCATTCATCGACTTCCCCAACGGGACCATGACGAGTCGCAGTAAAGCACGCGAAGCGGTGTCCTTGGTAGACGATGGTGTGCAGGAAATCGACCTGATGCCAAACGTCGGGTTTCTCTTGTCCGGCATGGAGTCCGAATACTTCCGCGACATCCAGGGAGTCGTCGAGGAAGCTGGGAACGTGCCAGTCAAAATCATGCTTGAGCTGCCGCTCCTGAATCCGCAGCAGCAAGAGCGCGCGGTGACTCTCAGCATCGAGGCCGGCGTATCCTATTTGAAAAATGCGAGTGGTGGAGCGGTGGGCACTGCCAAGCCGGAAGAAATCCGCTTCCTTCGCCGCTTAGCACCGCCGAACGTCAGGATCAAAGCCTCCGGCGGAATCAAAACGGCTTCTCAGGTTCGAGCGCTCATCGAAGCAGGTGCCGACCTGATTGGCACGAGTGCCGGAGCGCGCATCATTCGGGAATTGGGAGAAGGTGAGACCGCCTCGGAGACAGATTCGTCGAGTTATTAAGGCTTCCTCGGCTTCGCGCACTCTTGAGCCTGGCCAGGGGTTCACAGGCGCGCGCGTGCCTGATTCAGCCGAAACCGGACCAAACCCAGCTAAGGACCTCTTCGTACGTGTTGTTCCAGGAGCGCCGCTCGAACCAAGACCTCGTAGACCTGCTTCAGATCCCGAACAACCGGCAATTAATCACGAGCGCCTGTTCGAACCTAGGCTGTTTACCTCGCCTTGGCCGATTCTTGGTTTCCGCATCAGACAGTCTGAACAAAAACCATAACCCGGGGACTTGAGTCACAATGAAAACGATGACATCGCAGCATCGCATCCAAAACCGAGAAGACTCGAGCCGCGCCCTTGGAAGGCGCCAATTCATTGGGCTGGCTGCCTCTTGCGGCGTGGCTGCATGCAGCAACCTCATTGTCGCGGATGCGGCGGCAGCGACTCGGTCGCTAACGATCGCTTTCGGATGGGTGCCAAACGCCGAGTATGCCGACGTCTTTGTTGCCATTGATAAGCAGCACTTCGCTCACGCCGGTTTGACCGTGAATTATCTCGGTGGCGGCCCAAACGCGCCTGTGTCGTTAGTCCTGGTTGCAGCAGGTCAGGCCGATATTGCCGCGACGAGTTGGCTGCAGTTGCTCGATGCCGAAGCCCACGGAAATGATTTTGTCATTATTGCGTCGATGATTCCTGTTGCGCCCGAGGGGTTGATTTCACTCCCACGCCGCCCCGTGCTGAAGCCAGCCGATCTTCCCGGTAAGCGTTTCTTGGTGCAGGGACCCGCAGAACGAAATGTCCTCGACGCCGTCTTCAAGATCAATCATCTTCCTCCCAACCATCAGTACATTCCCGCCGGTTACTCGCCTGACGCGCTTTTGGCAGGAGCGGGAGACGCCTATTTCTGCTTTGTCACAAATCAGCCTGTGATCTTCGAAGACATGAATCTCAAGGAAGGAAAAGATTTTCTTGTCGCGCGCATGGACCAGTTCGGCTACCACGTTCCTTCACAATTATTTGTCGTGGACCGGAGAAAGCTCGTTGCGGAGCGCGCCGTCTTTGTCGCCTTCCTTCATGGATTGCTCCAAGGCTACATCGACAACAAGAAAGACCCTCCTTACGGAGCCGGCCTTGTTGTCTCCAAGTTTGGCCGCGATTATGGCTTCTCTCTTCACCAGCAGACGCGCCTGAATCAATTGCAGTTGCCCCTTGAAAGAGCCCCTGGCACACCTGGGCCCTATTGGATCACGGAGGAGCAACTTCGTGGCTCGATGTACGACGTCGCAAGGGCTACGGGCCGCGCGAATCTGCCTGATCCAGCGCGCATTATGGATATGAGCTTGCTCGCAGAAGCATATAAGGGGCTGTCCCTGTAACGCCGAACATCCTCAGCGTTTGTCCGGGAGCGATTGGAACAAACCCTCACGACAGGAGACGCAGCACACAATGGAGCAGCGCACTGCAGACCTTCTCATCACCGGCGCGGAAATCCTTACTTTCGACGACGCCAGCACCGTCGTACACGACGGCGCTATCGCGATTACCGGGAATTCAATCTCATGGCTCGGCAAGAGCGACGAAGCCGCAGGTCGCTTCCTTGTCAAAGACACCCTGAAAGCTGATGGAATGATCGCCATGCCGGGTTTAGTGGATTGCCACGTCCACACGGCGCAGCAGTTCCTTCGCGGCAAACTGGCATCACTCGGCTACATTGGAAGTCTCCGCGAGCCGATTTGGAAGCGTTACCTCATCCCTTTTGAAAGTGGCCTAGAACCGGAGGACATCTACTGCAGCGGGCTCTGCGCCTACTCTTCGATGATCAGTTGCGGGACAACCTGCTTCTTGGAAGCAGGAGGTCCCTTTCCCGACGAAATGGGCCGTGCCGCGGACGAAATCGGAATCCGTGGCCGGATCGCCATGTCCACAATGGATCTCGACGATACTCTTCCGAAAGGTTTTCGCTTCACCACCGAAGAAGCCTTGCAACGCAGTGAGGCGCTCGTAAAGCGCTGGGAACACCATCCGCGCGTCAACGCCTGGCTCGCCTTGCGGCAGATCATCGTCAACTCGCAAAACCTGCGGATCGAAATGGACGCGCTCGCACGCCAGTTGAATACGCGCATCCACACACATCTTTGCGAAGGCACCTATGAAATCGACTACACGGTTGACCATTTCGGCAAACGGCCCGCCGAATATCTTCACTCTCTCGGCGTCTTTAATGATCGCTTGCACTGCGCACACTCCGTCCTGCTCGGTCACAAGGAGATCGATCTGTATGCGGCCAACGACGTAAGTTCCTCTCACTGCGCGATGAACAATTTCATTATTGGTGCGCCGCATCTGTTCGAACTGGTTCGCCGGAACGTTCGCGTTGGTCTGGGCACTGATGGTGCTGCCACGCGCGGCACTCTCGATCTCTTTCAAGTGGCCCACTATGCCGTCCATGGTATGCAGATTTTGGATGGCACTCCGATGCACGGAACCAGTCCTATGAGTTACACGGATATGCTGCGCCAGGCAGTCCGCGGCGGCGCACGTGCCGCCCACCTGGAATCTCAAATAGGCAGCCTCGAACCCGGTAAGCGCGCTGATCTCATACTCATCAACGCGGGTGATTTCGATCAGTATCCTGTATACGATCCTGTGATTACTGCAGCGGAGCAGACGGTTGGCCGCGACGTTCAAACGGTCATTATTGACGGGCAAATCGTGATGAAGGACCGGCAACTTCTCACCGTTGATCTCGGCCCGATGCGCGAGAGCGTCAAGAAGCAATACGCGCAGATCATGGAACGCTTCGACCGAGCCATCGCATGACCAGTGCAGGCATCGAAATTCAAGGGCTCACAAAGCGATTTACGCACCGTCGTGGCGCCGTCGTTGAGGCGATTCGCCATATTGATCTCACGGTAGCGCCGGGAGAATTTCTGGCTATCGTGGGTCCTTCCGGCTGCGGCAAGAGCACCCTTCTGCATCTTGTTGCCGGGCTCGAACAGCCTTCCGGAGGCGCCGTTCGCATCGGCGGCGAACCTCCGCGAGAACTTGTCCGCAAGCATCGCCTCGGGGTCGCCTTCCAGGACCCTGCCTTGCTGCCCTGGCTTTCCGTGCAATCGAACCTGGGTTTGCCATTCAAGCTGGCCGCCATGCCGGTCGACCGCGAGAAAGTGACTGCGCTGATTAAGCTCGTAGGCCTCAAAGGCTTCGAGCATGCACGCCCCAGCCAGCTCTCAGGCGGAATGCGCCAGCGCGCCGCGATTGCCCGTTCGCTCTGCCTCGATCCCGACGTGCTCCTGCTCGACGAGCCCTTCGGGGCGCTCGATGCCGTCACTCGCCGCCGACTGAACATTGAACTCGAGCGGATTTGGCGCGACCGGCCCATAACAACACTGCTGGTCACGCACTCCGTTGAGGAAGCGTTGTTCCTTTCCGACCGGACCATCGTCATGGAGCGCCCAGGAGCAATCGCGCAAGTTGTCCAAGTTCCGTTTCTCAGGCCACGAACACCAGATGTTCTGCGTCTTGAGGAGTTTCATCGGCTAACCGACCAAATCACTCTTTGGTTAGAGCATTAGGAGCGAGCGAATGGAACGAGCGCCAAACCGGCCTCTTGCCAATGCATTGTATGCAGCTCTCGGCCTGCTTGCGTTTTTTTCGCTCTGGGAGTGGATTGGAAAGGCTGGCATCGTCGGCCCCACTCTCCCAGCCCCGACCGACGTCGCAAAAGCCTTGATGGACCCGGACACGCTACCCCTGCTTGGTAGCTCCTGCATGTATACGCTCGCCTCCGCTGCGAAAGGACTCCTCTTTGGCGCTTCACTCGCCACCCTTCTGGCCGTCGTGATTCACCTTCTGCCGCCGCTGCGTCCTGGCCTCGACCGCCTTGCCGTGCTCGTCAACACCACGCCGCCGATTGCCATTGGACCTATCCTGATCGTAGTGTTCAGCCGCAGCCAGACTCCGGCGGTTCTCGCCGGCATTCAGGTATTCTTTCTCTTTTACGTCGCTGCCTCTTCGGGATTGGCGGCCGCGTCACCAGCCTTGGGCCGCGTGATGATCGGCTTTGGAGCAAGTCCCTGGAAGCGACTTTGCTATCTCGATCTCCCGGCATCTTTGCCTCATCTCGCGAGTGGGCTGAAGGCCGCGGTTGCTGCTTCGTTTCTTGGCGCCATATTGGGCGAATGGTTTGGTGCTCCGCACGGCCTGGGACTTGTAATTCTCAACGCAATGCAAAATTTCCAGGTCCAGCTCATGTGGGCCGCTGTCGTTGTCGCGGCCGCGATGTCCCTCACTGCTTTTTTGTTAGCTGCCGGAATCGAGAAAATTGTGCTGCAAAGGTTTGGCAAATGAGGCGCGTACTTGCTCAAACCTGGGCCGTGATTCTGCTTGTAGCCGCTTGGAGCTTCTGGGTGCGCCACAGTGGATTGAATGGAATCGTCGTCGTCACTCCGCTCGCCGTGGCTCGTGAGTTGGTTCATCATCCGTCCGATTACGTGCAGCCGGCGCTCCATACCATCGCAGTCGCCCTTTTCGGAATGGTTGCAGGCCTGCTGTGCGGCTTGTTGCTTGCCATTTTGATATGGCTGTCCAAAATTCTCGCCGCCATCAGCGTTCCGCTCGCGTTGCTCCTCACTTCGGTTCCCGTCGTTTGCCTAATCCCCGTTCTCACGCGGATTTTCGGCTACGACGACCGAACGGTCTTTGTCACCGTGATCATCTTGTGTTTCCTACCCGGATTTGTCTTCGCCTACGCCGGACTGCGGACCTTGCCGCCGATGGCCGAGGAATATTTCTCCGTGCAGGGCGCGGGACGATGGAACCGTCTCTGGCGGTTGGCGCTCCCCGCCGCAGTGCCGCGCCTCGCAGTCGCACTTAAGGTGCTCTCCGTACAAAGCGTCCTTTCGGCGCTGGTGGCGGAGTTCCTCATGCAAACAGGCGGCTTGGGCTTCCTTATTGGAACCTCTACGGCGAATCTTGCTATGGACCAGGCGCTGGCCGCTTCCCTGGTCAGTGTTCTCATTGCCCTCATCTTTTATGGCGCAACGTCTTTGACCGAGCAAGCAATCTTGAAGCGTTACACCTGAAACTCCACGTGGCCGGAAGGAGCACTATGTCACCGAAGCAAGAAAGCGAACCGAACTACCAGAGCCAGGACGTCTGGAGCCGTACGACCACACCCAACGGTTACAGTGTCGACGAGCTGCGCTCTGTGCTCCAGAAATCGATCCGCCGCGGCTGGATCGAAGAAGCGGCTCTCGCGGCCTACGAGCTTTTCTCCGCCGGACCGGACACCGAAGAGCTTCTTTGGCGACGACTTGAGATCATCGCCACCGAGGATGTGGGATTTGGCCTGGTGACGGCACCCGCCATCATCGAGGCGCTCAACCGGCAGAGACTTCGAATGCCCGACCGCGGCGACCGCTGGATTTACTGCGCGCACGCGGTGCGCCTGTTGGCAAGCTCGAAGAAAGACAACATGTCGATGGAGCTTGCCGGATGGGCACGTGAAGTGGTCGCTCGTGGCGAACGGAAAGTGGAAGTTCAGGATTTCATGCTCGACATGCACACTCGCCGCGGCGTTAGCATGGGCCGCGATAAGGCTCACTGGTGGAACGAGGGTGCCCGGCTTGAAAATCGAATCGAGGGTTACGATTCGAAGTGGGGGGATTATTTGCGCAAGATCGATGGCGCAAAATAATCGCGCCGGTCGGATCTCGCAGCGCGGGTTTTGCCAACACGCGCCTTACCCTGCCCGCCAGATGAGAAAACTCGAATTTTAGATCTCAGCGCGGGGCAGCCTCCGCGGGAGGTTTCAAAACAATTAGAAATTGCTGTAACTCGCGGCGCTGTTGTTCCTCGGCCGCCGCCTCGGTCTCTTTGGCCTTCTCGTACTCCTGAAACTCCTGCCGCGCCTTCTCATTGTCTCCCGCTCGCTTGTAGGCCAAGCCGAGACGGTAGTGGGCTTCACTCAATTCTGGACTCGCTGCCGTTGCTTCCTGGTAGGCATCGATCGCTTTGCTCACGTCTTCACGAGAGATATATAGATTTCCGAGTTCCAAGAACGCTTTCCCGAATTTCGGATTGATGCTTACAGCTTTTTCCAGCAGATCCTCGGGCTGTTGCGGATTGCTGAGCTTGCCTCCAGCGCGTTCCTGCTTCAGCAGAGCCATCGCGTAATAATAATTCGCGAGCGGATTCGTGGGCTGCTCCCGCACGAACCTTTCCAGCCTTTCGTCGCCGCACGGTAGTGGCGTCGGAGTTGCCGTTTCCATTTCGCCGAAAAAAACGTATAGCGATGCGTCCGCCGGCATCAGATCCGAAGCCGCGCACAAGCGTTGGGCGGCCTGTACGTAAGAGCCTGTCGCAAAGAGCGCCGCGCCGAGCCCTGCAAGCATTCGGGCGGAATCAGGGTGTGTGCTCGATCCCTTCGTGAACACTTCCACGGCAGGCTCTGCGGCCCTGTGAAGCAGCAGTTCTGTGCCCCAAGCAAAGTAGTTGTCCTCGCTTGGATCCTTGCGAGCCGCTGTCTCGTATTCGCGCACGGCTCCCAACGAGTCTCCGGTTTTCTCTTCTACATCTCCCAGAAGACGGTGCAAATCTGCGCTGTCTGTCAAAGAAAGCATTCTCTGAATCTCTTCGCGGGCCTTCGCTGGGTCACCGCCCCGCACATAAGCCAGCGCGAGATCATCGGCGTTCGCCGAATCGTGCGGGTCGCTCTTGTAGGCCGCCTCCAGCGGGGTAATGGCAAGGTTGTATTCGCGCGAATGCAGATAAAAGGCGCCGAGTCTACGATTAGCTTCGAAGCTTTCCGGCGAGCGCGTAACGGCTGCCTTCAATTCGCCTTCCGTCGCCGAAGCCTCCGCAGCTTTTTTCTCTTCCAAACTGCCGGAGGAGTCCCCGCTTGTACCGCTCGATTTCAGAGCGACAGTGTCTTTCGCCAATTCCTCGCTTGTTTTCACTTTGATGTCCGAACCATGCAGGCCGAGGTCAGACCAGTTGCTCACTCCTGCCACGGTGAAATCCGGCTTGTCTTCGAACTCCATTCCACCGGGAGAAGCGGCGCCGCTCGATGAAGAAGGCACAGAGGGGGTTTGAAGCACGATTTCGATTTGATTCGTCTCTCCTGCGGAGACGGCAACTTCTTCCGAGAACTCCTGGTACAAAGAAGTCTTTTCCACTCGCAATGTATAGCTGCCCGCGCCCAATTCGGAAAAAACGAAGGTTCCATCCATTTTCGACACTACCTGCTGTTGCTCCCGGCCCTGCAACTCCACCGCAACTCCCGCAACCGGCTTTCCCGCCGAGTCTCGAACTGTTCCTTCAATGACGGCAGCTTTAGCGTTTCCTGGCGGGGGCAAATTCTGCCCTGAAGAGTCGGTCGCTATGATGCTCGCCACCACTGCGAAGAGTGCGAGGCACAACATAAAATGGCGCAGTGAATGGCAACTCATCCGACGTTGCAGTCTATTTGCGAGATCCATATGCCAAGTTGTTGCGTCTCGAAGACGCACACAAAATCTCTTCCTCCCGACGCACCAGCGCATTCTATCGGGCCGAAACACCCCTCGCAACGAATACTCCATTTCACGACTCTGCGGCAGCGCGTTACAATTCGTTCCTCATCTTGCTAGAAGAGAGGTCCTCATGTTGAAACGGGGTGGCATCGCCCTTGCACTCTTTCTTGTCTGCTCATTGTCTGCAAAAGCGCAAAGCAAGCTTCCCGTTCAATGGGAAGACCTGACAGCCGACGATTTCATCCATGCCATTCATCAGGCGCAAGGGACCTGCCTGCTTCCCTTCGGCATCTTGGAAAAGCACGGCCCGCAACTCCCCATCGGCACCGACCTCATCAACGTTCGCTACGCCTCCGTGCACGCCGCAGAGGAAGAGTATGCCGTTGTGTTCCCTGCTTATTACTTCGGCCAGATTGCCGAAGCGAAGCACCAGCCCGGCACGATCGCCTACTCACGCGATATGCAGCTCGATCTCCTCCAGGAAACTACGGACGAAATGGCGCGCAACGGCTGCAAGAAGATCCTCATCGTCAACGGCCACGGCGGAAACGAAGACCTTCTTCCCTACTTCGCGCAAACACAGCTCGACAAACCGCACGACTACGTCGTCTACATCCAGTGGGGCGGCATGGAGCAGCCGAGGAGTCCCCTGCACAAAGATGCCGTGGATATGCACGCCGGGCAGTCAGAAACTTCGAACATGATGGTGTCGCAGCCGGATCTGGTCCATATGGACCGCGTAGGGCAGGAATCGGGCGCAGATGAAAAGCGTCTCCATCTGCCCCCCGGTGTCTATACCGGCATCTGGTGGTACGCACGCTTTCCAAATCACTATGCTGGCGACGCCTCCACAGCCTCCAAAGAACTCGGCGAAGATGACATGAAGCAATGGATTGCTACGATTGCCGAAGCAATTCACGCTGTGAAAGCGGACGATGAGAGCCTGAAGCTTCAAAACGAATTTTACGAAGAGAGCCGGAATCCGCTCGGTACAAAGCAATAGGCACGAGACCGCAAATGCATTCCTACAAAAACCGTCCGCCGCGCGACAAATCTCTCGGCATGGATTCGGAGATCACTCGCCGCGATTTTCTCGGCTCTTCGCTCCTCGCCTCCGGCTCCGTGCTTCTCTCCGGCCACTCGCCCGCCGATATCTTGGCGAGCCAGGCTAAAAGCTCTGCCCCCACGCAGAAAGACGATTGGACGGGCTATGGCGGAGTCGGTGAATACGCTTCGTCCAACGGGAATACGTGGGAAGTTGTCACCGCAGGCCATCGCATGCGCGACAACGCTTACGATTTGAATCCTTCGGACGTTATTGATACCGGCGAAATCCATGACTGCGTGATCGTCGGCGGCGGCATCAGCGGCCTCGCCGCTGCTCTTTTTTTCCAACGGCAAGCTGGACCGCAAATGAAGTGTTTGGTTCTCGAAAATCATCCTGTCTTCGGCGGCGAAGCGAAGCAGAACGAATTTGAGGTTGATGGCAAGCGCTTGATTAGCCACCAAGGCTCTGCCATCTATTTCGTGCAGTACCCCTACAGCGCGCTGGCGGCATTTTACGATTCCATCGGCCTTCGTGCTCCCAAACTCGATTACCAAGCATGGTCCGGTCCTGACCCGGAGATGCCGCTCGCGCGCACTCCTTACGACACGACGGGTCTCGACCGCGGACAATACGGCTTTTGGTTTGGCAACGCCGCCGAGCCCACCTCAGGCGTCTGGGCCCTCGATCCCATCCGCAAGAAATTCGATGGCGCCCCCGTACCCGCAGAAACCCGCACTGAACTGTTTCGCTGGTTCTCCGGTCAAGCCGAGACAAGCTCAAAATTCACGCCGTCGCAATATGAAGGTGACGCCGTCTCGCGCTATCTCGACTCCATCACACTTGAGCAACACTATATGGAGCGATTCGCCGTCAGTCGTGAGTTCATCCGCACTTACCTTTCACCTGTTGCGGGTGGGGGGTCGGGCCTCGGTCCGGATGCTCTCTCCGCTTACACCGATTACGCCGCAAACATGCTTCACCCCTACGAGGGAGAAGGCGACCCCGTGCAGATGTTCCCCGGTGGCAACACGACCATCGCTCGCCTCATGGTCAAGTCCCTGATTCCTCCCGCAATCTCCGGTGAAGCCACCGTCTCGGGAGTCACACTTGGAAAAGTGAATTTCCCCGCCCTCGATAATCCATCCTCCCGCGCTCGCATCCGTCTCTTCTCGACGGTCATTTCCGTCAGCCATGATGGCGATCCGGCGAACTCATCTTTGCTCACGATTCTTTATGCAAAGGATGGAAGAGTCTTCCGCGTCAAGGCGCGTTCAGCCGTCATGGCCGGGGGAAGCTGGACCACCAAACATGTTGTTCGGGATTTGGGAGCGGCGCAAAAGCAGGCCTACGCGCAGTTCTATCGCTCGCCGTCACTCATGGCTAGCGTCGCGGTACGCAATTGGCGGTTTCTATATCGAATGGGACTTTCCGGCTGCCAGTGGTTCGGCGGGATCGGCAACAATCTCGAAATTCGGAAACTCGCGCTCACCGGCGTGAGCGAACCGACCATTTCTCCCGATTCGCCCGTAGTTCTCACACTGAAAATACTGTTTCCCTATCCCGGCCTTTCCACGGAAGACCAGGGAAACCGAGGCCGCATCGAGTTGCTCACCACGTCATTTCGCGAATACGAGCGCCGCATCCGCGAACAATTCACGCTCATGTTTGGCGCTTCGGGATTCGACGTGCAGAAGGATATTGCAGGAATTATTCTCAACCGTTGGGGCCACGCCTATCTGAGCCCTCAGCCTGGGTTTTTCTTCGGAAAAAACGGTCAGCCTGCGCCTCGCGATATTCTCCGTGCAGAACCATTCGGCCGCATAGCTTTCGCGAATACCGATCTTGCCGGTGCAATGGATCACCGTTTTTCCATCCTCGAAGCTCAGCGCGCCGTCGGCCAAATCTTCGATCAGGTCCTTGCCTGATTTGCTCCGCTTCAGGCGCGTCGCTCATTCCTCGCCGATATCTTCGTTCCATACTTGGGGATGCGTGCGAATGTACTCGGCCATCATCGAAACACACTCCTCCGAGTCGAGATTGACGACCTTCACGCCATTCTCGCGAAGCCATTCCGACCCGCCCTGAAAATTCCTGTTTTCGCCAACCACGACCGTCCCAAATCCAAACTGACGAATAAGCCCGCTGCAATACCAGCAAGGCTCGAGCGTCGTCACCATGATTAGGTTGCGATAGCTCTTCTGCCTCCCCGCTCTGCGAAACGCGTCCGTCTCTCCATGGATTGACGGATCGCCTTGCTGCACGCGCCGATTGTGACCGCTGCCGATCAGTTTTCCTGCGGTATCAAAAATGGCCGCGCCCACGGGTATCCCGCCTTCCGCAAGCCCGGTCCGTGCTTCGCCTAATGCAATGGCCAGCATCGACTTGTAATCAGATTCGGTTATCACGACCCACCTCCCTTGCCGCAACTCTCTCAAGAAGAGTGCATCGTCGCTTGCACCCAGCGTTCGCCACAGGAGTGTAATCAGAGTTTGTGATGATTGTCACATAGGCAATCCTCGTCCGGGCATACACTGTGTCTGCCAAGAGATTCAGAAATCCTCCTCGAGGACGTGTCATGGAAGGCCCTCTCGCACCGGAGCAGCTCAGAAAAATCCACGCCCACTGGCGCGCAGCCAATTACCTTTCCGTCGGCCAAATCTATCTCAAAGACAACCCGCTCCTCGAGCGTCCTCTCTCTCCGGAGGATATCAAACCCCGCCTGCTTGGGCATTGGGGCACCACGGCTGGTCTCAATTTCATCTACACCCACCTCAACCGGCTCATCAACGAAAACGCCCTGAACATGATGTATGTGATCGGGCCTGGTCACGGTGGGCCGGGGCTTGTCGCGCACACCTACCTTGAAGGCTCCTACACCGAGATCTATCCGCATATCGAAGAAAACAGCGACGGCATGAAGCGCTTATTCCGCCAGTTCTCCTGGCCCTATGGAATCCCCAGCCACGTTGCGCCGGAAACTCCAGGCTCGATTCATGAAGGTGGCGAACTCGGCTATTCGCTCCTTCACGCATATGGAGCCGCCTATGACAATCCTTCTCTCATCGTCGCCTGCATCGTTGGCGACGGCGAATCGGAGACCGGCCCTTGCGCCACAAGTTGGCACTCTAACAAGTTTCTGAACCCTGCTCGCGACGGCGCCGTGCTTCCCATCCTCCATCTCAATGGCTACAAGATCGCGAATCCCACGCTGCTAGCGCGTATTTCCCAAGACGAACTCGAATCCCTGTTCCGTGGCTACGGCTACCATCCTTACTTTCTCGAAGGGGACGATCCCCCTGACATGCATCAGCGGATGGCTTTGACGCTTGACACCATGCTCCGCGAAATTGAAGCCATCCAAAAGACAGCGCGTGAAAGCGATCAGGCGGAGCGGCCTCGCTGGCCCATGCTCATTCTGAAAACTCCGAAAGGATGGACCGGCCCGAAATTTGTCGACGGCAAACCGGTCGAAGGCACTTGGCGCGCGCACCAGGTTCCCGTCACGGATGTCCGAGAAAAACCCGCACATCTGGAGATTCTCGAACAGTGGATGAAGAGCTATAAGCCCGAAGAACTGTTCGATTCCGAGGGGAAGTTCCGCCAGGAATTTGCTGACGTCGCTCCGAAAGGCCAGCGACGCATGAGCATGAACCCGCATTCGAATGGAGGCTTGCTCCTCTCGCCTCTGCGGCTCCCATCGTTTCGCGATTATGCGGTCAAGGTCGAAACCCCCGGCGAACCGGAGGCTGAAGCTACTCGCGTCTTGGGCCACTTCCTGCGCGATGTCATGAAACTTAATCTCGAACAGTCCAATTTCCGCGTTTTTGGTCCTGACGAGACGGCTTCCAATCGCCTCGACGCCATCTACGATGTCACTGGAAAAACCTGGGAAGCTGCAACCCTTCCCACCGACGAGAATCTTTCGCTTGACGGCCGCGTCATGGAAGTCTTGAGCGAACACATGTGCCAAGGCTGGCTCGAGGGCTATCTGCTCACTGGGCGGCACGGCTGGTTTTCTTGCTACGAAGCATTCATTCACATTATCGATTCCATGTTCAATCAGCATGCCAAGTGGCTGAAGACTTCGCGCGATATCCCCTGGCGCAAGCCGATTGCCTCGTTGAATTATCTGCTCACCTCCCACGTCTGGCGCCAGGACCACAACGGTTTTTCCCATCAGGATCCCGGCTTCATCGACCACATCGCGAACAAAAAGGCCGACGTTGTGCGAATCTACCTGCCCCCTGACACCAATACGCTCCTCTCCGTCGCTGATCATTGCCTTCGCAGCCGCAACTACGTGAATCTAATCATCGCCGGAAAGCAGCCGGCGCCAAACTGGCTCGATATCGAATCCGCCGTGAAGCATTGCACGGCGGGCCTCGGAATCTGGGATTGGGCCAGCAATGATGACGGAAATCCGGACGTCGTGATGGCGTGTGCGGGTGACGTCCCGACCCTCGAGACTCTCGCGGCTGTCACTCTGCTGCGCGAACATCTTCCCGACCTCCGCATCCGCGTGGTGAATGTCGTTGACCTCATGGCCCTTCAGCCCGTCACCGAACATCCGCACGGCCTTGCTGACGAAGACTTCGACGCCCTGTTCACCGCCGATAAGCCTGTGATTTTCGCATTCCACGGATATCCAACGCTCATCCACCGCCTCACTTACCGGCGTCGCAACCACTTCAATATTCACGTCCGCGGGTACGTCGAGGAGGGAACCACCACGACCCCATTCGACATGACCGTGCTCAACCGCCTCGACCGTTTCCAGCTCGCGCTCGACGTCGTCCGCCGCGTCCCTCGCATGAGTCCGCACGTCGCCGACGCCACGCAGCGCTTCTCTGAAGCGATGCAGCGTCACAAGCTTTACGTCTCCGAGCACGGAGAGGATCTGCCCGAAGTTCGCAACTGGAAGTGGTCCGCGAGATAACGCCGAAATGTCCGCGACCGTCATCCTTTCCCTCAATAGCGGCTCATCGTCCCTGAAGTTTGGCCTCTTTGAGGTTTCCGAGGAAGATCCGCGAAGAATTTACGCCGGCGCTGTGGAAGGGATTGGCGCTGCGAATGGACATTTCTGGGTCCGTTCTGCCGATGGGCGCACGTTGCAGGAAAACCGTTCTCCCGTTCCCGATCAGGACTCCGCTTTGCGTACGGTGGCTCGTCTGATCCTCGATGGCAGCCTTCCTTCGCCGCAAGCCATTGGACATCGCGTCGTCCACGGCGGCCCGAACCTGCGCGAGCATCAGCGAATCACGCCGCAGGTCATCGCTGAGCTTGAGAGGATCTCTGTCCTTGCGCCACTCCACGTTCCTGTTCAGCTACGTCTCATCCGTCTCACCGAATCTCATTTTCCCGCCGTTCCGCAGTTTGCTTGCTTCGATACAGCCTTTCACCGCACGCTCACCGAAGAGGCCGCTCGATTCCCCCTGCCCGACAGCTTTTGGTCGGCAGGAGTCCGCCGCTACGGTTTTCACGGGCTGTCTTGCGAATCGATACTTCATGACCTGGGCTCGAGTGCGCCGCCTCGATTGATCATCGCGCATCTCGGCAGCGGCGCCAGCGTCACAGCGGTCTTCGACGGCAAGTCGGTCGACAACACGATGGGTCTCACTCCCACAGGCGGAATCGTCATGGGCACGCGGCCAGGAGATCTCGACCCCGGTGTATTCCTCTATATGCTGCGGGCGGCCCAGATCCAGCCCGAATCGCTGGAGGCTCTTCTCGACCGTCAGTCGGGCCTTCTCGGAATTTCAGGCTTCTCAAACGACATGAAGCAACTCCGCGCCTCCTCCGATCCCCGCGCAAAGCTGGCCATCGATATCTTCTGCCGCTCCGTAAAGAAATCTATCGGCGCCTTCGTTGCCATCCTCGGAGGGCTAGACACTCTCGTCTTCGCCGGCGGAGTCGGTGAAAACGATCCCGCCTCTCGTCGCCAAATCTGTCAAGGGCTTGAAGCTTTCGGCATTGCACTCGACGAGCCGAAGAATGCGAACAGCCTCTCGATAATCAGCAGCGACGACAGCCGCGCGACCCTTCGCATTCAGCACAGCGACGAGGAAATTCAGATTGCCCGCCAGACTGCCCGCCTGCTTGCCTGAGGACACACACTTCTTTCTGCGCAAATCCTGCTGCAAGTGATCCACGTCACGCTGTTCTGTGACACTTGTCACAGCCACGGCCGCCTCCTGGAGGCAATCTCTTGTGAATTCGCCCGCTTCCCCAAAGGCAAGTGAACATGGAATTTGCCGGGCCCAGTGCGCGCGTCCAACTAAAGAACATCCTCCTTTTGACGGACTTCTCCGAGCCATCCTCCGTGGCCTTGCGTTATGCAATTGCCATTGCTCGTGAGTATGTGGCGACCGTCCACGCCCTGCACGTTCTGATTCCCGCAAGTCTCGCCAACGCTCGAACAAGCCTTTCCAGTCTTGCCGCGGAGGCACGGGAGGAAGTTGCTCAAGTTGAGATGCAAAGGGTCGCTTCCGCTCTTTTCGGAGTGGCGCACGAAACCAGTATTGTCACCGATGTCGCAATTTGGCCCGGCGTCCGGCGCACGACCGAGGATTGTCACGCAGATTTGATCGTCCTGGGAACCCGCGGCCGCACAGGCAAACAGAAGATGCTCCTTGGATCAGTCGCCGAGGAGATTCTTCGCCTTTCCTCCGTGCCTGTCTTCACTACCGGCGCGCGGTCCCGGCAACAGGTTCATAACGCCGCACGTTTTCATCGAGTCTTTTTCGCCGCAGATTTTTCGCCGGAATCCAACTCGGCTTTCCCCCACGCCCTATCCTTCGCGCGGGAATCAGGGGCGCACATCATCCTTCTCCACGTTATCCGCCGGCAGGAAGAAGCCACACCGGGTCCCTGTCTTTCCGTGGCCGGCGCCCTCCATCAGCTTCACGAACTTCTTCCGCCCGGCGCGGAGTCGTGGTGCCGTCCGGAACTCCTGGTTGAGTATGGGGAGCCCGCAGACTGCATCCTTCGCGTTGCGGCAGACCGCCACGCGGATCTCATCGTGCTCGGAGTGCGCGATGCTGGCGGCCGGCTCTCATCGGCAACGCAGTCGGAATCCAAGACAGCACATAAAGTAGTCGTTCAATCCCACGTCCCGGTGCTAACGGTCCGGAGTTGAGCCCTCCAGCCTGGCTCTCGCGCTCTTGCTCAAGTTGCGAATTTTGTTGCCAATTTATTGAAAAACGCCAAGAAGGGCTGTGATGCAAGTCACAGACGCAAAACGATATCCCGGCCTAAATGGTTGGCTCTAGTGCAAATCAGATCTTAAGTCCGGGTGGATTGACTCCGTCGTCGCAGAGCACTGAAAAGGGAGAAAACCGATGAAGCGCATGGGGGCACTCTACTTCGAATGGCTTGCGCTCTTAATGCTTGTTCTTTCCTATCAGGGCCCTGCTCGCGGTCAAGATTCCATATCCTCCTCGAAGGACGCGAAAGCATCGGCCTCCCAGACGACGGACCCGCAAGCCGGGGCCACCTATATGGGCTCGGAGGTCTGCAAGTCCTGCCACACCGATATCTATAACAATTGGGAAAAATCCCCGCACTGGAAGACGACTCTGAACACCAAGGAAGGTCCGGGACATCAGGGTTGCGAATCCTGTCACGGTCCCGGTTCGGAACACGTCGCGGGCGGCGGCGACGTCACCAAGATCTTCACCTTCCAGAGCGTCTCCGTGAAAGAAATCAACTCGCGCTGCCTGACATGCCACGCCGGCGGCACCGAACACATGAATGCCATCAATTCCATACACTCCCAGAACGGGGTGAGCTGCATCTCTTGCCACTCCCCGCACCACGCCGAAACGAAGGAATTTCTCCTCGTCAAGGCCCAACCCGAACTCTGCTACACCTGCCACCTCTCGCAAAAGGCCCAGTTCGAGATGCCATTCCATCACCGCGTCAATGAAGGGCTCATCCAGTGCAGCGATTGCCACAACGTGCACGGGACGGCTGGCCCGAAGCAGGTACGCTTCGGACCTAATCAGGACCAGGTTTGCTTTAAGTGCCACACCGAAAAGCAGGGGCCTTTTGTCTATGAGCACGAGCCCGTCAAGGTGGATGGATGCGAGTCGTGCCATCTGACGCACGGCAGCCCGAACCCGCACATGCTGAAGGTCAGCAATGTGAACCTTCTCTGCCTGCAGTGCCACACAGCTTCGAGCTTCAGCGGCGCGCCGGGCACTCCTTCGTTCCACAACCAGAACACGTTCTTCCAGGCATGCACGCTGTGCCATTCGCAAATCCATGGATCGAACTTTGATCCAACCTTTTTCAAGTAGCAGCCGGGGGAATCCTTCTTCTGAAGAAGACGCAGACGGCGTGAGGAGTGCGAAGTCGAGTCGGGCCCAGATCGAAACTGCCGGGGTGAAGGGTTATGAGAAACCACTTTAGGTCTGCCGTTCTCCCATTGAATCTCCTGGTGCTTCTCCTGTTCTTGCCGAGTGTTTGCCGAGCGCAGGCCAGTGGCGGCGAGGACCAAGGAATCAACGAGGGAAATTACAATGTCCAGCAAACCGTCGAGTTCGGATATCGAGGAAACTGGATAAATGGCAATCAGGACACTTACGATACGTTCATCAATCTCGGCTCGGGCGTCCGCCTGTTCGACTACTCGCTGGATATGCGCTCGCTCAATCACGATGGCCTTCTCTTCGATAACCTCAGCTTCAGCAACTTCGGCTACGGCGGCGACCCGAACGATGTCTCGCGCCTGCGCATCGAAAAGAACAAATACTACGATTTCCGCATGTTGTTCCGCCGCGACAAGAACTTCTGGGATTGGAACCTCTTCGCCAACCCGTTGAACCCGATCTCCACGAATCCGGCAGTCAGCCCCACCACACCCATTGCCAATTCGCCGCATTCTCTCGATCTCGTCCGCCGCATGCAGGATTACGACCTTACGCTCCTTCCTCAATCGAGGATTCGCTTCCGCCTCGGCTATTCGCGCGACCGCGACGAGGGACCGGGGTTTTTCACCACCGACAGCGGCACCATTCCTCAGGCGCCCGAATTTTATGGCTACACCACAAATGCCTACCGCGCGGGCATTGATTTTCGCGTGCTTCCGCGCACGACGCTTTCTTACGACCAGTTCCTCACATACTTCAAGCAGGACAATTCCGTGAACGACACTTTTGCTGCCGCGCCAGGAAATTTCGGCTTTCAGTTGGGCGGCGCAACCGGACCCGGGGCCACGCCGCTCGGGACTCCGCTCGACCTGGGCATCATCTGGGCCAATAGCGGCGGCGAAATTCTTCCTTGCGCCGCCCCGGTAACGAATGCCAACAGCGCTCCTCTTCCCACCGTCACTGGCAATTGCAACGGTTTCATTTCCTACACGCAGGTCGGTCGTCCGCGCAACTTCATGCCCACCGAGCGCTTCCGTTTCCAGTCCAACTACTTCCGCAACTTCGAAACCTCGGGCTCGTTCAGTTACACTTCCGCCGACAATTCGATTCCGGACTTCTTGGAATCCGTGAACGCCTGGACGGCTCGAACTTCCTCTCGCGGCGAGACGACCGGCGGGCCGGCAAAGGCAAAGCTTGTCTCCGTGAACGCCGATTGGTCCGGTGTCTACGCAATCACCGACAAGTTCCGCGTGCTCGATTTCTTTCGCTATTACAACTGGCGAACGCCGGGAATCTGGGATTCTGCCGAGACCACTCTGTTCGGCGCACCCGCTCCTGCCGCAGGCGTCGTCGGGCTCGCGCTTCCCATCGGTCAATTCACCTCTGCCTGTAACACGGGCAATGGCTTCAACGGTTCCACCTGCCCTCAGCATTCCGCGTCTTCGGCGGCGGACGTCTCGAACGGACTCTCGATGCAATTTTTGGGACAGAACCTCAAGTCCAATACGCTCCAGGCTCAATACGATTTCAAACCTCGACTCACGGGCCGAATCGGTTTCCGTTACACCAACCGCGTCATCGGCAGTTCGAGCGACGACTTCAACACGGGCGAAACGTATTTCCCGGGTGGCGCTACGGCTACAGCCGCCAATTACTATCTGGCAGCTCGCGGTGCTTGCGCCCTTGTTGCCGGCGCGCTCCCCGCTGGCTGCGTGCTGAACGCCGATGGCTCCATCACCATTGGTTCTGCCGCGAATCCAATCCCTGACTCGGGAAACAGCACAGACCGCGACACAATCAAGATCAACGAATACGCGCTCTTGGTCGGCTTGACGGCCCGGCCCATTGATGCTCTCCGCATCACCAGCGACTTTGAATTCGGCTACAACGACCACTCCTTCACGCGCACAGACCCGCGCCAGCTCCAGAGCTATAAAGTGGACGCGAGCTATAAGCCGCGTCCTTGGGCGGACATCGACGGCTCGGTCGAAATCCACGAAAACCGCGACAACGTCTTCACGGTGGACAATCTCGAACACGACCGCATGTACAATTTCTCCACAGTTCTTTCCCCTAGCTCTCACCTCTCCGTCAATTTCGGCTACACCTACTGGGACGTCCTTTCGCAGATCGACGTCTGCTACAGCGTCGGCGCCCCCGCGCCCGTTGGCACCACGCCGTGTCCGACAACCACGTCTCCCGTTCCTCTTGGCGCTCTGTCCGTCTACACGAGCACGGATCATTTCGCCTATGGCGGCTTGATTTGGAAAGTCAATAATCGCGTGAGCGCCCAGGCCGGATTTGACGGGAGCTTCGTTCGCGGCACATCCCCATATTTCAATCAGCCCCAATTTGCGACCACGGCCACAACCTTGCAACAGGTCTCGCTCAATACGCTCCAGCCGTCCGGGACTTTGAATTTCAACTATCTCAAGCCTTACGCGGGCATCACGATTGACTTGTACAAAGGCCTTAGTTACAAGATGAATTGGAATTATTACGGGTTCAACGTGACGGGGACCCAGTTCCCGGCAGGTCTGGCCTTGACTCCTACATACGCGACGTATCCATCGCTTCAATTGCAGAATTTCAATGGCAGCACGGCGACGTTCGGAGTCCGTTACGCTTTCTGATCGAAGGATGTCCCGGGACTGAAAAGGAGCTTGAAACAAGCGCATTTCACTGAGAGGAGAAAGAACTAATGCCGAAAGGACTCGTAAGATACGCCCTCATTCTGCTGGCCGTTGGTGCGCTCCCCGCACCCGGCGTTCGCGCCGATGCTTCTGCGCAAAAGACCTACCAGGCGAAATGCGCCGGTTGCCACGGCGCCGATGGCAAGGGCCAAACGGGCGCCGGCAAAGCTCTCGGGGCGCACGATTTCAGCGCGCCTGAAATTCAGAAAATGAGCGACGCCGAACTCGCCCAAATCATTACCAACGGAAAGGGCAAGATGCCGCCGTACGGAAGATCGCTCTCCGCCGCCGAAATCAAGGATCTCGTCTCTTATATTCGCGGATTCGCCAAGAAGTAGCTGCTTCTTCCTGTCACGCGAAGCGGATTTTTCGGCGATGCCACCTGGAATCCGCAGTACACTTCCCCGCGTGGCGTGGCAGGAGGCAACTCACAGGACCAAGCGGTAGGGCTTTAATCTTGGGAGCTTCTGCGAGCGGTTGCTTTTCGCTATGGCGCTTCCAGTCCTTCGCTCGGTCCGCTCCGGCCCATCATCGAATCGTTCCGCTGATTCAATGAATTAACGCTTCAGGCTTGCGGCGGCAGGAGGTTTCACTTGGAAGAAGCGCTCGGGCTCCATCGCCTTCACTTCGCGTTTACCGTCACATTCCACTATCTCTTCCCGCAACTCACAATGGGTCTCGCGCTGCTCATTTTCATCATGAAGACCATCGCCGTCCGCACCGGCGACGAGCACTACAACCGCTCGGTCCGCTTCTGGGCAAGAATCTTCGGCATCACCTTTGCCATGGGCGTCGTCACAGGCATCCCCATGGAATTTCAGTTCGGCACCAACTGGGCGGAATTCTCGCGCATCACCGGCGGCGTCATCGGCCAGACTCTTGCGATGGAGGGAATTTTTTCCTTCTTCCTCGAATCAAGTTTTTTGGGTCTGCTCTTGTTCGGAGAAAAGCGCCTTGGACAGCGCGGTCACTGGTTCGCCTCGTTCATGGTTTTTCTCGGCTCTTGGATGTCCGGCTATCTGATTGTCGCCACCGACGCCTGGATGCAGCATCCGGTCGCCTACTCGATCGCACCTGATGGCGTCATCGGGCTTGCCAGCTTTTGGGGCCTAATCCTGAATCCCTGGGCGCTCTGGCAATACGCGCACAATATGTGTGGCGCGGTCATTACTGGATCCTTTGTCATGGCTGCTATCGGCTCTTTCTACTTGCTCTCGGGGCGCGATCAATCTTACGGAAAGACCTTCGTTCGCCTGGGCGTCACCGTCGGCCTCATTGCCACGATTCTCCAGCTTTTTCCGACTGGCGACACACAGGGGCGCTTGATTGCCGAGCACCAGCCCACCACCCTCGCCGCCATGGAGGGTCTCTTTCAATCAAGTCCTTCCGCACCCATCGCGGTTCTTGGCCAGCCGGACATCCAGAATAATCGCCTCGATAATCCGCTCATGATTCCGCACGCGCTCAGCTTCCTCACCTATCGCCATTGGATCGGCCAAGTACGCGGGCTCGACACTTTTCCCGCCTCCGACTGGCCGGATCGTATCGCGCTTGTCTACTACAGCTACCACATCATGGTAGGCCTCGGGACGATCTTCATCGCCATCATGATTCTGTCTTTCATCCAGCTCCGCCGCGGGAAGCTCTTTGAATCCCGCCCGTTTCTTTGGGTTCTCATGCTGTCCTGCCCGTTTCCCTATATCGCCAACACCGCGGGCTGGATCACGGCCGAGGCGGGCCGCCAGCCTTGGCTCGTCTACGGGCTCCTTCGCACTTCCGCCGGAGAATCTCCCAGCGTTTCTGCCGGCAACACCCTGTTTACCTTAATCGGCTTTATGGGGCTTTACATGGTTCTCGGAATCCTCTTCTTGTTCCTCGTTTATCGGGAAGTGGAGGAAGGGCCTGGGCCGGAGCCCGCGCCGCAGAGCTGAGGGGGGACGACAATGGAAACGATCTGGTTCTGCCTGGTCGCCGTGATGATTGCCATTTATGTGGTTCTCGACGGCTTCGATCTTGGCGCGGGAATCATTCATCTCGGCGTGGCGCGCACTGACGCCGAGCGTCGCGCCGTCCTTGCCGCTATCGGCCCCGTCTGGGATGGCAACGAAGTCTGGCTTCTGGCCGCCGGAGGCACGCTCTTCTTCGCCTATCCGCTTCTCTACGCCTCCGCGTTCAGCGGTTTCTATCTTCCGCTGATGATCGTCCTTTGGCTGCTCGTCCTTCGCGGAATTTCCATTGAATTTCGCAGCCACATCGAAAGCCCCATCTGGCATCCCTTCTGGGACGCTGTCTTCTTTCTCTCCAGCGCCTTGCTCGCGATTTTCTTCGGCGCCGCTCTTGGCAACGTCGTTCGCGGCGTCCCGCTCAATTCTTCAGGCTACTTTTTCGAGCCACTCTGGACGGATTTCACTCTCGGGCCGTCCCCCGGCATACTCGATTGGTACACGATTCTTGTCGGCGTCGCGTCCTACTTAGCCCTCACGCAACACGGTGCGCTTTGGATCGCCCATAAGACCATCGGCGCAGTTCGCGACCGCGCGCGCCACATTGCCCGCGGTGCCTGGGTGGGCGTTGTCCTGTTCACCGTCATCATCACTTGGGCCACGTTTCGCATCCAGCCGCGCGTCCCGGAGAGCTTCGCGCAGCGGCCCTGGGGTTACATCTTCCCGGCTCTTGCTCTCGCCGGACTTGTCGGCGTTCGCTGGTTTCTCCGCCGCCAGGACTACGACCGCACTGCTTTTTTCGCTTCCTGCGCCTATTTGTTGGGAATGCTTACCAGCGTTGTCTTCGGTGTCTATCCGGACGTTCTGCCCGCCAGCACGGATCCCAGCTATTCACTGACGATCTTCAACGCCAAGGCATCCGACTACGGGTTGCGCATCGGTCTTGTTTGGTGGCTCATCGGAATGTTGCTCGCCGCGGGCTATTTCACGTTTCTCTATCGACACGTCGCGGGAAAGGTCGGCACCGAAAACGAATCCTGATTCGCCTTCTTCAAGAATTCCGGAGATTATCCGGCTGCATCGCTTTCCCGTTCGCCGGTCTTACCCCGGCCACGCCACTACGTTCTGCCGCGATTCCCCGAGCGATTCCACCCCCAGCTCCACCACGTCGCCGGGCTTCAGGTATTGCGGCGGCTTCATCCCCAGCCCCACTCCCGCCGGAGTCCCCGTGCTGATGACGTCACCCGGCAGCAGAGACATGAACTGGCTCACATAACTCACCAGCTCGGGAACCGGGAAAATCATCTCCGCCGTGTTGCTCTTCTGCCGGATTTCTCCGTTCACCTTCAGCCACATTCCTAGACGCCCCGCATCTGCAATCTCGTCCCGAGTTGCCAGGAAAGGGCCCAGCGGCGCAAACGTGTCGCAGCTCTTGCCCTTCACCCATTGCCCGCCGCGCTCGAGCTGGAGACTTCTCTCGGAATAATCGTTGTGCAGCACGAATCCCGCCACGTGCTCCATCGCCTGCTCTTTTTCCACGTAGCTCGCCTTTCGCCCGATTACCACTGCCAATTCCACTTCCCAGTCCACTTTCGTCGCACCTTTTGGAATCATCAGATTGTCGTTTGGCCCGGCAAGCGAGGATGTCGCCTTGAAAAAAATCACCGGCTCTTTCGGCGCCTGCTGCCCGCTCTCCGCTGCGTGATCCCGGAAGTTCAGGCCAATGCAGACGATCTTTCCCGGCCGGCTCACTGGAGGGGCCAGCCGCACGCTCTCTTTCACGCGCGGTGTTTTGTCGGCATTCTTCCCGAGCCACGCTCGCAAATCTTCCACTCCTCTCTCGCCGAAAAATGCTTCGTCGTAATCGCTTCCAAATGCCGAAACATCCAGACGCGCGCCGTCCTCGCGCAAAATTCCTGGCTTTTCCTTTCCCTTTTCTCCGAATCGAATCAGTCTCATTGGCTTTTGCCCTTTTCACGCCACCGATTTGCAAAAACGAATCGTGCGCCCTTCTTAAAGGAAGCCATCCGTAGCGTCAAGAGGATTCATCTGTTTCCCCGCCCTGATGACATATTGAACCGCTCTCTGCTTCCCCGCATAATACGGGCGCGCCGCGTGCATCCGCTTTGCACGCCCTGCTGCGGAGTGCAGCTACATTGACCGCTCAACCGGATCCTTCCTCCTCATTTCGCCTCGACGGAAAGACCGCCGTCGTCACCGGCGCTGCCAGTGGCATCGGCTTTGCCATCGCGCAGCGGTTTGCCACCGCCGGCGCCGCAGTTCACATCGTCGATATCGATATCGCCGCGGCGGAGAATGCCGCTCGCCGCATCCCCGACAATCGCGCCGCAGCACATGCGTGCGACGTTACGCAGCAGCAGGATGTCTTGCGGCTTTTCAGTGAATTGACCCGCGCGGGCCGCATCCACATTCTCGTCAACAACGCCGGCGTCTCTCACATCGGCAATCTGGAGGCAACTTCGGAGGAAGACTTCGACCGCGTCTTCCGTGTCAATGTGAAGGGGTTCTACAACGCTCTCCTCGCTTGCATTCCTCACATGAAGTCCAGCGGCGGGGGCGCCATTGTGAACCTCGCCTCGATTGCCGCTTCGGCCGGGCTCGCTGACCGCTTCGCCTATGCCACCAGCAAGGGCGCGGTCGTGTCCATGACCTACTCCGTCGCCCGCGATTACGTCGCCCACAACATCCGCTGCAACTGCATTTCTCCTGCGCGCGTTCACACTCCGTTCGTCGACGGCTATCTTGCGCGCCACTATCCTGGCCGCGAGAAGGAGATGTTTGAAAAGCTCTCCCACGCACAACCCATCGGCCGCATGGCCTCCCCGGAAGAAATCGCTTCTCTCGCCCTGTTTTTATGCTCTGGCGAAGCCGGATTCATCACCGGCGTCGACTACCTCATCGACGGCGGCTTCACGCATTTGCACGGATAGGAGTGCGGCTTCGTCTCGTTCCCTCAGAAGTTTTCAGGAAATGCTGCGCGCTCTACGGATTCGCTGGGGAGGTTCCCGCATCTGGCAGCCGAAACACGATTTTCACCACCGCTCGCACGCGAACTGTCTTGCCATTCAGATAGGTCGGGTTGAACCGCCACTTCTGAACTGCCGCCACGGAAGGTCCCAGGAGCGCCGGCGGACCTCCCATCGGTTCGATCTCCTGGATTTCGCCGTTCCTTCCGATCGTCACCAGCAGCCGTACCGTTCCTTCGACCTGTTGCTCGATCGTTTCGGCTGGATATTCCGGCTCTGCATGTGACGTCACCTCGCCCGCCTGGATACGCGGCGGGGGTTCATGCAGCGCGGCATTTGCTGTGGGAATTTCCACGGATCGCGCAATGCTCATCGCAATCGTGTCACTCGCGCTGATCGGCTCCTCCGGTAGATCTTCCGATTCGCTGCCGCCCGCAATCGCAGACGTCGCAGCGCCCTCTGGCGTGTTGGCGTTCGGCGTGGCCGCAACGCGTGTTGCCCCTGTCGCCGCCTCGCTTGTCACCTTTGCGGGCGCGGATTTCGCGTTGCTTTCCATGCGTGCGGACGGGGAAGTGGACGGAGTTGGGGTCGTCACCTCGGGAGAAGTATGATTCTTGGGCGTGGCCTCTGTTTTTTCTCCTGCTGTGGGAGTCACTTCCCCGGCCTTCACCTCAAGCACCTGCTCGCCGTTGCGCATCCACTTGTTCAACCATCCGTTGCCTATCGCCCAACCTGCGGCAAATGAAGTCGTCACCGCGACAATCAAAATTGCCCATGCCCCCCATCCTGATGAGGGTTTACGCGGCTCTTCCCACTTCGCGCGCTGCCACTCGAACGACCTCGTAAAAGGCTCGCTCGTCGCAGGCGTCGCCGCCGGAAGAGTCTTCTCTTTTTCTCCGTCCGCAGTCGGCTCTTTTCCCTGACGGGAGATGCTTTCTTGAACAGCCGCTGCGGCTGCCACAAGTTCTTCTTCGTCCGTTGCTGTCGTTTCGTACGTCGCAACCGGTGTTTCTGCCGCTGGCGTCTCTGACGGAAAAATCGCTACCGCTTCCACCGCACCCGTCTCGCGCGGTTCTTCTTCGGGTTTGTCTTCTGCAAAGAATGCTTGCGGCTCTTCCTTTTCATCCGGCGCGGATTCTCCTGCAGAGGAAAGCTGGCGCACGGACGAGGATTCGGCGCCTCTTTCTTCCGTCACAATCGTCTGCGACGGGAGCCCCAATGACGGCACGGTCCAGGGCTTCGCCTGCGGCTCTTTGCCACCGATGCGCGATTCTGTGCTGCGTGCGTGCCCCGCCATCCAGTCCCGGATTTCTGCGCGCGCCTCCTCGGGCAGGCTCGTGAATTTCAGCCCCGCGGTGTTTCCTGTCTCATTCGCCCATGCGACCTGGCCCGCCGCTTCCGTCCATTGGCCTGACAGCGGCAGTTGAAAGCGGATTTTAGGAAAATTGCTCTGCCGCAACCCCATCGCTGCATGAAATTCCAGCCCGTCCTCGCCGAGATTCAGAATGATTCCGCCGTTTTCATCTCCAAGCCCGATGTACAGCAGCGCGTCAGCGCGTTTCCTTGCAAAGCTCCGCCTGTCCGCCATTGGCGGCGCGTTCGGGTGGCGTTCGTTCGGATCCTGCATATCTCGATTCTCTTCTTGCCAAGCCGCGCGGGACGTATCTTTCGGTCATCATAACTCTCGTCCTGCGGTGCCTTCAATCGCCCTCGCCGTCTTTGTTTCCTCCTCGTTCATCCGTCCACGTCTTTGCCCAAAACAAAAAGCGGCCGGAATCGTTCCGGCCGCTTTTCTTCGCTTCGGATTTTTCTTATTACTTGCAGGAGATTGTCTGGCCCTCCGCGTTTGTGCATGTGCCCGTGTGGTCCACCGTCGTTCCGTTGGCCGTCTTGTCAACCGTCGTTGTGCCCGTATACGTGTTGCCATTTTTCCCGGTCGCCGTGGTCGTGCGCGTGCCCGATCCGGTTCCCGTCGAAGCATTGTATTGCGAGGAACCGCTGCTGTGGATCGACCCGTTCGCGCCCGAAGCCTGGAATCCGCCTTGGTGCGTTACATTGCCGTCGTTCCATTGTGTCCCGCTGGCGCGCGAGCCCTGAGCGCCGCTCGCCGTGCGGAACGACCCTTCGCTACCGCTCCTGCCTTGTCCCTGTCCGTTGCCGGTCACATAGCCCGCATGCTGCGCATATCCGCCGTTCGGACCCCTCACGCCGCTGGCACCGCCAGCCACGTAGCCTCCGTGTCCGTTCGTTGCCACTCCGCCCGCCCGGCCTGCCGCGGCCCCGTTGGCTCCCCGCACAGCAGTCGCGCCGCCGTCCGTCACTCCGCCGCTCGCATTCCTCCGGGCAAATCGCGCCCGCCCTGCCGCCTGGGCGCTCGCCGTTCCGGCAAGCAGTCCGAAGGCTGCAATCCCTGCCACCAGTGTCCACATGAAATTGTTAAGCCTCATCGCCGTCCTCCCCTCATGAGTAATTGCCTTCGAGCACCCGTTTTTTTCGTGCTCACCACATTTAACACGGGTCCAAGGACTCCAAATGTAAGGAAGTGTCAAAAGGGGCCGGAGCTTTGTAAAGAACTGTAATAAAATACGTTAGCTGTTTACGCTTTCGACAGGAAGAGTCACGCACACTACCAGTCCGCCCTTCTCCAGGTTTCGCGCTTCAATCCTGCCGCCGTGTACCAGCGCCACCTTGTGCGCGATCGCCAGTCCCAGCCCGGTCCCTCCCGTATCCCTCTCACGCGATTCGGAAACGCGGTAGAAGGGCTCGAAGATCCGTTCGAGTGCTTCAACGGGGACTCCTGGCCCTTGATCTGTGACCTCTACACTCACTTGCCTTGTTCCGGTCGCACTTGCCTCGCTCGTCGACCGCACGCTCACTTCTGTTCCTGGCTTCGTATATCGCACCGCGTTCCGCAAGATGTTCTCGAAGCAGCTTCTCAAAAGCCGCGCGTCTCCCTGGACTGTCCAATCCTGTGCCATGGTCAAAGCAATACCTTTCGCGTCCGCAGCCGCCTCCAACTCCGCATCCTTCACCACCTGTTCCAGGAGCTGCCGCAAATTCACCGCTTGGAAAGTCCGCTTGTCCTCATGCGTTTGCATCCGTGTTAGCAGCAGAATCTGCCCAATTAGCCCGTCCATTCTGGCGATGTCCGCGTCGATCTGGTCGAGCGCTTCTTTCTCCCCTCGCCGCGCCAGTTCCGTCGAAACGGTCAGCCTCGCCAGTGGCGACCTTAACTCGTGCGAAATGTCTCCCAGCATCTCCTGCTGCTTCGCCAGCAGCGTCTGAATCCGTTCGGCCATGCGGTCAAAATCCTTCGCCAGGTCGGCGAGCTCGTCGTCGCGTGGGGTGATCGCCGGCATTGCGCGCACGGACAAATCCCCGTCTGCAATCCGCGCCGCCGCACCCCGCAGCGCCCGTATTGGTGATGCGATGTGCCGCGCCAGCAGGAAGCACAAAATTCCCGCGGCCACAATCGCCATTCCGAGGCGCAGGAATGCCACCAGCGCGTCACGTCCCCGCCAATATCCGCGCAAGGGATAGATGCGCACGGCAAACACATACGCCCCATCGGGCCGGGTTACCACGGCAGCTCCCGCCCACCGCAAACCGGCGCGAAATTCCGTCCGGTGTTTCTCCTGAGCCTTCGCCACCAGATCGCTCGTCAGCGACGGCAATTCTCCGCCGCCGATCACATTTCCGTTCGGACCAATCAGCGCCGCATCCATTCCCGAAGTACGCCGCAGGTCCCCGAGATATGCATTCAGCTCCGCGTCCCCGCCGTGCGCATAAAGCTCCACCGCGCTTTGCGCGTAAAAATCGAGCGTGTGCGCCATCCACCTGCGTCCCGCAGGGTTTCCTCCCGAAAGCACGGTAATCGCCACGACGCAAAGCGTCACGGCCGTCGTCGCTCCCCAAAACCACAGAAAAATCTTCGTGTAAATCGTCCGGATCAATCCGCATCTCCCGTGTAGCTGTATCCCGCTCCGCGAACGCTTCGAATCCGCTCCACTCCTTCCGCCATCACTCCCAATTTCTTTCGCAGATTGCTGATGTGATTGTCGATGCTCCGGTCGAGCGGGCCCACCGGCCGCCCCAGCGCCTGCTCCGCGATTTCCTCCCGCGTCAGCACCTTTCCCGCAGCGCGCACCAGCAGCGTCAGAATGTCGTATTCCGCTCCCGTCAATTCCACTTCCGCGCCGTCCTGCAACACACTTCGCGTTTTCATCTGTATTTCCAGGTCGCCAATTCTAAAAATTTCCGGCAGCTCCGTCGTTCCCCGCCGTCTCAGCACCGCCCGCATCCTCGCAATCAGCTCGCGCGTATTAAACGGCTTCGGCAGGTAGTCATCCGCTCCGGCTTCAAGCCCCGCGATCCGGTCTGCCTCGTCTCCCCGCGCCGTCAGCATGATCACGGGAACTTGTGACGCCAGGCGAATTCGCCGCAGCACTTTCCATCCGTCTCCTCCCGGCAGCATCACGTCGAGCACCACAAGCTTGTATTCCGGCTTCGCTGCTTCACGAAGCGCCACTTCCGCGTCGTGCACGGCCGTCGCGCGGAATCCCTCCATTTCGAGCAGTCGCGCCAGCCCGGCGCACAGCTCCTTGTCATCATCCACCAGCAGAATGGCCGTTGAATCCATACGTGGATCGCCTTTTCTGCAGGCCGCTTTTCTTCGGCACTGCTTCTCAAGTCTATTTTGGCCTTGGATTGCCTGCTTTGATTGTAAGGAACTGTCGCTCTGTCCTCTTAAATTCCCCGGCGGATGCGCTGCATCCGTAAATCCAATTGGATGGCATGCGGGAGTTCTGCTACTGTTTGGGGCTTCCAGCGACAAGGAAACGGCCCGTGCACCTGACGCCGCGCGAAATCGATAAATTGCTCATTGCCGCCGCCGCGGAATTGGCTCGCAAGCGCCGCGCGCGCGGCCTCAAGCTCAATCATCCCGAAGCCCTCGCGTTGATCACGGCCGAATTGCTCGAAGCCATTCGCGACGGCCGCACCGTTTCCGAGGTCATGGAGTTTGGCGGCACGATTCTGAAACGCGAAGACGTGATGGAAGGCGTCCCGGAAATGCTCGACGAAATTCAGGTCGAGGGCACGTTTCCCGACGGCACGAAACTCGTCACCGTGCATCATCCGATCCGATAAGGGTGGGTCGAGGAAGGCCTGGCGTGGCAGTCGCCGGCGAGTTTTCGTAGGGGCACGGCACGCCGTGCCCACGAGTGCGCACCGAATCGAACGCACACAGGCTCTTACGAAATCTTGACAAGGAGTTCTTTCATGATTCCCGGCGAATATTTCCTGGCTGAGGAACCTGTCATCGGCAACGAAGGCCGCGCCACCGTCACTCTCGAAGTCGCCAACACCGCCGACCGTCCCATCCAAGTCGGCTCCCATTTTCATTTCTTCGAGGTCAACCGCGCTCTTCGCTTCGATCGCGCCGCCGCCTTCGGCCTGCGTCTCAATATTCCCGCCGGCACCGCCGTTCGCTTCGAACCCGGCGACACGAAGAAAGTCACGCTCGTCGCCCTCGGCGGCTCCGCCACCGTTTACGGCTTGAACGCGCTCACCAACGGCGCAACTACATCCGACGCAAAGCCCGATGCGCTCGCCCGCGCCTCCGCCGCTGATTTTTCGGGGGCGAAATCCTCATGAGCATGAAAATTCCCCGCCGCCAGTACGCCGATCTCTACGGCCCCACTACAGGCGACCGCGTTCGCCTCGCGGACACCGATCTCCTCGCCGAAATTGAAAAAGATCTCACCACTCCGGGCGAAGAGGCCAAATTCGGCGGCGGAAAGGTTCTTCGCGACGGCATGGGCCAGTCTCCTTCGGCTACTTCCGCCGAAGGAGTTCTCGACGCGGTCATCACCAATGCCGTCATCATCGATCACACCGGAATTTTCAAAGCCGACATCGGCATTCGCGCCGGACGCATCATCGCTCTCGGCAAAGCTGGGAATCCCGGCATCATGTCCGGTGTCACTCCCGCCATGATTGTCGGGGCATCCACGGAAGTCATCGCCGGTGAAGGGAAAATCGTCACGGCTGGCGGCATCGACGCTCACGTCCACTTCATCTGCCCGCAGCTTGTCGAAACCGCACTCTCCGGCGGTCTCACCACTCTCATTGGCGGCGGCACAGGCCCCGCCACCGGCACCAACGCCACCACCTGCACTCCGGGCGCGTGGAACGTGCACCGCATGCTTGAAGCCGCCGACGCCTTTCCCATCAACCTCGGTTTTCTCGGCAAAGGCAATTCTTCTTTTCCCGCACCGCTCGACGAGCAGATCGAAGCCGGCGCCATCGGCCTGAAGCTTCATGAAGACTGGGGCACCACTCCCGCGGCCATCGACTGCGCGCTTTCCGTCGCGGAAAAATACGACGTCCAGATCGCCATCCACACCGATACGCTCAACGAAGCCGGTTTCGTCGACGATTCCATTCGCGCCTTCAAGGGCCGCACGATTCACACTTACCACACCGAAGGCGCCGGCGGCGGCCACGCTCCCGACATTATTAAGGTCTGCGGCGAGCCGAATTGCCTTCCTTCTTCAACCAATCCCACGATGCCTTTCACCGTTAACACGCTTGACGAGCATCTCGACATGCTCATGGTCTGCCATCACCTCAGCCCTTCGATTCCCGAAGACGTCGCCTTCGCCGAATCGCGCATTCGCGCGGAAACCATCGCCGCCGAAGACGTCCTCCACGACCTCGGCGCCATCAGCATGATGTCATCGGATTCTCAAGCGATGGGACGCATCGGCGAAGTCATCATTCGCACCTGGCAGACCGCCGACAAAATGAAGAAACAGCGCGGCCCGCTCCCCGACGAAAAATCCGGCAGCGACAATTTGCGCATCAAGCGCTACGTCGCGAAGTTCACCATCAACCCCGCCATCGCCCACGGCGTCTCGCACGAGATCGGTTCCGTCGAGCCCGGCAAATTCGCCGATCTCGTCATCTGGAAGCCGGCGTTCTTCGGCGTGAAGCCCGAGATGGTCATAAAGGGCGGGTTCATCGCCTGGTCTGTGATGGGCGACGCAAATGCCTCGATTCCCACGCCACAACCCGTAATCTATCGGCCGATGTTCGGCAGCTACGGCGGCGCGCGCCATTCCACTTCGCTCACGTTTGTTTCGAAATCCGCGCTCGATGGGGGAATCCCCGCATTTCTGAAACTTCGGAAGAAAGCGGTCGCCGTCCGCCATTGCCGCGGCCTCTCGAAGCGCGACATGATTCACAATAGCGCCTTGCCGAAGATGGAAGTCGATCCCGAAACGTACGAAGTCCGCGCCGACGGGCAACTCCTGACCTGCGAGCCTGCAAAAACTCTTCCCATGGCCCAGCGCTACTTTCTCTTTTGAAAGCTGACCGAATGCCCAACACGGCTCTTATCATCGATCATCTCCCCGATCACGCTGCCACGCATCATCTCCACGGCAAACAAGAGGACACTCTCGTCCTCACCTCCGAGCAGCGCCGCTGGGTTCGCGGCCGCTTCACCACCGCGCAAGGACGTGAAATCGCGCTCGCTCTTCCCACCGGCACGGTTCTTTCTCCCGGCGCAATTCTTGTCGTCGAATCGGATTGGTATCTGAAAATTCTGGCCGCTCCCGAGCCTGTTCTTGCTGTTCTGCCCTCGGACAACAAAGACGCCATCCGCATTGCCTTCGAAGTCGGCAATCGCCATTTCCCTCTCGCGCTTCAAGAAAATCTTCTGCTCGTACCCGACGACACCGCCATGGTCCAGCTTTTCGAACGCCTCGGCGTCCACTTCGAGCGCCGCAACGAAACCTTTCATCCCATCGGCCACACCCACCGCCATGCGCACTGATCGTTTCCTCAGCCTGCTGCATTTTTCGGACGGCCTTTTCCCCGCCGGAGCCTATGCGCATTCGTTCGGCCTCGAAACATTTGTCCAGGAATCGCGCGTCTACGACGCCGCAGGAGTCGACAAATTCCTGCGCGAATTTCTCTCCGGCTCTTCCGCTCCCACCGATGCCGTCCTCGTCCTCTGCGCTCAGCGCGCGGCAAACGAAAAGAATCTACCCGCCTGCTTCGCTCTCGATGCTCGCCTCGATGCCATGAAATCCGCGGTCGAGCTGCGTGAAGCATCGCGGCAAATGGGCCGCCAGACTCTTCGCATCGCTCGTGAATTGATGCCTCAATCTCTCGCCGCGGAATTCTTCGCCGTCATCGAACGCGACGAAACGCCCGGCCATCATGCCGTCGCCTTCGGCGTTGTCGGCAGTTCGCTCGATTGGCAGCCGCGAGAAACTGCCGCTGCATTCCTATACGCCACGAGCAGCGCTCTGGTCGGTGCGGCGCTTCGCCTGATTCCGCTCGGCCAGCTTGCGGGCCAGCGGATTCTCTGGAATCTGCAGCCGCTTCTCGATTTGCTCGCAGAATCCACCCTCGGCAAGACCGAAGCCGATATTTGGAATTTCGCTCCGGCGCTGGAAATCGCGGCAATGCGCCACGCAAATCTCGACGCGAGGTTGTTCCGTTCATGATTCCCAAGCCCCTCAAAATCGGCATTGGCGGCCCGGTGGGCTCGGGAAAAACCGCGCTCGTCGAATCTCTCTGCACGCGGCTTCGCGATTCGCATGACCTCGCCGTCATTACCAATGACATTTACACGCGCGAAGACGCCGACTTCCTCACACGCCGCGACGTTCTTCCGCCCGAACGCATCGTCGGCGTTGAAACCGGCGGCTGCCCGCACACCGCCATCCGCGAAGACGCTTCCGTAAATCTCGAAGCCTCCGCACAGCTCTTTCGCCTGTTTCCGAAGATGGACATTCTTTTCATCGAAAGCGGCGGCGACAATCTTGCCGCCACGTTCAGTCCCGAACTCGTTGACGCGACCATCTATGTCATCGACGTTGCCGAAGGCGACAAAATTCCCCGCAAGGGCGGCCCTGGGATCACGTCTTCCGGTCTGCTGGTGATCAATAAAATCGACCTCGCGCCGTACGTTGGCGCGAGTCTCGACGTGATGGATCGCGACGCCCGGCGCGTTCGCGGAGAAAAACCTTTTGTCTTCACAAATCTCAAAGACGGCACCGGAGTCGGCGACATCGTCGGCTGGATTCGCCACGATCTCCTGTTCGAAGCCTGAACGCCACGGCGTTCTTGACCGCCAAGGCGATCTCGATCGCGTCGGCCGCGACGGATTCCTTTCTCTTGATTTCGAGCGCCGCGGCACGCGCACAATTCTTTCTCGCTGCCGTTACACGCTGCCGTTGCAAGTGCAGCGTGCTGTCTCGCTCGACGATGGCACAGCCTATGCCATGCTTCTCAATCCCACTGGCGGCGTTCTCGGCGGAGATTTTCTCTCGACGCGCATTCGCTTGGCAGAAGGGGCGCGCGCCTGCCTCACCACGCCTTCCGCCACGCGCGTCTACCGCGCGCTTCGCCATTCCTCCGTGCAGGAAACGCAAATCGAAATCGGCGAAGGCGCTGCTCTGGAACTTCTTCCCGACCATGTCATTCCACATGCCGGGGCAAGTTTCCGTCAATTGCTTTGCGTCGAACTCGCTTGCACGGGCCGCGCGATCCTCTTCGACTCCTTTGCCGCCGGGCGCATCGCCCATGGCGAACGCTGGTTGCTTCGCGATTTCGACTCGCGCACGGAAGTCTTTCTCGCCGGCAAGCCTGTCTTCCTCAATCGCACGCTCATCGAGCCGCACGTTCGGCCGCTCTCGCCTGATTGTGGAACAACGGAATTTCATTACGTCGCGACCGCTTTTTTTGTAGGAGGCGATTTCAACGCATGGAAGGAGCTGCTCTTGGCGCTTCACTCCGTGCTCTCGGAGCAGCCCGGAATTTATGCGGGTGCGAGCCTCCTCGCGCGCCACGGCTGCGTGGCGCGCTTTCTTGCGCGCACCGCATCAGACCTCGCGGAGACAAATGCGGCACTCTGGAGCGCGGCTCGCCCCTTGCTCCTCGGAAGTCCCGCCTTCAATTTGCGCAAATACTAGAACGATATCTTCGAGGGAGAGTCATTCGAGCCCGCAGGCCCCCGCCTGCGGGCTCGAATGAGTGGCAGAAAACTCCGGATACGTCAGTTTCCGGGACGCCCAGACGCGCCGTGGCCCCAAAACGAAGGAGAATGCTGCAGGAATTCCAGCCCCGCGAGAACGTCGCCATTTCTCCCGCGCACCAGGCGCGCCACACGGCACTTTAATTCCTGATTGGTCTGCAAATTTGTGAGGATCAGATTTTGCGAGGGATTCACGCGGCTGCGTAGCGGCACAAGGCCTCCGTGCGCGCTCACGTTGATCGTTTCCGTGGTCTCCGTGAACGGTTCGTTGTCCGCCCGCCCGTAGAGCAGCACGGGCAGAGAAACACGCACGCGGACCGCCCGCCGGTTCTCCCGCGCGGGCCCAGGATTTTCCGCGCGGACCTGACGCCCCAGCCTGCCCCATCGCGGGAGCAGAAATTTTCCCTCTCCCATAGACAACCCCCGCCTGCAATGTCCCTCTTTTCGAAGGTGTCTCGCAAGCGTTCTCGTAATCTTTGGTGCTCGAACGTTACCTGCGGCCCGGCGGGCTGGGAGCGCCGGACTCGCCTGAAAATTCCAGTTACCCGGAATCGCGCGCCCGCGCCGGATGCCGCGTGCGTTTTCTCAAAATGTCGAGCAGCGCCTGCGCCGCGGCGGAGAGCGGACGGTCTTGCCGGTGGACGAGGTAGAGCCGCCGCTGGATTCTCATCTGCCGGATCTGCAATTCGGCCAATTCACCGCGCTGCACTTCGCTGTCGACGCACATCTTCGGAACGATGGCCACTCCACACTTCATCTGCACGAAGCGCTTGATGCTCTCGATCGTCGGCAGCTCCACCTCCATGCGCAGCGGCGTGTGGTGCCGCGCGAAAAGCTGAATCACGCGCTGGCGGTACGGCGATTCCACGATGTGCGCCACGAAATTTTCTCCGCCCAAATCCTCGATGTCCACCGCGCGCCGCCGCGCCAGTCGGTGTCCCGGCCACACCACAAGCGCCAATTCGTCGCGGTAGAATTCGACACCCGTAAGCTCGCGCTCCTCCGGCAAGTAGGAGATCACGCCTATGTCCAGATGATGGTTCAGCACTTCGCGGGGCACGTCGCGTGAAAACACTCGATGAACGTGCAGGCGGACGCCCGGATGCAGTTCGCGAAAGCGCGCCAGCGGCGTCAGCAAAGCGTGGATCGAGCTCTCGTTCACGCCGATCGACACTTCTCCTCGCGAGAGTTCTTTCAATTCCCTCATGCCTTTGCGGATTTCTTCGCGCAGGTTCAACATGCGGTCCGCGTATTCGAGCAGGAGTGTGCCGGAATCGGTGAGAGTGCGCGCGCCCGAGCCGCGGACGAAAAGGGGCTGCCCGACCCACTCTTCGAGTTTGCGGATGGCGATGCTCACCGCCGGCTGCGTGCGATAGAGCTTCTCCGCCGCGCGCGAAAAGCTCTTCTCGCGGGCCACCGTCTGAAACACTTGCATCGCCGCCAGATCGATATCCACCGGCTCGGCTTCCTCCCGCTTTCATGTATAAGAGAGATTTATTCGCCATGCAACAAATATAAATTGGACAAACGGAAGACGCGGGAGTCCACTGAAAGGGAAAGGGATACGTCTCTCGATGGATGTCGTTCACATCTTCGACACTACGCTGCGCGACGGGGAACAGTCGCCCGGCTTTTCCATGCACCGCGAGGAAAAGCTGCGCTTGGCGCGCCAACTGGAAGATCTGGGCGTCGATATCATCGAAGCCGGATTCCCCATCGCCTCGCCCGGGGACCTGGAAGCCGTGCGCGCCGTAGCCTCGGAAATCAAGCGCGCGCGAGTAGCGGCTCTCTCGCGTGCCCGGCAGGAGGACGTAGAAGCCGCGCTGCGCGCCATTGAGCCCGCCGAAAATCCCCGCCTTCACATTTTTCTCGCCACTTCCGACCTGCACCTGAAACACAAATTGCGCACCTCGCGCGCCGAGGCAAAGGATCAGATTGCCCGCTGGGTGCGGTTCGGAGCGGAGCGCTGCGCGCAGGTGGAATTTTCTGCGGAAGACGCAAGCCGCAGTGACATCGAATATCTCGGCGAAGTAGTGGAGGCGGCTGTTTCCGCTGGCGCAACGATCATCAATCTTCCAGACACTGTCGGCTACACCACACCGGAAGAATATGGCGAGATGTTTCGCTACACTCGCGGCCGCGTTGCTTCGCATCCCGATATCGTTTTCAGCGCCCACTGCCACAACGATCTCGGGCTTGCCGTCGCGAATTCGCTGGCGGCGATTTCCGCGGGCGCGCGCCAAGTGGAGTGTACGATTAACGGAATCGGCGAGCGCGCCGGCAACGCGTCGCTCGAAGAGATTGCCGTGGCGCTGCACGTGCGCCAGGGACGCTACTCGGTGACAACCAATCTCACGCTCGAAAAGCTCTACCCCACCAGCCGCTTGCTCAGCTCGATCACCAGCGTTTCCGTACCGCCGAATAAAGCCGTCGTTGGGGCAAACGCCTTCGCGCACGAAGCCGGCATCCACCAGGACGGCATTCTCAAAAATCCGCTCACGTACGAAATTATCGTTCCGGAAAAGGTCGGGGTTCCGAAGCGCAAGCTGGTGCTCGGCAAGCATTCCGGCCGCAACGCGCTCCGCGCGCATCTTGATCATCTCGGCTACAAAGCGACAGACGCGGAGCTGGCTGAATGCTATCGTATCGTGATCCAACATGCCGATTCCGGCAAGGCGGTCTCCGATCGCGATCTGCTGACGATCATCCATCAGGTGCGGCGGCAGGGAACTCCGCAATCCGGCGGCGAATCGAACGCGGCCGCCACCGTCTGATTTCCACAGGGGAAACAGGAAATGCCCGGGCTCAAGAAAACCATCGCAGTCCTTCCCGGCGACGGCATCGGACCGGAAATCATGCGCGCGGCCATCGCGCTGCTCAGCGATTGCGCCGCCACCTTCGGCCATCAATTTGAGTTTCGTGAATTTCCGTTCGGCGGCACCGCCATCGACCGCACCGGGAATCCGCTCCCCAACGAAACGCTGGCGGGATGCAAATCCGCTGACGCCGTTTTGCTGGCAGCGATCGGCGGCCCTCAGTGGGACAAACTGCCCCTTGAAAAACGGCCGGAAGCGGGATTGCTGCGCCTGCGGAAAGAGCTCGGACTTTACATCAATCTCCGTCCCGTGCGCCCGCGTCCTTCATTGCGCAACATTTCGCCACTCAAGCCGGAACGGCTGAGCCAGACCGACATCGAAATCGTCCGCGAACTGGCGGGCGACATTTATTTCGGAAAGCATGAGAAAGGCGGAGAGGGAGCGAACGCCTGGGCACGCGACGTGGCCGAATATTCCGCCGCGGAGGTGGATCGCGTGGCGCGCTACGCATTCGAGCGCGCCGAATCGCGCAAGGGCAAATTGACGAGTGTCGACAAGGCCAACGTTCTTTCGACGTCCACCCTCTGGCGACAAACCGTCACGGCTCTCGGCAAGAAATACCCGACGATCGAGCTCGAACACATGTATGTGGACAACGCATCGATGCAGATTCTGCTGAAGCCTGACCAGTTTGACGTGATCCTTACGGGAAATATGTTCGGCGATATTCTGAGCGATGAAGCGTCGGCGCTGGCTGGCTCGATCGGATTGATTCCGTCGATGAGCCGGGGCAAAGAAGGAACGCCCGCGCTCTACGAACCGATTCACGGCTCGGCGCCGAGCCTGGCGGGAAAAGATGTGGCGTGCCCGATCGGGATGATTTCTTCGGCGAGCCTGATGCTGCGGGAATCGTTTGGCCTCGAAACGGAGGCGCAGTGGATCGAAGCGGGCGTCGATCGCGTGCTCGATCACGGCTATCGCACGATCGACATCAGCTCGCCGGATTCGCGCGTGGTGCGCTGCTCGGAATTTTTGGAAATGGTGCGCGGCGACGTTCACGACGCAGCGACGCACACCGAACGCTACGGCTGGGGCGTCTAGGCCTTCCGCAGGACGAAACAGCCAGCAATCATGTCGTGAATCGCCTGCTTGCGCTCGGTGACTCCCGCACAGATGCAATCGATCAGGAAATAAAGCCCGCCGAGGTAGGGAACAATCGAAAGGCCGCGACCTGCCCAATAGCGCGCGCTGGCCTTTGCGAAATTCACCGGTCTGCCCTGTAGATCGGTCACGTACAGTCCCAAAGCTTTCTTTCCCAGCGTCGCCTGCCAGGAAGAACTCTCCAATTTCGCCCAGTAGAGCCAGGCGCCGATGATGTAAATCAACCCAAGCAGGAGGAAGCGCGGCAGGAACGTGAAAATCAAAACAGTGGGATCGCCTTGATTGCGCATCAGCTCCGGCAGCGCGCTGGCGAACAAAAGCAAAAAGAGGACGCCGGTGGGAATTGTAAGGATGAGCCCGTCGATGATTGCCGCAACGACGCGGAGCCAGAAGCCTGCGTAGGCGACTTGCGGGGCCGGGGTGGCGTACTGCTGCGGATACTGCGGCGGCGCATAGGTCGGCGTATAGGACGTAGGAGGGGGTAGCGGCACGGATGATGGGAGCGGGATCGAAGACGGAGCGGGAGCGACCGCGACAGGAGCAGCGGCGACAGGCTGGCCGCACTGTGCGCAAAAGCCGGCGCCGGCGGATACGTTTGCACCGCACTGCGAGCAGAACATGGTGCCTCCTAGCGGCCCAAGGCCAAAATCCGCTGAATGGGGAAAGCTTGGCTGCGAATCGTACAGAAGGGGAAACGTCCGGGTCAACAGACAAGATTTTGCGGTGTTGCGGTCGCAGCACGAACGGAATCGATTATTCTGGCGGCATGAAGGCGCGGCAGGACGAAGCGGAAGAGAGCAGAACGACGGGGCTGTGCGCGACATGCGCGCACGGGCGGCGGATTGAATCGGCGCGCGGGTCGAAATTCTGGTTGTGCGAACTCTCGAAGACCGATTCGCGGTTTCCCAAATATCCCCGGCTGCCTATGCTGAATTGCGCGGGATATGAAGCGAGCACAAAAGATTCCGCTTCCCGCGAGTGATTTCCCGCGTCGAAAAGAAAGCGGAGCGATCGCGCGGAGTTGCCCGTGCAGCAGGGCGTCGCGTAGACTCAAACGGAGATCGGAGGGAGCGATCATGCAGATGGGAATCACAAAGACAGGAAAAATCTTTGCAGGAGTTCTGGCGGCTGCGGCGCTTTTCGGCGGCGGGTACGTGGCAGGGCAATCGCGGTTTGGCCAGCCAAAGACGGTGCTGCACGTAGTGGAGCTGAAATGGAATCCCGGCGTGTCGGATACGGACAAGCAGATGGCGCTCGATGGGATCAAGCAGATGGCCGCGAAACTGCCGGGCGTGAAAAACATCTGGCTGAAAGCGGACCGCGTGCAACCGCGGGATTTCAGTGCGGCGTTTGCCATCGAATTCCGCGACCGCGCGGCGGCCGACGCGTATGCGGAAAGCGAAGTCCACAAACAGTGGGAGCAGGAATACGTGCCGCTGCGGCAGGAAAGCATTTCGATCCAGGTGACGAATCCCTAGCACGGGAGTTTCGTCCTCGTCGCTCGATCGCTTCCCGAATTCCCGCACAAAAGAATATTTCTTCGGGAAACCTTTCCTTGACGGCAAGACACATTGCCGGCGGGATCATGATTTTCTCTCCGCGGAGATTTTTGCCCGCACGTTTGCGAGCCCAAAGCGCTTGATCATGCCGGCGTCGAAAGCGCGATCGGAAAAGAAGCGCTTCATCGCGCTGGCGATCTTTGCATCCTTCGTGACGAGGTAACGCGCGCGCGGCGGATTGTCTTCGATGGCGCTGAGAATCACACGGGCGCAATCCTCCGGCGTGTAGCGCGACGCGTTGGTGGTCTTCTGCCAAGCAGCCTGAAAGGCCTGATACACGCCGCTGTAGGAACTATTCGGAGCATTGGTGATGTACGCGGAAGAATATTCGGCGGCGTTGCGGTTCATGCTGGTGGGAATGAAGCCCGGCTCGATGAGCACGACGGCGATGCCGTAAGGAAACAGCTCGAGGCGCTGGGAATCGCTGATGGCTTCAAGCGCATGTTTGCTGGCGCTATAGGGACCAAGAACCGGCGAGGCAACTTTCCCTCCGATGGAGCTGATGTTGATGATGCGGCCGCGGCCCCGCTTTCTCATGCCGGGCAGAACGCGCTGCGTGACGCGCACGACACCGAAAAAATTCGTTTCGAATTGCTTGCGCAAATCGGCGAGGGAGATTTCCTCCATCACGGCGCCGATGGCGATGCCGGCATTGTTGATGAGCACGTCGATGGAGCCGGCGCGGCGCTCGGCTTCGGCGACGGCGGAAGCGACGGAAGCGTCGTCGGTGACGTCGAGCGGCAGAACCTCGATGGGCAGATTTTTTTCTTTGGCAAACTTTGCGAGTTCGTCGCGGCGCTGCTCGTTGCGGCCGCCGGCGAAAACGCGATAGCCGCGCGCGGCGAGAAATGCAGCGGCACCGCGGCCAAGACCGTCCGTCCCGCCCGTGATAAAGACGTTTGTGAGCTTGTTTTCAGAAGTTGGCATCGGCTTGACTCGCAGAATTAGGGGATTTTTTCAAGACCCGGGGGGCTGCGGAAATGTTGCGAACCGGAATGAGCCCGATCGTTTGTTTTCTAGGAGTTAGAGCAATTCCGGTTTTTCGATGTGTTGCGAACCGGAGGTGCGTAAATCGCTTAAATTCAGTACCGCCGCGTGGTCCCGTTTGGATGCCGTTTGGTGGTATTTGGGGTATAGAGACGCGAGGAAGGCTACGTCCTGATGCAGATAGGCAGGCTGCCAGCGGCCTAGATTCAGAAGACGACGAATTTCGAGAGAGGGCGGGGCGAACGCGGGTGCGCCTCTGTGCCGCAGAGGGCGGATGGGAGACAACGTTGCCCCGCATAATTCACCTGCATGACGCTAGCACGTTGGAAAAACAAAGACAAATCACCGTAGCTGTGGACTTTTGAAAAAAGGGGAATAAACAGGAGGTTTTTCGATACATCCGAAAGCGTTTTTCCATGCTCGGACGTTTCCGGCTTGAAAAGCACTATTTGCAAGCGATTCGGTAGCCACGCGGGTCGGCGTGAATTGATTCAGCTTCCCATGCAGAAAGCGATGACGGATCAGACGTTCATTTGTGACGGGAGGCACATCTAAATAAGAAGGGGAACGGGAGATTGGATGTGAGAGGTGAAAGGCGTGATCAAAGAAGTGAAGGCTGGATACATGGTTCTCTCGGAAAGGACGGGAAGGAACCTGGGAGGGCCGTACAAAACAAAGGCGGAGGCCAAAAAAAGGCTGCGGCAGGTGGAGTTCTTCAAGCGCAACAAGAAATGAGCGGGCGCGGGAGGCGGGAATAGAAAGGTATCGCGAGCGCGATGTTTCCCAGCAGCCCGTTTCGGGGGAGCTTTTGAATTGACCATCGGGAGTTGATCGGTTCGATTGATACAAGCGCGTCGACCAGGACTTGAGGATTAGGTCCGGTTTGTCCGTCATCCAGGAGCAATCGGCGACATGAGTCAATGGAGATCCAGACCTCGACAAACTCTGTCATAAGGGCGTAGGCTAAGCGAGTCTCCTCTAGCATCTTTCCGCTGCGCCTACTGGGCAACGGTTCCCTGCAAAAGTCAGACGGCGTTTTCGCTGCGCAAGGAGCCGTTATGGCGAAAAAGTATTCGTCCGTCCGGCCCAAGATTACCTCGCCATTCGCAGACCTCCAATACAGCCTCGAATCAGCATGCTTACCGGGAATTCCAAAAATTCAAAACTACTCAGAAAGAGGACACCATGACCCGAGCCATTGCTACACAACGAAGCAGCGATCCAGCAGATGCCATTCGTCCGTTTCCGAACGTGAATGTTCCAGAGGCGGAACTTGCCGAATTGCGTAGGCGCATCAATGCGGCCAATTGGCCTGAACGAGAAACGGTCGCGGATGCCACACAAGGCGTGCAGCTGGCGACTATGCAGAACCTCGCGCGCTATTGGGGGACGGACTACGATTGGCGCAACTGCGAGGCGAAACTGAACGCCCTGCCGAACTTCATCACCGAAATCGATGGGCTCGACATTCACTTCATTCACGCACGTTCAAGACACGAAAATGCGTTGCCGCTCATCGTTACGCATGGATGGCCCGGTTCGATCACCGAGCAGTTGAAGATCATCGATCCGCTAACCAATCCCACCGCACACGGCGGAAATGCATCCGACGCGTTCCATATCGTGGTCCCGTCGATGCCCGGCTATGGTTTTTCCGGCAGGCCGGCCACCACCGGGTGGGACCCCGCCCACATTGCGCGTGCCTGGACCGTGCTGATGAAGCGCCTCGGCTACAACAAATTCGTAGCGCAAGGCGGCGATTGGGGTGCAGTCATCACCGAGCTGATGGGTGTGCAAGCGCCTCCGGAGTTGCTTGGCATTCATACCAACATGCCCGGTATTTTCCCGGCCGAGGTCGACAAGGCCGCTTTTTCAGGAGCGCCGGCTCCATCGAGTCTCTCCCCCGACGAAAAGGTCGCTTACGAGAGTGTACAGTTCGTCTATCAAAAGGGAATCGCTTACGGGTACCAGATGGGGCTGCGCCCTCAGACGCTTTACGGAATCGCTGATTCCCCTGTCGGCCTGGCGGCTTATTTCCTGGATCACGACGCGCGCAGCTACGAGATGATCGCGCGTGTCTTTGCCGGAGGCAGTGAAGGCCTCACACGAGACGACGTCCTCGACAACATCACGCTCACTTGGTTGACGAATACGGCGCTCTCGGGGGCTCGTCTCTATTGGGAAAACAAGGGTTATTCGTTCTTCGGCGTCAGAGGCGTCGTTGTCCCGACCGCCGTGAGCGTTTTTCCCGACGAACTCTATCCTGCTCCACGAAGCTGGACGGAGCAGGCGTTTCCCAAGCTGATCCATTACAACAAGCTCAACAAAGGCGGCCACTTTGCGGCGTGGGAACAGCCGAAGCTCTTTTCTGAAGAGGTTCGCGCGGGTTTCCGATCGCTGCGGTAGGGTTCTTCAAAAAGGAGGCATTATGAAGCTCATAGAGAAAAAGGCTCTTATCACCGGCGGTAACAGTGGCATCGGTCTGGCCACAGCCCGACTTTTCATTGCTGAAGGCGCACTGGTCGCCATTACCGGTCGCGATCAGAAGACGCTCGATGAAGCGATCGCCGAAATTGGATCTAGCGCGCGTGGCTACCGCGTTGACGTCACCATTGCGGAAGATCGCAAGCGGCTGTTCGCAGCCCTGGCCAAAGATTTCGGGAAGCTCGACATTGTCTTCGCCAATGCCGGCATCTCCGGCCGGACTCCTACCGGCTCGACCGACGAGGCCATTTTTGAGAGCGTGATCCGCACCAACCTTAATGCCGCTTTCTTTACGGTGAATTCAGCGGCGCCTCTGCTGAACGACAACGGCAGCATCATCTTCAGCGGGTCGGTGCACAACTATCTCGGCCAACCGGGCGTCGCCGCCTATGCAGCCACGAAGGGTGGTCTCGTCTCGATGGCGCGTTGCATCGCCGCCGACCTTGCGCCGCGCAACATTCGCGTCAACGTCGTCGCACCGGGCGCGATCAAAACTCCCATTTGGAAGCGCGGGCCCCGCGCCTCTATTTCCACGGACGAATCCGCCAGGTTGGAGAAGTTCTTTTCTTCCGCGGTTCCGCAGGGCCGTTGGGGCGAGGCGGAAGAAATTGCCAAAGCCGTGCTGTTTCTCGCCTCGGACGATTCCTCGTACGTCAACGCGGTCGAGTTGATGGTGGATGGCGGAGCCACGGGCGCCCCGTTTGGAGCTCCCATTTTTCAGGGCGTATCGAGGCCGCTCGGTAGCGAGGCGAAGTTGGCAAAAGCTCACGCGCAGGGAGATCCGCAGTAAAGTGGATAACGGACAAACCGGAAGCTATCGAAGACGTTCTCGTTGCGGAGGCTTGATTTGAACCATCCGCGAAAATCTTGAGCCTCTAACGATAGGCTGCCTGACACACAGATCGAATCCATCGCATTGCCGATCGCCGCTGTGTCGCCCGTGCGCCCACTTCTCCTTAAAGCTTCGCGGCACTCGCCGCCGTCGCGTGCGGCTCGGCGAAATAAGGAAAATCCGGGCGCATCAGCCGCGTATCGGGCGCTACTCCATCGCCGAGCGCCGTGTTCGTGACCAGCGTGAGAATCACGTCCATCACGTCGTCGCAGAGGCCGCGGCCGTTGAAGGCGGCAAAGCTGAATGACGCGGGCGTGTCCAGCTCATACGGCAGGACCGATGGGCAGAGGCGCGCGAGGAGTTGCGTGGCGTAGGCGGATGGGTCGGCCGCTGAGTGGGCGAGCGCGGTTACTTTTTCCACGAAGTCGCGGATCGGTTTGGAGAACAGCGCCACTTCGTCCGCCGGGACCGCGCGGTTGTAGCTTTCCGATGCGTCGTGCAGCGAAGGATCGGAAAGCAGCATGTGCGTGATCATCGGCAGGCCCCAACGCGATACCTGCACCTCGGGCGCGTGCCCACAGAGCGATGCGGTGGCCCAGGCGTGCACCACGCCTCGGCCGATGAGGCTGGAGGGGACTTCGAGGACGATGGCGCTGACATTGTTGCCTGCGAAGAAGCTCTGGCCATTCTGGAACGACTCCGGCGCAAACCGGTTTTCGGACCACAGAGCTTTTCTGAAGGCGCCGAAACCGACGCCATTGGTGGCGAACAGATCGGGCGCGAGGCCCGCGTACGCGAGGCAGCCCTCATCCGCTGTCACCACGCGGCCCGTATTTCCGGAAATGATGAGTTCGCCCGCGGCGCCCTGCAGAGCGTCCGCTCCGGTGGCGCGCCGGACCGCGAAGGTCTGAACGTGCTGGTGCTCGCCGCCATCGGCGTGGGCGGGAGCGCCGAACTGGACCTTGAAGGTGACGTCTTCGCGAAGATCGCGGTTCGTGTCGAAGCGAAAGGCGTAGAGACCTTCGTCGCGGAAGGTGTCGGGCGCGCCGACGCCGGCGTTCGGATTCACGGTCAAAGCCATCACGGTCGTGCCCGGGCGGCCGCGAAACAGGTAGAAGTCGCAGATGTTGATGCGTGGATCTTCTTTTGCGGTAGCGGTATCGAAGTGATGCGACATGGCGAATCTTCTCCTTAAGAATTAGCCGCGACGCCAAAAGGTCGATCGCCTGG
>DATKPM010000014.1:0-8833 GCA_035524135.1 Candidatus Acidiferrum sp. | reverse complement strand
TGGTTGCGGGGGTTGGATTTGAACCAACGACCTCCGGGTTATGAGCCCGACGAGCTACCAGGCTGCTCCACCCCGCACACTCATTCTAGCGAACCAACCATGCAGGGTCAAATACGTGCGAAACAAATTTCCGCCACGCGGCGGCACTCACCAGGAACTGTACGGTGTTCCCTTCACTGGAGAAATCTTATCCGAAGCGGAATGCACATCGACAATTCCGATGGACGATTGGTCTGGATTGTCGATTGTATCGCCCGTTTCTGTCACCCAATCCGCTTGGCCGGTCATTGGGTCGATTGGAACGACCCGCAAATAGCCTGCGTCTTTCAGATCGTCCAGGGAACTCGGCGCGGCATCTTTGTCAGCTGTGTAGTGATCGATCGCGTTGCGCATGGTTGCCAGGTCTTGCGCCAGCACGGCTTCTTTCGAAGCCGTAATCGCAGACTGATATCTCACCGCCGCAATCGATGCCAGCACCACGATAATCGCCATCACGATCAGCAGTTCCAGCAGCGTAAAGCCGCCGTCGTGCGCCGCATTCTTCGTCGCCGTCATCTCGCCGTCCGCTTCGCTCCTCACCAATCGGAATATTTCGTGCCGTCCATCGCCGTCGCAGTCGATTGCGAATAGACGTCAAACACATCCTGCCCGCCCCACGAAGTTGCGTCCGCATCGTCCTGCACGGACCGCAGTCCCCAATCTTTCTTGCCGGTCATCGGATCCACGGGAATCGACCGCAGGAAGCGAAGGTGTTTGTCCTTAGCCTGCGTCAGCGGCACGCCCTGCACCAGCGTCTGCAGGTCAGGCGGATAATTCTCCGTTCCTGCCGCTGACTGAATCAGGTTTTTATCGGCCGCGTCCTTGTAGCGGTCGATGGCGTCGCGCATTTCGCGAAGGTCGTAGCGTAGCAAGCTCTCCTTGTGCTCGCGAATTGCCATCCGCGCCATGGGCAGCGCCATCGTTGCGAGCAGCAGCAGGATGGAACACGCGACAAGCAGCTCCAGCAGCGTCATGCCTGCCACAGAGCGCACCCGCACCTCCCGAAGGCGCAACGACGAGCCGCTTTTTTCGCGATTCAAAACGTTTTGTAGGAAACCTGCCTGCATGGACAGCTCACTTCACCTGGACGTTGCCTACTCCCGTAACCATTGGTATCGATTGCTGCTGTGAATTGCGCGCGTTCACCATCACCACCTGCAAAGGCGAAGTCCCCGCCGCAATGGCTCGCAGGGTGATTCCCAGCAGCGTTCCATTCCCGTTCACGCCGGGCGTATTTGGTTGCCGTGTCGCCGAGACAATCAACTGTCCCTTTTGCTGGTCGATGCGCTGCACGATCGCGATTTCCTGCGTCCCGCCGGACAAGAATCCTCCGTTGCGCACTTCCTCGACCTGCACGACCGCCGGGTTGTACTGAATCATCATCGGAATCGAATACAGATCCTTCGCGTTGTTTACGGAGAGGCCAAGCGTCACCGTTTCTCCGGGCTTCACCGTGATCGAATCCGGTTGGAACTGCAGTTGCGCCGTCGGGACGCCAGGTTGCGGCTGAGCGGGTTGCTGTGCGGCGCCTCCAGGCGCTGGCATTCCCGCGGGCGCGCCCGCAGCTGGTGGTGCGGCCGTTCCCGGCGCTCCAATCATTCCGCTTGTGGGTGTCGTGGAGGTCGGTTGCGGCTCGTCTTCGTCGTGATAGACGCGCACATTTGAATCCGTTCCGGCGGCGAGCGGTCTCAAATCATCCGCGGAAATCGTGGGCATCCGGATCACGTGAGGCGTCAGCACGATCAGCACTTCGTTGTCCTTCACTTCGTTGCTGTTGTCCGAGAAGAGGTAGCGGAACATCGGAATGTCCGCCAGTCCTGGAATCCCGTTGATGTTCTTGATCTGATCTCGCTCGATCAATCCGCCGAGGATGCTGACTTCGCCTTCCTTCAGCCTCACGTCATGCTCGACTTTTCTTTGGCTGATCACCGGCTGGTTGATGCCGCCGATGTTGCTCGTTCCTGAAATCTGCGATACTTCGACGCTCAGTTTCATGCTGACGTCGCCGTTCGGGTGGACGCGCGGCGTCACGTCGATGTTCACGCCGACGTCGATGTACTGGAATTGCGTGTTCACCAGTGGGTTCACCACGCCCGCACCGCTTCCCACGCCGACTCCGACGCCTGCCTGAAAGCTGCCTGTCGCCACGGGAACGCGGTCGCCGATCTTAAGCGTCGCCTTCTGTCCGTCCGTCACGCGAACTTCGGGGTCTTGAATGATTCGCGTCGCGCTGTCGGTCAGGATCGCATTGGCTGTCGCGCCGGGAAGCGTCAAGCTGTAGTCTGCGGTGGAAAGATGCTGCAAATTGTTCAATGTCGCCTGACCGGTAGTTGTGGTTGTGCTCGTGCTGCTGCTCGAACTCGAGCAGTTCGTGTTCGTCGTGCTTGTGCTGTTGTAGGGCTGAATCGAGCAGCGAGGGGTGAAAGTCAGCGCCACGCTTTGCCCTGGCAGGATGCCCAAATCGCGCAGGCGGTCACGGTTCGCCGTCAGCACCTGCACGTGAATCAGCACTTCCGGCTTTGCCTTGTCGATGTCGCGAATGATTTTCGCCGCCAGCGCCAGCTTGTCCGGTGTCTCGCGAATCACGATGGCGTTCTGCGCGTTCACCTGTGTCACGCGGTGCAGGTCCAGCAGTTGCCGCAAGCCGGTCACGATTTCCGTCAGGTCCTGCGGCGTAATTGTGTTGGAAAGATAAAACGTGCGGACCTCTTCGTCCTCCAGGTCCTTCCGCTTCTGCGGCGTATCCGGCGCGACGAAAATCACGCTCTGCGTCAGCGGTTTCCAGAAAGCTTTGCTCTCAAGCGATATCGCATCCAGCGCCTGCTCCAGCGTCACATTCGGCAATTCCGCAGTGATCCGGCGCGACGTGAAATCCGGGTCAAACAGCACGCTCAAGCCCGCCAGTTTCGCCACCGTTTCAAACACCACCCGCGAATCATTGGTCATTTTCAGGTTGATGGGTTCGCGGGAAAGCGGCTTCAATTCGGGCGGGGCGGACAGCAGATCCTCATCCTCAGGAGGGTTTAGGTTGGGCTTGGCTGGGGCCTGCGAGGCTTGCTGGGCAGCGATAGCCTGCATTGTCTGGCTAATTTCCTGGTCGGCGGATGGGTTGGAAGGGTCAATCGCCGCAGCCTTTTCAAATTCGGAGAGCGCGAGCTGCAGGTCGCCTGTTTTCAATGCTTTGCGCCCTTGCTCGACGTGGTACTCACCGGCCTCATAGCGCATGTTCGTGGCGCGCAGCTTGTATTCCACGTTGTTCGGATCGGCCCGCAGCGCCCGCTCGTAGTGGACGAGAGCCGTATCGTAGTCATTCACGGCCTCGGCCTTTCGACCGGCATCGTATTCTTCGCTTTTGTTTGACTTTGGGCAGCCCGCCAGAAAGATCGCGGCGATGACCAAACATGGTATCCAGAACGAGCGGCGCAAACAGCTCCTCCGCAGGAGGGTTCCCCGAGAGTGTAGCATTCAGTCTAGGATGCGGCAAGGAATCAGGGGCGTTGCCGCAACCATCTAATAATGCCCCGATTACCGGAACTTCACTCAAATGTAAAGATTTCGGCGACAACCGCCGAAACCCGCCGGGTCGTGTGACTTGCGAGGTTTCCCCGCGGCGGCTATCATGGGATTTGACGTGCCACAGCCGAAAAAGAGTTCTGACCGTGAGGGCGTCAAGATTGTCGCTCAGAACCGCGCCGCTTCCTACAATTACCACCTTCTCGACAAGCTCGAAGCCGGCATGGTCCTCTACGGAACCGAAGTGAAAAGCCTGCGCGAGGGCAAGGGGACCCTCCGCGATGCCTATGCCGAAATCAAGCTCGGCGAGGCGTGGCTTTTGAACTCGCACATCCCCCAGTACCAGCCCGGGGGGTTCCGCAATCACGACCCTCTGCGCAAGCGCAAACTTCTCCTGAACCGCCGCGAGATCGACAAGCTGCTGGTTCAGACGCAGCAAAAGGGCATGACTATCGTCCCGCTGAAAATCTATTTCCGGGACGGAATCGCCAAATGCGAACTCGCTGTCGCGAAAGGGAAAAAATTCCACGACCGCCGCGAGGACGTGAAACGCAGGGAAGCCAAGCGCGAGGCCGACGAAGCCATCTACCGCTCGCGCCGCCGCTGAACGGGAAAGGGAGCTATGGACATCCGCATGGAATCGCAGCCGTACGCATCCGTTTCGACCGACGCACTCGTAAGCTTCGTCTTCGATGAGGACAACAGGTGGCAGGACGCGCTGGGCGAGATTGATCGCAATTCCCAGGGAAAGATCGCGCAGTTGGCGCAGAGCGGCGAAATTACCGGCCGCTCGCTCGAACTCGTGCTTTTGCATTTTCCGGCGGGACTCGGGGCGCAGCGCCTGCTGCTGGTGGGGGCAGGGAAGCGCGATAAATTTGCGGTCGCGGACCTGCGCAAAGTCGCGGGAACGGCTCTGCGCTACCTCAAGTCTCGCGGCGTGAAGAATTTCGTGTTTCTCGCGCGCGAAGGTTTTAAGGGGCCGGACGCCGCGCAAGCTGTCGCCGAAGGGGCAATCATTGCGGATTTCGAGTCCGACAAATACAAGTCCGACAAGAAAAACAACAAGGAAATTCAATCGGTCGCATTGGCAGGGTTCGACAGCTCCGTTGGAGCGCACTTGAATGCGGCCATCGAACGCGCCCGCGTCGTCGGTGAATCCATTAATTTCGCTCGCGATCTGATCAACGAGCCTTCCAACAAGCTCACTCCGCGCATCCTCGCCGCGAAAGCGGAAGCCATGGCCAAGGAAGCCGGCCTGGCCGTGGAAATTCTCGACGAGCGCAAAATCGCCGAGCTGAAAATGGGCGCGCTGATCGGCGTCGCACAGGGCAGCATCGAGCCGCCGCGCATGATCGTGATCCGCTACACGCCGGAAAATGCGAAGCTCAACGCCCCGGTGCTCGGCCTGGTGGGCAAAGCCGTCACGTTCGACACAGGCGGCATTTCCATCAAGCCCGCTAACAATATGGAAAAGATGAAGTACGACATGGGCGGCGGCGCCACCATGCTCGGTGCGATGCGCGCGCTCGCCCGCTTGAAGCCTCCGATTCCCGTCATCGCCGTTGTGCCCGCCACGGAAAACATGCCCGGCGGACGCGCGCAGAAGCCCGGCGACGTGCAAGTCTCGATGTCAGGCAAGACCATTGAAGTGATCAACACCGACGCCGAAGGCCGCCTGATTCTTGCCGACGCCGTCACCTACGCGAAAAAACTCGGCGTGACACACATCATCGACGCCGCCACGCTGACGGGCGCGATCGAAGTGGCGCTCGCCAATGTCCACGTGGGCGCTTTCGGCACGCCGCGCGAATATCTGGACCAGTTCCTCGAAAGCACGAAGGCCGCAGGCGAAAAAATGTGGCCCATGCCCATCGACGATGAGTATCAGGAGATGATCAAGAGCAATATTGCGGACATCAAAAATGTCGGCAGCGGCAAGGGCGGCGGCGCGATCACCGGCGCCTGGTTCATCAAGGAATTTACCGGCGACACGCCGTGGATTCACCTCGACATCGCATCCACGTGTTGGGTCGATGAAGGCCGCCCCTGGCTCGCCAAGGGTCCTACGGGCATCGCCATCCGCTCCATCATCGACTTCGCCCAGAAACTCTAGTAACGCTCTCGGAAAGGCCTATCTTGGAGCGCGCCCGGCTTCTATGGCGGCCTTTCCTCCCTCCAGCGTCGCCCGAGTCTCGCGCGCGATTTTTCTTTTCGCAATCAAGTCGAGAAGCTTGGCTTTCAGGCTTGTCGTCGAGTAATAGTGGCTGATTGCTACTTTGGTGGAAGCGTCGCCGAGCTTCTGGAATGTCGTTTCCACCGTGTAATCGCTCAGAATCCTGGTTATGCCGATCGAATCCTCCGGCAAGACGGTGACGATCTTCTCCAGTGGCACGATTTCGATGTCCCTCTCAATGCACGTATGCTTCCCGCCTGAAAAATGACATTGATAGGACACACCTGCTTCGCGAATCGCCTTCCCGTCGATGAGATCCACTTGGCAAACGCGAGGATGAAACACTGGGATTTTCGTCAGATCCATGCAAAACCGCCACACTTCTTCCACGGGCGCGTTGATGATCACCTCTTGTCTCGATCGGAACGGTGGCCGCATTCCTGCCTCCCAAGCGCCGGCATCGACTTCGCCGGATCACACGCCAGTCGGCTTTCGCGGGGCCAAGTGCCTGCGGTCTGCGCCGGCTCGGCCACTTGTGAATCAGCTTCCGGCCGTGGCTACATCTTCTCCGGTGCCGTAATTCCCAGAAGGCTCAGTGCCTCGACCAGTGTCCCCCGCACGAGCGACGTAATCCGCAGCAGCACCGCGCGCTTTTCCGCCTCTCCTTCCGACAAAATATGGTGCCGGTGGTAAAAAACGTTGAAAGCCTGCGCCAGCTCGAACGCATACCGCGCCACAAACGCCGGCTCCTGCGCGCCCACCGCCGCATCCACGCGCGCGTCGAGCGACCCCGCCAGCAAAATCAGCTCCCACAAATCGTCTCCGCCGGGCGCGTCCAGCAGCCCTCCCAGCGCAATCTCGCCTTTCGCGAATCGCGACAAGTTTTTCGCATCTTCCGCCGCCGTCGCTCCTTCCGCGCCTTTCCGCAAAATCCCGTTCACGCGCACGATCGCATACTGCACGTAGGGCCCCGTCTCGCCCTCAAAACTCAGCGCGTCCTTGAAATCAAACGCAATCACCGTCGACCGCGTGAATCGCAGCAGAAAATAACGCAGCGCGCCAACCGCAATCGCGTGCCCAATCGCCGCCCGCTCCTCTTCCGGCGACGCCGCGTGCCGTGCATCCACTTCTGCCCGCGCGCTCTCTTCCAGCCGGTCGATCAAATCGTCCGCCTTCACGCCCTGCCCCTTCCGCCCGCTCACTTCCACATACGCCCGTTTTGCCTCCTCCGCCGGAATCTCGTATCCCATCTCCATCGCGCATCGCGGCGTCAGCGCCACCACGTTGTACGCAAAATGTTTCAAATGCTCCGCCTGCTCCGTGTGACCAAGCGCCCGCAGTCCCGCCGCCACCACTTCCTGCGGATATGCTTGCCGCGAATCAATCACGTTGAACACTTCCTTCGCGCGTCCGAATTGCGGCGTTCCCGCGTCGCTCGCCTCCATCGACGTTACCCAAGCCTCATGCCCGTCCGGATGCCTGTGAAATTTCCGATAGTGAAAATCGCGGTCCAGCAGCCCGAACTTCCACAAGTGATACGCAATGTCCTTGCCCACATACGTCACCGTCCCGTTCGACCGTACAATAATCTTCGCTTCCGCCTCCTCAACCGGTTCTTCTTCTGCGGTCGCTTCGCCCTGCTCTTCGCCGCCCGCCTTCGGCAATTCCATCACCCAGCACCCGGCGCTTTTCCCCTCGGTCGCAAACTGGATCGCTCCGCTTTTCTTCAGCATCTCGAACGCCGCATCCCAGAATTTCAGGTGCAGAATCTCGCTCTCTTGCGACAGCAAATCGTAATCAATCCCCAGCCGGTCGAGCGTCCGCAAGTGGCAATGCACAATCGCCGTCGCCACAATCTCCGCCATTCGCGCCGCATCGCCATGCCCCTCTTCAATCTCCTTCAGCATCCGCCCGCGCATCTCCAGCCGCGCCTTGTCCTCCGCCAGCCACTGTGTCACACGCGTGTATAAATCCCAGCAGACGTAATCAAATCGCTCCCCGCGCGTCAGCTCCCGCACCTGCTCCGGCGTTTTTTTCTCTAGGTGCAAAAACCCCAGCACCACGTCCGCCACCTGCACGCCCGTGTTGTCGATGTAGTTCTGCACCTCCACGCGCCGTCCCGCGTGCCGCAGCAATCGCACAAACGTGTCGCCCAGCACCGCATTCCTCAGGTGCCCGATGTGCGCCGCTTTGTTCGGGTTGATCGCCGTGTGCTCCACGATCGTTTTCGGCGCATCCGCTGCCGCGCTCTTCGCCGTGCGGCCCTCTTCCGCGCACGCCGCGAGGAAAAAAGCTCCGCGGTCGAAATACGCATTCAGATATCCGCCGCCCGCCACTTCTACCTTCGCCACGCCTTCCACCGCAGCCAGCGAATTTGCAATCTCCTGCGCAATCGCTCGCGGCGCTTTTTTCAGCCGTTTCGCCAGCTCAAAACATACCGGCGACGCCGACTCGCCCATCGCCAGTTTCGGCGGACGCTCCGTCACGATCGGCAAATCGGCCTTGTACCGCTCGTGGATGTGCCGCCGCAGCGCCTTGCGAAACCTCTCTTCGATCGTCTTGTACACGCGTCTCCTTGCGCTCAACGAATCCCGCGATTATACCGGACGCTGCTCAATTTCCTTCTCCCCTCTGCTGTAGGGGCACGGCATGCCGTGCCCGCCCGGAGCCGAATGTGCGTCGGACGCCCTCGTCCGAGCCTGCAGGCGTCGCCACGCCGCGCGCTTCCTGTCATTCCGAGCGGCATCCTGTGGACGGACGCCGGGAGCAATCTGCATTTTCATTTCAAATTCTCCACTTCACCTTTGAGGGCGCCCTCTAACTCGCACCGTTTCTGTTGACAAATTAGATAACACGTGCTATCGTGCGCTGTGACGTTTCTCAACCATTCTCGCCCGTCCAATCCGTTCCCCCGCACTTTTTTCGCCTTCCGGTTCGCTACACACCCGGAAACCGGATTCGGCGTAACCTCCAGAAAACACTCACTCGCGGCCTCTCCGGTTCGCAACACTTTTGACCCCCTCCCCGCAGATTTGCGGGCCTTCCTTCGCCTCACTCCGCACCTCTTGAAAGGTCTGCCGGCCGTGGATCGCTCGCACGTTTATCCAC
>DATKPM010000013.1:0-29548 GCA_035524135.1 Candidatus Acidiferrum sp. | reverse complement strand
TTCCGCGTTTTACTTGGGTTTAGCGATGGTTTTGCTGATGTCGGTGGGCTATCTGGTGAGCCTCGAAGGCCTCGGCAATTTGATGATCGCCGCGCCCGTGTTTGCCTTCGGGCTCGTCGCGTTCGGATTTCTCGGCATGGGCCCGGTGACGATTGCCGTCGATTCCTACGGCCCGGTCACGGACAACGCGCAGTCGGTCTACGAGCTTTCGCTGATTGAAACGATTCCCGGTGTGAAGGAAGAGCTGAAGAAAGATTACAACTTCGACGTGAATTTCGAGCGCGCCAAAGAAATGCTGGAAGCCAACGACGGCGCCGGCAACACCTTTAAGGCTACCGCCAAGCCCGTGCTGATCGGCACGGCTGTGGTGGGCGCGACCACGATGATTTTCTCGATCATCATGGCGCTCACCGACGGCATCACCCAGAATGTCGACAAACTCTCTTTGCTGCACGCGCCGTTTTTCCTAGGCATCATCACGGGCGGCGCGCTGATTTATTGGTTCACCGGCGCATCGACGCAGGCGGTGACCACCGGTGCCTACCGCGCGGTGGAATTCATCAAGGCCAACATCCGCCTCGAAGGCGTGGAAAAAGCGAGCATCGCCGACAGCAAAAAAGTCGTCGAGATTTGCACGAAGTACGCGCAAAAAGGAATGCTGAACATTTTCATCGCCGTGTTTTTCGCGGCGCTGGCGTTCGCGTTTCTCGAGCCGTTCTTTTTCGTCGGCTACCTGATCGGCATCGCCGTCTTCGGCCTCTACCAGGCGATTTTCATGGCCAACGCCGGCGGCGCGTGGGACAACGCGAAAAAAATCGTCGAAGTGGAGCTGAAGCAAAAAGGCACGCCGCTGCACGACGCCACGGTGATCGGCGACACGGTGGGCGATCCCTTCAAGGACACTTCTTCGGTGGCGCTCAATCCCGTGATCAAATTCACCACGCTGTTCGGCCTATTGGCCGTCGAGCTGGCGGTGCAGTTGACCAGCGCGCGCGGCAATGCCTCGCTCACGCACGTCCTGGCGGCTGTCTTTTTCGCCATCTCCTTCACCTTCGTTTACCGCTCGTTCTACGCGATGCGCATCAAGAGCTGAAGGCCGTGATTCGTGACTGGTGATTCGTGATTCGTTCGTCCCGGTCTTCGACCGGGACGCTGCCGGAAGCATGGCAAACAAATAGCGAATTATTTCTGCAGGATCTGCATTCACTTCGGCCCTCAAATCAGGCCTCAAAATGCCAATTTTGGCGCGAGGTTGGCAGGATTTCGCGTTCTTTTCGGGCTTCTCCGCTGTTCCCTCCGGAATTACTTCAACCAAGGCGTGAAGTTCGATGGCCTTAGCGGATCGCCGCAGGCGAATTCTCAGGGCAAAGGAAAGCGGCCCTCTCGCGGCCAACACGTCCGCGCCCTTCGCGGCGACTGCCGCGGCTTGCTTGCCGTCGGCGGCGCAGGCACGCGCGGTGAAGAATCGCCATCCGATGCCTTACGCTGGCAGGGCGGGATGGATAGATGGGGCCTCGCCGGGAGGAGACATCCGGGAAAGAGAGGACGGAAAGCGTTTGGGGTGCGACCTTCTATTTCTCCGGAAATATCAAGTTGGCGAAGCCCCCCTGGAGTAGCAGTGGGCGGAAGCATAGCGGTGGTTCAACGATTAGGGAATGAGGCGAATACCTGAATTTGGGTGAAGGGCAGGACCTGAAGCTGTGGCGGAGCAAACCGCACACCAAAAAAGGCACGATCATGCAGACGGCGGAGGAGCGGGTTGGAGCTGGGATTTTTCGTTCATGGTTTTGGCGATGCTCATGGCGACGCTGGCGCTGCCGACGGGGATCACGATGCCGGCCCAAGACACCGAGCCAGGGCTGTAGAGAGCCAGGAGCACGCCGATAGCGACGGCGCCGAAGAAATTGATGGCGGCCCAGCCCCACTTGCCCAAATACGCGAGTCCCGCGCCGACGATCAGTAAACTCAATAGGAAGGCAAGCCAGGGCTTCTTCACTATGGCCTCGCGTACGGAATGTCGCTGCGGCGGGGCCTGCGCGACCGCCTTCGGCAGAGAGGTAGAGCGCTCCGCGCTGTCTTTTTTTCGCGGGGATGAATCCCCGCGCTTCCACCTTGTGCGCTCTCATATATTCGCGAGGATGCCCTTCGCCCCTCAGGATAAAAACCCCCGCGCTTCCACTTTGCGCGCTCTCGTATGTTCGCGGGGGCCCTTCGCGCCCCAGGGTAAAAATCCCCGCGCTTCTGCAAGCAGCTCAGGGTGGAAGCGGGGGCCTTCAGGCCCCCGAAATAGCGTGCAAAGAATTCATGGCTTTAGCCATGGTGGCACTGGGTCTGTCTGCGCTCCAGGATGCGCTGAAGAATAGGGAAAGAGGTCCGGCCTTTCAGCCAAGAATCTTTTTACAGGGTTGTTCCAGATGTAGCCACGATGCGATTGATAATCGCCCGCGTCCCTGATGCGATGGTTCGTGAAGCTTTCCTGCCAGACGGGCTGCTTGAAACCGAGATCTCTCCCGGCGCGGAACGAAAATCCGCCCTTAATGTATTGGACCGCTTTCTCCAGCGGGACGTCCGGCGACGGAGTGAGCAGGAGATGAAAATGATCCGGCATAATCACAAATTCGTGCAGGAGAAATCGGCCCTTCGTACGATTTTCATCGAGCACATTGAGAAGAAGCGATGACATTTGCGCGGATTGAAGAATTGCGTGACGGCGGCTCGTAACGGAAGTCACGAAAAACGTCCTGGTCTCTTGCGGGGCGAGGTGCATGGAACACCTCCAGGGCTAAAGCCCTGATATTTTAGGACGTTTCTTCGCGGGGATAAATCCCCGCGCTTCCACCATGTGCGCTCTTGTATCTTCGCGGGGGTCCCTTCGTGTCTCAGGGTAAAAAATCCCCGCGGCACACGAGTTCTCAGGAAGGGCCTGGAACGCTCGAAGGAAAGCACCGCACGCTCCGAGCGCTGCCGCGCGTTCCTGCGCAAGCCTACGCGCCGGTTCCCTTGGCTTTGGGAGCGGGAATCACGTCCCCGATGTGGGCGCGGACCTCGTCGTAATATTCGGGATGCTGCGCAAGAATCATAATGATCTCGTCGGCGAGCGAGCTTTCCTCGAGCCACTTCTTTTTCTGGTCGGGAAACAGCGGCTCGACGATTGGCTTCGCCTCTCGCAGCAGGGTCATCAAGGTGACATGGTCGGGATTTTCTTGGTCGGTCATTTTCGAACCTCCACAGATAGCGTCTGGCGGGCCCTTTCGGTAGTGCATGGTTTACCACAAACGAGCCTTCTGCGACACCCGAGAAAAACAAACGGGCCTTTGCCAGGGGCGGCTCGTCATCGCATTGTTTTCAGAAAGGCGACCGTCTCAGACGGATCGGGACGGATGGTGTAGTCGGGATTAACATCTTCATGGCGAATTATTCCCTGCCTGTCGACGATAAATCGCCCCGGCATAGGCAGAGTCCAGGAATCGTCGCCGTTGAAACGGGACAAATCCGAACCGAAGGTCAAATACAGTTCGCGCAAATCGGCGGGAAACTGGAAAACGAGACCGAATTTTTTCGCGACCGCGTTGCCCTCGTCCTGAAGGAGATCAAATTCGAGGTGATGCTTTTCGGTCGTCTGGCGGAGGTAAGGTTCGCGTTGCGGGGAAAGAGCGACGAGGTTTGCACCAGTTGCGCGGATGGCGTAGAGACTTTCCTGTAGAGCATCCAGCTCTATGTTGCAGTAGGGTCACCAAATGCCGCGATAGAACGAGACAACGAGCGGACCGCGGCGAAGCAGATCCGTGGAACTGATTTTTTCTCCGCGGCCATTCGGGAGCGAGAATTCAGGGATTTTGCTTCCGACCTTCACAACGCGATCCAAAATTCCTGAACGACGCAAGTCCTCCGTGGCGCGGTGCATGATGGTGAGTTTTTCTCGCGGGGCTTTTTTCTCAAACTCCGCCTTAAACGCATCGAGCTTTTCTTGCAGTTCCATGAGCTCCTCCGATGGTTGAGGTACCCATCCATAGTACGGAAGTACTGTTGTCCGTCACAACGGGGGCTATAGAATGGCCGCGTTGATGACTCAGATCACAGGCTGCGAAGAATTGGAGCGGTACAAGCGCGATGCTGTGTCCGCGCTCGGCGAAGGAAAAAGGATCCGTCTGGCGCGCGACGTCTCTTTTCAGGAAGATGCGGCGCTCAGCCTTGAAGGTCATCGAAAAGTTCACGCATTGATCAAGCACCTGCTCGTCGGCCACGAGGGACGACCATGTCCCGCAGGCGATCGCCCGATCGTGAGCCCCACTAAATTCCCCCGCAAACGATTGCGCTAGGAAGAAATCAGACAGGACGGTCAGGATAGAGCGCTCTCGGAAAGCGCCAATGCACGAGTGCGGCTGAAAGCACAATGATAGCGAGCGCCAAGACGCTGCCCTCTGGGCCTGCCGACCCTCCCGAGAGCCAACGTGCGCCCGATGCCGCGGAATTAAAGTAGTGCCCAACGCCAATCAAACCGCTATCGGGAGTTCCGTAGAAGAATGTCTGCGCCCAGTCCCAGGCAGCGTGCAGGCCGATGGCAAACCAAAGGCTGCCAGTGCGGCGAATCGTGAGACAAAAGACTATTCCTATGACAAACACCTGGAGGATGCCGAAGGCATTCTCACCGGGGTTGGAAAGGTGAGCAGCAGCGAACGCGATTGAGAGAACCACGGCCGCCCGCCAAAAGGCTAGCCTGCGAGAGAGGGCGAACAAGAAAAAGCCGCGGAAAAATCCCTCCTCGTAAATTCCCACACACAAAAAAACGAGCCCCCAGGCCGCAGCGTATTTCAAAACGGACGCCCCCGACAGAGCAACCCCCGTGATTCGGAACTCACCAAGCAGATATTGAATGGCCACCACAAGGGAAAGCATTGCAAATCCCCACAGCGCTCCCTCCCAAAAACGAGCGCCGAAAGCCTGACGAGGGGGAATGCCGTAATCGCCCATCGGACGGCGGGCGAAACGGGCCGCTGCGTAAGTAGCGACGAGAACAGAAACCGCCTGGATCGATTCGATTGGGAGGGTCGTATGAATTGCTAGCTGGCCTATCCGCAACGAAATCCAGTGGTGCAATATCGTCAAAAGAAGGACGGGCAATCCAACGGAGAAAACGAGAAAAACAAGCAGGGTCTTGCCCATGATGGGGTCGAAACGCCGCGGGGGCGGGGAAACAGGCCGTCCTCCCGAAGGGTCTCCGCCAGCAGGCGGCGATCCTCCAAGGTCTGTGCTGGAAAATCTCATCGGGGATAAATTTTGTGGTTCCAAGCCGTGAGCCACGGGGAAGTCTCCTGGGCGGCGCGTTCTCGCGAAGCATTCAAGCAGAGTCGGTGGAAATCACAAAGGGATTTTGCGCCATGGCGCAAAGTACGCTTCATTCTCCGCTTTGACTCTCGATTCGCGAAGGCCATAATAACCGGCTCGCCTGACAAAACCCACTGCCGAGGTGATGGAATGAATCGGGTAGAAACGTTGCAACAACTCTGCGCAAAAATATTTATGTTTGTCGCCGCCATATTGGTATGCGGGCACGCTCAAGCGCAGTCGTCTACCGCTGACAATTTTGTGAAGAAATCGGGAACGCAGCTCACGCTCAATGGGCAACGATTCCGCTACAGCGGTCCAAACGTCGAATGGCTCGGCCTGGAAGGCTACGGGCCTCACGACCCGATCGGCCCGCGCTATCCGAGCCGCTTCGAAATCGACGACGTCTTTGGCACGGCAGCGGAGATGGGAGCGCGCGTGTTGCGCTCACAGACAATGGGCGACACGGTCGGCTGCGCGAGTTGCATCGAACCAGAAGAAGGAAAATTCAACGAAGCGGCATTTCAAGCAAGCGATTACGCGCTTTTAGTGGCCCGGCAGCGCGGCATGAAATTGATCATTACGTTGGTGGGCGACTGCGCAACGTGCGCGGGCGGAGGGATTGGCCAATATCTGGCATGGGAGAAGAAGCAAAACCCACAGGATTTTTTTACCGACCCTGCACTGATCGGGGCGTTTGAGAAACATATCGACACCGTTCTGAATCACGTAAACCCCCTAACAAAAGTGCGATACAAGGACGACCCGACGATTCTGGCGTGGGAGAACTGCAACATGTGCGGGCTTGTGGCCATGTTGGGCGGCGGAGGCGGACACGCATTCGCGCAAGCCTCGGCGTGGGTGGAGACAATCGGGAAGCACATCAAGGAACAAGACTCTCGCCATTTGTATCTCGACACGTCCGGCCTATTTCGCATGTATCCAGCGGTGCTCGAGGACAAAAGTTCCGATCTCGTGACGTTCGAATACTACCCGCACTGGGACTCTCTGCTTGGCAGCGGGCTGCACACGACTGCGGAGACGTTCAGCCGGGACGCAGCGACGGTGACCTCGCATGGAAAGGTCTACATCGTGAACGAGTTCGGGTGGGACCGCACGGATTGGCCGACACAGAAGGATCTACAAAGCGTCCTGGACACGCTCGCGGACGATCCGAATGTTTCCGGGGACGATTTCTGGGCGCTGCAGGCGCACCTCGACAATTTCGGTTTTCAACTAATTCCCGCAGATACAAAAGATCCTGGATATGCGGAAAAAGGAGAAAGCGGCGAGTGGTGGGCGCTTTATTATCCGGGGATCAAGACGCTGGTGAATTCGGCGGACGACATGGCGGTACGCGCGCAGCAATTGCGTGCACATGCCTACGCGATGGCCGGCGTGGCGGTGCCGAAACACATGGTTCCTCCGGCGCCAGTGGTGACTTCGGTTGTGATTGGAGGGCTGGTTGCGTGGAGGGGATCCGCGGGAGCGGTGAATTACACCATCGAGCGGCGCGATCCGGGAGCGAAGGAATGGAAGGTGGTGTGCGACCGGTGCGCAACGGATGCTGATGACCCATGGGTTGATCCGCACGGGGTGCCGTTTGGAGCGAGCTACCGCGTGACTGCGTATAACGCCGAGGGAGTTGCAAGCGCGCCTTCTGACCCGCGCTAGCCCAAAGTCGAGGCGAGACCGGTTTGACGATGAAGTGGTGAGGGTCCGCAAGGCCTCGGGCGATTAACGTATCAAGAGGAAAGCTCCGACGGCGACCACGATTACTACCAACAGGATTTGAATCCAGAGCGGGAGTCGATCCCACGCTAATCGCGGATTAGATGGCTTCAGGGGCTCCGGAGGAACAAATTCACTAGTCAAGATTCAGCTCCTCGCTCCCCAGGACACATTACGCTTTGACGATACCGGGAAATTGGCGCGGGTCGTTGGCAAAACCCGGAAAGACGGATGCCAGATTCGTTTCGCCCATGTGGCGGGCGAGGATTTCGCCAAGGACGCTGCGATAGTCCGTGGTGACGGCGAGATCGCGCCCATCGTGGAGCTGGCCATTGCTCAGGCCGGGCCAGCGGGAGAAAACTTGTCCGCCTTTGATGCCGCCGCCCATGACGAACATGCAATTCGCGTGGCCGTGGTCGGTGCCGCGATTGCCGTTTTCATGCGCGGTGCGGCCGAATTCAGACATGCTGACGAAGACGACGTCCTCCATGCGATCGCCCATGTCCTGATGGAACGCGGCGATACCTTGCCCGAGATCGCGAAGTAGATTCGAGAGCTGTCCCTGCACGCCGCCTTCGTTGACATGGTGATCCCAACCGCCGGAATCGAGAAAAGCGACTTCCAGGCCGACATCCGCTTTGAATAGTTCGGCGATTTCCATGAGGCTCTGGCCAAAACGGCCCTTCGGATACTCCGCGCCATTTTCGGGCTGATATTCATCGGGATTGATTTTCTTGAGTTGATCGATCGCCTCGAATGTTTCCGTGCCGACGCCGTGGAGCGCTTGGTCCACTGTTTGCGCGTACATGGCTTCAAATCCGCCTTCGACGGTCTGCTGCGGGCCGTACATTTTGAACTGCTTGAGATCGGGGATGGCGATGGCCGGGGTGGAACCCTGCAACGTGAGCGGCAGGTAAGGGCCGAACGCGACAGCACGAAAGGGAGAAGAATCTTCTTCAGGCGCAGTTTGAAGGGCGCGGTTGAGCCAGCCGTCGTCGGTAGATTTCACGCCGGGCGTGCCGGACTCCATGTAATCCTGCGCGTCGAAATGCGAGCGCGTGGGATCGGGAGAGCCGACGGCGTGGACGATGGCAAGTTGGCGCGATTGGTAAAGAGGAAACAGAGGCTGAAGGCTCGGATGCAATCCGAAGAAGCCGTCGAGGTCAATGGCGGCATCCGATGAGGCGCGGCTGGGCGCCGGAATCGCAATGGAGGGCCGCATGGAGTAGTAGTTCGGCTCGGCGAACGGAACGACAACGTTGAGGCCGTCCATAGCGCCACGCTGGAAGAGAACGACCATTTTCTTTCTGCCGGGAGGGGGAGTGGCAGCCATCGCCCGCTGAAGAAATGCCGGAAGAGAGGCCATGCCGAGCATGGCAATGCCTCCCGATTTCAGGAAATAGCGGCGAGAGATTGTCATGAAGGGCCTCCGTTCAAGCAAAGGACGCGTCGCCAAGCTAACGGCGCTGGAATTCGGGCGAGCCAAGAACCAGCCCGGCGATCAAGCCTTCGTTCACTTGCTTCACAGGATCGTCCAAACGCGCCTGAAGAATCTGCGGGTCGTTGAGGCGCGCTTCGAGGGTCTGCCTGGTTCCAGCAGCGATTTGATCATCAAGAAATGAATCGATCGTTTTAGCGAGCGCGTCCGAGGGATTCGAGGACGCGTCTTGCCCCATGAGCGATGAGAGATCGACCTTTGCCCCCGCCATGTGATCGGTGGCAAAAGCCAGAGCAAAGTTCATGCGGTTGAGAAGCGCTCCGGCGTTCACCCAAGTCTGCGCGACATCGGAATAGCCCGTGGGAGGCTGGCACCGGAACAGCGGCTCGCCCATGCGGCCGACCCAGGCGACGAGAGGAAGGGTGACCTCGACGTTGGCATCCAGAGCGCGCGCTGTGCTGGCTACGAGTTCAAAGGGAGTCTTGATCTTGGCGCGATAGGCGTCTTTGGACCAGAACTCCGGCGAATAGATCATGGTGCGGAGGACGGAGCGGATGTCGCCGCCTGTGGATTCGTAAGTTTTTGCCATGCGGTCGACGATCGAGGTTGGTGGATTGTCGGAGACGAAATGGCGGGCTAGTTCGAGCGAAATGTGGTGAGCCGTGTTGGGATTGGAGGCGAGAAACCCCAGCGCCTGTTCTCCGTCTTCGATACCGCCGGCATGGAACTTGTGGCCCATGACGGTCATGCTTCCAAGAGCGTGGAAGCGATTGTCAAAGAAAAACTCCGGATCGCGGCGCGGCTCGTGAATCGTCCATCCGGTCAGCGCTCGCGCCATTTCGATGACGTCCTGCTGCGTATACCCGGCGTCAACGCCAACTGTGTGCAGCTCCATCACTTCCCGGCCGTAATTCTCGTTCAAGCCGCGCTCTTCCTTTTTCGGGCTGGCGCCGGCAGGAGGCGCAAAATCCGCGAGCGTGGCGCCGAAGCGTGCGCGGCGCAATTCCATCTGCTCGCGATGAAGAGCGACGGCCTGGGGATCGGCGCTCAGCCAATTATCGAGGAAGAAAAGCATGGCAGGACTTTTGGCTGTGGCGAGCAACAGATCCCGAAATTTCCCCATGGAGTTAGGACGAATTGTGTCGCGAACATAGGACGTGAGCAGCCAGCGATCCTCACCCTTTTCCGCGTAGACATTGAAGTGGTTGAACCAGAAGTCCTCCATCACGGTTTCCAGCTGGCGATTGCTGTAAATGGCGCGATCGAGCTTGGCCATGGCCAGTTCGGCGACGATCCGGTTCGGCCCAACCATGCGCGCCAGAGCTTCGTTCGCCTTGTCGATGTTGGGATCGCCTGTCGGTTTCAACTGCGCGACAGCTTCCTGCTGTTCCTGCCTTCTCTGCGCTTCGACTTGCTCTTTCGTGAGGCCTTGCTGCTTGACGAGTTCTCCAGGGCGCGGGAAAAGCTCGAGGAGTTGTTTCGAGGACATGCTGATCGTCAAGTACTGATCGAGCCGCTGGTCGAGAGCCGAATCGTCGATGGAGGCAGGATCAAGCTGCTGATCGATCCATTTCTCGAGCCCCATCGCGCGAACACGCTCAATTTCACCGGGGCGAGGGCCGTAGCCGAGGCGGTTTAGCGCGTGGAGGATGGCCTCGTCTTCCGTAAGTTCCGTGATGGGAAGATTGCCTTTGAATCTCTTATTTAGTTTTATCGAGGACGCCGAGAGAACAGGGTCGCCTGCGATGCCGCGAGGCGCCGACCAAGCAAACAAGGCGGGCAGGAAGAGCGAAAGGAGCGCCAGAGAAAACGTCAACTCGACGTTGGCCGAACGAGGGCACGCGGCGCGACGGGGCTTGCGGGTCATTTCCCTGCCCTTCGTGTCGGCGCGTAGTGTTTACAAGCCAGAAGGGCTCCGCCGACTCTTTCAGTCTAACCCTGCGCGATTGCAAAAGTTGCAGCAAGGAGCGTCGGAGTCAATACAGACGAGGCCCTATCGCTTCAACTGGCGGAGAAGAAACTGCAGTTTGTGAGCGGCAGCGGGATCAATGGAGATGATTTCGAGGCCGATGCCTGTTTGCGTGCAGGCGCGAACGGCGCATTCGGAATCGAATGACGTAATGGGGTCGGTCAACGCGACCTGGAGAACCGTTCCGAGAGCAATCGTCTCGCGAGTGCGGATAAACATTCCTCCGAGGCCGATGACAGAAACGACGCCGTCAAAATTTTTCCCACCGAGAAATACGCGCGCCACGATGGCATGGCTCAAGGGAACGAGGACTCGTTGATAGCGGCGGCGTTCCTTTGAATCGATTGACATTTCTGCCCTCAACGAGCCGCGCGAAATCCGTCGAGGCTCCAAAGGTCCTGCGCTTCATCGTGGCGCAAGACGTAGAAATTGCCATCCTCCGCTTGGACGCGGAAATAAGTAGCACCAGGGGAATACCACTGGCCGTCGAGATCCTGGACATGATAGGGACGGCCGCGAAGAGTGAAGCGCATGGGCCGCTCGTCTCCTCGATAGCCGGAATAGCACTCGACCGAGATCAAGCTCATGGCTCCTCCAAGGTTGCGCCAAATCTTTGCACCAATCGTGGCGCCAAGTTTTCATGTTACCAGCGATTGTCTCGGAAGACGGGTTCTGGATAATGTGGATGAAGTTCGGGATCTCGAGCACCAAGCATCCTCCGTTGCCGGGAAAAAACACTTCTGCTTCTTTTTATCGGCAATTATCGAAGAAAAGTTAGGACGGCAGTCAGTGCTTGTGGAGCGAATGGCCGGGGATGGTCAAGCGAGAAAACTTGCGCAGAGCTTAGCGAACGTGGCTGGATTCCTTGTATTCGGCGTTAAAGGCTGCGCCGAACAGAACAATCATCGCGGTCAAATACATCCAGAGAATCAAGCCGATGGCTGCGGCAAGCCCGCCGTACACTACGTCGTAAGGCATGCGGCGGACATATAGGCCGAAAGAAACGTCGACAAACCACCACAAAAGAGTGGCAAGCAGCGCTCCAGGGAAGAGCTCTCGTGGATCCCGGTTTCCCGGCCTGCCGATACGGTAGATCAATACAAGGACCGCCATGGCCAGAGCAAAGACGGCGGCAGCGTAGAGACCCAGCCAAAGTTCGCGGACCAGAAACGGGAGACCGATTTGATGGATCAGCCACGCTCGTGCCTGTCTGCCGAATACGGTGAAGACGACAACCACAAGGCTCGGGACAATCGTAAGAACGAGCAAGGCGATGGCACGGGCGTTGCGGGCCAAATAGCTCGGAATTGCAGGATCATCTTCGATAATGCGGAAGCCCTCGATGTATCCGACCATCACCTGAGAGCCTGCGATCAGCGTCCCACCCAGACCAAGCGTAATCCACCTACTGGTGTGGATGCCCCGGCGAACAAAGTACGACATCACGACCTCTTCACTGCCGGGCGGCAAGATCTGCCGCAGTCGGTCGGAAAATTCGTGAATAGCGGGAACGAAAAAATCCGTGGCGCTCAGAATTCCAATGGCGAGAAGCAGAATAGGGAAAAACGCCAGGAACATGTTGAAGGCAATGGCCTGTCCCACGAGAACGCAATTGGGAAAGAGGCGGCCCAGGCCGCGAAAGAAACACTTGATCAGGCGCGCGGTCATGCGTCGGCGGGATTATACGGGAAGAGTGGAGTTTGCAGGAGCAAATTGCGGCGTTTACCTTGCCGGGGCTGGGACGGCAAGGTAAACTCCATGGCCTGCGCGTGCGGAGGTGAAAAATGCCAAGGTTGGTGCGCGGAGGATTGATCCAGGCGCGCTGCGAATGGTCTCCGGAAAAGCATTCGATCCGCGAAATCAGCAAAAAGATGGTCGAAAAGACCGAAAAGCTGATCGAGGCGGCGGCAAAGAAGAAAACACAGGTTTTGTGCCTACAGGAGCTGTTCAACGGCCCGTATTTTTGCGCCGAACAGCAGGAGAAGTGGTACGAACTGACGGAGCCTGTGCCCGACGGCCCGACCATCGAGCGGATGCAGAAACTGGCAAAGAAGCATGGAATGGCCATCGTCGTTCCGGTGTACGAGCGCGAGATGACCGGTCTTTTCTACAACACGGCGGCGGTGATCGATGCGGATGGTAAATATCTGGGGAAATACAGAAAGCACCACATTCCGCACTGTCATCCAGGTTTCTGGGAAAAGTTTTATTTCACACCGGGGAATACCGGATACATCACTTTCCAAACAAAGTTTGCGCGGATTGGAGTCTACATCTGCTACGACCGCCATTTCCCGGAAGGTGCGCGTATTTTGGGACTGAACGGGGCGGAAATCGTTTTCAATCCCTCGGCGACAGTGGCGGGATTGAGCGAATATCTGTGGGAGCTGGAACAACCGGCCCATGCCGTGGCGAACGGATATTTCGTCGGGGCCATCAATCGCGTCGGCAAAGAGGCGCCGTGGAACATCGGAGAATTTTACGGGAAGAGCTACTTCTGCAATCCGCGTGGGAAAATCGTGACACGAGCGAGCCGCGACAAAGATGAGGTGGTAGTCGCTGACCTCGATCTCGAAGAAATCGGGCAAGTGCGCGCCACCTGGCAGTTTTTCCGCGACCGGCGGCCGGACTCCTACGAAGAAATTACGAAACAACATGCGGCGACGCGCGCGACGAACGCGGCGGATTAACCCCGACTGGCGATTTTTGTTGTGACAAAGGGAAACGGCGAATGACGACGACACCAAAAATGACGGAAACACGCAGCGAAGAGACGATACGAAAGCACAAGGAGTTCCTCTGGCCCGCAGTGACAAACTACTACCAGAAGCCGCTCGTGGCGGACCATGCCTCGATGCAATACCTCTGGGACGTGGAGGGCAACAAGTATCTCGACTTCTTCGGCGGGATTGTCACGATCGGCGTGGGACATTGCAATCCCAAGGTGACGTCGAAGATCAAAGCGCAGGTGGACAAGCTGCAACATACTTCGACGCTTTTCCCCAACGAACAGATTGTCGCTCTGGCGGAGAAGCTGGCCGAAATTACGCCGGGAAAATTGCAGAAGAGCTTCTTCACTAGCTCCGGCACGGAAGCCAACGAAGCCGCGATCCTGCTGGCGAGGATGGTGGGGCCGAGCTATGACGTTGTGGCGCTGCGGCATGCCTATTCGGGCGGTTCGGCGCTGGCGAAAAGCGTCACCGCGCAATCGGCGTGGCGCAAGGGCGGCGTGATCAGCGTGGGGATTTCACACGCAATCAATCCATATTGTTATCGCTGCCCGCTCCATCTGAAGTATCCGGATTGCGGCGTGGCCTGCGCGCAGGACGTGGAGAGCACCATCCAGACAACTACAAGCGGGTCCATCGCGGCGTTCATTGCCGAGCCGATTCAAGGAGTCGGCGGATTCATTACGCCGCCGCCGGAGTATTTCAAGATCGTCTACCGGATCGTGAAAAATTACGGCGGACTCTACATTTCGGACGAAGTGCAGACGGGCTGGGGCCGCACGGGCAAAAAATGGTGGGGCATCGAGCAATGGGAAGTGACGCCGGATGTCATCACCTCCGCCAAGAGCATGGGCAATGGCGTGCCGGTGGGACTGACGATCACGACGGCCGAGCTCGCAGACAAATTTCAAGGACTCACCATTTCGACGTTTGGCGGCAATCCAGTGACTTCGGTGGCGGCTCGCGCCGTCATTGAAGTGATCGAAGAGGAGAACCTGCGGGAGAACACTTACGCCGTGGGTGGATACTTCCGGAAAAAGCTCGAAGAGTTGCAGGAGAAACATCCGCTGATCGGCGACGTGCGCGGAATGGGCATGATGCAGGCGCTCGAGCTGGTGAAGGACCGGAAGACAAAGGAGCCCGCGCCCCAGGAGACAAATCAAGTGCTCGAAGGAGCGCGGCGCAACGGTCTGCTGGTCGGCAAAGGCGGGATGTACGCAAACGTGATCCGCATGGCGCCGCCGATGAATATTTCCAAAGCGGATGTGGATGAGGGTATCCGGCTGCTGGACAAGACATTCTCTGAAGTACATGCTTGAAGCGCTCCCGAGAAAGAAGATTCGGTTTCTTTCGCGAAGTGCGAGCGGACCGCGATCTATTGGTTGAGAGAAGATTCGCTCAATACAGAAACAGCGGGGGACGCAGGACCGATAACCCGCAAGAGCATACCGCTGCCGCCGCGAATCTTGAGATCGTTCTTTTTTGATATGAGAACGATCCTCCCCTGCGGTTCCGTCCGTCCTGCGTGCGCGATTTCCAAGCCGGGAATGCCATATACTCCGCAAGCGTTCGTCGAGAAAAGCCACAGCGCCTGGGGCTGTGAGTTCCCATCGATAGCAGCGCGGCAGTTTCCCAAATCGCTGGCTCGCAGCGCTCCCAACACCCCGTCAGGAACAGGTTCGGCGACAACTCTTTCCCGATTTTTGACCGGCCCGCCGCCTCGGTATACAACTTCTCCTCCGACCTGAATCGTCGTATAGGCTTCCGGAGGCGTACCGCGATCCGGGCCGTTGTCCGGGATCTGGGCATTATCAATTTCCAGAGGAGAAGCCAAGACGCGGAGGTCAGTGACGATTGCGTACTTCTCGCGTTTCACCACCAGCGTATCAAAAACAAACGCAACCGCCGGTCCGGAGTTGGTCCTCGGGGGCGTGACTTCAAGAATTCTTCCGACTAATTTCGAACCCGCACGAACCCTGACGCCGGTCAATCGAGGAATGTTCTGCATGACCCGAGCGGAGATGACTTGTCCCGGCATGCTCTTCAGGGAGATCGTGGAATTGAGCTGGACCGGCAAGACCGTGCCTACAGGGACGACCTCCTGAGCGCGGACCCGTATTGGAAGGCAAAGCACGAACAGAATCAGGATCTTCCTCATAGCGATTCCTCAGGCCAAGGAACACCCGTTTTCGGAAAGAAGGCGGCACTCACGACGGAACACTCCCCAATTCTACCGCGAAACCCAGGCTGGGGGTGTGCGGCCCTGAGGCTGACGGCAGATCATGTTTGCGATCCGAGCGAGCCGAATTTTTCCATCGAATGTATAATCGACGAAGGCGAAGCGAAGGGGCGGCTCCGCAACGGGGTGAATCTTGGGAGAGGTGCGATGACAACGGCAACCACGACGGATGTGCTTGCGAAGAATTTTGTGAATGGAGAATGGGTGGAGTCGAAGTCCACCCGGATCGTGGAACGGCGGAATCCTGCGAATATGGATGACGTCGTGGCGCGAGTGCCTCTCTCCACGCGGGAGGAGATGAAGGAGGCGATTGCCGCTGCGAAGAATGCGGCGGTTGCCTGGGCGGAAACTCCGGCCCCGACGCGCGGCAAGATTCTGTTTCGCGCTGCGCATCTGATGGAAGAGCAAAAGGAAGAACTGGCGTGCATATTGACGCGCGAAGAAGGCAAGACCATCCGCGATGCTCGCGGTGAGGTGCAGCGGGCGGTCAACATCACCGAGTTCATGGCAGGCGAGGGGCGGCGAATGAACGGCGAGACCATGCCCAGCGAGCTGCCGAAGAATTTCTCCTACACGCTGCGGCGGCCTCTCGGCGTGGTGGGAGCGATCACACCCTGGAATTTTCCGGTGGCCATACCGGTTTGGAAGATCGCCCCGGCGCTCGCCTACGGAAATACGGTTGTCTTCAAGCCTTCCACACTGACTCCTCTAACGGCAATGAAGCTCGCCGAGATCTTTCACCAGGCCGGAGTTCCGTCCGGAGCGCTGAATGTCGTGAACGGCTCCGGGCGGGAGACAGGCGACGAACTGGTTCAAAACAGGCTGGTGCATGGGCTTTCCTTCACGGGTTCGACGGAAGTGGGAAGCCACTTGTACGTCTCGGGCGCAAAGGGATTGAAGAAAATTCAGTGTGAGATGGGCGGAAAAAACCCCGTTGTCGTGATGGCCGACGCGGACCTTCCGCTCGCCGTGGAGGCGAGCGCACAGGGAGCCTTCGGGTCCACAGGACAGCGCTGCACGGCCACGAGCCGCATCGTCGTCGAAGAATCGATTGCCGACGAATTTGTGAAGCGGCTGGTGGAGCGGGCCCGCAAGTTTATGGTGGGCGACGGCATGGATCCGGGCGTGGAGATGGGGCCTTCGGTCGACGAAAATCAACTCAACACCGTCCTCAACTACATCGAGATTGGCAAGAGCGAAGGCAAGATTTTGTGCGGCGGAGAACGCCTGAGCGGCGGGAAGCTCTCGAAGGGTTTGTTTGTGGCGCCGACGGTGATCGATGGAGTATCGATCGGCAATCGCGTGGCACAGGAAGAGATTTTCGGCCCCGTGGTGAGCGTGATTCGCGTGAAGGATTTCGAGAAGGCCATCGAAGCCGCAAATTCAGTGCGCTATGGACTGTCGAGCTCGATTTATTCCACCGACTCGAACAAGATTTTCGAGTTTGTCGACAGGATCGAGACGGGAATGACACACGTCAATTCGCCAACCGTAGGTGGCGAGGCGCACGTGCCGTTTGGCGGGGCAAAGGAAAGCAGTGTCGGGCCGCGAGAGGTGGGTCACGCGGCGATGGAGTTCTACACTGATACCAAGATTGTGTATGTCGATTACACAGGGCGGAAGCGCGAGTCGAACATCTACTGAGGACGACGCGACGCTTCAGCCGCCTGCTTTGCGGGATTCGGAGGAAACTACGCCGGGACTTTTTGATCGGGAAATCTTTCTGGACATTGAGACGTTGCGACTCTCTCACGAAGTGGAAGGTGGATGGTCGAATGTGCGCGCGTTCGGACTGGCCGTGGCCGTTACCTGGGACAAGGAACACGGCTTCCGCCGCTGGTATGAGGACGACGCCCGCAGGCTGGTCTCCGAGCTTGAGACCTTCACGCACATCGTAACGTTCAACGGCAACCGCTTCGACATCGAAGTCCTGCGAGCCTACGCTCCCGTCGACCGCCTCCGCCAGCTTTCCTGGGACATCCACGAAGAGCTGCACAAGCAGCTCGGGCACCGCGTGAAGCTCGACCAGCTCGCAAAAGACACACTCGGCTCGGCGAAGTCCGGCGATGGATTGCAGGCCGTCGAATGGTGGCGCGCCGGACAAAAGGAAAAGGTCGCCGCCTATTGCGAACAGGACGTCGCGATTTTGCGCGACGTAGTCGAGCACGGCCGCGCGAAGGGATTTGTTGTGGTATCGGCGCGGCGAGTGCCCGTGAAATGGGAATAAGCAGAGCCACCCATGCAACGAACTTCCCTAGCGCGCTTCGCACGAATAGCGATCGTCTCCGTGGTCGCCGGACTGACCCTAGCTGGAGAGATTTCTCCCGCGCGCGGCGGTGACGAAAAGATCGTCTGGGAGCCGGTGGATGGCGCCCAAGTGAAGATTGACGACAAAGTGCCCCTCGCTTGGAACGTTTTTACTCCCTCCAAGAAGGACAGAAAGAAATATGGTTCGCTGGCGCTGGTCTTGCTGGGTCACCGGTATTTGCTTCTCGATATGAAGACGAAAATAGCCTACGAGATCAAGCCGGGCGACTTGCAAAAAGACGGCAGCAATTTTGAAAGTGCAGACCTGCGGGACACAGCGCGCCAAATTCCCAGCATTGATTGGAATTCAAGAGACGTAGGCCCGGAAGAGCTAATTCAGTGCACGCTGAACGACTACGGAAGGCGCGTCTCGATTTCCATACCCCATCCTCCGGACTTGAGAGCGTTCTACTAGCGCGGATGCGCAAAGCATTTTCAGGCAGAGAGGCGAGTCAGGCGCGTGCCGATGCGCCAGAAGTTTTCTGCTTCCAAGACATCGGTGCACCTCCCGTGTTGATTCGCTTCATCGTAATGCAACTATCGACCGGGCAGACGAGTGCGCAGAGATTGCAGCCAACGCACTCCTCCTCCAAAATGCGCGGGACGTGGACGTTCATGCCATTGGCTTTCCGCTTCGCTCCATTCTCGGGAGCGCGCTCGATGCACTGGTGCGCTCCGTCTTCGCACGCGATGTAACAAAGCTGGCAGCCGATGCAGAGATCCGGTTTGATTTCGGCGACGATTTTGTAGTTTAGGTCCAGATCGCCCCAATCGAGGACATTCGGCAGGGCGCGCCCGCGAAAATCCTCAATCGAGCGGTAGCCGTGCGAATCCATGTAGGCGCTGAGGCCGTCGGCCATGTCCTCGACGATGCGAAAGCCATAGTGCATCGCCGCCGTGCACACCTGCACGCAAGAAGCGCCGACCGCGATGTGCTCGGCGGCGTCCGACCAAGCGCCGATCCCTCCAATACCCACAATCGGGATTTTGATCTTCTTCGCGACGGAAGCAACCAAGTGCAACGCGATGGGCTTGACCGCCGGGCCGCAATAGCCGCCGTGCGACGATTTTCCCCCGACGTTGGGTGTGGGCGCGAACGTTTCCAGATCGACGCTCATCAGCGAATTGATCGTGTTGATCAGGCTCACTGCATCCGCCCCGCCGCGCTCGGCTGCAAGCGCCGTATAGGTGATGTCCGTGACGTTCGGCGTGAGCTTCGAAATCACCGGTGTCTTTGCCGCTTCCTTGGCCCACGACGTGATCATTTCCGTGTATTCGGGCACCTGGCCGACGGCCGCTCCCATGCCGCGCTCGCTCATGCCGTGCGGACATCCGAAGTTTAATTCGAGCGCGTCGGAACCCGCGTCTTCGGCGCGCCGGACAATGTCGTGCCACGCTTCACGTTTCGATTCCACCATCAACGACGCGATGACGAGATGCTTCGGATAGCGCTTCTTCACTTCGGCAATTTCGCGGAGGTTCGTTTCGATCGGGCGGTCGCTGATCAGCTCGATATTATTCAGACCCATCACCTTCGCGCCGTTGTAGTCAATCGCGCCATAGCGCGAGGAGGTGTTTTGGATCGGATCGCCAATCGTCTTCCACACGGCCCCGCCCCACCCAGCGTCGAAGGCGCGCATCACTTGCCCGGCGGTGTTGCTGGGCGGGCCAGAGGCGAGCCAGAACGGATTGGGAGACTCGATTCCGCAAAACTGCACTTTCAGATCGGCCATCGTTCACCTCGAACAGTTGCATTTCCAATGCTCACAAAGAAAATTATGTGAGAGCAAAAGGTAATCATGCCTTTTCTCGCCCACCACCATTTTGACGCCACAGGCTTCTCCACGTAAACCACGCGACCACCAAAATCATCCCCACCCATCCTGCGAAGCGCGCGGTTGCGGCGATTTGCGTATCGTGTTCGAGCAGACCCAGGTGACCGAACAGATAGTTCCAGTCGTGGATCACATCATCGCCACCGCCGACCGACAACAGCGGCAGTTCTTCGGCGCGCGCGTCCCCCATGTAGCGGCTGACGGGTAGAAACTGCTCGAAAAAGATGAAGGAGCAAAATGCGGTCCCTTGCGGCTGACGGCGAAAGGCAAAATAAGCGGCCAAAGCAGCCGGAACGAAGAGTTGCAGGAAAGTCCCACCGGCGACCATTACGAATTCTCCGAACCAGCGAAATAGGAGGTGCCCGCCTTCGTGTACCGGAATGAGCACGAGATCGAGCATTAGAAGAAAGCCCTGCCCGCGCGAAAGTTGAAGCAGAAAGAGCAGATAAAATGCGAGCCAAACAAAGAAAAGGACTCGCGGTACGGGTTCCCAGGGTTCTTCAAGCACCGCGAGGGCTGGAACACGTTCCGTCCACGAATCGGGGAGACGCATATAACCTAGTTCTTGGCCCGCGGCGCGCCTAGCCACTCGTCGATTCCGCGCGCGGCAGCCATTCCTTCGGCGACGGCATCCACCACTTCCTTGCCCCCGTTTACGCAGTCGCCTCCTGCGAAGTATTGGGCGCGGCCGGTCTGATGCCGCGTATTTGTGGCGATGGTTCCGTTCGGTCGAAGCTCGATCCCTGGAAGAACGCGAAAGAATTCCGTGACCGGCTTTTGCCCGATCGACCGCACCACCATGTCGACTTCAAGCGTGAACTCGGTCCCAGGAATGGGGAGTATCTTCGCTTTGGCGCGTCCATTGGCCGGTTCCAGGTGCGTGCGGATGCACTGGATGCCCGTCGCGCGGCCGGATTCACCAAGAATGCGCACAGGATGCGTGAACCAGTGGAATGTGACGCCATCCAGCTTTGCAAGATCGTATTCGTAGCGAAACGCGGGCATTTCGCGTTCGCCACGCCGGTAGATGAGATGCACGATTTCTGCGCCAAGCCGGCGCGCCGCGGTGACAACATCGATGGCGGTGTTCCCTGCCCCGATGCAGGCAATGCGGCGGCCGACGGGCACATCCTCGAACGACTTCGTTTTCGTCGGAGCAATGAATTCCATCGCACCAACGACACCCGCCAAATCCTCTCCGGGAATTTCGAGGTCCCATGTCTCGCCCAGCCCTACACCGATGAAAATCGCGTCGAACTCCTTTTCAAGTTGCGCGAAGGACACGTCGCGGCCAACTTCGATCGATTGGCGAAATTCCACGCCAAGGGCCGCGATCATGTCTACTTCGCGGAGGGTGTCTCCAGCACGCAGCTTATAAGCGGCGATTCCGTAGGTGTCGAGGCCCCCAGGCAACTTATTGCGGTCGAAGACGACAACGGAATATCCGAGTTTCGCGAGTTCGGCGGAGACCGCGAGCGATGCTGGGCCGGAACCGATACAGGCGACCCTCTTTCCATTCGGAGAGCCAGCCTTGAACACGGGTATGCGGCGGTCGAGAACGTAATCGACTGCGTGGCGCTGGAGACGCCCGATCTCAATCGGTTCCTCGCCCTTCTCGTGCATCACACAGGCGCCCTCGCAGAGGACTTCGGTAGGACATACGCGTCCGCAGCTATGCCCGAGGATATTAGCTCCGAGAATCACGCGGGCCGAACCCAACAGATTTCCCGTGTGAATTTTCTTGATGAACGCCGGTATATCAATGTGCGTCGGGCAAGCCTGAATACAGGGAGCATCGAAACAGTAGAGGCAGCGCGCCGATTCAATCGCCGCCTGGCGCGACGTCATCGGCGGAGAAATTTCCGCAAAATTCCTCTCGTACTGCTCGGACAGCAGCTTCGGAGCGGGATTCTCGAGAGTCATCGCATCTCCAGGATGGTCTCTGAAGGAAAGCTGACATTCTAGCATCGCTTACACCGGGCGAACTGGATGAGAACTAAACCATTCACGCCAGGTAAACAGTTCCGCAGAGAAGACAGCGGAGCTGGAAAACCGGTGTAAGCTACTTCGCCTGCGGTGAAATCCGATGGAGGCCCTGGAAATGCGCTTTGACACGGTTATATGCGGCGGGACAGTCGTGACGGCGACGGATACATATCCGAGCGACATCGGCATCGCCGGAGGGCGTATCACGGCGATCGGCTCCGGACTGCCCGTCGAAAATGCCGGCCGAATCATCGAAGCGGCGAGAAGGATGGTGATGCCCGGTGGGATCGACGTGCACACGCACCTCGACATGCCGTTCGGCGGAACGACGAGCTCCGACGACTTCGAGACAGGAACTGTCGCGGCGGCCTTCGGGGGCACTACCACGCTCATCGATTTCGCGATTCAGTACAAAGGGCAAACGTTGCGGCACGCGTTTGACACGTGGATGAAGAAAGCGGACGGAAAAGCGGCGATCGACTATGCGTTTCACTGCATCATCACGGATTTGAGCGGCGCGCAGCTCGACGAGATGAAAAAACTGACAGCCGACGGCGTGCCGACGTTCAAACTCTTCATGGCCTATCCCGGCGTTTTCATGCTCGATGACGCGTCCATCTTCAAAACCATGCGCACGGCGGCGGATGTCGGCGCCATGATCTGCATGCACGCGGAAAACGGCGGAGCAATCGACGTGATCGTCCAAAAGGCTCTGGCGGAGGGCAAGAAGGCGCCGAAGTATCATGCTTTGACACGGCCGACAACGGCGGAAGCCGAAGCAACGTCGCGCGCGATTGCCCTTGCCGAGATGGCAGGCGCGCCGGTCTACATCGTGCACCTTTCCTGCAACGACGCGCTCGAAAAGGTCCGCGAAGCGCGCGACCGGGGCCTTCGCGCCTACGCGGAGACATGTCCTCAATATCTATATCTGTCACTTGAAGATATGGACGCGCCGGGTTTTGAAGGTGCGAAGTACGTCTTCACTCCTCCGCTTCGCGAGAAATGGAATCAAGAAAAGTTGTGGCAAGGGCTGGCTCAGGACGATTTGCAGGTCGTCTCCACAGATCATTGTCCTTTCTGTTTCAAGGAGCAGAAAGAACTGGGCAGGGACGACTTCACGAAAATTCCCAACGGTGGGCCCGGCATCGAGCACCGCGTGAGTCTTGTGTACAGCGGGGGTGTGGGCGGCGGAAGGTTCTCACCGAACCGCTTCGTCCAACTTGTCTCCACGGCCCCGGCAAAGCTCTTCGGCCTTTATCCGCGCAAGGGAACGGTGGCCGTCGGATCGGATGCGGACCTCGTCATATTCGACCCGCAAGAGGAACAGGTCATCAGCGCGAAGACACACCATATGCGCGTCGATTACTCGATGTTCGAAGGAATGCGCGTCAAGGGCGTGCCGAAAATCGTAATGTCGCGTGGCCGAGTCGTCGTCGAAAACGGCAAGTTTACCGGGAAGGCGGGAGCGGGAGAATTCTTGAGGCGGGAAAACCCGGCTCGAGTCTGATTTCTGAGCGTGAAACGCCGGAGACCCAGGGAATGCCGACAAGCCCGTCGTGAACTTCTACAACGACCTCGTCTCCCGTTGAAAACTGGTCGAAATCCTCGCGATCGACAGGAATCCGCTCGAAGAAGTGGTCCTCGCGCCATGATGTGACGGCCAGCCGCCGAATCGGCAACGGCCCCGGCATCGAGAACTTCCCCACCACGCGAACTATTTCCGGATGCGTGGCCGAATGGTCCAGGGCGCCATTGATCACCAGAAGTCCCGCGAGAAGCCAGGGAACAGGGATCAGTCCGTAGTAGATTCTTTTCGGAATTTCAAGTTCCGAGTGGCGCAGCGCACGCCGCTCGACATAGACAACCAACCCAAGCGTCAGGAAAAAGAGTACTCCGATAAAAATCAGGATCCCGTCTAGATCGACGGCGGGATAACGCAGCGCGGCTACGACAAACGCAAGCGCTCCGAGAAGAAATACCGCGGTCCGATTGAGCAGCTTCACGCGGAAGGAAAGCTCGGCAGCGTTGGACCCGAGGCCGCAGGAAACGCAAATGTCCGCGTCGCGTTCGGCGCCGCAGTTGAGGCAGCGCGTCATTCACGATCCTTTCGCATGAATTCGATGCTATGCAGCCTGCGCAACCGTGTCAAATTCACGTCTCGCGACCCTCCGGAGCAATTCGGCACCGCCGCACGGAAATCGCATGGCGCGCTTTCGTTGCTTGCCTCGCTCATGACGGAACTGCGCCTCTTATTTTAACTGCGTAATGCGCGACGGCGTCTGGTCCATACAAACCATCAGCTCGTCGCGCCCGCTCGACAGCAACTGGCAATCGATTTCGTGAGCGCTATGAATCGCGTCGGAACCGGTGGCACCGTCAGCCGTGGCGCAATGGGATCCTCCGTGGAAGTCCATGCATACTTCGTATTTCAGGCGCGTCTGCTGAATCGAAGAAATCACAAGATAGGCGAACAGTCCGAGCGCGCCGAGGATGATGATGTATTTCACACGAGCAGATTTTTTTTCCATGGCTCCTTTGGCAATTCTACGCGAAATTCACATGCTGCGGCCGGAGGAGTGCTCCGCGCGGCGGTCGAGCTCCTTGCGAATGTATTTCTTCGTGTGCGCCGAGAGCGTTTCGAGCGCGGCAATGTCCTTCAAATCTCGCAGCGTGATTTGCGGCAGGAAAGCGAGGACGCACGGAATGGGCGTGTGCGGATTGCGAACCAGTGCGGCGCGCACATTGTATTGCACCGCCCAGCGCGGATGCTGAGCGATGGCGGCCACCACGCGCGGAGCAACCGCGTGGTTCGCAAGGACCTTGAGCACCTGGCTCTCGGAAAGAAATGGATTATCAAGCGCCAGCTTGATGGCCTGCGGATGACCCTCTGCCAAGACAGCTCCCGCGACTCGCGAAGATCCGCGGCGCGCCAGCGTGAGTTTTTGCCCGACCGGAAGGTTTGCAACGCGCGTGATCAGTATCTCTTCCGCCGCCCGCCGGATCTCCGCCGGCACGGAAGGAATCAGGCTCACGTTCACCAGATCAAACAAGAAAAGCTGGCGAAGAAGCGACAGTGCGATGCGCCTTGGCGTGTGCGGGTGGCGCGCCAGCCGGAAGCGAATCGCTTCCGCAGCGGCCGATCCGGGCAGCGCGGCAACCGCCGACAGGACTTTCGAAGAGACGTCAAGCCGGTCTAGCAGAAGCACCAGATGCGACTCGTCGAGTTTGCCTGATGCCACGAAAGCGAGCAACTCTTCTTCACCAACGGTCAGTACGCGCGCCGTAAGCCGCTCGCTCGCCTCAGACGATTTTGTTTCTCGCTCGGAGAGCTCATCCGGCGGCATTTGCTCTTTGCTTCTCCCGGCGAATCGCGCGGCGCGCCGCCGCTTCCGCGGGCCTCGCTTGCAAATGCGAGACCTGGGCGAGGGGTGCGACACGGCGAAGGCTTTCTTCGATTGCCGCGTCAAAAAATTTGCTGCGCCGCAGCGTGCCTCCGCAAAGTGAAACGGGCACTTGATAGGTGTCCATCGCAAGCCGCGTCAAGACGCTTCCAACGAGCCCCGCCAGCGAGTCTGCCGCCGATGTGAGCAATCCCTGCGACACCGCGTCGCCCTTGTCTGCCAGCCGTGCGACCAGCGGATAGACTCGTGGAAATACATCATCCGGATTCTTGCTCACCCAGTCCAGCACGTGCGACCAGTCCCTCGAATCGAGCCACTTCAAAATCTGCGTCGAGAGTTCCGTTTCCGGTCCACGCAGTTCCTCCGCGCGCACTACGGCGTTCAGCGCCCTGCGCCCGATGTCGAATGCGCTGCCTTCGTCACTGAACCACGGGCCGCGACCTCCCGCGCGTGCCGTTCGTCCATCGGAATTGCGGGCAAGGGCCGACGATCCGGTCCCGACGATCAGGATGGCTCCCTCTCCCTTCCCCACCGCTGCTTCGAGCGTAATGTCGACGTCCGTCGTGACCTCGACGTCCGCGCCGGGGAAGCTGCGCTCGAGAAACGATTTCAGCTTGTTGGCCACCGACTCGCGCCCCGCACCCCCGATTCCCGCGCAGATGCCGCGAATATCGTCGGATTTCAAATGTTGGCGCTCGAGGACGGTGTCTCCCGCGTCGCTGAGCGTGAACCATGCCTTTGCATAGCCCGCGCGAAGCGGGTTCGAAGGACCGGCGGTCGCGCGCTTGAGCACTGTGCCGGTCGAATCAGCCAGCACGCAATCCGTCTTCGTCCCGCCTCCGTCAAATCCCAAATAGTAAGGCGGTTGTGCGGTGATTTGTTCGTCCCACATTTATTTTCACTCCGCTTGACACTGTTTCGAATTGGCAGTTAGCATCGCGCCGCCTGCGGACGCGGACACATGCCGATCAGCCATCCGGATTTGGCCATTCTGGTGCTCTACCTCGCGGGTATCACGCTCTTCGGCGCGCGGTTCCGGCGTGGCCAGAAGAATCTGCGTGATTACTTCCTGGGCGGAAGAACGGCGCCGTGGTGGGCGCTCGCCTGCTCCATCGTCGCCACGGAGACTTCCACCCTTACGATCATCGGGACACCTGGGATTGCCTACGGCGGAAACCTGGGATTCCTGCAAATTGTGCTGGGTTACGTCGTTGCAAGGGTCCTACTGTGCATTATCCTCGTGCCACAGTATTTCCAAGGCGAATTCTACACGGCTTATCAGCTTTTGGAAAATCGTTTCGGAAAGCGCATCCGGTCCGCCGCAGCGGCTGTCTTTCTCGGCACCCGCGCGCTTGCGGAAGGCGTGCGAATCGCGGCGATTGGCAAGGTAGTGAGCGTGGCGTTCGGCACCGACAATCGGATGTCGATCCTCATCGTCGGCGCTCTCACTATGTTCTACACATTCGAGGGAGGCATGAAGGCGGTCATCTGGACCGATGTCGCGCAGTTCGCTATCTACTTGACCGGTTCGGTGGCTGCATTTTTCCTTCTCCTGCACCGGATCCCCGGCGGATGGACCGAAGTCGCGCAGGTGGCTGCGGCCTCGGGCGGAAAACTGCGCGTTTTCAATTTTGCCTTCAGCCTCACGCAAAGCTATACGTTCTGGGCCGGGCTGATCGGCGGAACGTTTCTGACGATGGCCAGCCACGGCACCGATCAGACGATCGTCCAAAGGCTTCTGGCAGCGCGCAACAAACGCGATGGTCAGAAGGCTCTGCTGGCAAGCGGCGGAATCGTCTTCGTACAGTTCGCATTGTTTCTGGTGATTGGCGTCATGCTGTTCGTCTATGCACAGCAGGCTGCCCTGCAAGGGCAATCCGGCGCTTCTCTTCTTTCCGCCGCGGCGCACGATCCGGATAAAATCTTCCCCGCGTTCATCGTCCGCGATATGCCGCACGGTCTGGCCGGCCTTGTGCTCGCGGCAATTTTTGCTGTGGCGATGTCGAATGCCAGCGGTTCATTGAACTCGCTGGCATCATCAAGCATGATGGACTTTCGCCGCGAGCGAACGGAATCCAGCGCACAAGTGATCGATTCGAAGCGCAACTTGCTTCTTTCGAGGCTGCTCACGGCGATGTGGGGCGTCATACTGATTGCCCTAGGCCTCGTCCGCTGGGGCCCGGTGCTTGTGGCTGGCTTGACCATCGCATCGATCACGTACGGCGCTCTCCTGGGAGTGTTTCTGCTCGGCACCTGGAATCGCCGCGCAAATGAGTCCGGCGCGCTCACCGGGTTTCTGATTGGTTTGGTCGCAATGATTCTGATCCAGCGTTACACGCACCTGGCGTGGACCTGGTATGTGGCGGCGGGCACCATCGTCACATTTGGTGCTGGCTCGTTGGCGAGCCTTTTTTCAGCAAGCCCATCGCATAACCAAGGGAGCCACCTATCATCGTGAGAACCACTGCGAATTCATCCGATGAGTCGCCGGGGCTCGTTCGAGTCCTCGGCGCGTGGGCCACCACGGCTATCGTCGTCGGAACGATGATCGGCACCGGAATTTTCCTCAAGCCTGCGGAAATGGCCCAGGTCGCTGGAGCCAGCGGCGTCGTTTTCGCCGCTTGGATTGTTGGCGGCGTGCTCTCTATGTTCGGCGCTTTGAGCTATGCAGAACTCGGCGCGGCGATTCCCGAAGCAGGCGGCGAATATGCTTACTTGAGCCGCGGTTTCAGCCCCATTTGGGGATTCATGTTCGGGTGGATGCATTCGATTGTCGGGCGCCCGGCTTCGGCCGCTTCTATCGCCGCAGGCCTGCTGCGCTTTCTCGCATTTCTCTTCCCTGTCGTGGCGACGCCCATTTTCACCATTCGTTTTCCTGCGCTCTTTGGCACTGGCCACGTGGGCGTCTTCGTCTTTACCTGGGCGCAGCCACTCGCTGTCATGGCGCTCATCCTGATGACTTTCATCAACTATCTCGGAGTCCGCCTGGGCGGCGAAGTCCAGGTCATCTTGACGTTCCTGAAAATCGCCGCTGTCCTTGCCATCATCGTCCTGGGATTTCTCCTCGCGCACGGCAGCGCGGGCAATTTTCATCCGGTTTGGCCGTCTCATTTTTCCTGGGGCACGATGGCGGGATTTTGGGCGGCGCTGGCCGCCGCCCTTTGGGCTTACGACGGCTGGGAAGACCTCAACCTGGTCGGCTCGGAAATCCGCAATCCGGAAAAAAATATTCCTCTGGCCCTGATTGCGGGGGTTGCGTTTGTGGCTGTGGTCTTCATTTTCTTCAGCGCGGCTTGCTTCTACGCGCTGCCGGTGGCGGCCGTCGCGGCGTCGCAGCACGTTGCTTCGGATGTGTTTCAGAGCTTTGCGGGCCATCAAGCCGCATTGTGGGTCACGCTCATCATGGTGATTTCCGCGCTGGGCACGCTCAATTCATCGGTGCTGAGCGGCGCACGCGTTGACTATGCGATGGCGCGCGATGGCGTTTTTTTCCGAGTCGCAGCGAAAATTCATCCGCGATTTCGCACCCCGGGGAACGCGCTGATTTTCCAGTGCGTCCTGGCAGGCGTGATGGCTCTTTCCGGAACGTTCGAAGATCTCACTTCGCTTTTCATCTTTTCCACTTGGATTTTCTATGGGCTGGCCGTCTGCGCGCTCATCCGCTTGCGGCGGACAGAGCCGGATATGCCGCGGCCTTACAAGACATGGGGATATCCCGTCGTCCCGCTCGTCTTCGTGGCGGGCGCTCTGGCGCTGACGATCACGCTGTGGATCGCGCGGCCCGTTCGTTCTTCCGTCGGTTTCGCCCTGATTCTTCTGGGGTTGGTTTTCTATCAATACTGGCGGAGGCGGCTGCCGAAGGCGGTGTGAACTATAAGCGAATGATTGGGCTGGTCTGCTCCGGCCGTGGAAAAATATCCGGATGCAACAGGTGCGCGAGAATATCCACTCCATCCGCCAGGCGGGGGCCCGGTCGCGAGAAATATCCGTTGGCGTCAACGGCGAAAATCCGGTTGTCGCGCGCGGCCAGTGTCTTTGCAAAGAGGGCTCGCAAGCCCATTTTTCGGAAATCGGCGGCATTGCGCGAGGCCGTATATCCGCACTGCATCACCACAATTACGTCGGGATCTGATTGCTCGATCTCTTCGAAAGTGACGCGTCGCGAAGGCTTCCCGGACACGGCTAATGCATCCTTCCCTCCCGCCAGCGCCACCATTTCCGGCACCCAGTGGCCGCCGATGTAAAACGGATCGAGCCATTCGAGGCACAGCACGCGAGGACGCGATGCGGACGCCGCTGCCTGTTGGTTCACAGCCGCAACTCTCCGTGCTAATTCTTTGGCGAGGACTTCCGCGCGAGCGCTCGCGCAAGCCGCGTCACCCACCCGGCGCACGTCGTCCCACACATCCGCCAGCGATTGTGGCACAAGCGAGAGCACCCGCGGCGGCCGGGAAAATCGCGTGAGCGCTGCGGCAAGGTCGTCGGGCGAAGCCGCGCAGACGTGGCACAGGTCTTGCGTGACGATCAAATCAGGAGCCAGAGACTCAAGAAGATCGGCGTCCACCGAGTAGATGCTTTCCCCCCGAGC
>DATKPM010000012.1:0-78205 GCA_035524135.1 Candidatus Acidiferrum sp. | reverse complement strand
CTCTATGTCGGTCTCGCCTTCGTTCGGGCATCGCTTGACCCACTCGATGGCCTCTTCGAGAGACTTGACCCGCCAGAACCAGAAGCTGGCGATGACTTCCTTGCTTTCGGCGAAGGGGCCGTCGGTGACGGTGCAGTTCTTGCCTGAGAAGTGGACGCGAGCGCCTTTGGAGGAGGGGTGAAGACCGTCGTAGCCTAACAAGACTCCGGCTTCTAAGAGCTCGTCGTTGAATTTGTTCAGGTCGGCCATGAGCTGGGGATCGATATCGAGGGGGGCGCCTTCGTTTTCGAGACACTTGACGATGACCATGAATCGCATTTCGTTTGTCCTTTCGGGTTGAGTTGAGCTGACGTTCAAGTTCAGAGCTTAATTGATGCTCTACCCATACGTCGAACGAGATGGTGCAGAATCGACACGGAGAACCGAGAATATTCTCGGTAGCTCCTGGTTAACGCGGAAACCGGACAAGTGGTCACCCCCGAAACCTAAGGTCGAAATTGCATGAAGAGTTGCTTAGGAAGTGGTTGAAAACAAGCCTCTAAAGAAGTGGCGCGCCTTAGGGGACGATTTCCGAACTTTTCTCCGGGATTTCGTTCCTGGCCCGCCAGCGCTGGCCTCCATCCCGGCTAGTCGCCTTTAGCAAGTCGGCGTTTGGTAGTCCGATTTCGCGGGCGTCGGTCGGGCAATCAGACTTTCAATAGCGAGCCCTTGGGGACTTTAATCATAAATCTGGAGCATTCGAGGGCGACGTTCAGAGTAGGGTCTAACGCCTCGTAGAAAATGACAATTGGTGCGCCCTCCATAAGGCTGTCTGTGTAATCGATACCCTGGCCAATGAATGCTCGTCCTGCCCCGTCTAAAAAGGCGTACGAAATCACACTTTCCGACCCATGCGCCATGCCCATTGTTTTGCCTAGGCACACGACTCTTCCGACAGTTACTTCGGCGAGTCGCAGCAATCTCAATTTAGAGAAGGCCGGAGCTATAGGAAAGCGCACCTCGATTGTAAGGTAAAAAATAAGCGCAAATAGCACCACGGAACCAACCGCCTCTTCGTCCCTACTCCCGAGCAGCGCTTCGTAGGCTGTCCATACCACGATGGCCACGATAAGCAGAGCAACGGCCATCGCAGCCCTTTCTGTCCAGCTCCATGTTACTGGCCGAGGCTTGGCGACGTTGAGAATGCCAGAAAAGAGATCCTCCGCTTCTTCTCGGCTGGGAATCAGCTGTGCAAAAGGGCCTGGCGCCCCTGAGATTCCGTTCGAACCGAGAGAGGTCGATTTTGCAGATGGCGCTAAACGCCGGTAAGCTTTCCAGGGCTTTCGAGCAACAAACCAAGTCGCGGCACCAATAATGGCAACCCCAAGCATTAAGTCTGACCACTTCGGCAAGGATGCCGAAGAGTCACGTATTCCGCCTACCACCAGGACGACCAAAAAAATGCCAGCCCACAGGAGTTCCTTGCCGTATACGCGGCGAGCAGATGCAATATTCCAACCGCAGTTGGAACATGAGAGCGTGGTGTGTGAATCCGAGCGCAGCGGCTCAATTTGGGCACCACACGATGGGCACACGGGGCGAAAATTGCGGACCATGGCTAACCGTCGAAAGAAATCACACTAACATACCGATTGGCTGATTTTCACCCCGTTTTTCACGTCTTCGGGTCTCAAAATTGTGGCCAGACGCAATTTTGTTGGTTGGTTTTTTCCGAAAAAAACCCTCTGTATAGATAGAGGGAGTTTTTGCCAGTGCGAAACGCTCGTCAGGCATTCCGCAACTTTGTCGCGGTGACGGACTTCATGAAATTGGGTGCAGACTGCAAGAATTGCCACCTTTACCTTTTTCTGCTCCCGCGTCGTCACCACCGAAGTTCCGAAATATCTGGCGGTAACACACTTGCCGTCGCTGCACATGCAAAACGTACCGCGAAGAAATCACTGAATCGGGCGGGAGCGACCCCACTTTTCGGCTTTTCAGCCGCCCAAGTGAATCGTGGGTCGCTCCCGCCCGATCACGCGTTCTGCGTGCGATGCTTCGGCTGGCTCGTACCAGCCGCCGCAGGCGGTCTGCAAGCAACTCCGAAATACATCCTGAAAACGAGAAGAGGTGACAGTCGTGCCCATCCTGAAAGTGCCACCCAAGCGGTCTAAGAACGAGTCTCTGCAACTCCGCATGTCTACCGAGTTCAAATCAACCCTACAACGCTATGCTGATTTCCTTGGGGCGACTCCTTCTTACGTTGTTACGGAAGCCTTGCATCGCATTTTTGAAAAGGACCGCGAGTTCAAAGCATGGCTCCAGCAGAAGGCGAGCGAGCCGCAAGTCACCGTTGATTTCGATGTGGAGGCCTCCACAAAGACATAAATGCCCCGGCTCACAGAACTCGGCGCACGCGAGAGGCCAGTGTCCCCGCGACGGCTGGTCTTGCGCCTGGTCATGCTCGACCTGACAGAGGATTTCTTCAAGAAATTGGCTGAGTCGCTCGACGATTCTCCAGCTCATGAGAAAACGGCTCACGAAATTGAACTTAAACTGAATGATGAGAAACAGGCGGCCACAGGGGGAGAATCCCTCGATTCTGCGGCTCTGTGCCTGCTTCGCAACATGTTCCTGTTGTTGGATGACTGGCACCGCACGATGCAAAAGGTATGCGATCAACCCGAAGATTCTTCGGAAACGTGCGCAATCACGGTTGACTTGAAATCTCCCTGAGCGCATCGTGAGCGAAACGCTTCGCTGAGCGGGGGTCGCATGAGACAAGCCGTCATCTACGCTCGCGTTTCCAGCAAAGACCAGGAGCGCGAAGGCTATTCCATTCCCGCGCAACTGAAATTGCTGCGCGAGTATGCCAAGACGCACGAATTCGAAATCGTGCACGAATTCATCGATGTGGAAACGGCTAAGACTACGGGCCGCAAGCAATTCGACGAGATGGTCCGCTTCTTCCGGCAGAATCCAGCCTGTCGCGTCGCCATCGTGGAAAAGACCGACCGGCTTTATCGCAACTTCCGCGATTGCGTCACGCTCGAAGACCTCGATATCGAAATCCATTTGCCGAAAGAGGGCCAGGTCATCAGCAAGGACGCCAAATCCCAGGCAAAGCTTGTCCACGGCATTCAGGTGGTGATTGCACGGAATTACATCGAAAACCTGCGCGAAGAGGTTCGCAAAGGAATGAGGGAAAAGGCCGAACAAGGCATTTATCCGAGCCGCCCACCGCTGGGGTACTGCAACAACAAGCTCGAACACACCATCGAGGTTGATTCCAATAAAGCGCCGATCGCGCGGCGCATGTTCGAACTGTATGCCTCCGGCCAACACTCTCTAAACAGCGTGCGCAGGGTCCTAAAGACGGAATTTGGCGTGAGCCTCGCCAAGGGCTACCTAGAACGACTGCTGAAGAACCCCTTTTATCAGGGGCAATTCATCTGGGAAGAGAAGCTCTACGCCGGCACACACAAGCCTCTTGTGACGGGTGAACTATTCGAGCAGGTGCAAGCGGTCTTTCGCGGGCACAACAAACCCAAGTACCGGAAACACGATTTTGCCTTCTCCGGGTTGCTTCGTTGCGCCTATGACGATTGCACGGTAACGGCGGAAATCCAGAAGAGCCGCTACACGTACTATCACTGCACCGGATTCCGGGGAAGGTGCGAGCTCCCGTACTTTCGGGAAGAAGAGATCGCTACCCGGCTTGGCAAGGTCCTCAAGGACATCCACATCCCGGACGGCGTTCTGAAACAGCTCGAAAAGTCCTTGCTCACTGATAAAGGCCGGGAGGAAGCGATTAGGAAGCAGCAGGGCGAACGCTTGCGGCACAGATTGAGCGCAGTGCGCCACCGCCTGGATCAAGCCTACCTGGACAAGCTGGACGGCAAAATCAGCGAGGAGTTCTGGACGCGCAAATCAGCTGAGTGGAGCGCCGAAGAACACCAAATATCGCTCGCGATTCGGGGCTTGGCGAACGCAAATCCCGACCGACTGATCGATGCCGTCAGGATTTTCGAACTCGCGAATAAGGCGCATTTTCTATATGTTAGCCAGCCTGCGGCGGAGCAAGCTAAATTGCTCCGCATGGTGCTTTCGAACTGCACTGTGGATGCTGCAACTATCTATCCTGTGTATAAGAAGCCGTTCGACCTGATCTTCACGCGGGGAAAAAATGAAGAATGGCGCGCCCGGAGAGATTCGAACTCCCGACCTTTTGGTTCGTAGCCAAACGCTCTATCCAGCTGAGCTACGGGCGCGCAAACGGCGCACTGCAGTCGTATTAGATTACGACAGCACGGCAAAGCATTCAATCCCATCTCGCGATTCCGCTGAACGCGAAAATTTCCATGCGAATATCTACTGCGAACAGAAAGGGCGGCGCGCCGAAGCGCGCCGCCCTTTTCCTCCGCCAGGATTGACATTCAGGATGCGTTGGATCTACCGCGCTGCAGCCGCTGCTTCCTTTTCAATCGGCGCGCCGATCAGATTGCCCCACTCGGTCCACGAACCGTCGTAGTTCTTCACTCTGTCGTAGCCGAGCAGATATTTGAGCACAAACCAGGTGTGCGAACTCCGCTCGCCGATGCGGCAATAGGCAATCGTCTCACCTTCGCCCAAGACGCCCTTGCCTTGATAGAGCTGCTGGAGAGCGTCGAGGCTCTTGAACGTGCCGTCTTCATTCGCGGCCTGTCCCCAGGGGATATTCGCTGCGCCGGGAATATGTCCTGCGCGCTGGGCGGTTTCCGTCATGCCCGGAGGCGCGATAATCTTGCCGGTGAACTCATCCACCGAGCGTACATCCACGAGCTTGCCCTTTTTCTTATGGTCGACGAGGGCGAAGACCTCTTCCTTGCGCGCACGAAGAGATTCGTCCGGGCCTGTGGCGCGATAGGATGCGGCGCCAAACTTCGGCCCTTCCGTAGTCACCGGTCGCTTCTCTTCGAGCCACTTTTTGCGACCACCGTTGATTAGGCGGACATCTTTGTGGCCGTAATACTTCAATTGCCAGAAGGCATAGGCAGCAAACCAGTTGTTGTTGTCGCCGTAAAGGACGATGGTGGTGTCATTGGAGATGCCAGACTTTGACAGCAGATCTTCGAGCGCCGCTTTGTCGATCAAATCACGGCGGACGTTGTCCTGCAACTGCGTCTGCCAATTCCAGCCGACGGCGCTGGCGATGTGTCCCTGATCGTAGGCGGTGGTGTCGACATCTACTTCCACAAGTCGAACTTTGGGGTCGTTCGCGTGATCGGCAGCCCACTGCGTCGTAACTAGAACTTCGGGATGCTTGTAATCGGCCATCTCTTCTCTCCTCGCTGCGATTTTGGATTCTTCAGAAACTCGCGGCCCATAAAGCAAAAAACCCACCGGCCAGCATTCCTGGTGGTGGGTCAAAAAGGGCTGAATCTCGAATTTATTTCTAAGCGCCCAGTTCTCCCGCGCCAGAGCAGGTACACCCGCAACACATACAACAGCTACAGGCGCAGGTCTGGCAGCGATTCTTCATATCAACCAAAGTATATTACAAAAGGCGCATTCCAAGAGAGGTTTTTATCTGATTTGCGCCTCATCCGTGCCGACTTCGCCAGATCTTCGCATTATCAGTCGTGTTTCGCCGGAGAGGCTGCAGGAGAAGCCTGCGTTACGCCCGCCGCCCCGGACTGCGGAGATTGGGCAATCAGCTGACGCGCTGTGGGGAGCTGCGAGGCGTCCCAGCCGCCACCAAGCGCTTCGATCAACTGAACGCTGGCAGTCATTTGCTGGATACGAAGATTCACGGCCGTCTGCTTGTTGGTGAGCAGCGTGGTCTGAGCCGTGATGACGTTCAGATAAGGATCGATACCGAGCTTGTAACGCTGCGTCGCAAGATCCAAGTTTCGCTGTGCGGAGCGGACTGCGGCGTCCTGCTGCTGAACTTCCTGCGAAAGAATGCGCAGAGAGGCAAGATTGTCCTCGACCTGTTGGAAAGCGGTAAGCACCGTTTCACGGTAGTTCGCGACGGAGGAGTCGTAAGCAGCGCGATACTGCTCGACCGTGGCGCGGCGCAAGCCGGCGTCGAAGACCGTCTCAGATAACGTAGAGCCGACCGCCCATATGCGCGAAGGCCAGGAAATCCAATCCGTAATTGAATTGCTCTCGAATCCTGCCGAGCCACTCAGAGTAAGTGTGGGGTAATAAGCAGCGCGAGCGATGCCGATTTGCGCGTTCGCTTCGGCCATCGTTCTCTCGGCAGCAGCGATGTCGGGCCGGCGTTCGAGCAATTGGGACGGAACGCCGAGCGGAATTCCCGGCGGCTGGGTGGAAATCGTCAGGACAGGAACGGAAAATGTAGACGCGGTTTTTCCTGTGAGCGTCGCAAGCGCATGCTCATACTGCGCGCGAAGAATTCCGAGATTCGTGTCTTCTGCTTGCGTGGTTTCCAACTGCGTTTCCGCCTGGGCTACCGCCTCGTCGGAATCGATGCCGGTATCGTAGAGGGCTTTGGTGAGATCGAGCGATTGTTGGTAAGCAACGACGGTCGAATCGAGCAATTCCTTCAGCGCGTCCTGGCCGCGAAGATTGAAATAGTCAACAGCAACTTCGGCGTTCACCGTGAGCCGCGTATTTTCGAGGTCTGCGGCGCTCACCTGCGCGGCGGCTGTGTTGGCGGCGACGGTGTTGCGGACGCGTCCCCAGAGATCGGGAACCCAGGAGGCGTCGAACGGCAGAGTGTAATCGGCGAGCGTGTGCGAGCTTCCCGTGCCAGTGTTGCCGTTGACCAGATTGCCGGAAGTGCGATTTTCCGTGATGGAGGGAGCCACGGTCCCTGTCGGGAAATACTGCGCTCGCGCCTGCTTCACCACAGCTCTGGCTTCCGTCAAGTTCGATACCGCTTCCGCGATGGTTTGGTTCGACGTGTTCGCCTCTTCCTCGAGTTTATTGAGTTCGGGATCTTTGAACATTTCCCACCACTGTCCGTGTAGGGTGGAATCTTGTGGCTGCGCGACCTTCCAGCCATTCGTACCCGCATAGTCCGCGGGAGTTATCTCCTTGTAGGCAGGCGGCATATCGACCGGCGGGCGGGCGTATTTCGGCCCAACGTTGCAGCCCGCCGCAAAAAGCAAGCAGGCAAGAGCAATCACCACGAGACGCTCGACGTGAACCGGCGTCCCCGGACGCATGCGGACCGCGGCGCCAGACTGTTTCTTTCGAGAAAATGTTTGCAACGCAAGATTCATCCAATCATCTCCTGCGGCGCGGCATGAGCGGCGCCGTGCCTGGTGCGCGCCCACCACAAGCGCATACGGTCGAGGTAGAGGTACACGACCGGAGTTGTATAGAGTGTGAGCATCTGGCTGAAAATGAGGCCGCCGATGATCGTGATTCCGAGCGGCCGCCGCAATTCCGATCCGGTGCCCGTGCCCAGGGCAAGCGGCAAGGCGCCGAAGAGAGCGCACATTGTGGTCATCAGAATCGGACGGAAGCGGAGAAGGCACGCCTCAAAAATGGCATCCACAGGCTTCTTCCCCTCCGTGCGCTCGGCCAAGAGGGCGAAATCGATCATCATGATCGCGTTTTTTTTGACGATGCCGATGAGCAGAATGATGCCGATGAGGGCGATGACGCTTAGATCGACATGGAAAATCAGCAGCGCGAGCACAGCGCCAACGCCGGCGGAAGGAAGCGTCGAAAGAATCGTGATCGGGTGAATGTAGCTCTCGTAAAGAATACCGAGGACAATGTAGACAGCAGCAAGAGCGGTCAAGATCAGAAACGGCTCGGTTGACAGCGAGTCCTCAAACGCTTGCAGCGTGCCGGAAAACATTCCGTGGATCGAGGAAGGCATACCGAGGTCCTGCTCCATAGCGGCAATGCGACCGGCGGCGTCGCTGAGTGCCACGCCGGGAGCGAGATTGAACGAGACGGTGACAGACGGGAACTGTCCCTGGTGGTTGATCGACAGAGGAGCGGTGGACGGGGCGGCTTCCGTGACAGCGCTCAGAGGCACGACTCGCGGCGTGTTCAGTGAGCTAGAGCCTCCGGAGCTTGAGCCACTGCCGGGATGAATGTAGATGTCGTCGAGCCCAGCCGGCGTTTGCCAAAACGAAGGAGCCACCTCCATGACGACGTGATATTGGTTGAGCGCCGTGTACATCGTCGAGACTTGCGCCTGGCCGAAAGCGTCGTAAAGAGTCTGATCGATGGTCTGCGGAGTGATACCAAGGCGCGAGGCGGTGTCGCGATCGTAGGTAAGCAGGGTGCGCAAGCCGTTGTCTTGCTGGTCGGTGTTTACGTCGGTGAAGCCAGGCAGCTTCTTCATTTCCCGCAGAAGAATTGGTCCCCAGACCGTAAGGTCTTCCAGGTTCTCGCTCTGAAGCGTGTACTGATACTGCGCGTTCGACTGGTGGCCGCCAATGCGCAGATCCTGCCCTGCCTGGAGAAATACCGCCGCGTCCGGAACGGACATCAATTTGGGACGGAGGCGATCGATCACACCGCTCGAGCTGATCTTTCTTTCCTCAAGCGGCTTTAGTCCCAGATAGATGAAGCCGTGGTTCGTGGGTCCGGAGCCACCGGTGAAGGCCATCACATTTGCGACCGCTGGATCTTTCCGAACAATATCCACAAAACGCTGGGTCAAGGTCTTCATTTCCTGAAAGGAAATGTCTTCCGCGCCGAGAATGCCACCGAAAACGGTGCCGTTATCCTGCAGCGGGAAGAATCCTTTGGGCACGATTTTAATAAGGACTACGTTTGTGGCGATGGTGAGAAGCAAAACGCCGAGCGTCACTGCCGGGTGCCGCAGGACGACGCGCAGCGTCCTTTCGTAAAAAGCGAGAACCGCGTTGAAGGCCCTTTCGCTGGCGCGGTACAGACGGCCGTGCGTCACTTCGCGCGAGCTTTTCAGCAGGCGCGAGCACATCATGGGCGTCGTTGTCAGCGAAACAACCAAAGAAACGAGAATCGCCACCGAGAGCGTGACGGCAAATTCGCGGAATAGACGGCCCACGATGCCGCCCATCATGAGAATGGGAATAAACACGGCGACGAGCGAGAGGCTCATCGAGAGCACGGTGAAACCAATTTCTGCGGCGCCCTTCATGGCGGCCTGCATGGCCGTCATTCCCATTTCGTGATAGCGCGTGATGTTTTCGATTACGACGATGGCATCGTCGACCACGAAACCGGTGGAAATCGTCAAAGCCATAAGCGACAAATTGTCGATGCTGTAGTGCAGCAGGTACATCACGCCGAACGTCCCAATCAGCGAGACAGGGACAGCGACGCTCGGGATCAGCGTGGCGCGGACATCGCGCAAAAACAGGAAGACAACCAGGATGACGAGCGCGATTGAAATCGCGAGGGTCCTTTCGACTTCATTCACCGACGCCCGGATCGTCGTGGTGCGGTCGAGCGTGATCGTCATGTCGATGCCAGCGGGAATCGACGCTTTCACGGCCGGCAACGCCGCGCGAATGCGGTCGACGGTGTCGATGATATTCGCGCCGGGCTGGCGAAAAATGATGAGCAGAACGGCTGGCTTGCCGTTGGTAAATCCGGCGGCGCGGATGTTCTCCACCGAATCCGTCACTTGCGCCACGTCAGAGAGCTTGATGGCGGCGCCATTGTGATAGCCGACGATCAGCGGCTTGTAGTAATCAGCGCGAAGGAGTTGATCGTTGTCGGAGATATCAGCAATCGTCGTCGCGTTGGCGATTTGCCCTTTGGGAAGATTCGCGTTTTGTGCTTTCAGGACATTAGCCACATCGAGCAGTCCGATACCGTAACTATTCAACTGTGTCGGGTTCACTTCCACGCGAACGGCGGGCAGAGAGCTGCCTCCAACGTTCACCTGTCCGACCCCCTGAATCTGCGAGAGGCTCTGCTGGATGATGGTCGAAGCAGCGTCGTACATCTGGCCGCGGTCATAGATATTCGAAGTGAGCGCGAGAATCATGATGGGGGCGTCGGCGGGATTGACTTTGCGATAGGTGGGATTGCTCGGCAGGTTGGCGGGCAAATAGCTCCGGGCGGCGTTGATGGCCGCCTCGACATCGCGCGCCGCACCATCAATGTTCCTGTCGAGGTCGAATTGCATCGTGATGCTCGTCGTTCCCAAATTGCTCGACGAAGTCATCTCATTGATGCCCGCAATTCTCCCAAATTGACGTTCGAGCGGGGTGGCGATCGCGGACGCCATGATTTCCGGGCTCGCGCCGGGAAGCGAAGCGCCAACCGTGATCGTCGGGAAATCGATTTGCGGAAGAGGAGAAACCGGCAAGACTGCGAAGGCGGCCGCTCCAGCCAGCGCCACGGCAATGGTCAGCAGCGCGGTGGCGACGGGGCGTTTGATGAATGGCTCGGAAATGAACATGTTCAGTCCGCCGGCAAGGCTTCGGCGTTTCCGTGGGAGGCCCCCACGCCGGAGAAGCGCCGCGCCAGATTGTCGAAGAAGATGTAAATCACAGGCGTCGTGTAAAGAGTGAGCACCTGGCTGAGCAGAAGGCCGCCGACCATCGAAATGCCGAGGGGACGGCGCAATTCGCTGCCCATGCCGGAGCCGAGCGCCAGCGGCAATCCACCGAGCAGCGCCGCCATAGTGGTCATCATGATGGGGCGGAAGCGGAGCAAACAGGCTTGATAAATTGCCTCGGTCGGGCTCTTCCCTTCCTTCCGCTCCGCTTCCAGCGCAAAGTCGATCATCATGATGCCATTCTTCTTGACGATGCCTATGAGCAAGATGATGCCGATGAGTGAGACCACGTTGAATTCCTGACCGGTGAGCATCAGCGCGAGGAATGCGCCGACGCCCGCGGAAGGCAGGGTTGAAAGAATCGTGAGTGGGTGGATATAGCTCTCGTAGAGTACGCCGAGGACGATGTACACAGTCACGAGCGCGGCAAGAATGAGGATTGGTTCATTCGCCAGCGAAGCCTGGAACGATGCTGCGGTACCTTGAAAGGCAGCCTGAATGCTAAGAGGCATCGACAGCGAATCTTTTGCCTTAGTAATGGCCCCTGTTGCATCGCCGAGGGATGCGCCGGGGGCAAGATTGAAGGAAATCGTAACCACGGGAAATTGCCCCTGGTGATTCACAGAAAGGGGCGCGCGGCGCATTTCGAAATGCGCAATGGCGCTGAGCGGTATCGCGGCGCCGTTGACGCTCGCGACGGGCGCGGGATTCGCAGAGCCCGATGTGCTGCTGGCGCTAGGCCCATTCGGGGGCGAACCCGCGGACCCGGTAACGGTGACGAGAGTGTTCGCATTGCTCGAAGAAGTTGCTGTGGCGGAAGGCGCCGTCGCCGACCGCACGTAAATGTCATTTAACATTCCGGGAGTTTGCTGAAAACCAGGCATTGTTTCGAGTACGACGTGGTACTGATTGAGCTGCGTATAAAGCGTTGAGATCTGCCGCTGGCCGAAGGCATCGTAGAGTGTCTCGTCGATCATCTGGGGAGAAATCCCGAGGCGCGAAGCCGTCTGCCGGTCGATCACGAGCATTTCCTGAAGGCCGCCGGTCTGCTGGTCGGTGGCGACGTCGCGGAGTTCGGGAAGCGTCTTCAATTTCGCCACCAGCCGCTCGGTCCAGTGGTTCAGCTCGTCCGCGTCGGGATCCTCCAGCGTGTATTGGAACTGCGTGCGGCTGACGCGGTCTTCGACGGTCAGGTCCTGCACCGGCTGCATGTACAGCGTGATGCCCTCTACTTGCGCGAGCTTCGGCTGTAGTTCGCGGATTACTTCCGAGGCGCTCAGGCTGCGCTGGTCGATTGGCTTCAGGTTGATCTGAATGCGCCCGGAATTGAGCGTCGTATTCGTTCCATCGATTCCGATGAACGACGACAGGCTTTCGACCGAGGGGTCTTGGAGAATGATGTGCGCCAGATCCTTTTGCTTTTGTGCCATCTCATCGAAGGAAATTGTTTCCGACGCCTGCGAGATACCCTGAATGATGCCGGTGTCCTGTACGGGGAAGAATCCCTTGGGAACCAGAATGTAGAGCACCACGGTGAGCGCGACCGTTGCGACGGCCACAAGAAGCGTCGCCGTCTGGTGGCGCAAGACAACCTGCAGAGTGCGCGCGTAATAATCGATCACACGATCGAACATCCGCTCGGAAGCTTGAAAAAAGCGGCTCTCCTCTGCCGACGATTTGTGCTTGAGCAGGCGGGAGCACATCATCGGCGTGAGCGTGAGCGACACGACGGCGGAAACGAGGATCGTCACGCTGAGCGTGATGGCGAACTCGCGGAATAAGCGGCCGACAATGTCGCCCATGAAGAGCAGCGGGATGAGCACGGCAATCAGCGAAATCGTGAGCGAAACAATCGTGAAGCCGATCTGCTCAGACCCCATGAGCGCCGCTTGCAGCGGCTTCTCTCCCTCTTCGATAAACCGGTGGATGTTTTCGATCATGACGATGGCGTCGTCGACGACAAATCCCGTCGAGATCGTCAGCGCCATGAGCGTTAGGTTATTTAAGCTGTAGCCCGCCAGATACATCACACCGAAGGTGCCAATCAGCGAAAGCGGGACGGCAACGCTGGGAATAATGGTCGCGGCAACGTTGCGCAAGAACAGAAAAATAACCATCACGACCAGAGCTACCGTGAGCATCAGCTCAAACTCGACATCGTGCACAGAGGCACGAATCGTGGTCGTCCGATCGGTCAACACGGTCACTTTCACGGACGCCGGCAGAGTTCCCTGAAGCTGAGGCAGCAGCTTCTTGATCCGGTCGACCACTTGAATGATGTTCGCACCCGGCTGCCGCTGGATATTCATGATCACGGCGGGCGTTCCGTTCATCCATGCGGCTTGGCGGGCGTTTTCAACGGAGTCGACGATTTTGGACACATCGGACAAAAACACAGGCGCGCCATTGTGATAGGCCACCACCACCTGGTGATAATCCTTGCTGGTCACCAACTGATCGTTTGCGTCGATCTGATAATCCTGGTGCGGGCCGTCGAAGTTTCCCTTGGCAAGGTCGAGGCTGGTCTGCTGCAGGGCTGTGCGAACGTCTTCAAGGTTGATGCCATACGCTGAAAGCTGCGTCGGATTCACTTGGACACGGACTGCCGGTTTCTGCCCGCCGCTGATGCTCACCAGTCCGACGCCGGGCAACTGCGAAATTTTCTCGGCGAGCCTCGTGTCGGCAAGGTCTTCCACCTGCGAAAGGGGGATTGTGTCGGAAGTAAGAGCGAGCGTCAGAATCGGGAAATCGGCTGGATTCGTTTTGCTGTAAATCGGAGGCGTGGGCAAATCCGGAGGCAGATAGGTTTGCGCCGCGTTGATCGACTCCTGCACTTCCTGCTCGGCCACGTCGATATTCAGCTCCAAAGAGAACTGAAGGACGATGACAGAACATCCGTCGGAACTCGTCGAGGTCATCTGCTGCAGGCCGGGGACCTCGCCGAACTGGCGTTCGAGCGGCGCGGTGACGGCCGAGGCCATCACGTCCGGATTCGCGCCTGGATAAAACGTGACAACTTGAATCGTCGGGTAGTCGACCTCGGGCAGCGCAGAGACCGGCAACTGGAAAAAGGCCACTGTGCCGGCCAGAAGGATGGCCGCCATCAGCAGAGACGTAGCCACCGGGCGGATAATAAATGGGCGCGATGGGCTCAATTCGAGCTTCTCTTTCCGGACTTGCCCGCGCTTGACCCGCCGCCTTGTCCGGGATGAGCAGCAGTGCCCGCTCCGGCGGTCGAGCTTCCTCCTTGCCCTGTCTCGCCTGCTCCCGCCGCGGCGGGGTTTTCGCTGCCGTTTTGGCCATGCTGCCCGCCGTGACCTGTGCGGATCGCTACCTTTGCGCCATCCTGCAATTTGTCAAAACCACTGGTGGCGACAACCGTTCCCGGCGAAATACCTTCGACGGCCGTGCTCGTTCCGTCCGTGCTCCCCTGCTTGATGGGCTGCATGCTCACCATGTCGCCCGAATTAACAACGTATACAAAGGCGCCGGTTGCGCTCTGCTGCACCGCCTGCGTCGGCACCAGAGTGGCGCCTTCCAGCGTGTTCACCAGCAACCGCGCGTTGACGAATTGATTGGGAAACAGCACGCCGTCGCGGTTGTCGAATTGCGCCTTTAGCTTCACCGTGCCTGTGGTTGTGTCGACTTCATTGTCGAGCGTCAGCAGATAGCCGGAGGCGAGCTTCGTCTGCTGCTCGCGGTCGAGCGCATCGACTTCGAGCCTCTTTCCCCCGTGCATCTGTTTCAGAATTTGCGGCAGATAATCTTCCGCCACGCTGAAAATCACGGTGATCGGCTGGAGCTGCGTGATCACAACCAGAGGGGTGGTGCTGTTCGCCTGAACGATATTGCCGGGATCCACCAGGCGCAGGCCGACCCGACCGTCGATCGGCGAAGTGATGTGGGTATAGACGAGGTTTACTTTGGCGTTTTCGAGATTGCCCTCGTCGTTCTTCACCGTGCCTTCATCCTGCAACACGGTCTGTTCTTGATCCGCCACCTGTTGCTGCGCGATGGCGTTTCGCGAATAGGCAGCCTTGTAGCGGTCGCTATCAATCTGCGCCTCGCGAAGGACGGCTTGGTCATGCGCGAGTTGTCCCTCTGCCTGCGTCAAGGCCGCCTGATAGGGACGCGGATCGATGTCGATCAGCGGGTCTCCCTTGCGCACCATTTGGCCTTCTGTGTAGTAAATCTTGACGATTTCGCCTTGCACTCGGCTGGTGACAGTCACCGTGTAGACTGGCGTCACGGTGCCGAGCGCCTGGACGTAGACTCCCATGCTGCCCTTCGTCGCAGAAGCAGCCAGAATCGGCACGCTCCGCGAGGGTGGCGCCGCTTTTACTCTGGCTTCATTGCTCGACTGCCGCTGCCTGATGTAGACAACCAGAGCCAGCACCACCACCACAGCGACAGCCCAGATCCACCATCGGCTGTTCGGTTTGCCGCCGTCCGGTCCGGTGCTCGGGCTGCCTTCGCTTGCCCCTTGTGCACCAATGCCTGTTGACTTGGGTGTTTCGCTCATCCTGATAGACGCCTCACCTTGGCTCGATTTTGTCCGTAGCTCTTGGAGCTCTTCTACCTTACCTGCTTCTGGCGCGGTCTAAATCATCTCGCGGGGAAACTCTACACACACGATAACCTGTGGGCCCAAAATCATCCAACTTCATGTCCCAGCGGTACCTTTCGATTCGACGGGCTCTTGACTACTCCGGTTTCATCCTGCCTGTCATTTCTTTTGACGAGTTCGCACCCTGCTCTGGCCGATCCACTGGAGGTCGTGGACAATACACATTCCGTTTTGCGGTACAAACCGTACGATTCGTGCCCCGGCGGGAGTTTATTGCTCACCTTGGTCGATTTGCGCGCGGTAAACCCTTGACGTGATGCGCATTTTCCGGAATCTTCTGTTGACGCGCAATTCGAAGCCTTTTACAATAGGCAAATATGGATTCCCACACGATGCACGCGTGTTGCTGCGTTTGTTGTTGTACGGCAAACGGCTGGCGTGTGTGTGGGGACCGGCGCATGTAGCAATCTAAACAACCGGAATTCACAGCCCGCTCACCAGCCGTATCGCTGGTCAGCGGGTTTTTTGTTTTTACGCGCTAATTTTCAGGATTTCAGGGGCCTTTCTTGGAAACGAACACGGACCGGGTGGCGAAAAAAGAGACGAAGGCGCAGCGCATCGAGCGCCTCAAGCGGGAGAAGAATCCTTGGGAGCATTTCGAGGAGATCAAGGAGTTCGCGCGCCAGGGCCGCTCGGCTGTCCTGCCTGAATGGGCCTCCGCCTATTTCAAATGGTGGGGCATTTATACGCAAGGCGACGGCGCGGGCGCCGTCGGCGGCCAGAACGGCGAAGGCAAGGCCTCGCCCTACTTCATGCTGCGTGTTCCTCTTCCTAACGGCTTCGTAAATTCCACACAGCTCCACGCTATTGCCAACATTTCCGAGCGCTACGGCCGCTCGCTCGCCGATATCACCGTCCGGCAGAATATCCAGCTTCACTGGTTGCCAATCGAAGCCCTGCCGGAAATCATCGAAACTCTCGGCGCGCTCGGCATGAGTCCCAAGGGCGCGTGCGGCGACGTGGTTCGCAATATCACTGGCTGCCCCCTCGCCGGAGTCGCCGCGGATGAAATCATCGACGCGTCTCCCATCGTCCGCGAGGCCTCTGAACTTTTGCGCGCCAACGCCGATTTCTACAATCTTCCGCGCAAATTCAAGATCTCGATCACAGGCTGCCCCGTCTGGTGCTCCTATCCCGAAATCAACGATATCGGCCTCACCGCCGCCGTCCGTCGCACGTCCGGCGCGCCGGAAATCGGCTTTTCCGTCCGTGTTGGTGGAGGCCTTTCCGCCGATCCGCACCTTGCCGTCCGTCTCGACACTTTCGTGCGCCCGCATCAGGTACTCGAAGTGGTCCGCGCCATTGCCGAAATTTTCCGTGAGCAGGAAGACCTGCGCGACAATCGCAAGCGCGCCCGCCTGAAGCACCTCTTCTCCCAATTCGGCTGGACGGCCGAAAATTTCCTCTCCGAACTCAATCGCCGCCTGGGATACACGCTCGATCCCGGCGTGGAGGAAGACATTCCCGCCGACGTGTATCGCGATCACGTGGGCATTCACGCGCAAAAACAATCCGGTCTGTTTTATGTCGGCGCGGCCATCCTTCGCGGACGCATTTCCGCGCAGCAGTTACGCGCCGCTGCCGATCTTGCCGACCGTTTCGCTTCCGGCGAGCTTCGCGCCACCGGCATGCAGAATCTTCTGGTCGTCAACGTTCCCCGCGTCAACGTCGATTCACTTGTCCGGGAACTGGGCGCGCTCGGTCTTCGCGTGGAGGCTTCGTCCTTCTGGCGCGGCGCAATTTCCTGCACCGGGACGGAATTCTGCAAGCTCGCCATCACGGAGACAAAGGGATTTACCCGCTGGCTGGTGGAAGAACTCGAAGAACGCATTCCCGAATTCGACCAGCAGCTCAAGCTCCACGTCACCGGCTGCCCCAATTCCTGCGGCCAGCACTGGATTGCCGATATCGGCCTTGAGGGCAAGAAAATCAAGCACCTCGGAGCAATGGTCGACGCATTCTATTTCTGCGTTGGCGGCGCCGTGGGCGAATTTCAGCGTCTCGCCCGCCCCATCGGCTACCGCTGCGTGGCGAGCGAAGTTCCCGCTGCCATCGAACGCCTGCTGCGCGCCTATCTGGACGAGCGCCGCGACGGCGAAAATCTTCGCGCCTATTTCGCGCGCTTTTCCGATCACGATCTCCGCGCGCAGCTTGCCGGAGAAATCCTCGCACCGGTTCTTCGCGACCCGTCGCCCGGTCCCGTACCTCACGGAGTAGGAGAATAGCCATGGCCCAACCGCTCTTTCCCGTTTTTCTCAAGCTTGCTGGGCGCCCGTGTCTTGTTGTCGGAGCGGGAAACGTGGCCTCTTCGAAAATTTTGTCGCTCGTCGAAGCGGGGGCTGTCGTCACCGTCGTCGCGCCTCACGCTTCTCCGGAAATCGAGCACCTCGCCAACGACGGAACAATTCGTTGGGCTTCGCGCATCTTCCTTCCCGGCGACCTCGACGGCGTCTTCCTGGCCATCGCTGCCACGTCCGATCCGACCGTCAATCTTTTGGTTTTTCTCGAATCGCGGCAGCGCGGCGTGCTCTGCAATTCCGTCGACGATCCGCCACATTGCGAGTTCTACTTTCCCGCTGTCGTTCGCCGCGGCGATCTTCAATTCGCCATTTCGACGGCCGGAGAAAGCCCGGCGCTTTCTCAGCGGCTACGCATTGAGCTGGACGAATCGCTCGATGACGGCCTTGGCGACTGGCTGCGCGAAATTGGCGAACGCCGCCGCGAAATACTTGCTTCCGAACCGCCCTCGGAAGCGCGCAAATTGCGGCTCCGTGGACTGGCGTCGCGCGAATCCTGGGAAGCGTGGCAAGCGCAGAAATCGTCTAAACAGGAGTGTGTCCGCGAGAATTCGGCCCCTGTTCTGGTGGCGCGATGAGTTCGTCTCCTCCTGGCACGGTTCGTTTCGTTGGCGCAGGTCCCGGCGACCCCGCGCTGCTCACGGTGCGCGCCGATTCCCTGCTCCGCACGGCGCGCGTAATCCTTCACGACGATCTCGTCGCCTCTGAAATTCTCGCGCTCGCTTCTCCTGAGGCTGTCGTTCTGAATGTCGGCAAGCGCTGTGGTGCAAAACGCATCACGCAGTCGGACATCAACGCGCTGATGATCGGCTTCGCTCGCCGTGGCGCTGATGTGATCCGCCTGAAGAGCGGTGATCCGGCGATCTTCGGCCGCCTCGCCGAAGAAATCGACGCGCTCTCTGCGGCGGGAATCTCTTTTGAAATTGTCCCCGGCGTTTCCGCGGGATTGGCTGCTGCTGCTTCGCTTGGCATTTCGCTCACCGACCGCCGCTTGAGCTCCCGCGTTGTCTTTGCCAGTGCCCATCGGGCGCCTGCTTCACAATCCGAGGTCGCGGAAGACGCCGACTGGCGAGGCCTTGCGCGCGAGGACGCTACGCTCGTCATCTACATGCCGGGTCGCGACATCGCGCATCTCCAGCGCGAGCTTCTCAACGCCGGTCTCGCTCCCGACACTCCCGCCATCATCGTCTCTCGCGCCTCCACTCCATCGCAGCGCGAACATCGCGCCACGCTCTCGACGCTCTCATCCAGTCCGGCGTTCGACGCACCATCGATTCTTCTGATTGGCCGCGCTGTCGCTCAAAAGACGGCTCGCGATTCCCAGCAGATCGATCCTGCAGCGGCAACCAGTTCGGCCTGGGAAGAGTTCCTTGAACTTCTCGCTCCGGGACTTGCTCCCCTTGCTGCCGAAACCCCTCGACTCGAAGAAAGGACAAACTCACGATGACGACTCAGACCAATCCGGCGCCTGCGGCAAGCGGGAAATCCCGCGCTGCACGGGCCGTCTCCATCGATCTGTGGGCCGTCGCCCTGGCTCTCGGCCTGTCCGCGCTGGTTTACGCGGGCGTGATCAAACACGTGCCATGGTAATCCGATCCTTGGTTCTCTCGTTGAATAGTTGTTGTCGTCCCTGAAGCGGCCCCTGCGTTTTGGAAGAAGCTCAGCCATTCCACCTCAAAATCTTGAATTCTAGCTAAGGAGAAATGCTCACTTTATGGCTACTTCTGTCGCACTTCCGCAGCCGCTCTCGCAGGGACTCTTCCGCCGGCTGCTCGACCTGATCCCGGGCATCGTGCTTCTGGCCGTCGTTGGTTATGCCGGCCGCATCATCGAGCGTTCCATCGCCGCGTATGGAAAAGCGCACCATCTGACGCTGCCAAACATTGAATATGTCCTTTGGGCGATCGTCATCGGCCTCGTCATCGCCAATACGGTCGGCGTGCCCCGCATCTTCCAGCCGGGCCTCGCGACCTACGAGTTCTGGCTCAAGTCGGGCATCGTCCTTCTCGGCGCGCGCTTCCTGCTCGGCGACGTCTTGAAGCTCGGCGGCGTCAGCCTTGCGCTCGTCGTGGTCGAGATTTCCGTTTCGATCCTCTTCATGCACGCACTGGGACGCGCCTTCAAGCTCAAACCGAAACTCACTTCGCTCCTCGCCGTTGGCTCGTCAATTTGTGGCGTCTCGGCAATTATCGCAGCTCAAGGCGCCATCGATGCAGACGACGATGACGCGTCGTTCGCCATCGCCGCAATTCTCTCGCTCGGCGCGATTAGCCTGTTTATCTTCCCGCTCGTTGGGCACTGGCTGCATCTGAGCGATACCGCCTACGGCCTTTGGGCCGGACTCGGCATCGACAATACTGCGGAAGTCACTGCGGCCGGATTGCTTTACTCCGATACGGCCGGAAAAGTGGCGGTCCTCGCCAAGACAGCGCGCAACGCTACGATCGGCTTTGTGGTTCTCGGCTACGCCATTCACTGGGCGCGCAAACAGCACACGGCGGAGCCCGGCAATAAAGCTGCGTTCCTCTGGTCCAAATTTCCGAAGTTCGTGCTCGGCTTCCTGCTGATTTCCGCCATCGCCACGGCGCACGTCTTCTCGAAGCCGCAAATCGACAACCTGGCGAATCTTTCCCGCTGGGCTTTCCTGCTCACGTTTGCGGGCGTCGGCCTGCGCACAAATATTGGCGAGCTGCGCAAGCAGGGGTTGCGGCCGTTCGCTGTCGGCGCCTTGGGAGAAGTCGTCATCGCGTTCCTCACCCTAGGTCTGGTTTACGGCGTTTCGCACTTCCTGCCGCAGTAGCAGGCAGGAGAAGCACGGGCTTTCGTCCCGGCGGGCCATCGTTTCTCGCACGCGCGCTTGGGCGAGGCGCGTGGGAGAAACAGTTGATTCTCCCCTGCCCTGCGGACAATCCCAAGACTTCGCTCTCTTCGTCCTTCGCTTCCTCCGTGCTACATTCGCGTTTCCGATGCTCGACCGAAAACAGACATCCATCAATTGGATCGACGTCATCTGGCTGATATTTCTGCTCGGCCTCGCACTGCTGCCGCCGCTCGACGAAATTCACAAGCAACTCATCCTGGTCGGCTTCGGCGTCGTTCAATTGCTCGAAGGGCGGCTCATCGCCTGGCAACCGTCCCGTGGTCGCGCCTACACCGTTATCTTCAAGATTCTTCTTGCCACTCTGCTGCTCGATCACACTGGTCAAATCGGAATCAACAGCAGCTACTATCCGATCTATTACCTTCCGGTGGTTACGGCGGCCATCTATTACGGCCCCATTGCCACGCTCCTTTGGACTGCCCTCGTATCTGCCGCCTATTTGTCCTACCTGATTCCGGCGCTCCAGCAATATGAGCTCACGGCTGAGGGCGGCTCCGAATTGGCCATTCGCATTCTTTTCTTTTTTCTCGCCGCCACGCTGGTCAACCGCTTCGTCGTTGAAAATCGCCGTCAAGTTCGCCGGTTACAACAGCTTTCGGAAACGCTCGAAACCACCAACCTGCAGCTTCAACGAGCGGAGGCCGATGCGCGCCGCTCCGAGCGGCTGGCGGCGCTCGGCCAGCTTTCCGCCGGGCTCGCACATGAAATCCGCAACCCTCTCGCCGTGATCAAGGGTTCGGCAGAAATGCTCTCAAAGAAGGTCGGTGATTCTAGCCCTCTCGCCGCGGAAATGGCCGACAACATTTCAAGCGAAGTGAACCGCCTGAACTCTCTCGTCGCGCGATTTCTGGATTTTGCGCGCCCTTCGCGGCTCGAACTGCAACGGCACCGTGTCTCCACCGTGATCGACCGGGCGCTCGAGGCCGCCTCGCACCTGTTCCCCGAGGCGCGCGTGACCATAGAGAAGCGCTATGGCGCCGAACCCGAAGCGCTTCTCGACGCACAGCTTCTTGAGCAGGTGTTCCTAAATTTGATCGTCAACGCTTATCAGGCGATGGGCGCCCCGAACGGTTCCTCGGGCAGCCTTCGCGTCACCCTCGCGAAAGAAACTTCCGCCGGCGCGCCCGGCATCGGCGTGCATATAGAAGACACCGGCCCTGGCATTACACCCGCCGCGCGCGAGGAAATCTTCAACCCGTTTTACACCACGAAGAAAGACGGTGTCGGCCTGGGTCTCGCCATCGTCGCCAAAATCCTTGACGACCATCGCGGCTGGATCAAACTCGAAGCGCCCGGTGGCGGATCTCTTTCCGGCGCATCATTCCACATTTTTCTTCCCTGCTCGCCCACTACCGGAGACGTCTCGTGATACGCTCGTCGCTGCCGGAAAGCGCTTGACGATTCGTGATTCTTTCTGGCAAATCTGCCGATGCCTTCGCCCAAAATTCCGATCCTGGTCGTTGAGGACGAACCGAAGCTTCGCCGCCTCGTCGAATTGCATCTCGCCGATGAAGGCTACGCCGTCGAATCCGCGCCGGATGCGGAAGCGGCTCTAAAGCTGCTCAACAAGAATTCTTTCGCGCTCGTCCTCACAGATTGGAAGCTGCCCGGCATGAACGGCCTCGACTTCCTGAAGGCCGCGAAAAAAGCAGATGCAGAAATGCCAATCATCATCATGACTGCGCACGGCACGGTGGAATCCGCCGTCGAAGCCATGAAAGCCGGTGCAAGCAATTACGTGCTCAAGCCGTTTTCGCTCGCCGAGCTTGCTCTTGTCGTCCGCAAGGAACTGGCGACGCGCGATCTCCGCGAAGAAAACCGTAGCCTCCGCGAAGCTCTGGGTGTGAAGTATGAATACACCAATATCGTCGCGGGCAGCGAAAAAATGCAGGCCGTTCTCGCGCTTGTCGAGCGCGTCGCTCCCACGAACTCAACCGTCCTCCTTGGCGGAGAAAGCGGCGTCGGAAAAGATTTGATCGCCCGCGCCATCCACGAGCATTCCCACCGCTCGCGGGGCCCCTTTGTCAAAATCAACAGCACCGCCATTCCCGAAAATCTTCTCGAAAGCGAACTCTTCGGCTATGAAAAGGGCGCTTTTTCCGGCGCCGTATCGAGCAAGCCAGGCAAATTCGAACTCGCAGACAATGGAACGCTTTTTCTCGACGAAATCGGCGATGTTCCTCCCGCCACGCAAGTGAAACTCCTCCGCGTCCTTCAGGAACGTGAATTCGAGAGGCTTGGCGGAACAAAAACACTAAAGGTTGACGTTCGTCTCATTGCCGCCACGAATCGCAATCTTCGCGCGGCGCTTGAGGAAGGCACGTTTCGACAGGACCTCTACTATCGCCTGAATGTCGTCGCCATCGACATTCCCCCGCTCCGCGACCATCGCGAAGACATTCCTGCGCTTGCCAAACTCTTCGTAGAACGGAGCACTCACGATTCCGGAAAGCCCGTTCCGCAAATCGCGCCCACCGCCATGAGACTCCTCGTCGATTATCACTGGCCCGGCAACGTCCGCGAGTTGCAAAACGTCATCGAACGCGCCGTAACTCTTTCAACGGGGCCGTCTCTTGACGCTGCCGACATTCGTCTCGACTCCGCTCCGACTCCGTCTTCGCACGGTGCCGCAGTTCTCCCTCCAGGGATGACTCTGGATCAATGGGAAGAGGCCGCCATTCGCGAGGCTCTCCGCCGCTCGAACGGCAACAAAAGCCAGGCTGCGCGCGCCCTCGGCCTCTCGCGTAACGCGCTTCGCTACCGCCTCGATAAGATGGGGTTGGTCGATCCTGCGGATGTAGGAAGCGAGGCACCTGAATCCTAGGCCCTCGTCTTTTTGCACTCAGTTCGGTTTCCTTATGCGAACTGGCTGAAAACCACCACCTCCGCCTGAAAACAACCAGCCCTTCGGTTTCCTAACCTTCGTTCGCAGAACCAGGAACTCCCATAACTATCTGTACGCACAGCAGTTACAAAGAGACGAGCCGACACCGGCCTTTGGCCACCGCCGTGCCCCTTTAGGTGTGGATTTGAAGATTCCTGGCATCTCGCCGGGAGGTGGGCCATGAAAAATTCTTGGGTCGTCTTGTTGATCGCAACTTTCCTTTTCGCCGCTTCCGCGCCTCTTATCACCCGCGGCCAGCCGCAACCGTCGCAACCCCAATCGCAAGCTCCTCCCCCCACCTACGACTCGCACCAACCCGAAGAAGTGCCGCCCGATCTCGATCCCGCCGATCAGCCGCCGACTCCCGAACAACAACAGCAAGAGCAGCAGGAGCAGCAACAACAAGCGAGTTCGCAGCCCGGTGTTGCGCGCGTAAGCGTCATTCAGGGCAACGCGTCCATTCAGCGCGGTGACAATGGCGAATGGAGCGCCGCGACGGTCAACACGCCTCTCGAGGCAGGAGACCGCCTCTCGACCGGCAACGACGGCCGCGCCGAATTGCAGCTCAACGGGTCCGACGTCGCGCGCCTTTCCAGCGACTCTTCTGCGAAAATCGCTACGCTCAATCGAAATCAAATCCAGATTCAAGTCGACCAAGGCCTCGTCACGTATTCGGTTCTTCGCGACAGCGGCGCGGCTGTCGAAATCGACACGCCCAACGTCGCCATCCGCCCTCGCGGTGAAGGGCAGTTCCGCATCCTGGTGAATAGCAGCGCGGAAACGCAAGTGATCGTCCGCAGCGGTTCTGCTGACATCGCTACTCCTCAGGGCAGCACCACGGTCACCGAAGGGCAGATGATCACCATCGCCGGCACGGATAATCCGCAGTATCAAATCGCAAACGCTCCCGCGCGCGATGAATGGGACAACTGGAACAACGATCGCAATAAGGTCATTCTCGACGCGCAAAGCTGGCAGCACACCGATCGTTACTACACAGGCTCGGAAGATCTCGATGGCTACGGCACCTGGCAGAATGTTCCGGATTACGGTCCTGTGTGGGTGCCTTCCGTTGCTCCCGGTTGGGCGCCTTATCGCGCAGGCCGCTGGGTGTATGAGCCGTATTACGGTTGGACCTGGGTTTCCTACGAGCCTTGGGGCTGGGCACCGTACCACTACGGCCGTTGGTTCGTCTACGGCGGAAGTTGGGCGTGGTGGCCGGGACCTGTAGTCGCCTATCCGGCTTACTATCCTCTGTGGGCTCCCGCATACGTCAGCTTCTTCGGTTGGGGCGGCGGAGGTTGGGGCATTGGGTTCGGATTTGGTTGGGGCTGGGGACACGTCGGCTGGCTGCCCATCGGCCCGTGCGACTGGTATCACCCGTGGTACGGACGTTGGGGTGGCGGAGTGCACGTCTATAGCTATGCGAGCATCCACGGCACAACATTCGTCCACAACGGATTCGCTCCGCTGACTCGGGGCGGACTGCATCCTTACTCCAATCTCGCGCAGCTTAATAGCAACGCGCGCCTCCGCGAGGGCTTCACATCCATGGAAGGCCGCGATTTCGGCCGTGGTGCTGTGCCGTCTCACCAGATGGGTATCAACGACGCTACGCTGCGCCAAGCCAGCTTCGTTTCCGGCAGAATGCCCGTGGAGCCGGGCAGAGGGAGCTATAGCGCCAGCGGGCGTCCGGCCGCCCCCTCCACGGTACGCAACGCTCCTTCGCACATGTTCAATTCCTCCATGGCTCCTCATGAGTCTCTCGCAACGAACCGTTCGTCGCAGTTCGGCCGCACGTCCGATCAATCTCACAACGACTTGCGCGCCCAAACTGCTTCTCCCGGGCGCGGCTTCAATGCACCGAACCCTGGCACTCAGTCCCGCACCTTTGCCGCTCCGTCCTCTGATCGTTCTGCAGCGCTGAACGATAGGAACCATTCCTACGAGGCCGGGAACTCCCGCCTGTACGGCGCACCCTCGGCCCGGAGCAATTGGCACACGTTCACGCCTCCGAACAACTCGAACCGCGCGCAGGACTATCGCGGCTACTCCGGACCAAGTGAGAATACGCGGCAGTATCAGGCCCCTTCCTCGAATTACGGGCGCGAGCCACAATCGCGTGGCTACTACGGGTCCAACAGCAGCCAATACCGCTCGCCGTCCTATGGCTCTCGCAATGGCTATGCAAACGGTTATAACTACCGGCCTCCGCTCAATCTCCACCAGCCGGTCGTTCGCCCGCGCACCTATAGCGCTCCCGGCTACCGCGGCAATCCTGGCGCGGGTTATCGCGCCCCCAGTTCCGGAGGTGGATATCACGGCGGTGGTGGGGGCTCACATGGCGGCGGAGGATTTCACGGTGGAGGTGGTGGGCACGGCGGGCGCGGACGCTAAGCGCACCTAAGATGTCATAGGCCACGGCAGGCTCATTGCTTGCCGTGGCTTTTTTCTGGGGCAACGGCACGGTGTTTCTTGCGAAATCGTCTTGTGTTTCGAATCGGAGCCATTTCAAGAAGGCATGTATGATGAAAAACAATCTCCCGGCAGACGTGTTTAGCTTGATGGGGGTCAGTGGCCACCGAGCGGGCAAACAGCGCTCGCGCGTGGCAACCCGCTAGTTGAGGTTTGATATTGACGTGCACGAGTGTGGCAAGAGTGACGAATGACGGAGGAACGTTCATGAACAGGATGCGATGGCTCTTCCCTGTCTTTGTCTTTGCAGTCTTCTTCTCCCTGATCCCTGGATCGCTTCGCGCACAGGACCAGAATCAGTCCGACCCTCCCACGCGTGTCGCCCGCCTCGGCTATATGGATGGCTCCGTTTCCTATCAAGTTTCCGGCGATCAAAACTGGGTGGACGCGGACATGAACCGCCCGCTTGCCGCCGGCGACAATCTTTGGGCCGACAAGGATTCCCGCGCGGAGTTCCACATCTCCAGCACGGCCGTGCGAATGTCCAGCGAGACCGGCGTTTCCTTCCTCACCCTCGATGACCGCACAGTTCAACTGCAACTCGCACAAGGAACCATTGAAGTCCACGTTCGCAACCTCGCGGAAGGCGAAGCATTTGAAATCGACACTCCCAACGTTGCCTTTAGTGTGCGCCAGTCCGGCGAATATGTCCTTCAGACCAGCGCCGATGGGAATTCCACCTCAATCATCGTGCGCGAAGGCGCGGGTCAGGCTACAGGCGGCGGCGAATCGTACGACCTGGCAGCCGGGCAAGAGTATAGCTTCAATGGTACCGACCAGTTGGCTTATAACGCTCAGCCTGCTCCGGGCTTCGACGATTTCGAAAATTGGTGCCAGCAGCGCGACCAGCGGGAGAACGATTCTGCTTCCGCCCAATACGTCTCACGCGACATTGACGGCTACTATGACCTCGACGGCTACGGCTCCTGGCAAACGGATCCCGACTACGGCGCAATTTGGTATCCGAGCGGCGTCGCCGTCGGCTGGGTTCCGTACCGCAACGGCCACTGGGTTTGGATTGCGCCCTGGGGATGGAGCTGGGTGGAAAGCGAGCCCTGGGGTTTTGCGCCGTTCCACTACGGCCGTTGGGCTTACGTCCGCGGATATTGGGGCTGGGTGCCCGGACCGGTCGTCGTGCGCCCTGTTTACTCGCCTGCGCTTGTGGCATTTGTCGGCGGAGGAGGACTGAGCCTGTCGGTTTCCTTCGGCGGAGGATTTACGGGCGTCGGCTGGTACCCGCTTGGCCCCCGCGACGTTTGGGTTCCCGGCTATCCCTGCAGCCAGCGCTATTTCCGCAACGTCAACGTCACAAACACGCGGATCGTCACGGTTACGCAGGTGACGAACGTCTACAACATCACGCGCGTGAACAATTACGACGTCACACGGCTCAATTACACATACGCACGCAATAATGTCGCCGTCACAGCTGTTTCCCGCGACACGTTCGTCAACGCCCGGCCCGTCGCGAAGTCCGTCGTGCACGTCCAGGAAGCGCAGCTTGATTCCGTTCGCGTGGACGAGCGCGCACCATTGCAGCCCACGCGATCGAGCTACATTTCCCCCGAGGCCCGCGTCACTCGTGCTGCTCCGAAAGTTCCCTTCTCCGAACGGCCCGTCACAGCTCGACTGGCCCCTGCGACGCCTGTGAATCGGCCCGTCTACACCAACGACTCGCGGGAATTCAACCAAGAACCAGTTCACAATCAGCCCGAAACCAATGCGCCGCAACCTCGCGGGCAAGTCGAAGCGCAAACCCGCGCAAACAACGAGCCCTCATCGCGCACGACCACGGTCCAACCCCACAATGACGAACGCGGCTTCACAGCGCCCCCTACGCGTGCCGCTCAAAGTGAAGCAAACCGCCCCGTCCAGCAGAATCAGCCGCAAGTTCGGTACACCCCACCGGTGCGGGCCCGTGATTCGATGTATGACGTCCATCCGCCGCTCAACCAGCCCCGTAATAATCAAGCGCCATCTCACTCGAACTCGCAGTCCCATGGCGGCGGAAGTGGAGGAGGCCAATCCTCGCACGGAGGCGCCAGCGACGGCGGAGCTCATCCACACTGATCTTGTCTAACTCGAGGGTGGTCCTGCGCCTGGCTTCTGCGGAGTTGATTCCTTGGGAGCATTCGTCCCGGCGGGGAGCGCAGCGGGCGCCGCGCTCGCTTGCAACGCCAGATAAGATCGCGCGAAGGCTGCTCGCTGCGTTCCCGGAGCGATCACCACGGCCTGCACTGTGTATCGTCCCGCCGGCAGCTTCTCCAGCGGCAAGCTGATTCGAAAGGAAACCGCTCTCGTCTTCTCGTCGGTCTGGTTGGGAGCCAGCAGGGGCGTGGCATTCACTTGCACGCCGCCGCGGAAAAAAATCAATCCCGCGCGCAGCGAATTCGGGTCGAGGCCTTCGGCTTTTGCCGGCCAGTAAGCCTGAAAGAAAACGTACAACGTCTGCTGTTGCGTAAAGAATCGCGTCACGCTCGGCACGATTCGCTCGCCGTTCAACTCCAGCGGCGACGATGTCATCTTCGCGCGCAAACCCTGTGTTTTCGTCTGCACCTCAGATGACTTCTCCACCGGCACTAGCTGGCTCGACAACATCACGGAGCTGAGCTCCAGCTTCCCCTGCTGCGCCGGCGGAATCACGATTTCCTGTTCAAACGTTCCGATCTTCCCCGACTCGTTTTCCCGCGCCAGAAATTTCAGCCTGTAGCGGCCGGGAGATAGCACCACGCCGCCTTGATAAAGCAGGCTGCTCTGATTCACTTGCTGATATTTTTGTTCGTCGAGATGCACGTTGATCGTGTCGCGCAAATCCGCCACATCCTGTCCCGAAGGATCAGCGCGCACTTCCGCGGCGAAATCGAAGGATGCCTCGTGCAGGTTGTGCTTCTTTGCCCAATCGAGCGCGCTCGACGAAATCTTTGCGGAAATGGGAACGTAGGTCTGCTGATCGCTCAACCGGAACTGCGCCACTTCGACAGCCACTGGCAAATCGAGAATCGGATTCTCCGAGTTCATCGCATCCGCCAGTTGCTCTTCTTTGCTTTCCTTTTCGAGATGCTGGAAATCGCGCGGCGCGTAGTAGCCGTTGCGGAATCGCACCCGCGCGCCCGGCACGTTCACTTTCACCCGGACCGAATGCCATGTCCCGTCGAGCTTGATCCCGTTCGGCAGCGAATAGCCGATCAGGTAGTAGCCTGTGTTCTCCTTCTGAATTTCCGGAAACGCGTCGCTCAAATCACCCAGATCGAAAAACGCCTGCCCTCCTGTGTCGGACGAAAGTGTCGAAAGCGTGTCGCGGGAATCTTCGCGCTGGTCGGTCTGATGAAACACGGACGCGCCCGTGAACATCGATGTTCCCGTCGCCGCGTTCGCCGTGGCATCGCCGCCCGGCGGTGTGCTGAACAATCCCCGCGCGTCGATCGAATAGATCGATACATCGGCGCGGTTCGCCGCGTCCGTCGCCGCACGAAGCGCCGTGCGATTCTCCTCCCCCGTCTGCGTGATGCCTCCCGTGAACTCCACCAGCAACTTTCGCCCGGGAATTCCCGACAGCACGTTCACGATTCCCTCCACCGCCGCCAGCTTCTGGTCTGTGTTGAATACGTTGAATTCCGTCTCATCTGCCGTGTACGCGTCGCCCGTGTACTGCTGCACGTCGTACTCGCCGTTTTCCGCCGCAGCGTAGAGTGGTGTGCCCAGCTCCGAACTCACTCCTGGGCGGATGCGCGCCACTCCTTTTTCCAGCGCCGCGCGGTCGTTCGTGAAATTCACAATCACCGATAAATCGGAGCTGAAGCCCACCATCGCCACCAGGTCCGCAGGCGTCATCTGCTGCTTGATGAACTTTTCCGCCGCGTCGTGCGCGCGAATGAGGTCGTCAGTCTGCATCGACGAGAAGTCGAAAAACAGGACAATCAAGCGCCGATCGCGCACCGCGTCGCTCACCGCCTCGGCGGACGGTGAATTCGGGCCGCCATTATCCACGGGAATCATGATGGGGCTCGAATTCCCCGCCGTAGCTGTCTCCAGGCTCTCGATGTCCGAATAGGAAAAAACGGAAATCGGCTGCGCTTTCCCATCGTCGTAAATGGTGAATTGGTCGGCGCGCAAACCCTTGATCGGTTTGCCCGATTTGTCCGTCACTTCCACGTCGATGCGAACAAGATTCGATTGTGCTCGCAGCGCCGGTGGAGGCGCCTGCGACTTCTTCTGCGCAGGACGCGGTGAGGCAGGCGCAGGAATTGCCGTCGGCGCAGCCTCCTGCTGCGCTCTCGCAAATACGGGAGCCCCAACGAAGGCAACTGCAGCAAGCAAGGTCAAGGCTCGTGGCCCAAGCGATTCGAGCAGGTTCGATTTTCTTCTCGCTGTCTTCATGGCTGTCAAAAATTAAACCGTAAATTTATATCCATCGTTCGCATCGAACCGGCGCTTGTAACGCGTCCGAAAAACGTCGAGCCGAGCGTCGTTCCCAGCCCCGTGAACGTCGGCGTGTTCGTCAGATTGTTGATCTCCCAGCGCGCGTCAAACCGGCGGCGCTGGTCTGGCCCGAAGCGGAACGATTTTCCGACTGAGAAGTTCCAGCTGAATGAACACGGTCCTTCAATCGAGTTGCGCTGCGCGTCGCCATATTGCCCCGCGGGCGGAGAAGTGAACGCCGCCGTGTTGAAAAACGCCAAAGGCGCTCCGCCGCACACGCCGATGTTCGGATCGCCCGCCTGATCGGCGCGTTCAGAGAAATTCGCGCCCGTTCCGGAGTTGTTAGACGCTGCGCCGCCAAGCAGCGCCGTGTACGGCGCGCCTGTGTGCCACGTAACGATGTTCAGCACGCGCCAATTGCTGAGCACTTTTTCTTCCCAGCCGCGGTTCCCGTAGCGGTGTCTCTCTCCAAATGGCAGCTCATACATCGAAAATAGTCGGAACTGGTGCCGCATGTCGAAGGACGAGAGCCCGTACTGTCCAGCATAGTTTCCGTCCTGTTGCACCACCACCGCCGACGTGCCTCCGATTGTGCTCGCGTTGTCGAGCGACTTGCTGAACGTATACACCGCCTGTAGCAGGAGTCCAGAAGTGAAGTGATGCATCAATCGCACCTGCAGAGCGTTGTAGATCGAGTTCGCTCCCGTCTGATCGTAGTAGAAGCTCGTCGCATAGGGGATTTGCAACAGGTTCTGCGTGTCCAGCGGATTCGTGCCGAGTGGCGCGCGGTTCGGCGCGCGCAGCAAATCAAGATTCGTTCCTTTTGTTCCCGTATATGTCAGGTCGAGTAGCCACGTGTGCGTCAATTCCGTCTCGGTACCGAGCGACCAGAGCTGCGCGTACGCGACTTTATAGTTGGGATTCACGCCAGCCGTGTTCGAGATGGGGGTGCAATTCGTCGTAATCTCCGGCGAGCACGTCGGCAGGTTCGACGGGCCCGAAGCGGGAAACCCATTCTGCAACGTCAGCACCTGCGTGGCGCTGCTGAACAGGTTCCTCGAAACGGAAAAGGGCGGCTGGTACGCCAGGTACTGCTGCGCCAGCGTGTCGTAGATGCTTTCATCGTAAAAGATTGAATAGCCTCCACGCACCAGGGTCTTTGGCTTGAAAGTGAACGGCTGCCACGCAAAACCGATCCGTGGCGCCCAATTGCCGTAATCCCCGTGAACCAGCGCACGCGGGTAAGTCCCGAAAAAATTTCCGCTCCCATCGGGCGTGACCACATCCACCGCCGTAGCCGCGGCATTCAGGTCCAGATTGGCAATCTGATTGAACAGCTCCACCGGAGGCGTCACCGCCTCGTAACGCACCCCATAGAGAAACGTGAATCGCCTGTTCACGCGGAAGTCATCCTGCGCGAACCCGACGAATCCCCAACTGCGGAAATACGTGTTGGCATCGCCGAACTGCGTGCGCGTGTTGTAGGGCAGCCCGATCAGGAAATCGGCAAAATCATTGCCGGTGCCGGGTACCGGATTGCCGTTGGCGTCCAACTGCGCCGTCATCAAACCCGTAAATGTAAATTGCCCGCGCGCGATCGGGTCGGACGTCTGGTTGAGCTCGATACGCCTCACTTCCCCGCCGAACGTGAATGTGTGCTTGGCGTGGACCCACGTCAACGAATCGCCGAAACGTAGCGTTTGGTTGCGAACGCGCGACGGCACGGGATCGTTCAGCCCGGAAAAATCATTCAAGTTGATGGCTGGAATGCCGAAGTTAATCGGGTCGGTCGAGACGCCCGTAATCCCCAAATCTCCCGCGACGTTGTTGACATAGGAATTGTCGCTCAGCACCTGCACTCGATTGCGGCTCCAGTTCACCGTCGTGCTCTCCACAAGTTCCGGCGTCCAGTTGTGCGTCAATCCCAGGCTCACGGCTTGTGCCAGCGTTGTCTCCGTTCCCTTGATGTCCGGAAAATTGCCCAGTGTGTCGATCCGTTGCGAATTGAGGTTATAGCCGCCGTTGACATTCCATTTCGCGTTGATCGTGTGCAGGACGTGAAAATTCACGGTGTCGGAGTTGAGTGGCGTCGTGGCTTGCAGGTGATAGTTCTGAATGGTCGGGCACGCGGAACCCGTCGGGCACGGCACATTGGGCAGCGGAATGAAGGCCAGCAGCCCTTCGGCTGCCGGATTGATGGTCGGGATCTGGCAACCGTTTCCGAGAGGCGTGCGCGGCCCTGAAATGTTCGAATTCGGATCGAATAGCTCCACCGGCGTGCTCGAATTGCAGAAATTTCCCGTGCGCTCATCCGCGGTCGGCACAGTCGAAAACATGTCCACCGGCGTCTGGCTGGTCTGGTGCTGATAATTGACGAAAAAAAACGTTCGGTCAGCGCCGTTGTAAATGTCCGGGATAATCAGCGGCCCGCCCATGGCTCCGCCCACTCGCTCCGTGTAATGACTGATTTTTGGCGATTCCACGCCGGTGATCGAATACGGCCTCGCATCCCACACCGAATTTTCGTAGCGGTCGAAGAGCGTAAACCTTACGCGGTTCACCATCTGCCGCGCCATTCGACCGCGCATTCGAAAAATCGCGCCTGGCGGCGGTCCTCCTTCTCGCGGTCCTGGCCCTCCTCCCGGCCCTCCTTGCCCCGGCCCTCCAAATTGTGGCCCTCCCGGCCCAAATCCTCTTCCCGGTCCTCCGTTTTCGCCGGGCGAACCGGGAATAAAGCTCCCTTCCGGCCCAAATTCTCCCGGCCCTCCTGCGAAATTTGGCAAATTTGTCGTAGCCCCCTGGCCCACTGCGCCTTGCAGCACAAACACATCGGACGAATTTCCTGCCAGCGCTCCTGCGGCCCCGCTGGCACTTTCGCTTGCCTCGCTCCCATTGGAAGCTTCCGAGGCGCCTCCTTCGCCCGTCAGTTCCGTTTGCTGAAATCCGCCCATTCCCTGACGCAGCGCGTTCATCACTCCCGGTGGAGGTGCACCTCGCCGCCCGCCGCCGGATCCGCCATAGGCCCCTTCGTTTCCTGCCGAGGCATTCGCAGAACGCCCTCCCGCAGCGCCGTTCGCTCCTGCGAGATTTTTCCCTCGGCGCGCACTTCCCGTGCCAGCCGTCGGCGTGCCATTCAACTCGGCAAGCGTCGCAACGCGGAGTGTGATCGTTAGGGGATTCGCAGAGGGAGTTTGTATCTGCTGCGTGGCGGGTGTAAATCCAAGTTGTGAGACCTCGATGCGGTAATGGCCTATCGGCAGTGCGGGCAGCTCGAATTTGCCTGTTTCATCGGTCCAGCTCACCCAGGCCTTTCCGTTGTCTAAGTCTGTCACGCGAATTGTTGCCCCTGGCACCGGAGCCTGCTCGGGCGTGTGCACGGTTCCGGAAATCGTTGCAACGGGAGGCGGAGGCTGCGGCGGCAGTGTTCCCTGCTGGGCAAGTACTCGCGGTGCATAGCTCGCGGCGCACACCATCGCTCCCGCAAGCGCCAGAGCTACATAAAAGGCGCGCGAGGCCAAACTCTCCAAATCAAACTGGGTCGGCATCTCTAGTTACAATCATCCATTGCGGGATATGACTTGCAAGCCTGTTTCTTCACAGTGTTCGAGATGACGACACGCACCCGGATTGCGAACCTGCGGAATCTTCCTGGCGGTCTGGGCCCGCTCCACGAGCACCGGTCTGGAGCGTCCTCCTTTACAACCTTCGTGAAGCGGGCCTGACCCTCGTGAGAAAGCGAGCGCTATTGACTCGGCGTGGAACCCGCCTTCGCAGGATCGTACACCTGGCGAATCACGACCGGGTTCTGAAAGCGCTCGCTTTCAATCTTAGTGGTGACGATCAGTTGCTTTCCGTCGGGCGAGAGCTCGTAGGTTCGCGTGCTCTTCCCTCGCCGGCCTTCCATTACTGAAACCAATTGGCTCCCCCGCCACTGCGCCACCGGCGGCGCGAAATGGCGTCCGCCGTTCGAGTCATCCTGGCTCGATGGCTGCGATTGCGAAGCATAGTCGGAGGTCTGCGTCAGCAAGCGTCCAGACTCTCCGTTCACCTTCACGGAAGAATTCGACTGCACGATGGTCAGTTGACTCAACTCCTCTGTCATTCCACCGCCGCCGTGCCCTCCTCGCCGCCCCTGGAATCCGCCGCCACCGCCGGAGCTCCCCATCGCTTCTTGCATTTTCTGCCGCGGGTCGTCGCTCTGGTCCTTATTCAGGTTCCATGTCCCCGCCAGATTAGGTTTTGCCGCTGTGGAGTCCGAGGATTGCGCCGCGGCCTGCGAAGAATCCTGAGCAAGCGTCGGGCCAGGCATGAGCAGCAGCGCACCCGCGGCGCAGGAGACAAGCAACAATCGAAAGGCAGAACTTCTTTGGTTCGTCATAAAGCGCAAAACCTCCTCGTCAAGTCCCTTCCCAGGTTTCCGTTCGTCCATTCAAGAAGGATTCCCTTGCCCCGGCGCAAAAGTTCCGAAAAACTTCTCCTTTGGTTTCCTCCCATTCTCGGCTTCCGAATCGTCACGCTCTTTGCAATCAGCGCTTTCCGCCGGAAGGATCCTCGGTTATCATGCCGTATGGCTTTGCAGACTCGTTGGACTTACCCGCTGCCTTTTCACCGACCGCGACCGCGGTCCCGCTAGCTTCGCGTTTCCGTCGTCCTCAAAACCATTGGATCTCTCCAAATTGAGAAACTTAAAGGAGCCTGTCATGGCAAAGAGCGGCACTTCCTCTCTTTCAGGCAAGAAATTGGCAGTGATCGGGGCCGGAAAAATGGGCGGCATTTTGATCGAGGCGTTCGTGAAGAACAATCTGGTTCGGCCTGTGGACATTTCCGCCACCGTTCACCGCAAAGGCTCCGAGCGAAATATGCTTGCAAAGCACGGAATCCGTGCGGGCACGGACAATCGCGCAGCGGCGAAGAGTGCTGACGTGATTCTGCTATGCCTCAAACCGCAGACGCTCTCGAAGGTGCTCGATGAAATTCAGCCGGAGATGAACGACAAGAAAGTCGTGATCTCGATCGTCGCCTCCGTCCCCACGGAAACCATCGAGCGGCGCCTCGGCGGCAATGTCGCCGTGCTGCGTGCCATGCCCAACACCCCGTCAATGGTCGGTGAGGGTATGACCGCGGTTTGCAAGGGCAGGCACGCCACAGAAGACCAATTGGCGCTGGCTCAAAAGCTCTTTGACGCCGTGGGAAAAACCGTCGTCACGGAAGAAAAGCACATGGATGCCGTCACCGGACTCTCCGGCAGCGGTCCGGCGTTCATCTACATCATTCTCGAAGCGCTTTCGGAAGGCGGCGTGAAGATGGGCTTGCCGCGCGAGATGGCCACTCTGCTGGCCGCACAGACGGCGCTGGGAGCCGCGAAAGTCACGCTGGAAACCGGCAACCATCCTGCTCTGCTGAAAGACATGGTGACGACTCCCGCCGGCTGCACGATCGATGGAATCTTGGAGTTGGAAGAGGGCAAGCTGCGTGTGACGTTGATCAAAGCGGTCGTGAAGGCTTCTCAGCGCGCAAAGGAATTGCAATTTACGGAGTAGCTGCCGCGGAAAGTGCGCCCAATCGCGCCACCGCGTCAATCTCTATTTTCACCGTATCGCTGACGCGCAGCAGAAAATTGCTCGGGTCTTTCATGCCCCACTCTTTGTAGGGAATGGAAAACTCGGCCTTCACATGAATCTGGCCTCCGGACGGCGCATCAGCGCTCACCATGAAGAAGAGCGGATGCTCCTGTCCGTGAATGCGGATGACCCCGCTCACCGGAATCTGTGCGGTCCCTTTTGCGGGAATACTTCCTTTCACTTGCTCAGGAACAAACGTAATTTCCGGATACTTCGCGCTCTCGAGCACCTGTTCGTGCATCTTCTTGTCGCGCGAATCGTCTCCCGTATTCCCGCTCGCGGCGTCGATCACGATTGCGCCCTGTGCTTTTCCCGTCTGCGGATCAAAGTGGATTTCTCCGCTCTTCAGTTTGAATGCTCCATGCACGGTGTGCAGCGTCGCATCGAGCGTCATATCGACTTGCGTATGCGCCGGATCAAACATCACCACAGTTTCCTGGGCGAAAGCTCCGCGCGGGCATGTGATGACGGCTATAGAAAGAAATATCGCGAAAGTCGCTGGAAGAAGGAACACACGGAAAAGCCGTGCGGAGAAAATCATTCAGGCCCCGAGCATTTCAAACGTGAGATGAAGAACTTCGCGGACACCTACACTCTGCCCACGCTCCGGCGAGGCATGCAACGCAATCATCCTGGAAAACGCTTCGGGTTTCGCGGAAAACAGCCGAAGAATTTTCCGGCGTATCCACACGCTGCGTCCCATCACGAGCAGCAACCCGGTCATCCGCCGTGCATTCTCTGTTAGCCGGTGGTGCGCCTCGGCATAAAGGTGAAGATTCCGTTTGGAGAGGGCTTCTCCCAGAAGAAGCGCTTGCTGAAATGCCAGGCTCAGCCCCTGCCCTGCCACGCCATCCACGCTGCATGACGCGTCGCCAACCAGCGCAATCGATTCATAAGCGGCGCACCGCGAGTTTCTCAGCGCCGTGATGCTGCCCAGTTCAGCGTCTGCCGGCGAAGCTTCCAGGAGTCGCGATGCGAGTTCGGGGAAACACGCGATCGCCTCCTTCAACCGCAGCCGTGGATTCGACGTAAATAAACTCAGGCACACTTCATCTCCCGCCGTCGGCGTCACAATTATCTGAATGCCTTCGCCCCAGAAAACCTCCACAAACTCAGACCAAGGCGTAACGCGAAAGTGCCGGCGGAATCCTAGCCGCGAGCTTTTATACAGTTGAAACGAGCTCAATCCCGCCAGCTTCCGGACCTGCGAATTGTATCCGTCCGCTCCGACGAGCCAGCGGTATGCGACAGGCTCGCGATTGAGATGCACCACTCCCCCTGCGGCCCCCGTCAGCCTTGCGCCCCACAGAAAATTCACGCCCAGACTTTCGGCGCGTACGAGCAGTATTCGATGCAGAGTCGTCCGGCGAATTCCATAGGCGGGACCATTTCCAAAATAGGCATGAGCGGAAATTGTGTTATCGCGAAACCGCAAACCCGAGAAGGGGTGCGCAACATCCGGTGTGAAATGAACGCCTAGCCGTCGAAGCGCTGCCACGCCTTCCGGCAGCAGCCCTTCGCCGCAGGCTTTATCGATCGGCGGGCGCCGGCAATCCGCAACGGTGACTTCGAACCCGCGCAATCGCGCGGCAATCGCCGAGGCGATGCCCGCCGGGCCAGCTCCGATAACCAGCACCTCGGATTCTTTGGCCAAGCCGGCATTGCCTCCTTGCCCGCGGTGTCACCACTTCAGGAGCACAAGCTCGGAACAGAAGCCAGGTCCCATTGCCGCTAAAATGCTGTGGGACCCCGGCTCCGGTCGCCGGTTCGTGTAAACCTCTTCGAGAACTAAGAGCACGGAAGTCGACGACAAGTTGCCCACGCGCCGCAAACATTGCCACGACGCATTCAGATCGTTCGCCGTGATGCCCAGCGCCTTCGCCGTCGAATCCAGCACCTTCGGCCCGCCCGTATGCATCACCCAACTGCCGATGTCCGACCTCTTCAGCCCGTTTTCCGCCAAAAATTCGTCCACGTCTCCGCCCAGATTGTGCTCGACGGTTTCTGGCACCTGCGGCGAGAGCACAATTCGGAAGCCCTTCTCCGAAATGTCCCAGCCCATCACGCGCTCCGTGTTCGGATAGAAAATCGATTTATTGGCGACGATCTCCGGCCCGTTGCACGGCCGGTTGTCTCCGAATACGATGGTCGCCGCCGCGCCGTCGCCAAACAACATCGCGGAAATCAGGTGCGCCATCGAGAGGTCGTCGCGCTGCAACGTGAGTGAGCAAAGCTCGATCGAAAGCAACGCCGCCGCCTGATCCGGAAAGCCGCGCACGTAATCCGCCGCGCGCGAAATTCCCGCCGCTCCTGCCACACAGCCCAATCCGAAAATCGGAATCCGCTTGATGTTCCGCGAAAGCCCCATGCGGTTCACGAGCCGTGCGTCGATCGAAGGCGCCGCGATTCCCGTCACTGACACTACGAAGATCGCTCCCAAATCCTTCGGTCCGATTCCCGCGCGATCCAGCGCGCGGCACAGCGACCTCTCTCCAAGTTCCAATGCATGCTCGATCCAGGCGTTATTGGCCTGCCCCCACGTTGTCAGCTCTTCGTAAAAAGGAATCGGGCGCACCAAATAACGTCCATCCACCTGCATGCTTTCATCGAGACGATCCAGAATGTCCGGATTGGGGAGACGGTGACGCCAATCGTTCTTCAGCGCCTCGGTCAATACCTCTTGCTGGTAGTAATGTTCTGGAAACGCGCTCGCCACACTTGCAATTCTCATCGAGAGGGCTCCTGGCCTCGGGGGGTGAATTCCGGGCGTGGATATTACCGCGACTCCGCCTTCTCGCATAACCCATTTTTTTAGTAACCTGGTTCCTTTCATCAGGAACAAGGCTATGCGAAGAAGGCTTCAGCATTGTCTCAGAATGGTACCCAAAATGTAATAGGTTCGCCATCCATCCAGTCAACACTACGAAAAGCGTCAAGAGATGGATGTGATCGGCTCGGAAACGAAAAGGAGGTGGCCCCGGGTCTGAGGGGGACAGACCCGGAGCCGGGGGAGTTGAGGGGTTACTGGGCCGAAGTTCGAATCCGCCGCCTCTCGGCTAGTAATTCAAGCGGCGCAACATCAGAGACGCCCGGAACAGGAGCTGAATCCCGTACAGCAAGGCCGTCTCTTGCAATGCTCTCATGCGGAATCTCCAGCTTTCATTGTCCGCGTGGCTCGTCGCCATGGGTTCCGCTGGAGTGCGGCCCCGATTCACGTCTCCGTATGGCGACATTTGATTCATGCTGATTCTCTCGTCAGTTGACCACGTAGACTGGGTTATCGTGTTCGACGCCTAGGACCATCGATTTGAATATGTCTACATCCCAGCTATCGGCGATGCGCAGGCGAACGGCCTCATTCGTTTCGGAAACCAACCGGCCTCGCAGCGGCACTCTCAGGTTCCCTGCCACTACTCGCAAAATCACCGGCTGCCCCATCCAAACCGCATATCCGCCTTCCATGTGGCCCTCCCTCAGATTGACTGCCTCGAACACCTGCATTCTCGGACAGGGGCACGGGCTGGCCAATGGTACAGGGGGCTAGAATCGCTGGGAGCAAAGTACTACCAACATCTCTGGCTCCGAGATGGTCGTCAACTCCTCCTTCTGGTATCGTCAATGCAGGCGCCCTCGCGGCCGTTTCCGGGCGTGGCAGCAGATGCCATTGGGCGCAGCTCTCTGACGCCGCCTCGCAAGGGACCCACTGAATGCTGGAATTTCTCAAGCACCTCGGCTTGGAGTTCTACAACGTCCGGGGACTCATTGAATGGGGCGGGACGCTCCTGGTCTGCCTGATCGTTTTTGCCGAGACCGGCCTGTTCGTCGGATTCTTCCTGCCTGGCGATTCCCTGCTCGTCACCGCCGGTGTATTTGCCGGAGCTGGCAGCTTGCAACTCAGTTGGCTCCTGATTTCCGTCACGCTATGCGCTATCGCCGGGGATCAGTTGGGATACTGGATCGGACGTCGCACCGGTTTAGCCCTCTATAAGCGCGAAGACTCCCGTTTCTTCAAGAAGAAGCATCTCGAACGCGCGCACGAATTCTACGAACACTACGGCGGCAAGACGGTCATCATGGCCCGCTTTGTCCCCATCGTCCGCACCTTCTGCCCGCCTGTTGCCGGCGCCGCGCGGATGAGCTACGCGCGCTATTTTTCCTTCGATATTGCGGGAGGCTTTCTGTGGGTGTGGGGAATGACTCTTCTCGGCTATTGGCTCGGCCGCACCGTGCCCAATATCGATAAGCGAATCCACTTCGTGATTGCGGGCGTGATTGTCGCATCCTTCATTCCCGCCATGATTCATTATCTGCGGATGCGCGGACACAAGGCTCCACGCCTGAAGAATGCTGCACCGGAAGAAGACTAGCCTTCGCTAATCATGCAGAAATTCAGCCGCCATCGGAAACTTGCTAAATAGGCTCAACAGCCGCCTATGCGCCCAAAAATGCGAAACGGGGAACCTGGCAGTTCCCCGATTCGCTATTTCCGTATGCCGCCTGTAGCACCGTCCGGCGTTACAAGCAGCGCGCACCGCAAGAGCGGTGTTTTGAACGGTGACAGGATTCTATGCCCGGTGGAGTCATTGTCTCCTCCGTGCTGGAGTCCCTCAATTGGCCTTCTACGCCCAACACCAGGCGAAAACAAGAGATTTTTTCTTGGGAAGGTTGCGGACCGCAGAGAGTCCCAGGGCAGCGCTCAGTTGCCTTCACTACTTCAGAAATAGCGCCTCGCGCAGTTGATCCCGCGCGACAAACGTCTTCGAGGTGCGGAACTTTCCAAACAAATCCAAAATTTCACGGTTCTGAAAAATGCGCGCGTGCACCGAAATCGTCGGCGCCGGCACCATTTCGACGGAATTGTTTTCCAAAACGCGGTAACGGTGATACCGCTCCGGCGTGCGGCTGTGAAACATCGCCAGCACCACGCCTCCCGGCCGCAGTATTTCGAACAGACGGTCCATCAGCCGCGGCATCATCTCCGAATCCATGTAATCCAAAAGGTCCCAGACCAGGATTCCGTTGAAGCTCTCTTCTCCGTAATGCACCGATTCGGAAAGAAATTTCTCCGCGAGTGACGCTTGCGAGACTCTCTCCGATCCCTCCCCGGGCGCCATCCGCCGCAGCGAATCTTCCTCGGCGGCAATGAATCCCTTCCACGACCGCAGAATGTCCTCAGTCGATATCCTGTATCCCTTCTGAATGAAGTAGTTCAGCGTCGCTTGCGAGACGTTTCCAAGGTCCAGCACACGTGGCTGGTCCACATCACTCAGAAGCCACAGAAATTCCTTCAGCCCGTTCGATACTCGCACGTTTGAATTGGCAGGGGCGGCCACCGCTGCCGCGCCGCTCTTCGCCGTCATCGGCGAAGGCTTGTTTCTCGAAGCAGCCGCCGGCGTTTGCGCTGGAGCCGCGGGTCGTAGTTTGGCGGTCCAATTCATGGCCTACGCCTTCTCCTTCGCTGCGCTTATGGTGGCAGGCTGTGACGTCGCGCTGGCGGAGGCCGAAGCGGCTGCTGCCGCCTTCGCTGGCGCTGCCGTGTCTGCGCGAATCATTTCCACTTTTCCTCGCAGCCGCGCTCCGTCATCAATGGAAATCCTTCGCGTAATCACGCTGCCCTCAACGCGCCCCGTATTTCCCAGCGCCACCGATTCCGACGCCTTCAAATTCCCGTTCACCGTTCCAAAAACGTTGATTTCCCGCGCCTCGACGTCCGATTTCAAGTGCCCCGACGGCCCCACCGTCAGCTTGCATCCCGTCAATTGAATCTTCCCTTGCACGTCTCCATCGATAAGCAGATCGGAGGTCCCGGTAATGTCGCCGCGGATTTTCAATCCTGAGCTAATTTGTGAATGCGCATCGCCGGAGGGCCTCGCCGGACTTGTGCTGATTGTCGATGCGGCAGGCGGTTCCGCGGCCTGCGCCGCAACCTCGCTCGGCCCCGCCGGCTCCGTGGCAGCCGGCACTGTCGAGGCAGTCGCGGGTGTTGCCGTCTCCGCCTTTGGCGGTTCCTTTGAAGAAGGCTTCGCCTCTTCGGGTTTGCGCCACATTTGATCCCTCCCCAGGAGAAGTTGGAACTCCTGCGCCGGGTGGCAGGTGTTCGAGCGGGCAGAGCGAATATAGTACAGCGAAGGGGAAGAAGTAAACGCAGCTTAGACGAAGCGGTAACTGTTAGGAAAACACGCGGGGCTCAATGGTCTGTGCCGGAGTGACCCTTCGGAAGACTCCACTTCCCTTTTGTTCTCCCCTTCTTAGCGGACCGTCGCGCTCTTATTCCGCAGCTCCCACATCGCCACCGGATAGCCGAGCAGTTCGTGCAGAAAATGCTTTTGGCTTTCCCGGCTGCGCCACCAATTATCCGGATCGTATTCCGCATCCGTCGCCGAAATCATGCGCAGCTCAAATCCGGCTGGAAGCACGCGTTCGTAAATGTAGCGCGCCCTCCGCGTGTGGTAACTCGAAGTCACAACAAGAATCTTCTTCCATCCGTGAGCGGAAAGAAACTGGCCAATGGCCGTCGCCTCGTCCCGCGTGTCCTGTGCGTGATTGGGAAACGTGATGATGGCCTTGGCCGGCACGCCGCGATCCGTCAAATCGTGTTGCATCAGTTCTGCAATGCTGGCGTAGGGGCGCAGGTAACGGCCGCTGGCGATGATGCGAGGGGCAAATCCTTCGTGGTAGAGCTGCGCAGCGCGTGTCGCCCGGTCTCCTGTAAAATCGTCGTCGCTCAACATGACGATCGCGTCGGAATTCTGCGGCTGATCCTGCACGATCCAAAAATTCCCCGCCATCCGCAGCAGCGGATGCCGCACCAGATAAATCAGCGCCAGGAAAACCAGCAGAAAAATCAGCAGCAACAGGCGGAAGAAAATCCCGCCCCTTTCGATTGTTGGATCCACAATGAGGCGTCCGGCGCTCAGACTCATTTTCCGGGATCGAGCGAGCGCAATTTTTCCGCAGCCTGTTCCGGCATCGTCCCGTTGAAATACACTTCCTTGATGCTGTATGACTTGCTCTTCGCCTCTACGATCGGCAGGATTTCGATGTGCCAGTGATAATCCCCCGCAATGGTCCGCCAGTATTCACTCAGTTCGCCTTTGCTCTGTGATGTGTTGGGAGACGTATGGAGCACCATGTGAAAATCGGAAGTAAGCTGTCTCAGCCGTCGCAGCGTGCGTCCCAGCAGCGCTGCCAGGTGCCGGCGATTTTCTCCGGGTGTCAGGACTTCGAACTGCGAGTTGTGCTGCTTCGGCATCAACCACATTTCGTAGGGCACGCGCGAAGCGTACGGGCAAAACGCGTAATAATCGCCCACATTGTCCACCACGCGTTTCGTCTGCCGTATCTCCTGCCTCAGAATGTCGCAGAAAACGCAGCGTTCCCGGTCGCGATACCACTCCCGCGCCGCTCGCAGTTCATAGAGAATCCGCCGTGGCACAAACGTCGTAGCCGTAATCTGCGAGTGCGCGTGCGGCAGCTCCTCTCCGGCCGTTGCTCCCTCATTCTTGAATACGGTGATGTATTTGAATCGTGGGTCGCGCTTCAGGTCTGTGATTCGCGCCGTATACGCCTCCAGCACGCGCTCGATCTGCTCGTCGCTCATCTGCGCCATCGTCAACTCGTGTAGCGGCGTCTCGACCACCACCTCGTGCGCTCCCACTGGCCCCATCCGGTCGTAAATTCCCTCCGCGGACCGTCCCGGGTCGCCCTCGATCCGGTAGAGTGGCCGAAGGTGTGGATACACGCGCACCTGCCAAGGCCCCTGCGGCGGCAAATCCAGCAGCACGCGCGTTTCAAGCCGCGTGGCGGGACACAGCGGGCAGGGTTCCGGCTTGATTTTTTCCTGTTCCGGATGCCCCACGACAACCCAACTGCGAGTAATCGGATCCTTTCGAAGCTCCATGATTCTCCCGTCAGAGAATGACGAGCCATCTTAGCGCAAGCGGCAAACCTCGCAAAATAGAAGCGAACTATTCGGCCTGCCCCCATGTGCTATTCTGGCTGGTCATGGCCGGAGCCGAAGAATTTGACATCGAATTCATGCGTCTGGCGCTCGCCGAGGCTCGCACCGCAGGCGAGCGTGGTGAAGTCCCCGTTGGGGCCATCGTTGTGATGGATGGGCACGTTGTCGCTCGCGGCGGAAATCGCACCATCACGCACTGCGACCCCACCGCTCACGCCGAAATCGTCGCCCTTCGCGAAGCGGCGCAGCGCGCCGGAAACTATCGTCTTCTCGGAGCCAACCTCTACGTCACCATCGAGCCCTGCGCCATGTGCGCAGGAGCCATGGTCCAGGCGCGCATCGCGCGTCTCGTCTATGGTGCAGACGATCCCAAAGGCGGCGCCGTTCGTTCCTCTTTCTCCCTGCTGGATCACCCTGAGCTAAATCACCGCGTCGACGTCTCTGCGGGAATTCTCGCCGGCGAATCGGCCGAAATTCTACGCTCGTTTTTTGCCGCCCGCCGCTGATTCCCCATCGATTTCGGCCCGGACATGCCCGATGCTACCATGTATGCGAATGGACTATTGGCCGTCGCGCGCGACTGGTTTCGCCGCCGCAGCGCACGCATCATTCGTGCGTCGTCGATGCAAGTCCGGAAAGTGAAGTGGAAAAATTCTGCATGAAATTTGAATGGATTATTTTTCTGCAAGGCTTTCTCCCCTCTGGCAGCTCCAGGCTCGCTCGTCGCATCGCGGCTCCTCTGCTCGTAATCCTTCTCGCATCTCCCGGGCTCAGGGCGCAATCCTCGCAGCCTGCGTCCTCGGCCGCCGATCGCGCCGGACTTCTTTCTCAATTCAGCCAATCGCTCGATGAATTGACGGCTCGGGTCTCGCCTTCCGTCGTCCAGATTGTCGTCAATGGCTACCGCCCAGTCACAGACAAGGACAGCGACGACTCCGACGACGAAGGCCAGCTTGGCTATCAGAAGAGCCTCGGCTCCGGCGTCATTGTCGATCCCGACGGCTACATCATTACCAATGCTCACGTCGTGAAGGGCGCGCAGCAAGTGAAAGTTCTCCTCACGCCCCGCGATGGCAATCTCGCGGATTCCTCGCAAGATTCCGTCGGCGGAGCCGACATGGCGCCGCTCACGGCCAGGATTATCGGAGTGGCGCCGAAGCTCGATCTTGCATTGCTCAAGGTCGATGCCCACGGCCTTAGCGCACTTCCTCTCGCCGACTATTCGAAATTGCGCAAAGGCGAACTAGTCCTCGCCTTCGGAAATCCCGAAGGCCTCGAGAACTCCGTCACCATCGGCGTTGTGAGCGCCGTTGCCCGCCAGGCCGATCCCGATGTTTCCTCCGTCTTCATTCAGACGGACGCGCCCATCAATCCCGGCAATAGCGGTGGCGCGCTCGTCAACGCGCAGGGCGAACTCGTCGGCATCAACACGCTGATACTCAGCGAGTCAGGCGGCAGCCAGGGCCTCGGCTTTGCGATTCCCAGCAGCGTCGTCGCCTACGTCTATAGGGAGCTCCGCGAAAATGGGCACGTCACGCGCAGCATGGTCGGCGCCAGCATACAAAACATCACCCCCGATCTCGCCGCAGGCCTCGATCTTCCCCGCCAGCGAGGCGTGATCGTCGCCGATGTTTCACCGGACGGCCCTGCGGCCAAAGCAGGATTGAAGATTCAGGACGTGCTGCTCAGCATTTCTGGTCAGCCGGTCGCCAGCGTCCCGATGACCCAATTGACGATCGCCACGCAACCGCCCGGAACCGTCCTGAAATTTGTCGTCGCCCGCGGTTCGCAGACACTCGCTCTCGACATTCCCGTCGAAGAAGCGCCGGACGAGCCTGACTTCACAGACGTCGCTGATCCCGCAAAAAGTCTCGTCGCGAAGCTCGGCTTTTTCGGCCTCGAAATCGACGATGCAATCGCAAACGAACTCGGCGATTTGCGGATTCCCTCCGGCGTAGTCGTCATCGCCATGTCCGCGGATCAGCTCGGCGCCGATACGGATCTGCAGACGCGCGACATAGTTCACGCCTTGAACGGCAAACCGATCAAGACGGTCCAGCAGCTCAACGACGCGCTCGACTCCATGCCTCACGGCGCCTCCGGTGTTCTGCAAGTCGAGCGCGACGGGAAATTGCAATACATGACGTTCGAAATGCCGTAGCTACAACTTCGCTACGCGCAACATGCGCCGCGAACTTTTCACATATTCCGCAAATCGAGAGGCGAACGCGGTTCATGGCTGAATCGGGAGGCGTTAGCGACGGGGGCCGCGTAGCCTTCCAGCATCCGGGATTCGTCATCTACCTGCTCGCGCGCTGGTTCATCGTCGCCGGCCTCGAAATGCAGTCGGTCGCGGTTGGCTGGCAGGTGTACGAACTCACACGCCGCCCGCTGGATCTCGGCTATGTCGGCCTGGCGCAATTTCTTCCCGGCATTCTCCTTTTTCTCGTCTCGGGCCACACAGCCGACCGCTTCAACCGCAAGACGGTGCTCGTCGTTTGCTTCTGTGGCTACGGCCTCTGCTCCGCGATGCTTCTCCGGATCGCCTTTCACGGCTCTCCATCGGTCATGTGGATCTACGTCGTGATGGTTCTCGTCGGCGTCTCGCGCTCCTTCACCGGACCTGCAAGCCGCGCCATCATGCCGCAACTTGTCCCGCTCGAGCATTTCCAGAATGCCGTCGCGTGGAACTCCACGATGTTTCAGAGCGCGACGATTCTCGGCCCGGCGCTCGGCGGCGTCATTTACGCCGCTTTCCGCGGACCTGCGGCAGTGTACGCGCTGGCGTTGGTCGGATCTATCACTGCCGCATTTCTCATGATGCGCGTGAAGACAGAACAGAAGGCTCGCCCGCGCGAGCCCGTCAACTGGCAGACGATGGCCGCGGGCATGAAATACATCTGGAGTCACAAAGTGATTCTCGGCTCCATTTCGCTCGACCTCTTCGCCGTGCTGCTCGGCGGCGCTGTCGCGCTGCTGCCCGTCTACGCGCGCGAAATTTTGAAGACGGGTCCATGGGGCCTCGGCCTGCTGCGGTGCGCTCCGGGAATTGGCGCGGCGGCCATGGCGATCCTGATCGCCTACAAACCTCTGCGCCGCAGGTCGGGAATCGTGATGCTCTGGTGCGTCGCGGGCTTTGGCCTGTTCACGATTCTCTTCGGCATTTCCAAGAGCCTGATTCTCTCGCTCATTGCGCTCGGGTTGGTCGGCGCGACGGACATGGTGAGCGTCATCGTTCGCGGCGTGCTCGTCCAGATTGCGACGCCGGACGAAATGCGCGGCCGCGTCAATGCCGTCGACATGATTTTCATCGGCGCGTCCAACCAGTTCGGCGAATTCGAATCGGGGCTGACGGCGCAGTGGTTCGGCACGGTTCCGGCCGTTGTCCTCGGCGGAATCGGCACGCTCCTCGTCACTGCGCTGTGGGCCTGGATGTTTCCCGAGCTGCGCAACGCCGATCGCCTGACGGATTTGAAGGCATAGCGACGCGCGGCGGGAAACGGCGGAATGGCGGAGAGGGTGGGATTCGAACCCACGGTTGAGTTTCCCCAACACACGCTTTCCAAGCGTGCTCCTTAAACCGCTCGGACACCTCTCCGTGGCAAACGGTCTTTAGAAGACTAGCAAATGGAGAGCGGAGCGGCAAACGGCAGCCGGAAAAACATTTCTTCGCCGCTTTGAAATTTTTCGCGTTCGCTTTTTTTACTGCGTCTGCTTTTTCTCACGCGATGCCCGCGACAATTCCCTGCCCTCGCGCGTCAGCGACCGAGAAATTTCTCAAGCTTCGACGTCTGCGCATCGGCCAGGTCCATGTTTTTCTGCGCAGCCGTAGGATCCTGCCGCGCGAGCGCCGCCTGGGCATTCGCCATATATGTGTGCATCAGCGTTTGCGCCGACGCCATGTCCCCGCGCAGCCCGTACCCCGCCGCCTGCTGCTGCCGCTTCAGCGTATCCAGGCTCGCGTCGACCGCGCTCGTCCGCGCATCGAGCATATCCATCTGGTGATTCAGCGACTCCATCACGGCCGGATCGACGGCCGGCGCCTGCGGCGTTGGCGGCGGAGTAACCACAGGCGGTTTCACGGGCGGCGGAGCGACAACTTTCTTCACCACGGGTGGTGGCGTGGGCTTCGGCGCCGGAGGTGGCGGCGTCGGCTTTGGCGCGGGAACGTTTTTTACAACATGTGATCCACCGCCACCCGCGTTGGCTTTTTTCAGCCAATTCGGCAAGAACAGTCCCGCGAGCACCAGCACGACAACCACCGCCAGCGCGCCAATCGTGATGTAGAGCCCGCGATGATCTTTCCCAACGGGTGCAGGCGGCATCGGCGGCTGCGGGACCACCGGGCGCGGCGAAGGCGCGGGAGTCACCGTCGCGGGAATCGTGCGCGGATAGGAAGAAGGCGCAGGCGTGGGCGTCACTGGAATTGTTCGAGCCGGCGCCGAAGGGACGAGAGTCGGCATCGCCACCATCGTTGCGGCATACGCACCGGCAGCCGTATCCGCCTTCGGCTCGGCGGTCACCGGCCCTAGCTCCGGTGCGACGCTGCGCAGTGCGCCGCGAAATGCTTCCGCCGACTGAAAGCGCTGCGCCGGGTCCTTGGCCATCGCCATCAGGATGATTTGGTTGAGTGCCACGGGCATGTCGGGTCTCAGCTCGATCGGCGCGCGGGGCTGCTGCTCGATATGCGCCTTCATCACCGCGAAGTTATTTTCGTCGATGAACGGTTTTTGTCCCGTCAACATCTCGTAGAGCGACACGCCGACGGAGTACAGATCCGAGCGCGCGTCGATCGGCTCGCACTTCACCTGCTCGGGCGACATATAGGCCACCGAGCCGAGCGTCGTGCCCGTCATCGTGAGCCCTGCCGAAGCACCCGAGCGCGCGATGCCGAAATCCATCAGCTTCACCACGCCGGCGGGCATGACCATCATGTTCGCGGGCTTGAAATCGCGGTGAACCACGCCCTGCTTGTGCGCGTAGCCGAGCGCCGCAAGCGCCTGGTCGATGCACGCGACGGAATCGTGCACGGGAACCGGCCCCTGCTCGATGCGCTTGGCGAGCGACGCTCCTTCGACGAATTCCATAATCATGACGAGCTGATTGTCGATGGTGAGCGCGGTGCGCAGCTCGGCGATATTCGGATGGTGCAGTTGCGCGAGGACCTTTATTTCGATCAGGAAGCGGTCGACGAGTTCTTTCTGCTCGGAAAGATCGGGCAGAAGAATTTTCATCGCCTCGATGCGGTCGGAGAGCACGTTGCGGACTTTGTAGACCTTGCCCATGCCTCCGGCGCCGAGCATGCCGAGAATCTGGTAGTCGCCCTTCATCGAAGTTTTGGTCTCGTCAGGCACTTGGCACCTCCGGCAGGTGGGAGAGGATCGCGATTGCCCGGAAGTATCCCGCAAAACTGCCGCGAAATGCCAATGGTTTTCTGCGAGAAACGGCGCCGGCCAGAGTGCGGAAAGTGTTGCGAATCGGAATGGCTCGCGTCCCGGCGGATTGTGCGGAATTGCTTTTTGAAGTGCCGTTTGCCATGAGAAATTCGATGCGTGAATTTCAAATGGGCGAATCATCGCCGCTTTGCTCTTCCGCTCTCGGCCTTGCGAAGTTTATGGAGTGCGGCGCGCTAGCGGTGAACAATCGTGACGGCAGGATCGGGAGTGGGCTGGTAGCCTTCGTCGGCGACGGCTTTCGCGGCGGCCGCGCGGAGCGCGTCGTCGGCTGCACTTTTCGGCAGGCTGATGTGGCGCCGGACCACTTCTTCGCCGACTTCAATGCGAACCAGCCAGCTCGATTTCGTCGCATCCCAGGAAATTTCTACTTTGTCCGGACGCATTGCTCCCTCCGTTCGCTCCTTGGCCATCTCTCCCGAATGGGGATAACAGCCCCCGCCGAAGATTGCAAGCCCTTGACGGAACTTACCAGATTGTCTCGATTCCCGCGGATTGGATATGTCTGTCGCGAGTGATTAGCGGAAGCCCAAGGTGGAGCGCAGTCGCTGCGATGATGCGGTCGGGCATGTCGGGAACGATGCTGCGCGGGATACGGCCCAGTGCATTTGCTACAGACGCATCAATGTGTGCGATGGTTAGTCCGGAGCTTGGGTCGGCGAGCGTCTGGCGGAGACGTTGTAAAGCAACCTCCGGAATTTTCTTGTGCTCGGATAAGTAGACCGCCTCGATCACGGAGATGGCTGACACATAAACGTGGCGCCCTTCCTGGACGGTTTTCTGAACCGCCGTGCGGGCTTCACCGGACAATTCTTTCGAATTTTCTAGATACCAAAGCACGGTGTGGGTATCAAGCACCGCGCTCATAAATCGATATCACGAGGAAAGTTGCCCCACATTTCTCGACGAGCTTCCGCGATGTCCTCTTCCGTTACATGGAAGTTAAGGTCGGCCCACAAACCCAACAGGCTGCGCAGCGGCTTTTTCTCCCCGTTTGTCTCTTTCAGGGAGTCGACAAAATCCAGGACTTCCTTCTGCTTTTCAGGAGGCAGGTCGCGCAGTTTTTCGAGCACTTTTTCTTCGAAGGTCATAAACGCCCCTCCGCCGTTTCAAGTCATTATACGCCTGGTGGGACCTAATCAAGGCCGGTGGTCGCAGCGAACGACACGCCATGGCTTGAAGACGCGAAAAGGGGCCGTCGGTCATACCATTGCCCCAAGAGGGTGTGCGACGGCACTCGCAGTCTGTTGTCGTCTCCTTTGCTCAGCTCTCCGTGGTACTATTCGCGCACACCCTTATATCGATACGGTGAATTGACGAAGCAGGAAGAATTGGTCAACCTGCAAGAGAGCGGGCGGAATTCAAAGCCATGCCAATCGACCTCTACATCGCGGATCTGAAGACAATTCCGGGAAGCAAGCTTTACCAAGCGGTCTCTGACCTTACTCGAGTTGACCGACCTCTCGACGACAGGTCTCGTGAGGGCTATTTGCTCGAATTTAAGCAAGATGTGAATGACAAAATCTTGCACTCGGTGGCTGCATTCGCGAACACTTTCGGAGGCTTACTGATAATTGGGGTGAGCGAGGACGATGGGCGTCCGATCGCCAATGTCGGAGTTGCTAATCGAGGAGAATTAAAAACTCGAGTAGCGAGCATGATCGCGTCGAATCTGTTCCCATGTCCTCCCTTCGACATTGCCGAATGCCAGCTTGCCAGTGATTCCCAGAAAAAGTTGTGTGTAGTTCGAGTTCGCGAAACGCAGGAAGTCTGTTTGCTTGCAAAAAAGGGTGAAGAACATCCCGTTTACGTCCGCGTGGAGGACCAGACGTTACCGGCCAATGCAGCGCAGGTGCGTGCTCTACTGAATCGAAAACGTCAAGACGTGAACCTGCTTTCGGATTTTTACACACGGATCGATTCTTTCGAGACAAGTCTACTGGTATTCGACCACCGTGGAAAGGGACGCGACCAGGTCAAGAGCGATACCTACTTTAGGGTGGTTATGTGCCCCTTCGATTGCCCGCCGATTCCGCTCGATTCCGCGTTGGAGCGCGATTTCTCTCTGTTGATACCAAGGCAAAATCCGGGACTCGAACAGCTGTCGCAGATGACCAGTGCCAATATCGATTTCTTTAGTGCAAGGGATTGGTACGAGTTGCGATTTGTTGACCAGGCGGTCGAATACGAGCGGAGGTGGCGTTTCACCAGCCGAGGCGATATCGGGTTCGTGACGCAAACAAGGTGGCCGATAGCGCAGGTCGGTGACTATTGGAGCTTGTACGACGTAGCTGTCGATGTTGTTCGTACCGGGATGTTGGCGCGGGAATTCTGGCGTCATATTCGATACTACGGTAGGTTTCGTCTGCAAGCTGACCTGCGCGTCGGTAACCTTGGATTCGATGTTAAGAGAGGTGCATATAGCCCACTGTTCTACGAGCGACTGAGCAACACGGGAGGTGCATGTCTCGACGATGAGGCTATCATCATTCGTAACAACGCGTCTTACTTGGAAAAAGCGGAACTCGATCTGGACTATCCGGCTCTCACCGAATCGCTACCAAACACGGTGGCTACCATTGTCAACCAGCTCCTGAGGTGCCTCGGGCACTCATCGGATCTAGGACGTCTCCGCCAAACAATAAGGCTCCTTGAATTCAAATAAAATGAATATCGAGAACCGCGCGCTTAGAAAAGTACCGCGGGAAAATCGTGGAAGTGTTGACCTAATCCTCCGATATGGGACTTGTTGAGATCGCGCTTTTGCGCAGGGCTCACCCTACCCTTAGCATCTTCTGGAATTGCTCGACGGTGGCAGGGCCAGCTCGCCTACTTTAAAGACGGGCTGCGGCGCCATTTCACAAACGAAGGAGGAAGCAGAAGAGCAAAGCGGCGTCACGCCGCCGTTCGAGATGCCATCCACTCGCCTCTGCCCCAGGCGAACGCCTCTTCGCAAAAGTACAGTTCTAAAACTGTCCGAACGTCGAGTTCTATACCCTGTCCTTTTTTCCTCGCCCGCGTTCATAAGCGCGCAAACTCCGTGTGCTAACTTTGAGCGAGGTCGTAAGGCATGACGCGGTCAAAGGGCATCCCCAAAAACCCCAACACGAATCAGAGTGATTCGACATCCTTGCGCCCCTGCATCCCTGCCTCTTCGCTTCTGTTTTTCACGGCTTTTCACGAGCCACAGATTGCGTGTCACGGGTCACGTCTTTCTGCTTTCCGGTTCGATACACACCCGGAAACCGGAATCGCTGTAACTCACACAAAACAAACGCTCGGTCTCATTCCGGTTCGCAACACTTTTGAGGGTATCGATTGGGGCGCGGCTGACGAGGTTCAGACGGCAAAGCGGCGATTACTCGCCGCACTCCAAAGCGCTGCGCGCGCACCGGGGCACGTCCTGCATAAGAGAAGTGCTACGGAGGATGCCGCGAACAGCATCCTCCGATTTGGCGCGAGGAGACTACTGCGGTGTGTTGGCCTGGTCGCCGACCTGTGCGGGCGTGGCGCTGTTGAGCGTGACAGTCGAATCGCCGGCATCCACTTGCGTGACGGTGGCGTCGCCGATCTTCGTGGTGACGACCTTCAGGACTTTGCCCGTGGCCGGGTCCTTCACGGTGCGAACCGGGCGGCTGATTTCGAGCACGTCGCCGACTTTCAGGCCGTTGTTCGACCCGACATTCAGGATCAGCTGGTTGCCGGAAACATCGGCGACCTCGCCGGACACCACGACTTTATGCGTGGGGAGCGCGCCGGCTTTGTCGTCGAGCTGCTGGCCCAGGTTATCGACGGCCTGGTGCACGGCTTCGCCCAAAATCGTAGCGCCGAAATTCGAGCTGGACATATCGAGCCCGCCGCCTCCGCCGCCACCCCATCCGCCGCCTCCGCCGACGAGGCTGGTGCCGCCGCGGGAGGATTCACCGGTCCCTTCGCAGGCGGCGAGAATTTCGGCGGTATTGATGTCGATCACGCGCGCCGTGACGGCGACGACCGCCTTCGAATTGCTGCTCTTCACGCCGCCGAGGCCGAAGCGCCCGAGGCCATAGCCGCCGCCGCCGACCGTAGTGCTCTTATCGTCGCGGCCGAACTGCGTGATGGAGCCGATGATGATGGCGTCGACGCCGAGAATTTTCCCGATTTTCGCGGCGCTATTGGGGTCGGCGCGGTCGGAATTGGAGAAATTCTGCTCGGAGAGAACTTTGTCGAGAGCGGAGCGCTCGATAACGGAATATTTGCCGTCGTTGACGAGCTTCATGACGAGCAGGTCGGAAATGCCCTTGCCGACGTCCTGATTGCTGCCGAAGATCTGCTGGACGGAGGTCATGACCGTGCCGTAATCGAAATTCATCACGGCGACGCGCTTTTTGGGGCCTTGCGCAGCGGCCGGAGCGGCAGCGGGGGCGGCCTGTTGCGCGAGACAAACAGAACCGAAGAAGAAAAGGGCGGCAACTGCGAGAATGTTTCGGGACATTTTTTCGGACTCCTCTTACGGAGACAAAATTGGTCGAAAAACGCAGAGCCGCAAGCGCATTGGGATTGGCACCGGAACGCGCCTGCTGGTTGGGGGCATCATAGCCGAGCGGGCGCAGTGATACAACGCCGGAGAAAAAAATTTCTGTGAACGCACCAGCCGCTCCGAGCAAGCGGCGAGGATGGATTATTGCGGGCGGTTCAGTCGAGGAGGCCGTCGGCGGCCATGAGTTCCGCGTTCAATATCGCTGCGCCAGCGGCGCCGCGGACGACGTTGTGGCCGAGCAAAACGAATTTGTGGCTGAGGATGGAACAGGGCCGGAGACGGCCGACCTGGATCGACATGCCGGCGTCACGATCCACATCGAGGCGCGGCTGCGGGCGATTTGGCTCGCGATGATAGACGATGGCGCGCGGCGGAGCACTCGGCAGGCCGAGCTTCTGCGGCGGACCGGAAAATTCGTGGAACGCGGCGAGAATATCGTCGTTCGAAACTTTGTGGCCGAGCTCGACGGAGACGGATTCCGTGTGGCCGTGAACGACGGGCACACGCGTGGTGGTGGCGCTGATGGTGACGGGATGCTGCTCGATCTGCCCGGAAGAATAGCGGCCGAGAATTTTTTTGGATTCGCTTTCCATCTTCGGCTCTTCGCCGTCGATGAACGGGATGACGTTGGCGGTGGCGTCGAGCGCCGCGACGCCGGGATAGCCGGCGCCGGAAAGCGCCTGGAGCGTGGTGACCAGGACTTTTTTCAGCTCGAAGGGACGAAGCGCGGCGAGAGCGAGCGCGAGAACGATGGTCGAACAGTTCGGGTCGGTAACGATGGCGCCCTTCCAGCCCTTCTTCTGCTTCTGCAGCGGAATGAGCTGCAAATGGTCCGCGTTGATTTCGGGAATCAGCAGCGGGACGAGCGGATCCATGCGGTGATTGCGCGCATTGGAAACCACCCAATGGCCCGCGGAAGCGAATTCGACTTCGGCGTCGCCCGCAACGGAAGAATCGAGCGCGGAGAAGACAAGCTGCGGGCCGAGGCCAGCGCGCAGCGGTTCGATCGTGAGCTTCGCGGCGTCTTCGGGAAGCGGCTCGGAGAGCCGCCACGGGAGATCGCCGTAGGTCTTGCCGGAGGAGCGTTCGCTGGCCGCGAGCCACGAGACGCGAAACCACGGGTGATTCGCGAGCAGAGCGACGAAGTGCTGGCCCACGGTGCCGGTGGCGCCGAGAATGCCGACGTCGACGCGCGGGCGTTGGAGAAGCTTGGCCTTATTGGCGGCTTGCGATGGAAAGCTAACGGACACCGGCAGCAGCAACCTTTCTGCTCGCCCTGGCGGCTTCAAGTTCGGCGAGCCCTTCAAGCAGATCTTCCACCAAATCGTCGGCGTTTTCACAGCCGGGGGAAAGGCGAAGGAGCGAATCCGACAACCCCAGCTCGGCGCGGGCTTCGGCGGGAATCGAAGCGTGCGTCATAGTCGCCGGGTGACAAATCAGCGCTTTCACGCCGCCGAGACTTTCGCCAAGAGTGAAGTAGCGGCGAGAGGAGGCGAACGATGCGACTTCGTCGATCGCGCCCTCGATTTCGATCGAGACCATGCCACCGAAGCCGGTCATTTGTTTCTTCGCGATGACATGGCCGGGATGATCGGCGAGGCCGGGGAAATAGACACGGCGGACGAGCGGATGTCCGTGCAACGCGCAGGCAATCGCGGTGGCGTTCTGTGCGTGGCGCTCCATGCGCAGTTCGAGAGTTTTCAGGCCGCGCAAAGTGAGCCAGCAATCGAAGGGCGAAGGAACCGCGCCCGTCGCGTTCTGAAGAAACTTGATGGGTTCGAAAATAGCTGGATCCTTCGCCAGCGCCGCGCCCTGAATGGTGTCGGAATGCCCGGCGATGTATTTGGTGACGCTGTGAACCACGATATCCGCGCCCAGCTCAAACGGCTGCTGGAAGTAAGGAGTGGCGAACGTATTGTCGACGACGAGCAACGCACCCTTTGCGTGCGCTTTCTTCGCGGCCAGCGCAATGTCGTAAATCAGCAAACGCGGGTTCGTGGGCGATTCGAGCCAGAGCAGCTTGGTGCGTGTGGAAAGCGCGGCGTCGAGGACGGATTCGTTGCCGATGTCGATCTGGCGGATCACAACACCGATTGGTTGGAAGACGCGGTTGAGAATGCGGTACGTGCCGCCGTAGACGTCCGGCGGGATGATGATTTCATCGCCGGGGCGGAGATAGGCTTGGAGAACGGCGTTTTCGGCGGCGAGGCCGGAGGCAAACAGCGCGGCGTGATTCACGTTCTCAAGCGATGCGATCACTTCTTCGAGGCGCTGGCGTGTTGGATTGTTTGTACGCGAATAATTGAACCCCTTGTCGTTGCCGGGAGATTCTTGCTCGTAGGTCGTAGTCTGAAAAATCGGGGCGATCAGCGAGCCCGTCTCGGGCTCGGACGGCTGACTGGCGTGAATCGTTTTTGTAGCGAACTTCATGGCACGGCTCCTTTCGTCAACTCAATCCATAAGCGTTCCCGGCGATTCGGAGGCGCTTCCTCTAACCACAAAGCCGCCGAAATAGGGTCTACCCCGGCGCATCCATCGCCGGGCCGGGATCCCCCATAGGGAAATGCCCAAGCCGGCGCTCTATGCGCCGCCAGGGAGCATGAGGCTCTACGTAAAGCGCAGAGTGTTCACGCCCGCTTGAAATTCAGTTTGGGAGTTGAATCTTCGAAAGACCGTTAGGCGGTCAGCCGAGGATCTTATCTCTCCCCTACTGGGCAGGAATTAGCACCTTGGCAATTGCACCAGGTTGCTGTGGCTTCGCAGGGCCTGTCCCCTCTGCCACTCTGGATAAGCGCTGCTGGTAAGGCAGCAAAGAAATCATAGCAAAACAGGGGGGCCAGTCAAGGGTGAACTTGGCCAGGGCGTCTGAGCTAGCAGGTGGCGGACCGTTGAAGTGTTTAACTCGCGTCTTCTCGGACAAAAGGTGTGGACACCCTTGCTGTGCCTCCTGCAAATTATTCAGAACAGCCGTATGACAGGTGGAAACTGGGGGACTTGGCGATGAGACTTGCGCTTGGGATTGCAGGGGCGATTTGTCTGATGGCGGGAACAGCCTCGGCTCAAACGAATGTGGGAAATACGCAGTTGCTCGCGACCCCCGAGGTCACGTTGACTGCGGCCCCCGCAGGAAGCAACGGATATATTCTCAACGCATCGCTGGCACCGGGACTCGAGCCAGTCGCCCCCCCTGCCGACACGCTCGGTCTTTCGATGCCTGCACCTGCTCCATCGCCCGCCGCGGCACCGTCAGCGGCACAAGGAGTTTTTCAGACCTTCCCGCTGGAAATCTATGTCGGCTACATGTTCTACAGGTTCTACGAACTCCCCCCGGTGACGCCCAACCTGAATGGCTTTAATTTTTCGGCGCAGTATTACTTGAACGATTGGTTCGGATTGGACGGAGAATTCGCCGCGGGCTTTAACTCCGGATCAACGGGCACGGGCCACGCGTGCTTTGGAGGAGGCGGACCGAGATTTCGGTGGTCGGCTGGAAACGGCATTGAGATTTGGGGACACGGAATGGTCGGCGGCTCATGCATCAACACCGAAACGCAATATGGCGCCGGGGAGACCTTGGCGTACCAGGTGGGCGGCGGGATCGACATCGACGCGCACCATCACCGCTTCGCGTATCGCATCGCCGCGGACATGGTGGGAACCACATTCTTCAACACGCGCCAATACAGCCCGAAGATTTCCGCAGGAATCGTTTTCAAGTTCTAGGCAATTCCACAGGAAACGCGAACAGCAGACCGGATCGGTGATTCGAGAAATTTCCCAATTCATCCAGGAGAACGCACTCGCTTCTAAAGGTGGAAGATTGCCTTTAGCGCGAGCATGGCTGCGACACCCAGGAACACGAGCAAAGCGATACCCGGAGCAGGCTCGCGATTGACTTCGGGGACCAGGTCGGAAGCCGCCACATAAAGGGTGACGCCTGCGGAAAATGGCAGTGCGTCGGCGACAGCCGTGTGAATCAGGAACAGCAGCACCATTCCCGCGAGAGTCGCGAGGCCAAGCAACGCGGAAGAATTGAACGCGGCGCGGCGGCTCTGCCCGCTCGCGAGCATGAGCGATGCGACGGTGAAGCCCTCGGGGATTTTGTGGAGGAATACGGCGACGAAAATGATGCCGCCGAGCGACGCCGAGACAACCATTCCCGAGGCAATCGCCACTCCATCGAAAAACGTGTGAATCACGAGCCCGAGCAGGGCCGCATAGGAAGCATGCGCGTGTGAGACCTCCTCGTGATGGGTCTCTTCGCCAAAGTGAAAATGCGGCGCGACCGTGTGCTCGAAAAAATGAATGAGCAAATAACCTGAGAGGACGAAAGCGAACACCGCATAGGAGCTGTGAAAGAAGAGCGAGGTATTGTCCGCGCGGAGGCGCACGGATTCCGGAATCATTTCGAGCAGACTCGTGGCCAACATGAAGCCCGCGCCGAGAGCGATGAAGTATTTCAGGTAGTGCCGCGACCACTGGCGATGGGCGACGAGCGAACCACCCAGCAGGTTCGCGCCCGCGGCCGAAAGGCCCAGAGCTGCGCCGACCAACATGCGAACCTCAAGGGGAGAGGCCATCGGTTTCAGCCGCCATGCCGGAACAGGATGACGTCGCCATCCTGGACAATATACTCTTTGCCTTCCAGGCGAACCTGAGCTCGCTCGCGCGCCACAGCAAAGCTGCCGGCGTTCAGAAGATTCTCCCAGTTGACGACTTCGGCCTTGATGAAATTTCTCTCAATGTCGCTGTGAATAGCGCCAGCGGCCTGCTGCGCGGTCATGCCTCGCTCGATGGTCCAAGCGCGGCATTCAGGCTCGCCGCAAGTGATAAACGAAATCAATCCGAGCAATTGATAGGTGGCTTGAAGCAGCCGATCGCGGCCGGACTCGGCAAGGCCGTATGCCCTCATCATTTCAGCGGCTTCGGCGTCGTCGAGCTCGGCGAGTTCCGCTTCGATTTTTCCGCAGAAGGGCACGACGGCGGTGCGCGGTTTTACGGCGAGCTTTTCCAGTTTATATTTTTCGACGACATGACCCGTTTCGGAAGCCTGGTCGTCGCCGAGATTTAGTACGTAGAGCATCGGTTTTTGCGACAGAAATGTGAAGCCCGTGATCAGCTTCTTCTCTTCGGGCTTGAGCTCCAATTCGCGCAAAGGCTGCTCAGATTCGAGCGCCTGGCGGCAGCGCAGAAGCAATTGCAATTCGGCTTCGGAGTGCGGGTCTTTCTTTTTCTTCAGGTCTTTTTCGACGCGTTCGATGCGCCGAGAGGCCTGCTCAAGATCGTTGAGCATCAATTCCAACTCGACGCTTTCGATGTCGCGCGGCGCGTCGAGCGAGCCGGCTTCGTTGGGCACGGAAGGATCGTCGAACAGGCGCACAACATTAGCGAGGGCGTCGGCTTCGCGCAACGGAACCAGAGAGGCGGAATTTTTCTCACGATCTTTTTGCAAGCCGCCGATATCAACGTATTCGATCGTGGCATATGTAATTTTCTTCGGCTTGAAGACCTCGGCAAGCTTCGCCACACGGGCGTCCGGCACACGGGCGATGCCGACGTGCGCCTGATTGGGCGCGCTGCGCCCCTCGATGCGAGCACGCGTGAGGATGCGGAACAAGCTAGTCTTCCCTACGAGCGGCAGTCCGATAATTCCAGTTTGCATAAGCGTTTGATACTAGCACAGGCTCAAGAATCGGATAGCGCGTTCGCGGTGGCACAGTCAGAATTGCGCGGGGCGGCGGCGTTCGATATTCTGCACGAACCACTATGACCGAATCCAACGAAGTTCCATTCGACCATCGGAAAGCCGCCGCGGAACTGGCGGCGGGCGACGCACGGCTCGCGAAATTAATTGCCGAGACCGAACCGTTCCGCCTCGATCAGACGCCCATCGATTCGCCCTTCGAAGCGCTGCTCGAAGCGATTGTCTACCAGAGCATCAGCGGAAAAGCGGCCGCAAAGATTTACGAGCGCATCCGGGCGCTGGGAGCCAACGGGCGCTGCCCCGCCCCGCAAGAAATTCTGGCGACGCCAAAGAGGAAACTCCGCACTGCGGGACTTTCGAACGCAAAGGCCGCCGCGATGAAGGACCTGGCGCAGAAGACGATCGAAGGCGTGGTGCCGACACTCGATCAGGCACACGGGATGAGCGATGAAGAACTGGTTGAGCGGCTGGTCGGCGTTCGCGGGATTGGCGCTTGGACCGTCGAAATGTTTTTGATTTTCCGGTTGGGGCGCCCAGACGTGCTGCCGATTCACGACTACGGAGTGCAGAAGGGATTTGCGCTGGCATACGGAAAAAGAAAAATCCCGAAGCCAAAAGAGCTGTTGAAATTCGGAGAGCGCTGGCGGCCCTACCGGACGATTGCGAGCTGGTATATGTGGCGAGCCGTGGAGCGCGCGGGGAAGGATGCGCGGAAAATCAGGAAGCCGGGACCGAAGAAGAAAACACCCAAGAAGGGATCTAACATAAAGACCAAACGGAAGAAGCGAGCGAGCCGCTAGGCGCGCTCCTTACGGGCGGTAAAGTAAATCGCAATCATCCCGACAAACAAAACACCCGCTTCCAAATCCACCGACACGCCGTGCAAGTGGTCGAACTCCTTGCGCAAGGGGCTCTCGGCGGGAGTTGCCGCGATCGATCCCATTTGGGTGCGCAAGGCGTCCATGCGCGGAATCACCACATACTGCGACGCGACTGTGAACGCCAGCATCAAAATCACAGCAATTGCGGCGGGACTGATGAACCATCGCGCCGAACGGGCAAGCCAAACGCCGGCAATCAGATAGAGGATGGCCATGACTACGCCGTAATGATGCATCCCGAAAAGCGACAGGCGAACGACGGCGCCGGCATCGTCGCGGTTGCCAAGCGCGGTGAAAAGGCTGGGCGCAACCACAAAGCTGAAGAAGATGATCGAACCAACCCATGTGCCTATTGCGAACACCTGGACGAACCGGAGGATATTGGTCATCGGGGGATTCCGCTAAAATCGAACAGGGGCCGGTCTTCCAATTCGGGGACTCCGTGACTTCAAGAAACGGTTCCAGGCCGGAGAAATGGTGGGCGACCAAGGACTTGAACCTTGGACCTCTCCCGTGTGAGGGGAGCGCTCTAACCACTGAGCTAGTCGCCCACGGAACTTACTTTTTGTAGCAAAAGGCCAACGGAATTGCAAACGACGATGAACGCCGCGAACAGCCGCCTGGCAGGACTGCAACGCTCGATCGCCCGCGTGGTAAAGGGCAAGGAAGACGTGATCCAACTGGCGCTGACGACGCTGCTGGCGCGCGGGCACCTGTTGATTGAAGACGTGCCGGGCGTGGGAAAGACGACGCTTGCGCAGGCGCTGGCGCGGTCGTTCCATTGCTCGTTCCAGAGGATTCAGTTCACGTCGGACCTGCTGCCGAGCGATGTGATCGGCGTGAGCATCTACGACGGAGCGAAGCAGGCGTTCGAGTTCAAGCCGGGGCCGATTTTCGCCAACGTAATCGTGGCGGATGAAATCAACCGCACGACACCGAAGACGCAATCGGCACTGCTCGAAGCCATGAGCGAATCGCAGGTGACGGTGGACAACCGGACGCACGCGCTGCCACAGCCGTTTCTGGTGATGGCGACACAGAATCCGATCGAGCATCACGGGACCTACCCGCTGCCGGAATCGCAGCTCGACCGGTTCATGATGCGGATTCGGATGGGATACCCCTCGCGCGCGAGTGAGAAAGAAATTATCCGCAACCATTCCACCCAGGCGAAAGACACGGCCGAGGAAGCGATCATGGATGCCGCCGACGTGGTGGCGATGCAGGAAGCTGTGGCGAATATGAAGGTGGAAGAAAGCCTGCTGGACTATGCGCTCGAAATCGTGGACCGCACGCGGCAAAGCGAACTGCTGAGCCTGGGCGTGAGCCCGCGTGGCGCCGTGATGCTCCATCGCGCGGCACAAGCAAGAGCGTATCTCGAAGGCCGCGACTATTGCCTGCCCGACGATTTCAAACGGCTGATCGTTCCGGTGTTCGCGCACCGCTTGGTGATCAGTTCCCGCTATGTTTCCACCGCGAAAAAATCCGAGCAGGCGGAATCGATCCTGCGCGACATCCTCGATACGACGCGCGTTCCACTCTGATGTCCGACTCCCTGGTGGCGAAATGGTGGCGCGGTGCGGACCGCCCCGGTTGGAAGAATTTTGCCATCGCAATGCTGGCTCTCTCGGTGGCCCTGGTGCTGTCGCTCTTTTCGGCGGCCGTGGCGCAGCAAGGACGAGTTTGGGCGGCGGCGACCACGGCGGCGATGGCGCTCGCGCTGGCGGGCTGGGTGGGCGTCACAATCGTGCCGAAGCTGGCGCGGCGGACCAGCCTTCGCTGGCTGGCGTATCAGGTGGATTACCGGCTGACGCGCGAGGGGATCGTTTATCTCGGAGCGGTGTTCGTGCTGGTGCTGGCGGCGGTCAACACCGGAAACAATCTTTTATTCCTGGTGCTGGCGTGCTCGCTGGCGGGAATTCTGGTATCGGGAATTCTTTCGCGCGCGGTGCTGACAGCCGTAGACATGAAATTCGAGCTGCCAGAGCACATTTTTGCGGAACAGCCGGTGCTGGCGGAAATCGAGCTGACGAATGAAAAGCAGGCGCTGCCGTCGTTTTCGCTGCGCGTGGTGGGCGAGACAAAAAGAAGAATCGAAGCGGCGCAGATCCTGACGAAACCCGTTTTTTTTCCGTACATTCCGCGTCTGAGCGCCGCACGGCAGAAAGTGGAGCTGTTGTTCCCGAAACGCGGCGTCTACCGGCAGGATGCGTTCGGCATTCGCACCCGGTTTCCGTTCGGATTCTTCGAAAAAACCCGCGAAGTCCCGTCGAGGCTCGAAATTGTGGTGTATCCGAAAGTGTCGCCATCAGCGCAATTCTTCGAGGTGCTTCCGCTGCTGAGCGGTGAGATGGCGAGCTTCTTTCGCGGACGTGGGCACGAATTGCATTCTCTGCGCGAATACCAGCCTTCGGACGGCGCGCGTATCGTCGACTGGAAAGTTTCGGCGCGGGCGGGAAAGCTAATGGTGCGGGAATTCGCGCGAGAAGACGAGCGGCGCGTGATGCTAGTGCTCGACCCTTTCGTCGGCACCCGCGAGCAAGGCGTGGAGGTGGCATCGGTGGAGGGCAGCGATGAACGGTTTGAGCGCGCCGTCTCGATGGCGGCGTCTATCGCATGGCATTTCTACGAGCTGAATTCCGTGATGCAGTTCCGAACGGACAAATTTTTGACGCCGCTTACGTCGTCGAGGGAAATCATCTATGAAGTTCTGCGAGAATTGGCGCTCGCGGAGCCGAATCACTCGGCTGCCGGCGGTCCGTTTCTCGATGGACTGGCGGGCGAGCAGGAAGTATTCAAAATTATCCTGACGGCGCGGCCGCAGGCCTTGATTCCCTCCTCTCTGTGGTCGTCCTCGTACTTTATTTTTATCGACCGGCTCTGAACACCGTGCAGGGCGAAGTTCGTGCGACAATACGCGGGCATGAAGCCGCTCGTCCCCGCCAAGCGTATCGCCGATTTCCGCGCGCAGCTATTGACATGGTTTCGCAGGCACAAGCGGGACATGCCGTGGCGGCGCAGCCGCGATGCTTACCGCATCTGGGTGGCGGAAGTGATGCTCCAGCAAACACGCATCGCGGCCGTGATGCCTTACTACCGGAATTTTCTTCGCCGCTTTCCGACGGTGAGCTCGCTTGCGCGCGCCCGCGAGAGCGAAGTGCTGAAATCCTGGTCGGGACTGGGCTATTACAGCCGCGCACGGAATCTGCATCGCGCGGCGCGGCAAATCGTTTCGACGCACGGCGGAACATTCCCGCGAGAGCACGAAGCGGCGCTCACGCTGGCGGGAGTTGGCCGCTATACGGCCGCTGCGGTGCTGAGCATCGCGTATGCCGCGCCATTTTCCGTGCTCGATGGCAATGTCGCGCGTGTGCTGGCGCGATTGGGTGCGATTCGCGGCGATCTGCGCGAGCCAGCGCTGTGGAAGGCGCTTGAAAGCACGGCGCAAGAATTGCTCGCGGCAGAAGCGCCGGGCGATTGGAACCAGGCGCTGATGGAATTGGGTGAGACGGTGTGCACGCCACAATCGCCGCGCTGTGGCGAATGTCCTGTTGCGGCTTTTTGCCGTGCGCGAAGGCTGGGACTCACCGAGGCGATTCCTTCGCCGCGGAAGAAACGCGCACCGGTGGCGGTGACGATTGCCGCGGCAGTGCTCCGCGACGCTGAAGGTCGCACGCTGCTGGTGCAGGATCCGGGCGAGCACGATCACGTGCTCTTCTCGCGCATGTGGCAATTCCCCGCCGTCGAAGTAAGGAAAGATGCCGCCAAAGAACTGGCGCAGCGGCTGCGGCAAGCCCTGGGACTTGCGGCAGTTGAATTGGAAAAGCTTCCTGCAGCGCGGCACGCTGTGACCTTTCGCAACGTGACACTTCAGCCGTTCCTCGCAAGCGTCGCGTCGTTGCCGAAAGCTCCACGAACTCGCGCGGTCCCGCTCGACCAGATCGGCGAACTGCCCGTTTCCAGCGCGACGCGCAAAATCGCCGCCGCAGCCATCTCCCGTTAGCCGATTGGCTATGCGAGCAAGCGGGCTCCAGTGGCGCAGTGGTAGCATCGTAGGAAGGCCATGAGTTCCGCCGCGCTCACGAGCACGCCGCCGACATCGGCGGTGCAAAGATATTTCGACGTGTCGCTCTACCTCCTCGTCAGCACGGGAATCCTGGCGGTAGTCGTTACCGGCAAGCTCGATCTTTTCACCACCGTCGCCGCACCTCTGGCCCTCGGCTATAAGGGAATACGGGTTTGGCGCGGTCGCGGGCCGGAGCTCTCCGGGAGGACGGCCACGTGGCTGGTGCTCGCCTATTTTCTCTTCTTTCCGATTGATTTGTGGGTACTGTCGCGCAACATGGCATTCGGTGCGCCGAATCCCATGTTGTACTCGGCGCTGCTCGCAACCATTCACTTGCTGCTGTTTGCCGCGGTCGTGCGGATGTTCTCAGCACAGACGAGCCGCGATCAGGGATTTCTGGCGGTGCTGGCATTCACCTGCATGCTGGCTTCGGCAATTCTCACGGTGGAAGTTTCATTTTTCGTATTTCTCGCCATATTTCTCGTGCTGGCCGTTTCGACGTTTGTCGCGCTGGAAATCCGCCGCAGCGCCGACGGGGCTGTGTCGCCCCCGATCGAGGCGGGCAGCGCACTGGCGCAACAACTGGAAAGAGCCTTGGGGGCAGTTTCCGGCGTCGTGGCCGTAGGAACACTGGCGTTTGGCACCATTCTGTTTTTCCTGATCCCGCGATTCACGGCGGGCTACATGAGCGCGCTGAACCTGCAACCGACGCCAATGACCGGATTTTCGGACAATGTTGCGCTCGGCGAAATCGGAAAAATTCAGCAGAACAAAGCCGTGGTGATGCGGGTGCAGGTGGAAGGCGATCCGGCGCGCGCGCAAGATATCCACTGGCGCGGTATCGTGCTGACGAATTTCGATGGCAAACACTGGTTCACGCCCGAGGGGGATTTGACCGTGCTCGCGCCCGGGGCGAACGGAGCATACAGCTTCGATCCTACCCCCATTGCGTCCGGAGAGATGTACCGCCTTCGGTACACCGCGCTGGTGGAACCGATGGGCACGGACGCCGTCTTCGTGGCGCCTCGCGTGGCGCAAATCTCCGGGCGATTCGGCAACACCCCCGCGGCGATCGCCGGCCTCGGCAGGCCGCGGAGCTATCTGCTGATGGACAAGACCGGCTCCCTGTTTAATCCGCTGCACAATGAAATCAAAACGCGCTATGAGGGCGAGTCGAGCATCCCGCTGGTTCCCCCGGCCGATTTGCGGAGGGCCGGAGAAGACTATCCGGACTTTGTCCGCAACATCTATTTCCAACTGCCACCGCTGGACCCACGAATCCGAAAACTGGCGGATCAAATGACCGCGCACGCAAAATCGCCCTACGACAAAGCCGCGGACATCGAGCGGGGGTTGAAGGTCGGCTACACGTACACGCTCGATCTGACCGGAACGCCGGGGATGGATCCGATGGCGCACTTCCTCTTTCAAAGCAAGTCGGGAAACTGCGAATACTTCGCTTCGGCGATGGTCCTGCTGCTGCGCGAGGAAGGAGTCCCGGCGCGATACGTCACCGGATTTCTCGCGGGCGAGTACAACGACGTCGCGGGCGACTACATCGTGCGTGCGAGCGACGCACATGCCTGGGTGGAAGTCTATTTTCCCAGATACGGCTGGATCACCTTCGACCCGACGCCTCCGGGCGATGAATCCGCAGGCGGGATTTTCGGGCGCCTCGCGCTCTATTGGGACTGGTTCCAGTTTTCCTGGAGCGAATGGGTGATCAACTACGATTTCGGGCACCAGATTACGCTGGCCGAGCAATTGCGCAGAAGCTCGCGCGATTGGACCGGTCGGACCCAGCACGAATACGAATCGCTGCGAGACCGGGCGATGTTTGCGCTGCTGGCGCTCGATTCGCACCTGGAAGCCTCTCGTTATTTCCTCCCCTCCTTGCTGGCGCTGCTTGTGCTGCTGCTGACTTACCTGCGCGGCCGAGAAATGATCGCGCACGTGATTTTGCGCTGGGGGCTTCGCGCTCATGCGCGGGGCAACGTGAGTGCGTCGCTCGCTGCGCTGGAGTATCGCGAAATGCTGCGGCTGCTTGAAAAGCACGGCTGGAAGAAAACGCCGTCGCAGACTGCGGGGGAATTTGCCGCGGCAATTCCCGCCGCGGAATTTTCCGCTCCGGTGGCGCAGTTGACTGCTCTGTATGAAGAGTCGCGGTTCGGCAGCCATCCTGCGCGCGCCGAGCAAATGTCCGCCCTGATTTCCTCGATTCGCGAGTTGGTTCGCTCGAAAAGACGCCCCGCCTAGCCGCGGACGGGCCACAAGTTCCGCAAGCCGCGTCCTCTTTCCGCCTGTGCTAAAATAGCTTGTTTTTGCGATGAGTAAGGATGCTGCAGAGATGCCGAAGGTGGGATTTGTGAGCCTGGGATGCCCCAAGAACCTCGTGGATAGCGAGGTGATGATGGGGATTCTTGCGCGCGGCGGCTACGAAATTACACCGAAGGCGGACGAAGCGGATGTGATCGTCGTGAACACGTGCAGCTTCATCGCACCCGCGCAACAGGAATCCGTGCAGTCGATCCTGGAAATGGCCGAATACAAGAAATTTGGCCGGGCGCAAAAGCTGATCGTGGCCGGCTGCCTGGTGGAACGCTTTCGCGACGAAATCCGCGAACAAATTCCGGAAGTGGATGCTGTCGTAGGAACCGGCGAAGTGGAGAAAATTCTGGACGTATGCCGCGGCGAGTTCACAGGCGGCGACAATGCGGGTGCCACGGAACTTCCGGCGTATCTTTACCACGACCTGACTCCGCGCATTCTGACCACGCCCCGCCACACCGCTTACATCAAGATCAACGAGGGCTGCGACCATCCCTGCACGTTCTGCGTGATTCCGCAGTTGCGCGGAAAATTCCGCAGCCGCAGGTTCGAGTCCGTAGTGCGCGAAGCGGAAAACTTGGCGCGCGCGGGCGTCCGCGAGATTTCGCTGATCGGGCAAGACACGACGTTTTACGGCGAAGACCTGGGCTTGCGCGACGGCCTGGCAACGCTGCTCGAACGCCTGGCGCAAATCGAGGATTTGCATTGGATCCGTTTTCTCTATTGCTATCCGAACCGGATCACGCCGAAGCTGCTCGAAACCATCGCTGCACACCCGCGCCTCGCAAAATATCTCGACGTGCCACTGCAACACGCCAGCCGAAGCGTGCTGGCACGTATGAAGCGCGGATCGCACGGCGATTCGTTTCTGAAAATGCTTGAGCGCGTGCGGCGCACGATTCCCGATGTCTCGATCCGCACGTCTTTCATCGTCGGGTTTCCCGGAGAAACCGAAGACGATTTTCGCGAGCTGTGCGATTTTGTGCGTGCGGCGGAGTTCGATTGGCTCGGCGTCTTCTCATACTCCGACGAAGACAAGTCGCGCAGCTTCCATCTGGAAAACAAAGTGGACGAAGAAACCATCGAGCGGCGGCGCAACGTGCTAATGGCTCTTCAGCAAAAAATCTCCGCGAAAAAACTTCGCCGGCGCGTCGGCGAAAAAATGCAGGTGATGCTCGAAGGCCCGTCGAAGGACACGGACTTAGTCTGGGAAGCACGCCATCAGGGAATGGCGCCAGACATCGACGGCAAAATCTACGTCACGGAGTTCGAGGGCGTCGCGGATGCGGCGCAATTGCCGCCGCCCGGCACCCTCGCAACCGCTGAGATCACCGAAGCCAAGGATTACGACTTGATCGCGCGCGTGGTCGATTGGGAAGTCCCGCCAGCGCGCGTTGCAGTTCAGGCCGCGGCTCCCGCGCTCTTCCCCATTCTTCCCTGAGCCCACCGCTTCTGCTTCTCCTGGAATTCGATGTATTCTCAAGCAGGCATGAAAATGCATTGTCCCATCTGCAAGAAGCCGGTCGACTCGGAGACGCACGCCGAATTTCCCTTTTGCAGCGAGCGCTGCCGACTTCTGGATTTGGGAAATTGGTCGAGCGAAAAATACGTGGTGAGCGAATCGGCTCTGGATGAGACGCTGTTCGAGCAGATCGAACGGGACTTGAAGAAGGATGACAACGCAAAAAACTGACGCGACGGGCGAGCCACAAGCGGCAAGCAGCGTAGTTGGCGCATCCTCGGCGCGCGAACGCAAGCCGCGCTTCGCGCTTTTTGTTGCGACCGCTGCAGGGCTTGGCCGACTGCCCAAGGCGCCGGGAACCTGGGGCTCGCTCGCTGGCGTTGCTCTGGCAGTCTTGCCGTGGTGGACGCTCATCGCTCTGGGAGTGGTTTCACCGGATAAGTCGCTTATCTCCGTCAATGGGCGCGATCCCTTCTTGTGGGCGCAAATCTATATCGCTGCACTTGTGGCCGGCTTGGGTGTGTGGTCGTCGCAATGTGCATCCGAACACTGGGGGCAAAAGGATCCACAGAAGGTGGTCATCGATGAGGTTTCGGGACAGCATCTGACTTTATTCCTTGGCTGCGTCTTCATGGTGCATGGCGTCAATAAAGCAGCTTTCTGGGACTTCCGCGTGCTCGGTCTTGTGAGCGCCTACTCACCCCTCAACTGGAAATATTTGGTTGCGGGTTTTATACTTTTTCGAGTATTCGACATTTGGAAACCATTTCCGGCGCGCCAGGCCGAATCTCTACCTGGCGGCTGGGGTATCATGGCGGATGATTGGATCGCGGGCATTTATGCCGCTATTGTTCTGATGATACTGCGCGGCTTCGGCTTCTAGCGCATTGCCGGCCGCGCATGGGCGGGTAAAGAAATCGTGCCATCCGAGAGCGCTCATTTGAAAAGCAATGGAATTCCTAGAATCGAAAGCGTAAGGCCCGCGGCGGCGCTGCCCGGCGGCGAGATTTCGATTCGCGGCAGCGGATTCGGTGTGCGCAACCATTTGCGCCCGCTGGTGCAGTTCGGCCCGGCCGACGGCAGCCTGGTGATTGCCGGCGATGATTTTCTGGTGGCGCGCGTGCCCGAAGGGGCTTCGGGCGGAGCGGTGCGCGTGAAGCTGGGAGGCGTCGAAAGCGCGCCTTTTCCATTGGCGCTTGGGACGCAGGTGGCAGACAACCTGCACCCCGTCGGAAATCCGGCTGTTGATTCGCTTGGGAATATCTATGTGACGTTTAGCGGCCCGCGCGGGCAACGCGTTCCCGTCTCGCTCTACAAAGTGACGCCGAATTTCGCGGTGAAGCCGTTCATCACGGAGCTGATGAATCCCACAGGCCTGACGATCGATAGCGAAGACAATCTCTTCGTCTCCTGCCGCCACGACGGCACGATTCACCGCGTCACGCCCGAGGGAAAGGCGATGCAGTGGCTCGAAGGGATGGGCATCGCCACGGGCATCGCGTTCGACAAGGAACACAATCTTTACGTCGGCGATCGCAGTGGAACGATTTTCAAAATCGGCCCCGATCGCGAAATTTTTGTGTTCGCTACGATTGAACCCTCCGTCGCCGCGTATCACCTGGCTTTTTCGCCGCAAGGCGACCTTTACGTTACCGGGCCGACCACTTCGAGTTTCGATCGCGTTTTCCGTATTACGTCGAAAGGCGAAGTCAGCATTTTTTTCCGCGGGCTCGGCCGGCCGCAGGGGCTTGCCTTTGACCGGCAGGGCAATCTCTACGTGGCGGCTTCGCTGGGCGGCCAGCGCGGCATCGTGCGCGTCACTCCCGAGCACCAGGCCGACCTCGTCTTGAGCGGAGGCGGCATCGTGGGTATGGCTCTTCTGCCGACGCACCGAGCGATTCTTACCACCAACAGTGCCCTCTTTTCCCTGGACTGGGATATCGAGGGACTACCCTTGAACGGCTAACACCCGATGCGGGCCGAAATCATCGCGGTTGGCTCCGAACTGCTCACGCCCTTCCGCATGGACACGAATTCGCTCTATCTCACCGGAGAGTTAAACCGGCTCGGCATCCGCGTCGTCCATAAAGCTGTGGTCGGCGATTCGAACGACGAGATGCTCAACTCCTTCCGGCACGCCTTGAGCCGCGCCGACCTAGTGATTGCCTCCGGCGGGCTTGGCCCGACCGACGACGACCGCACGCGCGAAACCGTTGCGGCGCTCCTCCACCGCAAGCTGCATCAGAATGAAGAAATCCTCGCGGGCCTGCGCGAGCGCTTCCGGCGGTTCGGCCGCGCCATGCCGGAAATCAACGTTCGCCAGGCGCTGGTTCCTGAAGGGGCTCAAGTGTTGCCGAATGCGCGTGGCACGGCCCCTGGGCTCTGGCTCGAATCTGACGGGAAAATTGTTGTCTTGCTTCCGGGGCCGCCGGGCGAATTGCAAGGAATGTTCGAGGCGGAGGTCTGCCCGCGATTGCGGAAAATCCGCACTCCGGAGCGGCTGTTCACGCGCGACCTGCGTATTACGGGGTTGCCGGAATCCGAAGTAGAGCAGCGCGTGCGGCCGCTTTACGCCGTGTACCCGGAAGTCGAGACAACCATTCTTGCCGTGAACGGCAGTGTCGAGCTGCATCCGCGCATCTGGTCTTCCGACGCCGAACGCGCCGGGCAGATGCTCGACGAAATGACGCAGCGGATGGCCCTCGCGCTCGGCGAATACCTCTATTCCACTGAAGGCGAGAAACTCGAAGAAGCCGTGGGTCGCATGCTCGCCGAGAACCGCGCCACAATCGCAGCTGCGGAGAGTTGCACGGGAGGTTTGCTCTCCGAGCGGATCACGGCCGTCCCCGGCAGCTCGAACTACTTTCTGGGCGGCGTGGTTTGCTACAGCAACCAGCTAAAGACTTTGCTTGTGGACGTGCCCGCGGAGATGATTGAAGCGAAGGGCGCCGTCAGCCCTGAAGTCGCGCTCGCTCTTGCCTCCGGCATTCGCCATCGCACCGGGGCCACCATCGGCATTGGCATCACAGGCATTGCCGGGCCCGGCGGCGGAACTCCTGAAAAACCAGTCGGTACCGTGCACATCGGCATCGCGGACGCCGATGGCCGGCGCACGCACCCGTTTCGCTTCTCGCCGGGAGATCGTGACCGCATCCGCCTCTTCGCTTCGCAAGCGGCTCTCGACATGATCCGCCGCAACCTGCTGCATTCCTTCCACGGGCGAGCCTGAGCGTGCGCCTGTTCGTTGCCGTCGATATTGCACCATCCGTGCGCGCGGAATTGACCGCGCTTATCAACCGCTGGAAGGTCGCGGAACCTCACGCCCGCTGGCTCCGCGCCGAAGGGATTCACGTGACGATTAAATTCCTCGGCGAAACGCGCGAAGAGCTGATCCCTGAAATCGTGCGCGCACTCGAAGTAGTCCGTTCCCCCTCCCCAGTTGGGATTCGCGTGCGCGGCGTTGGATTCTTCCCCAATGCGCGCCGACCGCGCGTTCTTTGGGCTGGTGTGGAAGGTTCGCCAAACCTGGCAGAGCTTGCCCAGGCGGTCGAAAGCGCCGTTGAGCCGTCCGGCTTTCCATGCGAAGCGCGCACCTTTCAGCCGCATCTCACGCTCGCGCGCCTCCCCGAAGGCAGGAAATGGGACGCCTTGGTTCGCGCGGGCGCAGAGCTCGCCGCCCGAGAATTTGGCTCGTACCGGGAGAGCGAGTTTCATCTCCTCCAGAGCTTCTTGAAACCCACGGGCGCGGAGTATAAAAAGCTGGCTACATTTGCTTTCTTCAAGGAGACCGCGTGATTTCGCCTTGGTGGACGATTCTCGTGGCGTATTTGCTGGGGTCGATTCCCTTCGGGCTGCTGATCGTCAAGGCCCGCGGCGGGGGGGACATCCGCGAGAAAGGCAGCGGAAATATCGGCGCGGCCAATGTGGCGCGCAACGCTGGAAAACTGGCAGGAGTCTTCACGCTGCTGCTCGACGCGCTGAAGGGCTACGCGGCTGTGTGGTTGGCCGCATATTGTTCGCGAGGAAGCGCGCGCTGGATGATCGCGGCCGCGGTCGCCGCCGTTCTCGGCCACGTTTTTCCGGTATGGCTGAAGTTTCGCGGTGGCAAGGGCGTTGCCACAGGCCTGGGAGTATTTTTGCCGATTGCGCCGATGGCTGTTGGTGGGGCCGCCGTACTCTGGGTCCTCATCGTTGTCTTCTGGAGATACTCCTCGCTTGGCTCGATTGTTTCGGCCGCCGTCCTGCCAGTGCTGGTCTATTTCCTCTACGCGCCGGGGCATGAGCCGCCGCTCGCTGTCACGCTGGGCACGGTTTTCATTGCCCTTGTGGTGCTAGCAAAGCATCGCTGGAATATGGAGCGGCTGATGCGCGGTGAGGAGCCTCCGCTGAAGCTCCGCTAGCCGGCAAGGTCGCTCAAGCCCCGAAATTCGCACGTTTCCTAGTTGCCTACGCCAGTACCATCGTTCCGTTGTGCTGCGCGCTTCCCTCCGTTAGCATTTTTGCTGAGGGATACTGCCCAGCTCATGGTCCGCCTCAACCAATTGAAGACGCGCCGCTTGCGGATCCTTTGGATTGTCCTCGGCGCACTCCTTCTGCTCAGCGCCACTCCTTTGTGGCTTTACCACCAGCAGGTCTTGAGCCTCAGCGAAGAAAAGCTCCAGGACACGGAACGAGTGCAACAAAGCGAAATCACGCGCTCCGTGGCCAGCGAGACCATTCAATTCGAGCAGAGCCTCCACGAACAATTGCTGAACCAGCGGCAGATGCTGGCCCTCGCCGGCTGGATTCATGATGTCGATGACCCCACGCACGCGGCCCAGGTCTCCCGCCTGCTTCAAGATTTCGCCGAAAATAATCCGACGATTCTCTACGTCACAGCTGTCAACCGGTTGGCAAAGGGCCAATCCGCCGGCAGCTTCTCCGCCGATCGCGACCCTTTTGTCGATGGCGCACTGAAACGCGCCTTCACCAGCAGCATTCAGGGATTCAATTCCATCAGCGAACCGTTTGCGTTGGGGCAGAACAACCGGCCGGCGCTGGTGATGTCCGTGCCGCTGTTTGACGACGGCCAGTTTGCAGGGATGGTCGCCGCGGTGATTTCACTCGATCAATTGCAGAGCCGGCTGCGCGACACGAGCGTGCGAGACCGCACCGTATTTATCGTCGACATGTCCGGGCGGGTCGTAGCCCATCCGGATCCGCTCGACTATGTGCCGGGGCGCAACGTGTCCTCGATTTCACCGCTTGTCAAACAACTCAAGGATTTGCCTCGCGATCTTCGCGCCACCGAAACATTGCATTTCACGATCGACGATGGGAAGCGCAAGGTCCAGATGATCGGCACCTACAGCACGATTCCTGAACTGCGCTGGGCCGTGATCGCGCAGCGAAGCCTCGACGACGCTCGCATCGATGCCGGCGTGAAGGAACTCACCGCCCAGGCGCTGAGCTTCGTTGTCGGCGTCACGCTCCTTGCCCTGATTCTTGGCTACTTTTTTGCCGTCGGCATCACGGGACCCATCCGCGACCTCGTGACATCCACCCGCGCCATCAGTCGCGCCGAATTTCACGAGCGCGCCCCCGTGAGCGGAGCGGCGGAAATCAGCGAGCTGGCTGAAACATTCAACCAGATGGCCGGCCACATCGAAGAGTACGTCGAGAAGCTGAGGGAAGCTGCCGCCGAGAATCACGAGCTCTTTCTCGGCTCCATCCGCATGCTCGCCGCCGCCATTGACGAAAAGGATCCGTATACGCGTGGCCATTCCGGCCGCGTCGCCAAGTACTCCTCGATTATCGGCGAGGCTCTGGGGCTGGAGGCCCAGGAGCTCGAGCGGCTGCGTATTTCCGCGCTGCTTCACGACGTTGGAAAAATTGGCGTGGATGACCGCGTGCTGAAAAAGCCCGGCAAGCTGACAGACGAAGAATTCGATCTGATGAAGCAGCACCCCGTGAAAGGCGCCAATATCATGCGCCCCGTCGCGCAATTGAACGATGTCCTCCCCGGCATCGAGCTCCACCACGAGCGCATGGACGGGGGCGGCTATCCCTACGGCCTCAAAGGCGACCAGATTCCAACGATGGCCCGCATCATTGCCGTCGCCGACACTCTCGACGCCATCACCACGAACCGCCCTTATCAATCCGCCATGGATCTCGACTACGCCATGGAGCGCATCCGCTCGCTGGCCGTCTCGAAGTTCGATCCAACAGTTGTCGCCGCGCTCGAATCCGCCATTCACGCCGGCCGCCTGCGCCTGAGCGCCACGCTCGTCGAAGTCTAGCCGCGTCTCATCTGCTAAAATAATTGTTTCGCCACGCGTGGCGACCAACCATGATCTCCCTTTTCGGCAAACCCGAACCGACGCTCCTCGAGCGCCTGAAAGAATCCGTCAGCAAAACGCGCACGGAGCTGGCCGCCCGCGTCGAGCAGATTCTGACGGGCGACCGCCCCGTTGACCCTGAACTTCTCCGCCAGCTTGAGTTGGCGCTGCTTTCCGCCGACATCGGCGTGCGCACCACGAAAGAAATTCTTGCTGCGCTACGCGAACAGGTGAACCAGCACAAGCTCGAGGGCTCCGCCGCCCTGCGCCAGGAGCTGAAAAATCAAGTGCTGAAAATCTTGAATGCGCCGGCTTCGGCTGCGAGCCCGAATGGAATTCCCGCACCGCGCGTGATTTTCGTCGTCGGAGTCAACGGCACCGGCAAGACTACGACAATAGGCAAGCTTGCGAACAGGCTCAAACACGAAGGCGCCAGCGTACTCCTGGGAGCCGCGGATACATTCCGCGCCGCGGCCATCGAGCAACTCGAAGTCTGGGGGCGCCGCTCCGGTAACGAAGTGATCAAACAGAAATCCGGCGCCGATCCTTCCGCCGTGATTTTCGACGCGCTATCCGCGGCAAAATCGCGCCACGCCGACGTGGTCATCGTCGATACTGCCGGCCGCCTGCACACGAAATCCAATCTGATGACCGAACTAGAAAAGATGAAGCGCGTCGCCGCAAAGGTCATTCCCGGCGCTCCGCACGACGTCCTGCTTGTCCTCGATGCAACCACCGGGCAGAACGGCTTGAACCAGGCGCGTGAATTCTGGAGCCATGCAGGCGTCACCGGAATCGTGCTCACCAAGCTCGACGGGACAGCAAAAGGTGGTATCGTTGTCGCCATCGCGCGCGAGCTGAACTTGCCCATCCGCTTTGTCGGCACGGGCGAAAAAATCGACGACCTCGTTCCCTTCGATGCCTCCACCTACGTCAACTCTCTCTTCGATTAGCTCCGAAGACGACGCCCATCTCGCTCGCGCACTCGAACTCGCGCACCGGAGCATCGGCTTGGCGCACCCGAATCCCATGGTCGGCGCAGTCGTCGTGAAGAAAGGCCGGATCGTCGGCGAGGGCTTTCACGAGTACGACAAGCTCGACCACGCCGAAATCCGCGCACTGGCCGCCGCGGGGTCGCAGGCCCGCGGCGCCACGATGTACGTTTCGCTCGAGCCCTGCTGCAACACCGGCCGCACCGGCCCTTGCACCGACGCCATCATTGCCGCAGGAATCTGCCGCGTCGTTTGTGCGATGAAGGACCCAAATCCCTCCGTTGCGGGAAAGGGCTTCGACCGCTTGCGCAAAGCGGGAATCCGCGTCGATTTCGGCGCCCGCGAAGCGGAGGCGCAACGCCTGAACGAAGCGTTCGCCTGTTGGATTCGCACCGGCCGCCCGCTCGTCACGCTCAAGACTGCGCTCACTCTTGACGGCAAAATCGCTATGCCCATCAAGCGCGCCACCTGGATCACCTCGGACGCTTCGCGCAAAGAAGTTCAAAACATCCGCCACGCATCCGATGCCGTCATGACCGGCATTGGCACCGTGCTCATCGACAATCCCCGCCTCACCGACCGTACGGGACTTCCCCGCCGCCGCCGGCTGCTTCGCATCGTAGTCGATACGCATCTTCGAACTCCATTGAAGTCGAAGCTCGTCCACTCTGCCGATGGCGACGTCCTGATTTACACTCTTGAAGCAACCTCTTCGCAGAAAGCACTCGACTTGATTCACGCAGGCGTGGAAGTCGTGCGCGTCCCTCCGCGCCGTGGCCGCCTGGACCTACGCGAAGTCATTCGCGACCTCGGCAGCCGGCAGGTTTTGAGCGTGCTGCTCGAAGGAGGCTCGCGCCTCAACGGGAGCGCTCTTGAATACCGGATTGTCGACAAGGTGGTTCTCTTTTACGCGCCACAGATTATGGGTACGGGCGGCATACCAATGGCAGAGATTCCCTGCCGTTGGTTTCCGAAATCGCCTTCGCTTCGCGTGACGGCTCTCGGCCGCCACGGCCCCGATTTCTCCATGGAAGGATATTTTCGCGATGTTTACCGGGATCACTGAGCAAACGGGCCGCATTGATGCGTTCGAGCACGGCCCGCAAGGCGGCCGCCTGCGCATCGGCCTCGGCAACGCGCCATCCGTCGCACTCGACGCTAAACTCGGCGACAGCATCATGGTCAACGGTTGTTGCCTCACTGCTGTGGAACTCGGCACAGCGCATTTCTCCGCCGATCTTTCCGGGGAGACGCTCCGCCGCACATCGTTTGGCGAGAAAAAAGCCGGAGATTTGGCGAATCTCGAACGCCCTCTCGCCGCAGGCGCGCGCCTCGGCGGGCATTTTGTGCAGGGACACGTGGACGGCGTCGGCCGCGTTGTCCGGCTCACACCCGAAGGAGAAAACTGGTGGCTTTCGGTCCGCGTACCGGGAACTCTTCGCCGCTACGTTGTCGAAAAGGGATCAATTGCCATTGACGGCATCAGCCTCACCGTCGCGCGCTGGCAGGCTGGCGTCGCTGACATCGCTATTATTCCCTTCACCTACTCGCACACGAACGTCCATGCGATGATTCCCAACGATGCCGTGAATATCGAAGTGGACATTCTCGCCAAGTATGTCGAAAGCCTGCTCGAAGGAAAGTCCGCTCCTGCCGTCTCCCATCTCAGCGTCGCCCGCCTGCGCGAAGAAGGCTTCTAAAGGAGACCTCCCAGGCCCATGTCTGCCGCCCATCACCGGACCTACGATTTCGCTGTGGTTGGCGCCGGCGTTTTTGGCGCGTGGATCGCTCACTTCCTGCGCGCCTCAGGAGCCAGCGTCGCATTGCTCGACGCCTACGGCCCCGCGAACAGCCGCGCCAGCTCCGGGGGCGAATCGCGCATCATCCGCATGGGCTATGGCCCGGACGAAATCTACACGCAATGGGCCATGCGCGCCTTGCCCTTGTGGAAGCAGCTCTTTGCGGATGCAGGTCGTCCGGAGCTTTTCCACGAGACCGGAGTGCTTTGGATTGCGCCAAAGGACGACGCGTACGCTCTCGCCGCCGCGCGCGCCCTGTCAAAATTCAGTGTCGAGCACGAAATTCTGTCTCTCGACGACTTGCGCTCCCGCTATTCGCACCTTTCCTTTGATGATGACTCCTGGGGCATCCTCGAAATGCGCAGCGGCATTCTGATGGCCCGCCGCGCCGTACAAACCGTCGTCGAACGCGCTTGCAGCGCCGGTGTCGACTATTTTCCCGAGGCGGTTTTGCCTCCTTCGCCCCGCGGCCGCGTCACAGGGCTATCGACTGTCAGCGGCGGCCGAATCTCTGCTGGAAGCTTTGTCTTCGCCTGCGGTCCGTGGCTCGGCAAAATCTTTCCGGAAATCCTCGGAAATCGCGTCTTTCCCTCGCGCCAGGAGGTCTTCTTCTTCGGGCCTCCGGCAGGAAGCACTGCGTTTCACTCGCCCTCGACTCCAACGTGGCTGTACCTAAAAGACGAGTTTTATGGCATGCCCGACGTTGAATCCCGCGGCTTCAAGCTTGCCCATGACCGCCACGGCCCTGCTGCCGACCCCGACACGCAGCCGCGAACTATCTCTCCCGAAGCTCTTGCCTTCGCGCGTGAATTTCTTGCGCGCCGCTTCCCCGCCCTTCGCGACGCGCCGCTCGTCGAATCGCGCGTCTGTCAATACGAAAACACCTCCAACGGCGACTTCCTCGTCGACCACCATCTCGATCATGAAAATGTCTGGTTCGCCGGTGGTGGATCCGGCCATGGCTTCAAACACGGACCATCGATGGGGGAATATGTTGCGGGGATTTTGACGCGCGGCGGAGAAATCGAACCGCGCTTCCGGCTTGCATCCAAAGACATCGTGCAGCGCCG
>DATKPM010000011.1:0-5168 GCA_035524135.1 Candidatus Acidiferrum sp. | reverse complement strand
TGACGCCGAAGACCGTGCCGCCGAGCGGCTGGATGACTTTCTGGAGTGCCACGAGCGAATCGGCTTCATCGACGCAGGGCGGACACCAGGTGGCCCAGAAATTCAGCAGGACGACCTTGCCGCGAAAATCGGACAGGCGCGCGGGCTTGCCGTCGAGCGTGAATGGGAAATCGATTGCAGGAGTCCCACGGAGGCTTGGAGTTCCCTGGCGGTAATTGGGCCGGATAAAAAGAATTAGCAGACCGGCGATGAAGGCGACCACGAGGCCTGTTTTCAGATTCCGCTTCAATCCACTCTCCCGGCACTTATAATAGTGACATTCGCAAACGAAAAGCGACTAGTTTAGCGGCCCCGTTCCGCCGACGGGAAGAAAATCTTGATTTCCGCCATCATTCCAGCACGGAACGAGGAGGTGTTGATCGCCCGCGCCGTGGAATCGGTGGCGGCGCAGGCGGAGATTTCCGAAGTAATCGTGGTCGACGACGATTCGACCGACGCGACGCCGCGGATTCTGGCTGAACTGGCGGCGCGAATTCCCAAGATGCGGGTGGTGCGCGTGGCGAAACTGCCGCCCGGCTGGATGGGGAAGAACTATGCCGCGTCGGTGGGAGCGGCGGAGGCGAGGGGCGACTGGCTGGTGTTCGCGGATGCCGACACGTATCACTATCCGGGCGCGGCGCAGCGGGCGCTAGCGGATGCGGTGAAGCACAACGCGGCGCTGGTGTCGTATTCGCCGGAACAGGAGCTGGGATCGTTTTGGGAGCGCGCGCTGGTGCCGATGGTGTACTGCCGGCTGGCAGCGAAGTTTTCGTACGCGCGCGTGAATAATCCCCGCTCGCCGGATGCCGCAGCCAACGGGCAGTACATTCTGATTTTGCGGGATGTATACGAGAAGCTTGGCGGACACGCGGCGATTGCGGGGGAACTTCTGGAGGATGTGGCGCTGGCACGGCGCGTGAAGCAGGCGGGGTACCGCATTTATTTTATGGCGGTGCGCGGTGTGGTGCGGACGCGAATGTATCGCACGTTTCGCGATATGTGGGAAGGGTGGACGAAGAATCTGTATGTGCTTCTCGGAGGGAAGACGAGCAAAGTGTTTGGCGAATTCCTCATATTTGCGCCGTGGGTGGAGGTGTGTTTATTTATTGAGGCAATTGTGCTGAACGTGATCGCGATTCGACTTAGTAATGCGCCCATCAGAACCATGGCGCACATTCTCTTCCTGTGTGCGATCGTCCCGCTGGCGGCCCAGCATATTCGCTACGGAGTTTCGCTGCACAGGAATCTTTATCCTGTGCGGTACATCAAATACTATGTCCCTGGCGTAGTTGTATATACGGCTGCAGTGCTGAACTCCTGGTGGAAGAACAAGCACGGCTCGGTGGTCTGGAAGGGGCGCGAGTATCCCTCACGAACACCTTGAGCGCGCCGCAAACCCAATGATCCGAATTACAAGAAAAGTCGAGTTCGCAGCGTCGCACTTCTATCACAATCCCGATTTGTCCGCGGATGAGAACCGGCGGATTTTCGGGAAATGCAATAATCCACATGGGCATGGGCACAATTACACGCTCGAAGTGACTGTGGCGGGCGAGCCGGATCCGGTAACCGGGATGATCTTGGATTTGAAAGAGCTGAAAGAGATTTTGAACCGCGAAGTGATGCAACGGATGGATCACCGGCATTTGAATTATGAGGTGCCGGAGCTGGCGGGGAAGATTCCGACGTGCGAGAACCTGGCGCTGGTGATCTGGAATTTGCTGGAGCCGAAGATAACGCGCGGGAAGCTGGACCGCGTGCGCTTGTATGAATCGCCGGATTTATATGCGGAGTGCGTGGCGGCCAGGAATGGCGCGAGCGGGAAGAGCGCATGAGCGCGACAACGACTGAGCTGCTACTTTCGCTGACGCGGCGGTACCGGTTTGCGGCATCGCACCGGTTGCACAGCGCGCAGCTCTCGGAAGCGGAGAACCAGCGCGTGTACGGGAAATGCGCGAATCCATACGGGCACGGACATAACTATGTGGTGGAAGTGACGATGAGCGGGCCGGTGAATCCGCAGACGGGCATGATCGCGAACCTCCCAGATCTGGACGCATTCATCGGTGAAAACGTGATCGAAGCGTTCGACCACAGGAATTTGAACGAAGAGATTGCGGAATTCCAGAATATCGTGCCGACGACGGAGAACGTGTGCCGCGAAATTTTCCGGCGCGCGGCGCGATTTCCCGAGGCGCGGCTGGAACGAATCGGCGTGGAAGAGACCGGCTCGAACAGCTTTGAATGCACGGCGGAAGGGGAAGGAACCCCATCATGAAAAACAAGCGGACAGAGGCGGCGTCGACAGAGATTGTGCTGCCGGAGATTTCCAGCCAGGGAAAGATTGCCGAGCACGTGCGGCAGATCCTGATCGAGTTGGGCGAGAATCCGGAACGCGAAGGCCTGCGGCGCACGCCGGAGCGTTTTGAAAAGGCGCTGCGTTACCTGACGAGCGGCTACCGCCAGGACCCGGAGCGCGTGCTGAACGGTGCGATGTTCAGCGTGACGTACGACGAGATGGTGGTGGTGAAAGACATCGAGCTTTACAGCTTGTGCGAGCACCACTTGTTGCCGTTTTTCGGGAAGGCGCACGTGGCGTACATTCCGACGAAGCGCGTGGTGGGACTGAGCAAAATCGCGCGCCTCGTGAACATGTACGCACGACGGCTGCAAATTCAGGAGCGGCTGACGAGCCAGATTGCCGAGGCGCTGCAGGAGCAATTGAGCCCGCAGGGCGTGGGAGTGATCGTCGAGGCCCGGCATTTGTGCATGGTGATGCGCGGCGTGGAAAAGCAGCACTCGACCGCGACGACCAGCCACATGCTGGGCGTTTTCCGCGACAACAAACAGACGCGCGACGAGTTTTTGGCCCTGGTGCGCGGGAAAAAGCTGTAAGCAGGCGGGAAAGAACTTCGGAGATGGTTTTCGCAGGCCGCCCGGTCAATGTTGACCGGGCAGTTTGTTGCAAAACTCCCCTTGGCACCCCCCTGTGCCTATGCTACGATTTTAGTGTCGAAGAAGAGACGAACAGCATAGAGCAGGGCACGGCAATTCAGAGGGGGTGGCAAAGTTGAGCGAAGCCAAAGCAGAATTAATCGAGCAGTTCCGCGTACACGCGAAAGACACGGGTTCGCCGGAAGTGCAGATTGCATTGCTGAGTGAGCGCATCAACTATGTCACAACGCATTTGAAAGCCCACGCAAAAGACCACGCGTCGCGCCGCGGGTTGATCATGATGGTCAACAAGCGCCGCCGCCTGCTGGACTATCTGAACCGCCGCGACCCGGATCGGTATCGCGAGATTGTTGAACGACTCAGCTTGCGCAAGTAACCCGGCGAACGCACGCGGCCTTTCCGGCCGCATTTATCCCCCACGAGCCAACTATAATTATCCGCTGCTGGGGTGTGTTTCCGAAAAGAACTGCGCCAGCGTTCGTTTTGCATGACGGATTGCCTCCCGCCTGCCTCTCTCTCCTCTTCGCTGAAATTCCGAGACGAAACTCTCGCATCTGAAACGCGCCGCCGGCGATCCGGGGTGCAAAGGAAGTGTCGAAATGTTCGAACAAGTAAGTTTGGAAGTGGGCGGCCGCAAGCTGACCCTGGAGACCGGAAAGATGGCGCGGCAAGCCCATGGCGCCGTCGTGGCCCGCTATGGAGATACCGTCGTGCTGGCCACCGCCTGCATGGACAATAAGTCCGCGGAGAAGGATTTTCTGCCGCTGACGGTCGATTATCGCGAATACACGTATTCCGCCGGAAAAATTCCCGGAGGATTTTTCAAGCGCGAAGGGCGCCCAAGCGAGCGCGAGATCCTGACCTCACGGCTGATCGACCGGCCGCTGCGGCCTCTGTTCCCAGAGGGCTGGGCGACGGAAACGCAAATCGTCGCGATGGTTTTGTCGGCAGACAGCGAAAACGATCCCGACACGATTGCTGTGACCGCCGCGTCGGCGGCGCTGAGCATTTCGAAGATTCCGTTTGCCAATCCGATCGCCTGCGTGCGCGTAGGCCTGATCGACGGGCGGTTGATCGTGAACCCCACGGTGGCCGAGCAGAAGACGAGCCTGCTAAACATCGTGATTGCCGGCTCGAATGAAGCGATCGTCATGGTGGAGTCGGGCGCGCTCGAAGTGTCCGAAGACGCCGTGGCGGACGCCCTCGAATTCGGGCACAACGAAATCCGCAAGATCGTGGCGTCGATCCGCGAATTGCAGGTGAAAGTAAATCAGGCAAAGGTGGAAGTGACGCCGCCGGCTTTCGACGAAGCGCTCTACAAGGGCATTCGCGCGAAGTACGAAGACCGTCTCCGCGACGCGCTCGATACCGCGAAGCACCCGAAACTCGAAAGCTACGGGCTGGTGGACACGGTCAAGGCCGAAATCCTGGCCGAAATTCCCGAAGAGGACGAGGACAAGCGGAAGCTGGCCTACCGCGCGTTTGAGCGCCTGCGCGAGCGGATTTTCCGCGACGACATGTTGCTCCGCCGCCGGCGCCCGGACGCGCGCGCGTTCGACCAGATCCGGCCGATCACCTGCGAAGTGAGCATTCTGCCCAGGACCCACGGCTCGGCTCTCTTCACGCGCGGCGAGACGCAATCGCTGGCGACGGCGACGCTCGGCACCAAGGAAGATATGCAGCGCCTCGACCTGCTTTTTGAGCAGGACACGTTCAAGCGCTTCATGCTGCACTACAACTTCCCGCCGTTTTCCGTAGGCGAAGTGAAATTCCTGCGCGGGCCGGGACGGCGCGAAATCGGCCACGGCGCTCTTGCGGAGCGGGCTCTGACGAATCTGTTGCCGCCGGATACGGATTTCCCGTATGCGGTCCGCGTGGTTTCGGACATTCTCGAATCGAATGGCTCTTCTTCGATGGCCAGCGTTTGCGGCGGTTCACTGGCGCTGATGGACGCGGGCGTGCCGCTGAAGTCGCCGTGCGCGGGCATTGCGATGGGTTTGGTGGTGGAAGATGACAAGTACGCCATCTTGACGGACATTGCCGGCGCGGAAGACCACTACGGCGACATGGATTTCAAGGTCGCGGGAACGCGGCAGGGAATCACGGCGCTGCAGATGGACATCAAGGTGACCGGCGTGAGCATCTCCATGATGCGCGAAGCGCTGGCGCAGGCG
>DATKPM010000010.1:0-18635 GCA_035524135.1 Candidatus Acidiferrum sp. | reverse complement strand
CGCCCCGAACTCCTTCAGCTCGAACGCACGCTCGGCATCAAGATCGAGCGCATGACGCCCGAGTCCGTGCCTCCCGCTCCGCCCAGCAAGCTGCGCGTCGCGATGGAGCGCATGGCTTCCGGACAAATGGACGCCGAGCGCGCCGCCCGTCCGCGCTCTGCGCATTCTTCCTCCTCTCGCATCACTCGCCTTCCTGGCGAAGTCCTGCAAGCCCAGCTCGAAATGTAATCTCCTCCGGCTGCCGGTTCCGCCGCACAAATCGCAGCCCTAAAATAAAAAGCCTCGCTCCCGCCGCAGCAGGAGCGAGGCGCTTGCTCTCGAATAATTACGACTTCTTCGTAGTGGGCGACTTCGCTGTCGTCGGAGTGATTTCCGTTGCGGTCCTCACGTGGTTCGAATACTCATACTTCACGAGGACTGCGTCTCCCTTCGCCAGCGTTCCATCCTTCTTCGTTGATGAGTTCACCGTGAACTTCGTCTCCTCGGTCTTGCCTTTCCATTCATGCGTCAACACCAGCTCGGAAGCCGTCACCGAAGACACCGTTCCGTGCATCTCGTGCGTAGTTGTCTTCGTGGCGGTCGTTGTGGTGCTTTTCGCGGTGGGTTTAGCGGTGGTGGATGAGGCTGCTCGGCTCGTTGTTGCAAATCCGATGCAGCCCAGGATCAAAGCGACAGCGAGTATGAGAAGTCTTCTCATGCGCTTCCTCCTGACTTGGTTAGGTTATAAAGGGGCCCTACGTTCTCCTAGATGCGCCTACCCTCCCGCGGGTTGATTGCCTCTTTCGCATCAAGGTCGCCTTCGTTCACCCCTCTCGTGCCGTGCCTGCACCCAGCGTCGTCTTTGTAGCAGACGCCTCCAGCCATGCGCTCTTGCTTGTCCTGCATGCCCTGACTCGGGAAGGGTCTCCGCTGGAAGCCCTAAAGGCCCTCGGAACCATCAGGCAAGCTTCGCTCTGGAGGCCAAGCCATTCAGAAAATGAAACAACGGAAGAGGCTCTCCGGGGAGGAGGGAACGGGAAGGGGAGAGGTGGCGGAAACGAAGCGGGCGGCCGCGAACCGTGAGAGCCGGGTTGATCCCGCGAGGGAGGACCCTGAACGGCAATGGGCTGCGGCGGCGCCCGCCGTCCCGTTACCGCTACCAGAAGAAAGTATAGGCGAATAAAAAGCAAAAGTAAAGAACGGCAATACGATGATAGCGGTTCAGTTTTTCACTACCTGGGATTTTGCGAGTCTTGGCGGCAGTTGCGCGGGCTTTTCTCTTGGTTGCGTTCTTCGTGGCATCAGCCCGTCCGGGTTGTTTGGCAAGGGTACAGTGTGAATTCGAGGGAGATGCCAAGATTGCCTAGCATTCTTAAGAGATTTGGCGGGAATCGCTCGCTCTGGGCCGCGACATCGCGCTCCTCGATTCCGAAGTCGACTGAAACGTTTTCGACGCCTGGGAAACCGATGAGACGTGCAAGTTCATCCCGGTTTCGTTCGACAAATTGAACAGCGTCTGCGATTTGGCTCGCAAGATTGGAAAAGTTAGCTGCGCTAACGTCGGCATGAAACCCTGAGGTGGTCATAGGTCGTGACATTGCTGACTGCTTTTCCCCTCGATGAAAGATGGTGATCGGTCGCAGTGATGATGCGGCCAAAAACTCATCGACAGCAAAACCAAATCCTATTGCGCGCAGAACACAAGGCACTGTTAACTCCAATGGGTTCCAGATCGCCTCCAGAATATCTTGCAGTCGGCGCCAAGGAACAACATCGTCGAAGAATTTGGTGTTTTTGGGATGAGTGCCAAGGATGAAGGTTTCATCGCCTAAGAAGGAAGCGCACGAGAAACGGGGAGACTGACCCACTACGGGCGAGTCTTGCGGGAGCGGGGAGAACGGCGGGGTTTTGCGCGGCGCGGGGAGCGGGGAAGGAGAGCGCGCAGGTTGCGGAAGAGCTCTTCGAGGCCGCTTGTGAGCAAACGAAATTCATCGGCGGCGCCTTTCAGATTGTGCGCGCGACCCATGGCTTCGAGAGCGCGAGCGGCGGCAACGAGTTTTTCCGCCTGGAAAATCGCAATCGCGCCCTTGAGAGAGTGCGCGGAAGCGGCGAGATCATTCGCATTTTTGCGGGCCAGGGCGCGGCGGATGGCGGCGATTTTTTTCGGCGCATCGGAGAGAAAACTGGAGATGAGCGTGCGGCGGAGCTTTGCATTGTCGTTCGTGAGACGTGCAAGATGCGCGACGAGATCTTCCGGCGGAGCTGGCACAGCACCGGCCAGGGGCGCGGCGGACGGCGCAGCGGCCGATGCGTCCGGAGAAGCAGAGAAGCCGCTTTCGATCACTTGATAGAGCGCGTTGCGCTCGAAAGGTTTGGGGAGCAGGGCGTCGAAGCCGGATTCGCGAATGCGGCGGGAATCCTCAGGAGTAGCGTTACCTGTGAGACTGACAAGCCGGGTGTGTAGCGCGCCGGATTTTTTTTCTTTTTCGCAGATGGCGCGAGCAGTTTCCAGGCCGTTGAGACGCGGCATTTCCTGGTCGAGGACAACGACGTCGAATTTATTTCTGTCTTTGTTCTTGACGAAGGCGTCGAGCGCGGCGGCGCCGTCGGAAACGGGTGTGACGAAATGGCCGCGGGAGCGGAGAATCTCAACGGCAAGTTCGAGGATGGTCTCATTGTCGTCGGCGATCAGAATGCGCAATGGGCGGGGAGGCGCGGGCGAAGGTTTCGGCGCAGGAGCAGGCGCGGAAGGAACGGAAAGAGTGACAGGCGGGGCAGCGGGCGCGGGGGATTTCACAGATGCGGCGGACGCTGCCGGAGCGCGAAGGAGACGGAACCAAAAACGCGAGCCGCCGCCCGGACGATTGTCTGCGCCAATGGTGCCACCCCAGCGCTCGACGGTCATTTTGCAGAAATAGAGGCCGAGGCCGGCTTTGCCGGGGCGGTCTTTTCCCTTGGAGAAAAGCGCGAAGATGCGGTCGTGCGAAGCGTCGCTGGGAAGACCGGGGCCTTCGTCATCGACGAAAGCGAGGATGGAGGAGCCGCGATCTTCGAGGCCAACGGTGACCGTGGAGCCACGCGGGGAATAACGAAGAGCATTCTCGAGAAGATTGCCGAAAATGCGCTCAATGCGAGGAGTATCGCCGATGACGCGCCAATCGAGCGAATCGTCGAGCTTGCGGTCAACGACGAGTTTGACGCCGCGTTCGAAGAATGGGGGCGAAAACTGCTCGACAGCGAGCTTGGAGGAAAGCGCGAGATCGGGAGGCCCGGCAGCGTCTTTTCCGAGAGACTGCTCGGCGGAAAGATCGGCGGAAAAGGCTTCGAGGATGCCCCGAATCATCTGCTCCTGACGGAGAGATTCGCGATGCCCGATGTTGACGAACTTAGCGATGTTGGGAGGGAGAGTTTCGACTAGCAGAAGGTCGAAACAGCCGCGCATGGCCGTGAGAGGTTGTGAGAGATCGTGAATGATGGTGTGGAGAAGAATCTCTTTTTTCTGGATTTCGTGAACGAGGCGCTCGTGGGCGAGGAGCGAATCGCGCGCGGTTTGATAGACCTGCTGGCGCGCAGAAAAAATCGAGCCGAGATTGCGAACGAGAAGGATGCGCCTGCCGTCGAGCCAGAGCGCGGAAGCCTCGAGATGGTAGTCGTTGCCGGCGGAGTCTTGCTCTGTCCACGTGCCGGAATCGGGAGATTCGCCCGAGGCAGAATCCCAAAAGCGCGCGGATTCAGCGAGAAAATTTTCCAGAAAGGGAGATCTTTCGGCGAGATTCAGATGGGAGCCGGCGGAAGTCCGCCAAAGAGATTTCGCCCAGTCGGGAGGATGGCCGAGCGGAACGAATTGGCCACCGGGCAGCGACTCGAAAAGAGCAAGACCTTGCTGGAGGAGAAACGATTCGTAGATGGAGTGGCGGGGCATGCCGGGCGCGAAAGCTCAGGCAGGCGACTCTAGCATAGCCCGGGCGAGACGGGAAAAGGCGAGTTCCACGCCTTCGCCGGTTTTTGCGCTGGTGCAGAGGACGATCTGGCCGTTGCGTTCGAGCAGGGCGATGCGGTCGGAATCGATATCCCAGTCTTTGAGAAGGTCAGACTTGTTGAGCACGAGGACGGAAGGAACTTCACCTTTCGATTCCTTGACGCGCTGCTGGAGGTCGAGAGCGTCTTCGAGCGTTTCGCGGCGTGTGGGGTCGACGACGAGAAGATAGCCCGACATGCCGTTCAGATAGCTCATCTGGACTTTCTGGAAACGGTCCTCGCCGTAGATATCCCAGAGAAGGAGCTTCACTTCTTCGCCGGAGATCTCGACCGTCTTGTTGTCGATCTTCACGCCGATGCTGGTCTGATATTTGTCGCTGAAAATGCCGCTGACGAAGCGGCGGACGAGGCTTGTCTTGCCCACCGAGAAGGATCCCAACATGCAGATTTTTTTCTGGAGCATCGGAAGAGTCTAGCTGGCCGGAGCAGTCGGCGAGAGGCGGACCTGGAAAGTAACACTGCGGTTGAGATGGCGGCCTTCCTCGGTGGTTTCCGGGCGAAGCGGCTGCGAGGGACCGACGCCGGCGCGTTCGACGGCGCCTCCTGGAAATCCTCCGGGGAAGAGAAGTGCGGATACGCGCTCGGCGCGCTGACGGCTGAGAACGAGATTGTTGCCTTCGATACCAGTCGAATCGGTATGGCCGATGACGGAGACGGTCATGGTCTGGCCGGTTGCGGCGGCCAAGTCGCGAAGAGCCAGAATTTCATTGCGCGCGCGGGCGAGCGTAGCTTCCTGTCCACCATCGAGAGTCGCTTCACCGAGGGGGAAGGTGAGTACGAGGGATTGGAGCGCGACAGCATTTTCGTTGCGGAGATTTGCGGTGTCGACGGAAGAGACTCCGGGAGTCAGTGGAGCGCGCTCATCGAGCTTGCGAATCCAGCGCGACGACGCGGAGCCTGCGACGACCAGGGCGCCATTTTTTAGGGAAAGCTGGACGGTGGGTGGCGGCCGGAGAAAAGCGTTGGCGCGGCGCAGAACGATTGTGCTGTCGAGCGAATAGAAAGGAGAAAGCTCGAAAGCAGCGTCGGTTGAAGCGAGATGCTCGCGGGAGAGTTCGCTTGAGGGATCGTCGGCAAGCGGGTCGCGGAAACCGCGGATATGCCAGCGGCCGCCGGATTTGTCGATGCCAGTGACAACAATGCCGGGATGAGAGGCGAGTGAGCGGGAGAAATTGTCCCAGCGGCGCGCTTGAACGGTGACGTAGACGATCCAGGAGAGAACAACAATGAGCGCAAGAATTCCAGCGGCTATCGCCAGCCGCGGCTTTCTCGACGGTGCGTGCTTTTCACGATACTGCGTTTCGAGGAGCGCGGCGAGACGGTCCGTGGCGGCGCGGAATGAGGAGGAATCGCCTTGGAAGCCTGCGAGCGGGAGGGCGAAGTCTTCTTCGAGCTTTTCAAGCGTCTCCGTGAGAGTGACGCGATAGGAACCAGGCGCATGGCCGCGGATGACGGCGGCAAGCACGGCGTGAGGGCCCTGTTCGATCCAGACCTGCAGGTCGCCGACGGTCAGGCTACCGAGAGTGTCGCCACGCGGCGATTCAAACGAGTCCTGGACGAATTGCTGAATGGCGGAGAGCATCCCGGCGACGAGGGAAGGATCCTGTGAAGCGATGGAAGGAGCTACGACGTGATTGAGCACAAGGCCTGTCTCGCGATGGATGAGAAACACTTGTTCGACGCGATAGAGCAGGCTGTGCATGAGAACGATTTCTGCAAACGATTTTCCGGTGCGCAGCGACTCGACGCGCCAGCGAATGCCGCGCCAGGAAAGACTGTTTTCGAGTGCCGTATTGAAGGATTCAAGCATCGAGCGGAGCGTTTCCGTGATCGACTTGCGGATGGCCGGGCCCATGACGGGGAAGAGCGCGTCAGCCAGTTCGTGCGGGTCCTTGCGAACGGACTCGCGAAGCGTTTCGCGGATGGTGGGAGCGAGCGCGGAGGCGAGAGAAGCGTCATCACCGCGACGGCGAATTTCGATCGCTTCGGCAATGACGGAACCGACATCGCCGGCGCGCCGATCGGGATCGTCTAGACGCCGGTTGATTTCGGCAATGCCGCGCTGCTCGGGACCGACAATGAGATGGCGAAGTTCTTCGTAAGAGTCGGAATCGCGCGCGGGAGAATCCACGGTATGCAGGGCGGGCGCGCGGCGTTGAGCTTGCTCAGGCATGGCGAATGGTGGCGGTTGCTGTCGGCTCGTCCGGCGAAATCAGCGCGGAAGAGTCGCCCTGTAACTACTCTTCCGGCAACGAAAAATCGTTCTTCAAGCGCAGCGAAAATTCCGCTAAAAGGTCGGCGAGCGCGGCGCGATCGGTCTTTTCATGGCGAAGCGTTTGGACTTCGCGGTCGAGAGCCGCGGCTGATTCGCGCCGCAGCTTGTCGATGTCGCTCGAGAAATTCCTGGCGTGTTCGAGAATCTTGGCGCGGATCTCGGACTGGCCGTCGGCCAATTGGCTATCGAGCTGAGAGATGCGCTTATCGAGGAGTTTTTCAGCGTCCTTGAACTCGCGAGACATCTCCTTCAAGTGTTCTCCGCGCTCGGATTTCTCGGCCTTGATGCGCTGGCTGAGCGAGTCGACTTCCTGCTGAACGAAGCCGCTCAGAGTGTCGAGGCGTTTGGTGACGTCTTCGCGGAGGCTCTCGATCGCTTTGGAGAGATGTTCTTCCAAGCGCGCAAAGCGCTTCTCGTAGTCGCGCATTTGCGAGCCGAAAAGGATGTCGCGAATCTTGTCGACATTCGCACCTTCCTTTTCGTTCATGGACGGGTTCGGGAGTCTTGCGTCGGCCGGGGATGCCATGTGTACCTCTCCTTCACAGCTGGTTTACGCCCTATCGGGGCCAGGAGCGATATTGGGGGCGAGAATATCGGGACACTACTACGAAAGTGCGGCTTCCCGCAATAGGGGGATATTGCGACGAGATGAACGGGAAATCAATTCAACCTTTACACCATACGTAATGGTACGCATGCCTGACGCATGTCCTTTAGATGGAGTGGGAAGAGCGTCCTGGCCTCTATTGCACGACGGTGGATTCTTCCAGGGGCTATCGGTCGAGAAAGGCGCGGAGGCGGGAATAACCAGAGCGACTGACGGGGATTTGTGCACCGCCGTGAAGAATGGCGACGTGAGAATCCTTGGCGTAGGGCTCGATGCGGGCAACGCGATCGAGATTGACGATGTACGAGCGGTGGACGCGCAGAAAATGCGAGGGATCAAGCGAGGCTTCGAGGTTGGCGATGGTCTGCTGCTTGAGATGCTTCTTTCCTTCCGCGGCGAGCGCGACGTAATCGTCCTGCGCCTCGGCATAATCGAGCTTCGCAACGGGAATGATCGTGACGCGCGTGCCATCGCGAACGACGAGGCGGTCGAGAAATTCCGCTGGGGGGCGCGCGGCAGCGGCAAGCTCCGAGGGAGCCATCGGAGGCGTGGAAATTTTCCCCGCAAGACGTTCCTTGGCGCGAGCCAAGGCAGCTTCGAAGCGCTCGGCGCTGAAAGGTTTCAGCAGGTAATCGACGGCGTGGACTTCGAAAGCGCGGATCGCGTAGCTGTCGTAAGCGGTGACGAAAACGATTGCCATTCCATCGCCCAGCAGCTCGAGAACTTCGAAGCCGTCGAGTTTGGGCATCTGGATATCGAGAAAGAGAAGGTCGGGCTTCGATTCGGCAGCCGCTTTGACGGCGTCGAAGCCGTTGGCGCATTCGGCGACGATTTCGATTTCCGGATGAGTGGCCAGGTACTCCCGGAGAATCTGGCGCGCAAGCTCCTCATCATCGACGAGAACAGCGCGGATTTTCTTTTTCGGGTCGCGAGTCATGATGCGGCGGCCTCCACAGATGCGGCGCCGGTTCTTTCGGCAGGAAAGGAAAGTGCCACACAGAAGACGTCTCCCGCGGCCTGCGCTTCAAACGTCGCGCGGGTGCCGTAGCGCGTTAGAAGGCGACGCCGGACATTGGCAAGCCCGACGCCGCTCTTGCGGCGCGGCGGCGCTTCGGGGTCGAAACTGTTCTCAACGAGAATCGCCAAATTGCCGTCGCCGGGCGAGACCGTAAGGCGAATCCAACCGCCCGCCACAAGATTGGCGATGCCGTGCACGACAGCGTTTTCCACCAGTGGCTGTAGCAGAAGCGGCGGCAGAAGGACATCCAGAGAAGACTTGTCGACGGTTTCCGTCATTTGAACGCGCGCGCCGAAGCGGACTTTTTCCACGGCAAGAAAAGAGTGGATCAAAGAGAGCTCTTCTTCGAGCGGAATCGCTTCTTTTTCGCCCAGGCCAAGCGTACGGCGGAGAAATTCTCCCAGTAGAACGCACATCTCGCGCGCTCGCGCAGGGTCGGAGGCTGTAAGCGCGCTGATGGAATTGAGGCTGTTGAAAAGGAAGTGGGGATTCACCTGAGCCTTGAGCGCCTTGAGTTCGGCTTCGCGTGCAAGGAGCCCTGCCTGCAAGACGCGCGCTTCGGCGTCGCGCGAAGCCTCGATGGCGATCACGACGTAGTAAAACGCAACCCAGAAGAGATAAATCAGAAACCCGGCGACAAAGACGAGCGGATAATCCGGCACGATGCGCTCATGGATGGCGGGGAAGAACGGCGTGTGGCCAAGTTCGTAGGTGCCGAATTCCACGGCGAGAAGCCACAGACAAGATGCAACCAGCGCGCCGACGAGATGCGAGCTGATGATACGCGCCACAGGATATTTGCCGATCGGCCGCGCGCGGCATGCGTACCATGGCGAGAGGCAGATGAAAGCATAGATAAGGGAAAGAGGCGCGGAGATCAGAGCGGCTTCGCGCCAGGAAAGACTGTGCGGAACCGCCAGAAGGATTGCGAACAAAACGGCGAATGGAATCCAAGCGAGGAGGTAGAGGGCGAGGCGGCGGTACTGGCTGAGGATTGGGTGCATCGGTTCAGTTTTTTACGACGACGCCACCGAAAACGGTGGTTCCTTTGAGTATGAGCCGTTTTTGCACGCCCCCGCTCACTGGCGGCAAAGGTGAGGTTTCGTCGCTGAAGCCGCCAAGAACGGCGGTGCCGCGCATGTCGACAAGCCACGTGTCGGGAACGCGGATCTGGCCGCCCCCCATGAATGCGTTCGCGTCGATTACAGCCGTGTCGCCATCCATTTCGGCTCGCCTCAGGTCGAGATCCCAGCCGCCGCAGAACGCAAGTAGGCTGCCGCCACGGAAATTTTTGGAGCTGATTCTCTGATTGACGCCGCCGAAGACGGCTACATAATCAAACTGGGAATCGAGCAAAGGAACATCGGAGGAACTGGACGAGCGGTTCAGGCGCAATCTGCTCCAGAATTGCGAATCGAGGCTCACCCAGCCGAATGAACGCGCCATGATTAAGACCCCGGCCACAATCAGTACGAGTGGCCACAAATCCTGGATACGCAAGAAGCGGATGCCTGCGACCGAACCTAGTAGAAGCGTGCCGAACACAAGCAGGATCCAACCCCACAGCTGGCGGTTGCTCTTCGGCGGCGACGACAGGATGTTTTCGGCGCCAAAGAAAATGAAAATCGCCGGCCAGAAGTAGCGAAAGATGCGGTCGGCGGACACCAATCCTTCCTGATCGAGCAGCAGGATGACTCCCACGGCCAGGATGGCAATTCCGACAAATAGGCCGCGCTTTGGTCCTGTCATGCAGTCATTTCTCATACGCGGCGCCTGCGCCGGAGGAAGTGGAGGTGTCGGGGCAGTTCGCGCTGCGGACAAGAAGCGCAGCGATTCCCACGCACACGAGCAGAAGAGGCCAGAAGGAGAATATCTCTCGCGCAGCGGGGACGCTTGAATGCGCAGCGAGAATGTTCCACAAGCCGGTGGCGATCATGGAGAAGAACCAAAAGTTTCCGAGGCAGAGATGGCCATAACCGAGTTCGCTCAATTGAAGCACGATTCCCAAGAGAATCAATAGGATTGCGCCCAGGAGGTTCAGAGCCGTGCCACGGCGGATGGAAGGAATTGAGCTCTGCCAGTTTGACTTCGTCATGGTGCCCCTCCGGTCTGGTGTGGTGCCGTCCATGGGCGCAGAATACGGGAGGCGAGGAAAGCCGTCGCGCGGTTTTCGGCGAATGGCGGCGGGTTACCGGCGAACGCAGCTATAGAAACTATCGGAGCCGAGAGGGCGTCAGGAAAGACGGAAGAGGAAGACGAGAACGGCTGCAAGCAGGCCGACAAAAAGGATCATGACGCGGACGCGGTTTTTCCGCATAGCGGCCACCATCACCGCCATGACGCATAGCACAAAGCCGAGTTCCGGCCAAAACAGCGGTGGGACGAAGGAATTGTCATTCGAACTGCCAGCAGCTTGCAGCCAGAAGGAGGCAAACGATGCCGCGCCCGTGAGCAAAGCCGCAACGACGCCTGCCAGCGCCGCGCCCTTGGCCCAGTCCGGCAAACCCCAATCCTTTTGATATTCGCGGAAATCCACCCAGGTCAGAGAGACCACGATTCCCACGACGAGTAAAACGAATAGCGCCACGTCCCCCCTCCCAAGAGAGCGCCCTGCCCCCGTTCCTTGGGCGCTCCGGCGGAATGGCTACATCAGCACTCGATCAAACTTGCGCCGCCATTGCCTTCGGCGGTTCTGTGGAAGCAGCTGCGTGGGCCGGCTTCCTTTGCTTCCACTCCTCTTCCTCTTTCGCCAAGCGGGCCAGCATCGTCTGAATCACCGTGCTACCGCGGCGCGAAGGGGAAGGCGCGTCGTTCTTCATGCGTGTGTCCGGGCTCTTATACTCAAATCGGCGGCGCAACGCCAGCGATTTTGAAGCGGAGATCGCGAGCCGCCGTGCCGGGCATCCCAAGGGCGCGGGCAGCACGCGTCTGCCTCTGAGAGCGATAAATCAGTGGCAATCGAGAGGCCATTCGCGAGCGAAAGGCGGCCATCCGATCGTCACAGGGATGAGATGAAGGAGCGCGCAGAAACGTATCGGATTTTCTCGAAATTAAGGCGGATGCCCCGGTTTGGTGCATGCCGGATCGCGCCTTGGAACCGCCGAGAGACCAAGGGGCCGGCAAACGCGGGGCATGAGTTTGGCATTGATGAGAAATTAGTTGCACGACTTTTCAAGGGATCTTGCAGAGGGCGCTCCGGGCTTACCAGTACTTGGTGCTAGACTGTCGTGCGAAAAATGCAGAGCACTTCAGGTGCAATGAGCGGAGAAGGGAATGAGCGAATCGGAAAATTATCATATGACGCCGGATGAATTCCGGAGGCACGGAAAAGCTCTCGTGGATTGGATTGCGGATTACTACGAGCGAGTCGAAACGTTTCCCGTTCTCTCGCAAGTGAAGCCGGGCGAAATTCGCGCTTCGCTGCCGCCAAAGCCGCCGGAAGCGGGCGAGACGTTTGAGCAGATGCTGCAGGACGTAGATGAAAAAATTCTGCCGGGCGTGACGCACTGGCAGTCGCCGAATTTTTTTGCCTATTTCCCATCGAACAATTCGTTTCCTTCGATTCTCGGTGAAATGCTCTCGGCAGGCCTTGGCGTGCAAGGGATGCTGTGGGCCACAAGCCCCGCCTGTACGGAACTGGAGACGCACGTTCTCGATTGGATGGCGGATTTATTGGCGCTGCCCGAGAAATTTACGTCGAGGGGCGAAGGCGGCGGGGTGATACAGGACACGGCCTCGAGCTCGGCGCTGTGCGCATTGTTGGCGGCCCGCGAACGCGCCACAGGATTTGCGAGTAATGAGCGTGGCTGCGACAGAAAGCTTGTCGCATACACTTCGACGCAAGCGCATTCATCGATTGAAAAGGCGGTGAAAGTGTCAGGACTGGGCGGCTCGAATTTACGCGCGATCGACGTGGATCAAAAATTTGCGATGCGGCCTGAATCGTTGCGCGAGCAGATCGAGCGCGACTGCGCCGCCGGGCTTATCCCATGTTTCGTGTGCGCGACGGTGGGGACTACATCGTCCACTGCGATCGATCCTGTCCGCGAGATTGGAAAAATGTGCCGCGAGCAGAAAATCTGGCTGCATGTGGACGCGGCAATGGCCGGGCCCGCCGCGATTTGTCCGGAATTCCGCTGGATACATGACGGGCTGGAGTTGGCAGACAGCTACTGCTTCAATCCCCACAAATGGATGTTCACGAATTTCGATTGCGACTGCTTTTATGTGGCCGACCGCGCGGCGCTCATCCGGACTCTCAGCATTTTGCCGGAATATCTGAAAAATCAGGCGACGGAATCGGGCGCGGTGATTGATTATCGCGACTGGCAGATTCCGCTCGGCCGAAGATTCCGGTCGCTAAAACTGTGGTTTGTGCTGCGCCACTATGGAGCCGAGGGCTTGCGGTATCACTTGCGCCGGCACGTCGAATTGGCGCATGAATTTGCCGGCTGGGTGAAGGCGGATGAGCGGTTCGAGCTGATGGCGCCGGCGCCGCTGAACCTGGTGTGTTTCCGGCATCGCGGTGGCGATGAGATCAACCAGCGCATCCTGGACCGTCTGAACCGGAGCGGAGACCTGTATCTGACTCATACGAAATTGCGCGGCAAGCTGACCCTGCGAGTGAGCATCGGGCAGACGCGGACCGAAGAGGAGCACATCCAGCGCGCGTGGCGAAGGATCGTGCAGGAGGCGGAGCGGGCGGCACGCTAGAGCGGCTGGAACTGGCCGGACGGCCATTGCGGTTCACACAACGGGCCTCTTCAACTGCGGCTGGAGAAATGCCCATCTCTGCTAGGATAAAAATCACCGTGCGAAAACCCTGGATCATCGCCCATCGAGGAGCCTCCGGAGCCGCGCCGGAAAACACTATGTCCGCGTTCCGCCGCGCGGTGGACATGGGCGCGGAATTCATTGAGACGGACCTGCATTTGACTCGCGACGCGCGGTTTGTGGCGATTCACGATACGACGCTCGACCGCACGACGAATGGACACGGGGCGGTGCGCGACATGACGCTGGCGCAGCTTCGCGAACTCGATGCGGGGAAGTGGTTCGACCGTGAATTCATGGACGAGCGGATCCCCACTCTAGAAGAGATTCTGAAGTTCGCAAAGGACCGCGATGTCGTCTTCTACCTGGAATTGAAATACGACTCGGCCTGGGGAATGCATCATGCGCTGGTGGGAGCGCTGCGGGGCGTGGAGAATGCTTCGCGCACCGTGGTGATTTCCTTCGACCGCGCGCAGGTAGAAGCTGTTCGGCGGCTCGATCCCGGCATCATGACAGGATTGCTGGTGGAAACGATGGACGGCGACTCGGTGAAGGTGGCGACGGACATCGGCGCGCGGCAACTCTGCCCGCGCGCCGATCTGGTGACGCCTGAATTCGTGATGTGCGCGCACGAAAAAGATCTACTGGTGGCGACGTGGACCGTGGACCACGTGGAAGAAATGCGGCGCGTGATTCGGGCGGGTGTCGACGGAGTGATGTCGAATTTTCCGGATCGCCTGCGCGAGGTTGTATCCTCTCTGTAACAACCGGCCAATACAATTCAGGCAAATTCGGCGGAAAGAGCGTTGAAAAGGGCGGCGAACTGGGCGAGCGAGAGCTGTTCGGCGCGCGCGTCCGGGCGCAATCCCGTGCGCTCGATTGCGCGTGTCAGGCGTTCAGCGGAAAATACCCCGCGCAAATTATTGCGAAGCGTTTTTCGCTTCTGCGCGAAGCAGCGCTGAACAAATTCGAGGAAGCGGGTTTCATCCCGCACAGCAAGAGGGGCCCGGTCTCCGGGAAGAGACATGGAAAGGAGGGCGGAATCGACCTTCGGAGGCGGCCGAAACGCGCCGGGCGGGATGCGCAATTCGATTTCCGGGCGCGCATAGAATTGGCACAGCGTTGAAAGATAGCCGTAATCGCGCTGGCCTGGTTCTGCGACGATGCGCTCGGCGACTTCGAGTTGGATGACGACGTGAATCGAGCGCAGGCACGAGCTCACGCCGAACAGGCGCTGAAGAATCGGCGAAGTAATGTAGTAGGGCAAGTTGCCGTAGATACGAAACTTTTCATTTGAGAGAAGGGAATCGAGATCGATTTCGAGAATATCACCGGGAATGATTTCGACGTTCTTCCATTCGGTGCGGGCGCGTTCCTGAAGGGCGGGAAGCAGGCGCGGATCAGTCTCGACGGCGAAGACGTGGCTGACTTTGGGTGCGAGGAGTTCCGTCAATTCGCCGTGGCCTGCGCCGATTTCGACCCAAACGTCACCGGCGCGCAGCGGCAGCATCTCCAGGATCCGTCGCCGCCATTCGAGGTTTTTCAAGAAGTGCTGGCCGAGCCGTTGTCTCGCCATCGCCGAGCGAGTGTAACAATCACGGAAGGCGGGCACAAATCCTGCGGCCTTGACGGGCTGCAGGCGTTCGGCTACGGTTTTTGGCGGTCAAAATGAAAATTCTTTTTGTCGCTTCGGAGGGCCTGCCGTATTCGAAGACGGGCGGGCTGGCGGATGTCGTCGAAGGCCTGGCGAAGGCGCTGGCAGCGTCTGGACACGAGGTGTGCGTGTTTCTCCCGCGCTACCGCGGAAACAAGATCGTCTCGACGTTGATCTCAAGCGTCACCGTGGGCCTGGGAACGCGGCTTCGCTTTCCGGCCATCACGGAAGCGGCTCCTGTAGAGCGCGTGCGGTATTTCTTCTGCGACGATCCGGATTATTTTGACCGTGACGGGCTCTACGGTGACAAAAAAGCCGACTACCCGGACAATGCCGAGCGTTTTGCGGAGTTTTCTCGCGCGGCAATTGAAATGATGAAGCGCGTGTGGCTGCCCGACGTGGTCCATTGTCACGACTGGCAGGCGGCACTGGTCCCCGTCCTATTGCGCACGCAACATGCAAAAGATCCCGTGGTGCGATCCTTGCCCACCGTCTTCACGATCCACAACCTCGCCTATCAGGGGCTGTTTCCGGCAGCGACGCTCGAAGAGATTGGCTTGCCCGAGGATCTTTTCAACATGAACGGGCTGGAGTTTTTTGGGAAAGTGAATTTCCTGAAGGGTGGGATCGAATATGCGGATTTCATCACGACGGTCAGCCGCCGCTACGCTCGGGAGATTCAGACTCCGGAATACGGCGCAGGGCTCGAAGGAGTGATCCGCAATCGCGCCGACCGCTTGGTGGGCATTTTGAACGGCGTCGATTACACCATCTGGAGCCCGGAAGCCGACCGCTTCATCGCACAAAATTATTCGGTGCACAACCTCGAAGGAAAGCGGGTGTGCAAGAGGAATCTGCTCGAAACGTTTGGATTGCCTGCGTCCAATCTAGACAAACCCCTTGTGGGAATCGTCTCGCGCTTCGCCGATCAGAAGGGCTTCGATCTGGTTGCCGAAGTGGCGGACCAGCTCATGCAGGAAGATATTTCGCTGGTCGTCCTGGGCACGGGCGATGCGCGGTACGAAAAAATGTTTGCGACGCTGGCGGAAAAATATCCTGCGCGAGTAGGCTTGAAGATCGGCTTCGATGAAAAGTTGGGCCACAAGATAGAGGCCGGCGCGGACATTTTCCTGATGCCTTCGCGCTACGAGCCTTGCGGCCTAAGTCAGATTTACAGCCTGCGGTACGGCACAGTGCCCGTGGTTCGAATCACCGGGGGACTGGACGACACGGTCGAGGATTTCGATGCTAAAACGAAGCAGGGTACCGGGTTCAAATTCGAGGGCTATACCGGTCGTGCCTTGCTCGACCGAATGCGCGCTGCGCTGAAAATCTATCGCGAAACAGCCACGTGGAGGAGTATTATGGCGCGCGGCATGGCCAAGGATTTCTCCTGGAAGGCTTCGGCGGCCTCCTATGTGGCTTTGTATGAACAGGCTAGGAGACTCCGAATCCCCAAGCCCGCCGCGTCATCTAAGAGAATAACCAGCGAAGGTCAGGCAGCGAAGACCTCGCACTAAGGGACAAACATGGCAGAGAATGTACAGGCAGTAAACGACGCGAACTTTCAAAACGACGTAATCGAGGCGAGCAAGACACAGCCCGTTGTCGTGGACTTCTGGGCGGAGTGGTGCGGCCCGTGCCGCGCTCTTTCTCCTACAGTGGAGGAAATTGCCCGCGAACACGCAGGCAAGGTGAAAGTTGTCAAGCTGAACGTGGATGAGAACATGAACTCCGCGGGCAAATTCAACATTCGCGGCATTCCCACGTTGCTGGTATTCAAGGGCGGGCAAGTGGCCGACCAGATTGTCGGCGCCGTCCCCAAGGACCACATCGAGAAGGTTATCCAGCGTCATATCGCCGTCTAATCGGCCGGCGGCTCGCATGAATTCGCACGCTCGCCCCGCGAAGCGGTGCCTTTGGGCGAAATCCCCACTCATGATCGAATACCACGATCGTGAGTGGGGTGTGCCTGTTCACGATGATTGTCGGCTGTTCGAATTTCTGATCCTCGAAGGCGCGCAGGCGGGGCTCAGTTGGGAAACGATTCTCAACAAGCGGGAGAACTACCGTCGCGCTCTCGATGAATTTGACGCGCAGAAAATCTCGCGCTACGCGAAGCCAAAAGTGCGCGAATTGCTGCGCAATCCCGGCATCATCCGCAACCGCCTGAAAATCGCTTCTACGATTTCAAATGCACAAGCGTTCCTTGCCGTGCGCGATGAATTCGGCAGCTTCGATCAATATATCTGGCAATTCATCGGGGGCGAGCCGCGGTTGAACCGTCTGCGCACTGGAGGCCCATTGCCCGCGCGAACGCCGGAATCCGATGCGATGAGCAAGGATTTGAAGAAGCGCGGTTTCCGGTTTGTCGGCTCCACGATTTGCTATGCCTTCATGCAAGCTGTCGGCATGGTCAACGATCACGCCGTCGAATGCTTCCGCTGGAAGCAGCTCCGCTAGTTTCCTGCTCGTTCCTTTTGCTCGGTTCGACATTCCTATGTAATCATCTGCCGCGCTCTTGCTTTGGTTTGTAGCGCGGCGTAGCATAGGTGTTTGGCTCGGCCGCTTTTGCCCCCCTGTAGCGCATCCGTATGCATCGCAACGGGAGAAACTGTGGCCGGAAGCTCGGGGTGACGTGGAAATGGCGAAGGGGAAAGCGGTCGCCGTCGTGGGCGCGCAGTGGGGAGACGAAGGAAAAGGCAAGGTCGTCGACTATCTCGCTTCCTCGTTTGATTACACGGCTCGCTATGCCGGCGGTCACAATGCCGGTCACACAGTCATCTACGACGGTCGGAAATTCGTCTTGCAGCTCATTCCCAGCGGCATCCTGCGCGCCGGAAAGAAAGCCGTCATCGGTCCTGGCACCGTGGTCGATCCCGCTGCGCTCGTCACCGAGCTGGAAAATCTCCGCCGCGCGGAAATTGACGTGCGCGGCCGGCTCTTTCTCAGCAATCGCGCTCACTTGATTTTTCCTTATCACCGCGAAATGGACAAAGCGGCTGAAAAGGCCCGCGGCGCGGCGGCCATTGGCACCACCTCGCGCGGCATTGGTCCCGCGTATGAAGACAAGATGGCGCGGCGCGGCATTCGCGTCGGGGATTTGCTCGATGCGGAGACGCTGCGCGAAAAGCTCGAACGCGTCATCGCGGAAAAGGACGCCATCAGCCGCGCGACGTTCGGCCATCCCCTCGAAACGCAAGGCCTGCTTGAACACTATCTCGAATTGACCGCGCACATCCGCGGCTTGATTGCTGACACCGCCGTGCTGCTCAATCGCGCGATTGACCGCTGTGAATCCGTGCTGCTCGAAGGCGCGCAAGGCACGATGCTCGATATCGATCACGGGACATATCCCTACGTCACTTCCTCGAGCGCCACCTCGGGCGGCGCTGCCACAGGTTTGGGAATCGCGCCAACTCGCGTCACCGGCGTCGTCGGCGTCACCAAAGCCTATACGACGCGCGTCGGCAGCGGCCCTTTCCCGACGGAAATGCCCGACCTCGACGCCCAGCAGGTCCGCGAGCGCGGCAATGAATTTGGCGCCGTCACGGGACGCCCGCGCCGCTGCGGCTGGCTCGACCTCGTCGTCCTTCGCTACGCGAAAATGCTCAACGGCATCGATTCGCTCGTCGTCACGAAACTCGACGTTTTTGACGCGCAGAATGAAATCAAAGTCTGCACCGGCTATCGTTATAAAGGGAGCGTGCTCGACGAAATGCCCGCCGAAGTCGAAATTCTCACGCATATCGAGCCCGAATACGTCACGCTGAAGGGCTGGCAGAAGCCCACACCGGGCATCCGCGAAGTAAAGGATCTGCCGAATCCCGCACGTGATTATCTGAACTTCATTTCCGACCAGCTCGAAGTCGAGATCGGCATGATCTCCACCGGCCCCGAGCGCGACGCCACCATCGTCCCCAAGGGGACGAAACTCGCCGCTTGGCTCTGACCGCCATGCTTTCCTTCGAAGCCGCCCGCGCCAAAGTAATCGAAACGGTGCGCGGCAGAGTGGCTGCCGCGCTTCCTGCGCACGGCATTGAAACGATCGAATTCGTCTCAGATCCTGCGCGCGCCCTTGGTCGAGTTGTCGCCGAAATCGTCGCTGCCGACCGCGAATATCCTCCGTTTGACCGTGCCATGCGCGATGGCTTTGCCGTCCGCGCGTCCGAAGTCGCCGCCGCGGGAGCGCGCTTGCGATTGATTGGTGAAAGCCGCGCCGGTGTCCCCTTTTCTGGCACGCTGCAGCCCGGCACTTGCGTGCAGATTATGACGGGCGCGCCGGCTCCGG
>DATKPM010000009.1:0-7753 GCA_035524135.1 Candidatus Acidiferrum sp. | reverse complement strand
CTCTATGTCGGTCTCGCCTTCGTTCGGGCATCGCTTGACCCACTCGATGGCCTCTTCGAGAGACTTGACCCGCCAGAACCAGAAGCTGGCGATGACTTCCTTGCTTTCGGCGAAGGGGCCGTCGGTGACGGTGCAGTTCTTACCTGAGAGGTGGACGCGGGCACCTTTGGAGGAGGGGTGAAGACCGTCGTAGCCTAACAAGACTCCGGCTTCTAAGAGCTCGTCGTTGAATTTGTTCAGGTCGTCCATGAGCTGGGGATCGATATCGAAGGGGGCGCCTTCGTTTTCGAGACACTTGACGATGACCATGAATCGCATTTCGTTTGTCCTTTCGGGTTGAGTTGACGTTCAAGTTCAGAGCTTAATTAATGCTCTACCCATACGTCGAACGAGGAGGTGCAGAATCGACACGGAGAACTGAGAATATTCTCGGTAGCTCCTGGCTAACGCGGAAACCGGACAAGTGGTCACCCCCGAAACCTAAGTTCGAAATTGCATGAAGAGTTGCTTAGGAAGTAGTTGAAAACAAGCCCCTAAAGAAGTGGCGCGCCCGGAGAGATTTGAACTCCCGACCTTGTGCTCCGGAGGCACACGCTCTATCCAGCTGAGCTACGGGCGCGTTTCGCTTTTTCCGGCGGGTGATTCGCAACCACGGAATACAATCGTCGTTGCGCCTCTTTTTCATTCTACTCTGCTTCTCCACACGCGCCAAGCAAACCTCTTTCCTTCTCGCGTTTCCGCGTTCATCGCGGTGGTATAATTTCGCGGTTTTCTCATGACCGAACCTCTCATTCGCTGGGCGGAACTCGCCGGAACCCGTGGTGTCCGTATTCTTTTCATCGCTCTCGGCGCGTTCATCCTCATTCGCATTCTGAAGGCTTTCACGTCCCGTCTCGTGCAAGCGGCCAAGGGGCAAACTCGCACGGCCGTCATGCGAGAGCAGCAAACCCGCACCCTCGCGGCAATCGCCTATAGCGCAGGCACCACCGTCATCGTCGCCGGCTCGATCCTCATGGCGCTGCCCGAGTTCGGCTTCAACGTCACTCCCGTCGAGGCCGCCGCGGCCGTGGCCAGCATTGCTCTCGGCTTTGGCGCGCAGAATCTTATCAAGGACCTCATCAATGGATTTTTCATCGTATTCGAAGACCAGTTCGTTATCGGCGATTTGATTCAGCTCAATGGCGAGACCGGCCGCGTCGAGCATCTCACTCTCCGCCGCACCGTCATTCGCAACAACACTGGCGCGCTCATCACCATTCCCAATTCTCTCGTCGGCCAGGTCGGCAATCTCAGCCGCGATTGGTCGCAGATTTTCGTCGACCTCACCGTTCCTTCGGACGAACAGGTCGGCCGCGCTCTTGCCACGCTCGAAAAAATCTCCGGCGATTTTCGCAGCGATCCCGATTGGTCTCCTGCCATCATCGATGGCCCGCGCGTCCTCGGGGTCGAATCGATTGCCCTCGACGGCATCGTCCTCCGTCTCCAGGTGCGCACCGTCCTTGGTCGCAAAGACGACGTCGCTCGCGAGCTTCGCCGCCGCATCAAGATTGCCTTCGAAGAAACAGGAATCCCCGTCACTCAATCGCACAAGATTTCCTTCCAGGGCGAGCTTCCCGCCCCTATCCAGCATTCTTAATTTGCCCCCCTTGCACTTGTCCGTCGCCTCTCGGAATCCCTCGTTTTCTCTTTAATGTCCGGCTATTTCCCCTCCCAATTCTTCTGGTGTATTTGCCCGTTCTTATGCTACTTTCTGCCCACTCCCGCAGTCGGCTTTCTTCTAATTTGCACCCCGGGCGGTGCCTGCTCGTGCCCGGCTTGGCGCTTTGCCGCCACGGAGGTCTCCATAATGGGACGCCATCATCCCTGCTGCCTCGCCGTTTCCATCTGCCTTTCGATTTTGCTGGCGCTACCCGTTGGCGCCGCCGGCCAGGCTTCGCCCAACCCTCCGACCGCAGGCAAAATCACCAATATGGTACCCATCGTGAACCTCATCCACGACGCCCACACCTTGCCCGCCTCTACATCCGCCGTTGTCTACTGGGGAGACATCGTCAACACCGGCCATCTGGCCCGCGCCCGCGTCGCGCTCAACGACGGCTCGCTCCTCAACATCGGCTCCGACACCAACATGACCATCACACAGCACGACGCCTCTTCGCAGCAGACTGAACTCGAGCTCAACTACGGTCGCGTGCGCGCCAAAGCCGTCAAGCTCGTCAAGCCCAATTCGAAATTTGAAATTCGCACGCCCACGGGCGTCGCCGGCGTCGTCGGCACCGATTTCTATCTCGCCTATGAACTCCACGTCACGCATCTGCTCGTCTTTGAAGGAAAAGTGAAGTTCTGCACGCTCGATGGCCGCTGCGTCATCGTCAACCAGGGACAGACGTCCAATATCCGCGGCAACGAATCTCCCACCCAGCCGGTTCCCGCCGCTCAGCTCGAAGCGATGGAGGTCACGAAGTCGACGCAGATTGCCAATGCTGCCGTAAGCGGCGGCGTGGTTGCCACCCACGGCGTTATTTTGGCAACCACTCTCATTGCCTCCGCCGTCGTCCCCGCCGTTCTCGTCCGCACGCTGTCCACCACGCCCACTTGTTCTTCCCCCGGTGCCACAGCCGGCATTCGCCGCGCCTCCACTTGCGGAGTCACCAACGCCGCAGCGCCGCGCATCAACGGCCAACGCCCCTGACGTCGCTTGCCGCATCTGGCTCACCTCTTCAAATTGTCTTGTGCTTATGTTCCCAGCAGGTTGGTTTGCAGTTTCCGGTATCCGTGTTCGCGGGCCCAAAGGTCCAGAGGAATTGTCGCCAGATCGTCCACCACCGGCACAGCCAATCCCATCTTCGTCAAATCCACACTTTTCAGATACGTCTTGCAGGTGTCGCACACATCCACGCGCACGTGCGCGATTTCCGGCGCTGAATACACCCCCATGTGCGGCTCTCTCTCTTCTCCGCACGAGGGGCAATAAATTCTCCGGAAAGCCCATTCGTGCGCGCACAACATGCAAATCAGCGATTTTTTCGCTCCATCCCCTTCGCGACGCAACGCGCCAACGGTGGGGTTGGAGCCGCACACGGGACATTTCGATGGAGTCCCGTCCACTCGCTCCGGCTCCCTCATATCCGCGAGCGCTTCGGCGTACGGCTGCAGGAAGATCCACGCCAGCAATCCTTCCTGCGGCGTCATTTCTTGCGCGTCGTTGTTTTCCCCGCCCCGATCCCACCAGAATCCGCTGATTGCGCGCTGCCATGTGGCGCTCCCGCCCTGCGCCAGCTCTTGTGCAGCGCTCGCGAGCGGTGGGGGAGAAATTTCCTGAATCAGGGAAAGAAATCCGGAAAACTTCGGCAGCAGCAAGAAAAGGTCCGGCTCATCCCGCAGCGAGAGGACCTCTGCACTTTTCTCCGAGCTTTTCGCCGCGTCTCGCACGTCGGCATACAAAAGTTTTTGAAAACCCGCAACACGGGCGTAGAAACGCAGCCCTTCCGTGGCGTAAGGATAAAAAGAGGTAAGTTCGTTGGCGCGTCGGATGCGCCGGTCCCACTCCGCTTCGCTCATCAGTTCGATGAGGACCGGCCGCTAACCTTGTCGTACCACGTGCGGTGGAACGTCCAGGCCCAGGCCCGCGTCACTTTCCCGTGAATCATCGATGCAAAGCTGCCTTCTTCCATGATCGCGCTCATGTAGACGTGAATCAGGAACAATCCGATCGTGATCAGCGCCACGCTCGCATGTACGAGGATGGCGGCATAACGTAAATATCGCAGCTCCCACGGCACGTATTCCGTGAACCACAGCACGACGCCGGAGAGCAGCAGGAGTATCACGCCGTAGAAAATTCCCCAGAAGAAGGACTTCTGCCCAAAATTAAAGCGGCCCACGGGAGGCAACTTGTCGTCTTCATTCTCGATGTAGTGGCCGATCGCTTTGCTCCAGGCGCGGTCGGCATCGTCAATCTTCATATCTCCGCGCCATTCCCAATAGGTGCGGCACACGGAGAAGAAGAAAACAAGGCCGAAAATCGGATGCCAGAATCGCGCCGTTGTCCCCCCTCCCACAATCACCGCCATCCAGAAAAGGTACGGCGACCAGAACGCTAGTCCGGTAATCAACAGATAAATGTAAGCCAGCGCTCCGATCCAATGGTTTACGCGTTCGCCGAGCGTATAGCGAGGGATCATGTCCTCGCCGGCTGTGGTGGGACGTGGAATAGCGCCGCTCGTCATGCTCGCTTCCCCTCATCCGGCTTGATCGGTTCTTCCTTCTTCGGCCCAAATCGCATGTAATGCCACACCAAACCGACAACCCCTCCGACCATCGCCAAACTCCCCAGCCACTTCAGCGGCTCTTTCCACAGCTTCACCGAAATTGGAACGTGCGGATCTTTCGGCAGCCCTCCGTAAAGTTCCGGATTCTTCGCGTCGTGCAGGACGTAGATCACGTGCGTTCCGCCCACGCCCTCCGGATCGTAAACGCCTGCATCCGCAAACCCCGAATGCTCGCGCAGTTGCGCCGCGCGCGTTTCCGCCAGCTCCTTCATTTCGCTCTTGGTTCCAAAATGCAGGCAACCGGTCGGGCAGGTCTTGATGCACGCCGGCTCCAGCCCCACCGACACCCGGTCGTTGCACAGCGTGCATTTGAAGACCTTTCTCGCCTCCGGGCTGAATTTCGGAATGTTGAAGGGGCATCCCGTCATGCAATACCCGCACCCGATGCAATTCGCTTCCTGGAAATCCACAATGCCGTTCGCATACTGGACGATCGCCCCGTCCGCCGGACACGCTTCCAGGCACCCGGGCTCGACGCAGTGCATGCACTGATCTTTTCTCATCAGCAGCATCAGGCTGCCGTCTTCCCGCTCGTGCTCGTTGAACTTGATCAGATTCCAGTAATTCCACGCCGTCTCCGGCATGGTCTGGTAGCTGTTGTCAAATGTCGTCTCGCTGAACTTGTATCCATTCCATTCCAGGCACGCCACTTCGCACGCCTTGCATCCGATGCACGTCGTCGTGTCCACCAACTTGCACACCTGGAATTCGCGATTCAACCCCAATCCCGGGGCTGGTCCAGGATGTGCCGAAATTCTCACGATTTCTGTTGCCGCTTGGCTCATCGTCCGCTCCCTACGCCTTCTCGAGCTTCACCAGGAAGCCCTTGGATTCCGGCGTGTGCGCATTGGGATCAGTCACGGCCGGCGTCAGCAGGTTCGCCGGCGTCCGTGCGTCCCTTCCCGCGTCTTCCTGAATTCCGCGGAAACCCTGGTGAATCGGCAACCCGATCTGGTACACCCTCTTGCCGTCGATCGTCATCGGCTTCAGCCGCTTTGTCACAAACGCTTTCGCAATGTACGTTCCCCGCGCGCTGATCACCTTCACTTTGTCCGCGCCCTTGATTCCCTTCTCTTCCGCCAACTCCACGGGAATCTCCACGAACGGTTCCGGGATCAGTTCCACGTTCACCGGATTGTTCTTCGTCCAGTAGTGATAGTGCTCCGTCAGCCGGTACGTCGTGCAGACGATGCTGTACTCTTCCGGCGTCCCGAACTTGTCGTAGGGCGTCTTGAACTTCTTCACCAGTGGATTGTTCGACTGCTGGGGGTGCAGCGGGTTCTTGATCGGGCTCTCGACCGGCTCGTAATGTTCCGGGAAGGGTCCGTCGGCAAGCACCCCGATCGGGGCAAACAGCCGCCCCACGCCCTCCGGGTTCATGATGAACGGCCCCAGGTGGTCCTTCGGATTCGAGTCCGGTTTGAAGTCGGGCACGTCGTTTCCTGCCCATTTCCCCGCCGCGGCGTTCCACCACACCTGTTTCCGTTCCGGATCGTACGGCTTCCCTTCCAGGTCGCACGACGCCCGGTTGTAAAGCACTCGCCGGTTCGCCGGCCACGACCACGAGAAGTTCGGATAGATGCCCAGTCCCGACGGGTCCTCCGTGCCGCGCTTCTGAATCTGCGAACCCGCTTCCGTCCACATCCCGGAGTAGATCCAGTTCCCGCACATCGTCGTGCCGTCGTCTTTCAGCCACGCAAATCCCGGCAACTGCTGCCCTGCCTTCACCACTTGTCCTGTCTTCGGGTCCGTCAGATCCGCCAGCGCTTTTCCATTCAGTTCCATCGCTGCCTGCGAGAGCGGCGGATGCTCCACATCCGCGTAGGCCCAGCTCAAATTCAAAATCGGATCAGGGAATTTCCCGCCCTCTTTCTTGTACAGTCCGCGCACGCGGAGGAAGATTTGCGCCACGATGTCCTGATCGAGCCTCGCATCTCCCGGCGGCGGCACGGCTGCGTATTTCCACGTTAGCCACCGCGCCGAGTTCGTCATGCTTCCGTCTTTTTCCGCGAAGCCCGCGCATGGCAGCCTGTAAACCGTCGTCTTGATATTCTTCTGTTCGTCCGCCGTGATTCCCGGCGCGCGCCAGAACTCGCTTGTCTCATCCGGATAAATCTCGCCCACCACCAACCAGTCCGCTTTTTTCAGCGCGTTGATGTTCTTGTTCGTGTCCGGCCCGATCATCACCCCGTTCATCCCGAACGCGAACATCCCCTTCACTTTGCCGTCGTACATGTCGTTCCAGATGTGCGTCCACGAGTAATCGCGGTCGTACTTCGGCAGGTAGTCGAACGCGAATCCGTTCTCCTTCGTCGCCGTTTCCCCATAAAACGCCTTCATCAGCGACACGTAGAATTTTGGCGTGTTGCCCCAGTAATTCATCGAATCCCACGGCGTCGGCTTCGCTTGAACTGGCGTGATTCGTTTCAAAAATGACGCCATGTCCGTGTCCGCGACAGTCGGCGCCTTGATGTACCCAGGCAGGCTGTCGAACAATCCAGCCATATCGGTCGCGCCCTGAATGTTCGAATGCCCGCGCAGCGCGTTCACGCCTCCGCCCGCTCGTCCCACGTTCCCCATCAGCAACTGAATCATAGCCGCTGTGCGGATGATCTGCGTCCCGAACGTGTGCTGTGTCCATCCCACCGCGTAAATGATCGTCGCCACTTTCTTCATGTCTCCATCCTTGCGGATGGACGTAAACATGTCGTAGGCGGCGAGAGCCTTATCCTTCGGAATCCCCGTAATCCTCTCTACGGTTTCGGGCGTATAGCGCGAATACTGCTGCTTCAGGAGCTGGAACACGCATCGCGGATGCTGCAGCGTCAGATCGTAAGCGATATTCGGTGGCAGCGACGGTGGTGGAGCGGCAGCCGCTGGCGGATCTCCCGCGGCAGCGGCGTGCGACGCAGCTTCCGCCTTTCCGCTCATGTCTCCGCCTTCCTGGTAATTCCACGTCGTCTTGTCGGCGTACGTTCCCGCAGCGGCGTCAAAGCCCGAAAACAGCCCGTCCTCCGGCAGCTTGAACCCTTCCTTCACGACGAAGGCGGCGTTCGTGTAGTTCACCAGATATTCGTGCGCGTAACGGTTGTTTTCGAGCGCGTATTTGATGAGGCCGCCGAGAAATGCGATATCGCTCCCGGCTCGGATTTGGCAGAAGAGGTCAGCCGTCGAGGAGGTACGTGTAAAGCGCGGGTCAACGGAAATCAGCTTGGCGTTGCGGTTCCGCTTCGCCTCCAACGCCCACTTGAATCCGCAAGGATGGTTTTCGGCTGGATTCCCGCCCATGATCAACATCATGTCGGTGTTCTTGATGTCGATCCAGCCGTTCGTCATGGCCCCGCGTCCGAATGTTGGTCCCAAACTTGAGACCGTGGGGCCGTGTCAAACACGGGCTTGGTTTTCTAAATACACCAAGCCCA
>DATKPM010000008.1:0-51467 GCA_035524135.1 Candidatus Acidiferrum sp. | reverse complement strand
GGCCGGCCTCTTTTATTGCGTAGCGTGAAGGAAAGAAAAGTGCGGGGTGCTCAGCGGCCGCGCCGCGGGCGTCCCACGTGGTGCAGTTTGTATTCGTCGAGTTTGCGGCTCAGCGTGTTGCGGTGAATCCCCAGAATCGTTGCCGCCCGCGATTGGTTCCCGCCCGATTGTTCGAGCGCCTGCTTGATGAATCGCTTTTCGAATTCCTCCAGCGCCTCTTCCAGCAGAATTCCGCGCTCCACCATCGAGCCAACCAGCGTTTCCAGTTGTTCTTTCACGTTGCCGTTCTCCGCGGATGCTCTGCTTTGAAAGGGCCGGACCCGGAGGTCAATCGAGCGCGTTCCCGGTGATCTTCAGGAACGCCTCGCGGTATTTTTCGCGTGTGGCGGAGACGACGTCGGAGGGAAGTTCGGGGCCGGGGGGCTGTTTGTTCCATCCGATGCGCTCGAGATAATCGCGCACGTACTGCTTGTCAAACGAAGGTTGCGGCTTTCCCGGCTGGTATTGCGAAGCCGGCCAGAAGCGCGACGAATCCGGTGTCAGCGCCTCGTCGATCCAGATCAGCTCTTTACCGAGAAGCCCAAATTCGAATTTTGTGTCCGCGATGATGATTCCTCGCGCTGCCGCATATTCCGCTGCCCGCCGGTAAATTTCCAAAGACACGTCTCGCAGTTGTTCCGCCAGCGGCCGCCCTACGGTCTCCGCCGCCTGCTCGAACGAAATATTCTCGTCGTGTCCCGTCGTCGCCTTTGTCGACGGCGTAAAAATCGGCTCTGGCAGCTTCTCCGATTCGCGCAGCCCTTTTGGCAGAGGAATGCCGCAAATCCCCCCGGTTTTCTGATAATCCTTCCAGCCGGACCCGACGATATAACCGCGCACGACGCACTCGATCGGCACCGACTCCGTCTTTCGCACCAACATCGCGCGCCCATCCAACGTTTCCGAATACTTCGCCAGCTCGCCGGGAAAGTTCCGCGTAGCAATCACATGATTCGGCAGCGCGTCCGCCAGCTTCTGAAACCAGAAAGCGGAAATCTGCGTCAGCACGCGGCCCTTATCGGGAATTGGCGTCGGCAGCACCACATCAAACGCAGACAATCGGTCTGTCGCCACGATCAGCAGTTGGTCGCCCAGATCGTAAATGTCGCGCACTTTTCCGCGCCCACGAAGCGCGAGTCCGGGAATTTCGGTCTGGAATATGACGGGATTCATTTTTGAAGAGGCCACGGCTGGTTTCTTCCTTGCTGGGACGCCGTATTCTAGCGCAGCAAAGAGGGAAGTCAACCGCAAACAGGAAATCTGCTTGGCGGAATTTTTTTATTTTTTTCTTGCGTTGTGGAAATTTTTTCGGCCTATGCTGCGTTGCTCGCCGCGTTCGTCTGCGCCGCTTCTTCCGTCTCTTCCCACTTCACGGACACCAGCTTCGAGACGCCCGGCTCCTGCATCGTCACGCCATACATCACCGATCCCATTTCCATCGTCTTGCGGTTGTGCGTCACCACGATAAACTGCGTCTGCCCGCACATGTCCGCCAGCATTTTGTTGAAGCGCCCGACGTTCGCTTCATCGAGCGGCGCATCCACTTCGTCCAGGATGCAGAACGGGCTCGGCTGGTAGCGGAACACGGCAATCAGCAGCGCCAGCGCCGTCAGCGCTTTTTCGCCGCCCGAAAGCAGCAGGATGTTTTGCAGCTTCTTCCCCGGCGGCTGCGCCACGATGTCGATTCCCGCTTCACCCGAACTGTCCGGCTCGCTCAGGCGCATTTCCCCGTGCCCGCCGCCGAAGAGCGTCGTGAATGCCGTTGCGAATTGCGCGTTGATGAAGGCGAATGCTTCCTCGAATTTTTGCTTCGACACCTGGTCGAGCTCGTTGATCGTCAGTTGCGTGTTCTGGATCGACTGGATCAGGTCCACATGTTCTCGCCGCAGAAATTGTTCGCGCTCTTCGCACTCGCGGTATTCTTCGAGCGCCATCATGTTCACCGGTCCCATCGCCTCGATCCGCGCTTTCATCTCGTTGTAATTAGCTTCCGCGGAGATCAAATCTTCGCCCACCACCATCTGCGATTCGCCCGCCAGCAGTTCCTCAGGCTGCGCGTTCAGTTCGGCCATGCACGTCTGCCGCAGATAATCCCGGTCGGCGTCGTTGCGCGCCTTCTCGATCTGCCTCTGGCTCCGCTCTGCGCGCATCTCTTCCAGTGATTGCCGCTTCGCCCGCAGAGATTCTTCCAGTTGTCCCGCCCGCCCGCGCGCCTGTTCCCATTCCGCCTCGAGCGCTGCTTTCAACTCCTCGAGTCGCGCCTTCTCCCGCCGGAATTCTTCCACTTGCGTTGCCAGTTGTCCGGATGATGCTTCGAGCGTCGCTTTTTCCTGGGTCAGGCTCTCCTGCTGCTGCCCCATCGACCCCAGCCGTTCGCTTGCCTGCGCGAACTCTTCGCTCATCCGCTGGAGTCCTGCTTCGGCGCTCGCCAACCGCTCGGCCATCGTGGCCATTTCTTCGCGCTGCCCGGCCACCCGATCCTGCATCGCCTGAAAATCCTCGCGCAGCCGCCCAAGAGTTTCCGCTGCCGCCGCTGCTTCCGTCTCTGCGGAGGCGCGCGCTTGCGCCGCCTCTTCCAGGCGCACCTTCGCCGCTGCAGCCTTTTCTTGTGCGGCCGTCGCTTCGCCCCTCATCTTTTCGATCTCTCGGCGCTCGGCAGCCACACGCCCGTTCGCGCGCTCCAGTTCGCTGGTCGCTTGCTCCCGCTGGTGGGTTGCAGAGACAAGAGCCTTTTCCGCTTCCATGTGCGCCGCCCCTGCCGAGGCCAGCGCCGATTCGCAAGTGGTGATTTCCGCCGCCAAATGCGCCAGCGCCGATTGCTGCTCCTGCGCAATCGTTTCGAGGCGCGCCACTTCTGATTCATGCAGCCGCAGTTCACGTTTCAGCGCCAGCGGTCCCGCTTCTCCCTGTCGTCCTCCCGAAACCGTCCGCCCGTGATAGCAGCTTCCATCCGGCGTCAAAAAATACCCGCGCGGGCTTTCTTGCGCCAGGCGTTCGGCCGTCGCCGCAGATTCCACCAGATATGCCGCTCCCAGCTTGGATAGAAACTGCTTCGCCGCAGGACCCAGCGGCTCGCGGAATTCCACCAGCCGGTCCAGCCGCGCCAGCGCTCCTTCCGGCAGTTCCGTATCTTGTTCTGCGGGAGCTTCCAGCCCCAGCTTGCTGAGCGAGTCTACGAAAAATGTCGCGCGTCCCCCCATCTCCTCGCGGAGCAGGGAAACACCCGCGCGCGCGTGGTCGAACGATTCCACCACCACGTACTCCAGTTCCTCGCGCAAAAATTGTTCCACCGCCGCCTCGTATTGCTCCTGAACCTCCGCGTAATCCGCCAGCAGACCCGCCGCGCGGAACCCGTGCGCCTCGCCTTCGCCGTTCGCATTGAAAAGCTTCTGCACGGCGTCGGCGGTATAGGCGCGCTCGCTCAAAATCTGCTGAATCGAAGCCTGCCGCGCGCGCGCGGCGGAGAGCGCCTCGCGCGTCGATTCCAGTTGCTGCGCAGCTTCCTGATGCGCCCGCCGGAACGATGCCAGGCTCGCCTGCGATTCACGCACCGTCGCCGCCAGGTTCTGCGCGCTTCGTCCGCACTCGCGGAATAGATTTTCCGCAACCTCCACTTGCTCCACCAGTCCTGCGCACTCCGTCTCAATCGCTGCCAATGCGGCCGTGCGCTGTTCTTCTGCCGCTGCAAACCGTGCTGCCGCTTCTTCTGCCTGCGCCGATTCCGATTGTTCGCGCGCGGCCTGTTCCATCAGCCGCGCCGTCATTTGCCGCAATTCCCCAATGCGCGCTTCCAATTGTTGTTGCCCCGCCGTTGACGCCGTCACGCCCTCTACCGATGCACGCAACGCACCTTCCAGTTCCGCCGTCTGCGTCCGCAGCGAAGCCCCCGCTTCCCGTTGCTCCGCGATCTTTGCCTCGAGTTCGTTCGCTTGTCGCTGTGCCTGCTCAATTTCTCCCGCCAGCCGCGCCGCTCTCGATTCGATCTGCGCCGATTGCTCGCGATTGAACGTGATCCGGTTCTCCGCCCGGTCGAGGTCCAGAGCCGTCTGCCCCAGCAGATTCTGTGCGCGCCGGATTTCGCCGTCCAGCTCGTAGGTGCGCGCGTTCAGCCGCTCTTGTTCCGATTCCAGCTCGTGCAGCGCCCGCGCATCTCTCTCTTCGGCGGATCCCATTTCCCGCAGCAGTGATTCCAGCCGTGCCGCTTCGATGTCCAGGTGCTGCGCCTTGCTCGCCAGCACCACGCGCAGCAGTCCGCGCATCTGCTCTCGAATTTCCGCGTAGCGCCGCGCCTTCGACGCCTGTCTCTTCAGCGACGCTAGTTGCTTTTCCACTTCCACCAGAATGTCGTTCACGCGCGACAGATTGATCTTCGAAGCTTCCAGCTTCGCTTCCGCCAGACGCCGCTTCGTCTTGTACATCGTGATTCCCGCGGCTTCTTCGATAATCGCCCGCCGGTCCATCGGCTTCGAATTCAGGATCAACCCGATTCGCCCCTGCTCGATAATCGCGTAGCTGTCCGGTCCCAACCCAATGCCCATAAACAGTTCTTGAATGTCCCTCAGCCGGGCCACGCGGCCGTTAATCAGGTACTCGCTCTGCCCGGAGCGGTAAAGCCGCCGCCCGACGACGATCTCTCCCGGTTTCAAACGGATAGTCGGTTTATCCGCTCCCCGTTTGCGGAAAGGTTTGCCCTTAGGGCCAGCTTCAGTTGCGCCCGCCTCGGCAGCTTCCGTCTCAGCCGCCACGACGGCTCCGTCCGACGCCGCATCCCCTTCAACTTCAACCACTTGCAAGCCTGCCGTAGGCGCCGCGTCGGCATCTGCCGTGTCACAATTCTCGCTATCTTCTTTGCCTTCAATCACTTTCGCGACAGCCTCGGAAAGCTCCGGGTCCGCCATCGTAATCATCACTTCCGCCATGCCCAGCGCCGGTCGCCGCGCGGTGCCATTGAAAATGCAGTCCGACATTCTCTCTGCGCGCAGCATCTTGTGGCTCTGCTCGCCCAGCACCCAGGAGATGGCATCTACGATGTTCGATTTTCCGCAGCCGTTCGGGCCCACGATGCAGGTGACCCCCGTCCCGGAAAATGTGATGGGCGTCTTCTCGCAGAAGGACTTAAACCCCAGCAGCTCTACCTTGCGTAGTTTCAGCACCCGTGCCCTCGCATGGCTCATCCCCTCAGCCGGATCATCCGGTGGGGATGCGTCTATTGGTTGTTCGTTGGGGAAAACTCCGGGACAAAAACTGTGGCGGGTCTTTTCGCAATGGCCCTGCCGCCTGGCGCGTACGGATCGGCGGTTACGGGAAATCAAATTAACATGCCCGCCGAAGCCTGTAAAGCTGCAAACCTCGAAAAATTGCCTGAACTGCTCTGTTCTCAGGAACCAGCGCCATTTCGTCGCCGCTCGTGTCCAGCTCTGAAATCGCACTCCCCCTTGTTACTATGAACGAATGCCGCGCAAGAGCTCCATTCAGCCGCCGCCCGCGTCTCCGCCACTCATCGATCTGCAGAACGTCCGCGTCATGCGTGGCGAGCGCGCCGTCCTTGACGATTTCTCCCTGCGCATCCTCCCGCAAGAGCACATCGCCATCCTCGGCCCCAACGGCTGCGGCAAATCCACACTCATCAAGACGCTCACGCGCGAACTCTACCCGGTTCCCCGCGAAAATTCTTCGATTTCCATCCTCGGCCGCGAGCGCTGGAACGTCTTCGAGCTTCGCACCCTCCTCGGCATCGTCTCAAACGATCTGATGACTCTCTGCACCACCGAAGCCACCGGCCTCGACGTCGTTCTGTCCGGCTTTTTCAGCGCCACGCAGGTTTTCGACCATCATCGCGTCACGCCCGATCAGCGCCAGCGTGCTCTCGCTGATCTCGAACGCCTCGGCGCCGCTCCGCTCGCCGCTCGTCCCGTCGACGAACTTTCTTCCGGCGAAGCTAAGCGCATTCTTATTGCTCGCGCTCTCGTCCACCAGCCGCGCGCGCTCGTTTTCGACGAGCCAACCAACAGCCTCGATGTTTTCGCTCAGCATGGCTTGCGCCAGACGATGCGCGAACTCGCTCAATCCGGCATCGGTATCGTCCTCGTCACCCATCACGTCGCGGACATCATCCCGGAAATCGACCGCGTCGTCCTCATGCGCGCCGGAAAAATCATCGCCGACGGCCCGAAGCAAAAGCTTCTTGCTCCCGCTGTACTTTCCCCCCTCTTCGACATTCGCGTCGATATCTCCTGCCGCGACGGCTACTACCACCTCTGGTAATCCCTCGCGCAATGGTTTCTTCGCGCCCCTGCACTCTTCGTCCGCACTCCGTAGGAGCACGGCACGCCGTCTCCGCTCCCCATTCAAATTGACAGCACCCTTTTTATTGCTCGACATAAAACCAAGGAGCCAATCCGTCACTCCTTTCCCGAATTGCAAACAACCCTGCGCCCATCCACGTGTTCTTAATAGAGACGCGCGATTTTCGCCGTGCGAACCATCCGACTTCATCGCTCGTCTCAAATTGATTCGCGCGGCCTCGCAAGCACAATCCTTCTTGGATTGACTTCGCTCCTCGCCCATCCTACGATGGCGCGAACCGGAGGACGTGTGGAGCCCCGACGCACGCCGGCGGCCGGCCGCATCCTTTTTTCCCTGGCTGCTTTGACAGCGCTTCTGTTCCTTTCCTGGCTCGGCCTCCAGCCTCCCGCGCCCAGGCCCGCCACCATCCCCGCCAATCAATTTTCCGGTGCCCGCGCCCGTTCCATCCTGCAAACCATTCTCGGCGACGGCTCGCCCCATCCCACCGGCAGCACGGCCAATGACGACGTCCGCCAGCGCATCATGACCCTCCTCGCGCAGTACGGCTACGCCCCGGAAATTCATCCCGGCTTTTCTTGCGACGAAGCCGGCGACTGCGCCTATGTCAACAACATCGTCGCGCGTCTCGCTGGCCGCGAGCCCGGCGCTTCCGTCCTTCTCTCCTGCCACTACGACTCCGTCGCCACCGGTCCCGGCGCTTCCGACGACGGCGCAGGCGTCGCCACCGTCCTTGAAATTGCCCGCGCTTTGAAAACTTTTCCCCAGCCTCGCCACTCTATCATCTTTCTCATCGACGACGGCGAAGAAGCGGGCCTTCTCGGCGCTCACGTTTTTGCCGATCAGGACGCCTGGGCCAAGGACGTCGGCGCCGACGTCAATATCGACTCGCGCGGCACTTCCGGCTCCAGTTGGATGTTTGAGACCGGCTCCGCCAATCAATGGATCGTCCGCCTTCTCGCCCGCACTCTTCCGTTTCCTTCCGCGAATTCCGTCAGCTACACCATCTACAAGCAGTTGCCCAACGATACTGACTTCACCGTCTTCAAAGCCGCCGGCATGCAAGGCGCAAATTTCGCCAATATCGGCAGCGTCGTTCACTACCACACGCCTCTCGACAATTTCGACAACGTCGACCTCCGCACCCTCCAGCATCACGGGGACAACGCCTTTCCTCTCGTCCTCTCCCTCGCCAACGCCAATCTCGATTCCTTTCCCGCGAGCGAAGCTGTCTATTTCGATCTCTTCGGCAGAAAAATTCTCTGGTGGCCGTCGCGCCTCGCCCCGCTTTTCGGCTGGCTCACGCTCATCCTCATCGGTCTCGAAGCCGCATGGCTTCTCCGCCGCCGCGTGATGACCCCTGAAGCTTTCGGCTGGGGGCTTCTCCTCTGGCCGGTCGTGATCTTGCTTTCCTTCTTCCTCGGCGTTTTGCTTCAATTCCTTCTTCGCCATGCGGGGCCTTTCCCCGTTCTCTGGGTCGCTTACCCGCTTCCCGCCGAAATCGCCTTCGCGTCTCTCGGCGTCGCTGTCGCCGTCCTCGTCGCTCTCCAAATTGCCAAGCGTTCCGGCTTTGCCGGTTCCTGGGCGGGCGTCTGGGTTTGGTGGTCGGTCGTAGGAGTCCTCACCGCCAGCGTCGCTCCCGGCTTCAGCTATCTTTGGTTTCTTCCTTCCGCGTGCGCCGCGATTTTCGGCGTTCTCTATTCTCTTCGCTCCGAAGAACCCGCCTGGCCCGCCACGCTTGCCGCAATCGCTCCTTTGCTTGTCGCTGCCCTTGTACTTCTTCCATTCACGCTCACTCTCTATCCCGCCCTTGGTGCAAGGGCTCTCGCCGGCATCGCCCTCCTCGCGGCTCTTCTCATCACCGCCGCTGCACCTCTCCTCGCGAGCCTCGACGACTCTTCTTCGCTTCTTCGCCTCGGTCTTCGCGCCGTTCCGCTCGCTGTCCTTGCCCTCGGAATCGCCGCAGCCTTCGTGGTCCCCGTTTTTTCCGCGCAGGCGCCCGAGCGCTTGAATTTCCGCTACTGGCTCGACGCCGACGCCGGCAAAGCGCAATGGGTCGCCGAGCCCGATTCCGGTCATCTGCCGGACGCGATCCGTCTCGCCGCCACGTTCCAGCGGCACGCTCGCGGCCCATTTCACTGGAGCGTTGCGACGTCGTTTCAGTCCGATGCTCCCGCTCTCGATTTGGCCGCGCCGACCTTCACGATCCTTCAGTCGACCGTCTCGGGAAACACGCATTCCTATCGCGCGCTCCTCCGCTCCGAGCGCGGCGCGCCCGCCGCCAGTGTCCTGTTTCCTCCCTCCGCGCAAATCGACAACGTGCGCATGGAGGGCTGGCCCTTGCAGCCGGAAACCTCCGCGGTCCGCAGATATTTCAATGGCTGGTGGCTCTACGATTGTGTCACCATGCCCGCGCAGGGCGTCGAGTTGACATTTGAATTGCCCGTGGGAAAGCCTGTGGAAGTCTGGGTCGCAGATCGCAACTACGGTCTTCCTCCCGATGGCGCTTTTCTTCTCAAGGCGCGGCCTCTCGCCGCCACGCAATCCGATGAAGGCGACCTCACCGTCGTCACCCGCCGCGTCGAACTTCTCCCCTGATTTGGCTCCGCCGCTCTTCTCTCCTCCGGTTTGCTTCTGCCACTGTCTTTTTTGGAGTGCGACGAGTGATCGTCGCCTTGCTTTTGCCGTTGCCTTTTGTGGAGTGCGACGAGTCATCGCCGCTTTGCTTTTGCCGTCGCTTTTTGTGGAGTGCGGCGAGTCATCGCCGCTTTGCTTTTGCCGTTGCTTTTTGTGGAGTGCGACGAGTAATCGTCGCTTTGTCGTTGCCTTTGCCTTGCCTTTGTAGTGGCGCCCTTCAGGGCGGCGCTTTCTCGTTACCTTCGCCTTTTGTGGAGTGCGACGAGTAATCGTCGCTTTACCCTGAGAAGCGCGCGGCGCGCGCTTCGAACGGGTTTGCCTCTCCGCCGGGTGCTCCATCCTTCGCGTCTTGTGCAAAGGGTGGGAGGGTGTCATCTCCGATTCTCATCGCCCGAGCGTCTCGCTGGCAATTTTCTTTCCAACCGCTGCTTTTCGCGAAGCCTGCAACCCTCAGTCTTTGGCACCGCTTCTTTGGAGTGCGGCTTGCCCTGAGAGGAACCGAAGGGCGGCCTGCCCCGAGCACAGGCGAGGCGCTCAACCCCGCTTTATATCGTGGCCTTCTGCCGCTCCTGTCCACATCTGGCATTTCTCGTACGCCGTGCTATCATTCAGGCTCGTTACGTTATCGAAAGAGGAATCTTACTAAGCGACAATGATCGAGCGACCTGTCCGTCCACGCGAGACTCGACCACTAGCGGAATCCCTGCCACGATACATCGAGCTCGTCTCAGGAATCGAAAAGCGCTGGTCGCCAAAGGAAGAACCCTGGGGGCTATGGTACCGCGGACATCAAAAGGCCTTCTGGCACCTCCAGCCGAGGTTGTATCGCAATTTAGAGGCGGACGAAGATGCACGAGAGGCCGACGACGACATTCGAGAGGACTTTATAAGGCGTGCTCCCAGCTTGACAGACCGAAAGCCGGAAACCCCCTGGGAATGGTACTTCTTGATGCAGCACTACGGCGCCCCGACAAGACTACTTGACTGGACAGAGGGGGCGCTTATCGCTCTTTACTTCGCCGTCAGCGACAATCATGGGTACCACGACGCGGCCGTGTGGGTACTCGACCCGTGGTGGCTAAACGGAACCACGATGGGATTCAGAGAAGTCATACCGCCGGGCTCGCCCGGCCTGTCCAAGAAAGACACCAAAAAATACGCGCCATGGCTGCCTGACAGATTCGGCTCGAGAGGTCTGCGCCCGACTTTGCCCATTGCCATCTATCCCAGTTACATCGACCGCAGGATCGTCGCCCAGCGCTCGTGTTTCACCATCCACGGCAAGACCCGGGAAGGCCTTGATCAAATGTTTGGACATAACGCCGACCACCTATCCAAGATTACGGTTCCGGGTTACGCCGTCGAGGACGTCAAGCGCGAGCTCCGAATTGCTGGCATTAACGACTCTACGGTCTTCCCGGACCTCGGAGGGCTGGGGCGCTCGATAAGCCAGGGTTGGGAGCCGATCCCGAACAGTGATGTACCGCATGCGAATGTCTACACTACACTCGCTCCTTCGAAAATCGATGCCGGTGGTGTGGGTGTTTTCGCAATCAAAAAGATCAAAAAGGGTACGCCCCTCTTTACGGGAGACAACGATGAAATACTCTGGGTAAAAAAATCGCAGCTACCCAGAAGTCCAAAGTCTGTCCGCGACCTATACAGATTTGCAGTTATCAAGAATGATCGCTACGGTTGTCCGCCAACGTTCAATCGACTGACCCCTAGCTGGTATCTGAACCATTCAGAGAAGCCCAATGTAAAGTGCACGGATGATTACGATTTCGTCGCCCTAGAAGACATCGAGCCGAATGAAGAGCTGACGATAGACTATTTGACCTACAACGATCAGGAAGCGACTAACTTCGATTGAAAGTGGCGGGTGGCCCATCCTTACTTGGTTAGTCAATTTCTCTTCTCGCCTGAGACCCGGGCCGCGCAAAACCACACCAAACCTACCTGGGGGATGAGGCCGAAAATTCGATGGTGACACACTCTTGCGAAGCAAGGGTGCGGGTTTTCGTATCGTCCCTGCCCCCTCTTCCGTGCCTGCTTTCCTCCGGCATGGCACGTTTCCTCCGCGACGGAGGTTTTTCCTTTGTTTCCTTCACCTCCTCTACCTTCTTTGCCTCCGCCTCCCAAGTCCACACCCACGGTCATTTGACGCCGGCGTTAAAATAGCCTCAGGAACATGATTCGCCATGCCGCCGCCACCGACGTCCCCAAGCCCACGGCACCCTAACTCTGCCCCTTTATCTAAAGGTTTCTGCCATCTGAGGACCGAGCTTGGCCCACGGCCGCACAGCAATCCACCGCGCGAACACCTTCTTTCTAGCCCACGATTCACCTGTTTCCGGCTCGGACCACGAACCCGAATCCCCGCGCGCTCTTTTAGCGCGATGCCGGGACACGAGTCACGAATCACGGCCTTTCGGTTCGCAACACACCGAAAAACCGGATTCGGTGTAACTCTCAGAAAACAATCAGTCGAGTCTCTTCCGGTTCGCAACAAAACACGGGGATCCGGCCTTTCGCCTATTTCGCCTATTTCTCCACCCTCTCGCGCCGTTTTCCCCTCGGCAAACATCCCCGGCTGCTCTTGGCTCTCACCCGATCCCTCGGCTACAATTACCGTTTTGCATGAGTGCCAAATCGTCGCCGAACATGGCCCGGCCGTGAACGACATACGCCTCCACAACACGCTCTCGAACCGCCTCGAACCTCTCGCCCCGGTCCATCCCGGCGAAGTTCGCATCTACACCTGCGGTCCCACCGTTTACGACTACGCGCACATCGGCAATTTCCGCACGTTCGTCTTTCAGGACGTTCTCCGCCGCTTTCTGAAATCCCGCGGCTACCGCCTTCTGCACGTCATGAATATGACCGACGTCGACGACCGCATCATCCAAAATTCCGCCACTGCCGGCCTCAGCATCCGCGACTACACCGAAAAATACATTCAGGCGTTTCTCGACGACATGCGCTCCTTGAGCCTTGAAATGCCCGAGGAAATCGTGCGCGCCACTGACCACATCGACGCCATGGTCGATCTCATTGAGAAGCTCCAGAAGAAAGGCTTCACCTACACCAGCGAGGGCTCCATCTACTACCGCATCTCGAAATTTCCCCAATACGGCAAGCTTTCGAAAATCGATATGACCGGCATTCAAGCCGGCGCGCGCGTCGATGTCGATCGCTACGAGAAGGCCGACGCCCGCGATTTCGCCCTCTGGAAAGCGCCCAAGCCCGGCGAACATTTGTGGGAGACGCGCATCGGCCCCGGCCGTCCCGGCTGGCACATCGAATGCTCCGCCATGTCCATGCGCTACCTCGGCGACACGATCGACATTCACACCGGCGGCGTCGACCTCGCCTTCCCGCACCACGAAAACGAAATCGCGCAGAGTGAAGGCGCTACGGGAAAACCGTTCGTGAAAATCTGGCTGCACGCCGAGCACTTGATTATCGAAGGCGAGAAGATGTCGAAATCTCTCGGCAATTTCTTCACTCTCCGCGATCTCTTCGCCAAGGGCCAGAAGCCTTCGAGCATTCGCTATCTGCTTCTCTCCGTTCCGTACCGCCGCCAGTTGAATTTCACCGCCGATAGCCTGAAACAGGCGGAAAATTCCGTTGAGCGCCTGCGCACGTTTCTCACGCGCCTGCACACGGAAAAATTTCCTCCGGGCTCGAGCGCCGCTATCGAACAGCGCATCGCGCAAGCCGAAGAACAATTCGACGCCGGCCTCGCCGACGACCTCAACACCGCCGTCGCTCTTGCTTCCATTTTCGATCTCCTGCGCGACGCCAACACCGCCATGGACCGCGGCGAAATGCGCCAGCAGGACGCCACGCGCCTCGTTGCCACGATGGAAAAATTCGATTCTGTCCTCGCCGTTCTCGTCGATGACGACGCCGAAAAGCTCGCTCGCCTCGGCTACGGTCCGTCGCAGCCGCGCCTCGACCCCGTAAAAATCGAAGCTCTCGTCGAGGAGCGTCAGGCCGCCAAGAAGCGCCGCGACTTCGCCCGCGCCGATGCCATTCGCAAGGAACTCGCCGATTCTGGTATACTCTTGGAAGACAAACGGGACGGCACCGTCCTGTGGAAATACAAATGACATCCTCGCTTCACAATTCGCCTCTGTCTTGCCAGCCGTCGAATCAACGACCGAGCCTCTTCAGCGTCGACTAAGTTTTCTTCCTCTGCTTGGCAATTTGCCGCTCGCCGGGCGGCGGAAACCGCTCTATCCGGCGGCAAAAAATCCAAAAACTTTTTTTCGGAGGAAGAAATGCAAGCCATTGAGACGAAGATTTCCAGCAAGCTTCCCAATCTGATCACTTCGCTGCCCGGACCGAAAGCCGCCGCGCTTGTCGCCGAAGATCACGCGATTCTCTCGCCTTCCTACACGCGCGATTATCCGCTCGTCGCGAAGCGCGGCCGCGGCGCGATGGTCGAAGATGTTGACGGCAACACATTCCTCGACTTCGCCGCGGGCATCGCCGTCGTCGCCACGGGCCATTGTCATCCCGAAGTCGTCGCCGCCATCCAGAAGCAGGCCGCCGAACTCATTCACATGTCCGGCACGGACTTCTACTATCCGAGCCTCGTCGAAATGGCGGAGAAGCTCGCCGCCGTTGCTCCCGGCAAAGGTCCGAAGCGCGTCTACTTCGGCAACTCCGGCGCGGAAGCCGTCGAAGCCGCCATCAAGCTCGCGAAGTATCACACCAAGCGCGACAAGCTTATCGCCTTTCACGGCGCGTTTCACGGACGCACGATGGGCGCGCTTTCTCTCACCGCCAGCCGCAGCATCCAGCGCAAAGGCTTCGGCACGCTTCTCTCCGGCGTCTTCCACATGCCTTATCCGGACACTTATCGCGGCACCTATGGCGTGCGTCCAGAGAACGCGACCGAGGATTGCCTCAACTATCTTGTCAACGAGCTCTTCCGCCGCCGCGTTGATCCCGAGGAAGTGGCGGGCATCTTTATCGAGCCGATTCAGGGCGAAGGCGGCTACTTGCCCGCGCCGGTCGAATTCCTGCAGGGCCTTGAGAAGATCTGCCGCAAGCACGGCATCCTGCTCGTCGCCGATGAAGTGCAGTCGGGAATGGGCCGCACTGGCAAATGGTGGGCTGTTGACCATGCGGGCATCGAGCCGGACATTATTTGCATCGCGAAGGGAATCGCCTCCGGCATGCCGCTCGGAGCGATCGTCGCAAAGGCAGACGTGATGAACTGGACGCCGGGAGCGCACGCTTCCACATTTGGCGGCAATCCCGTTTGCATCGCCGCGGCGCTCGCGACGATGAAATTGCTCGAAGGCGGCCACATCGCGAATGCCGCGCGAATGGGCGAATATATTTTTCGCGAAACTTCCGGCTGGACAGCAAAGCATAAAATTGTCGGTCAGGTGCGCGGCCGCGGCTTGATGATCGGCATCGAAATCGTGCGCGATCAGAAAACGAAGGAAAAAGCTACCGACCTTCGCAACAAAATCGTGCAGATGGCCTTTCAGAAAGGGCTGTTGATTCTCGGCTCCGGCGACACGACAATCCGCCTTTGCCCGCCGCTTCTGATCGACGAAGAACAGGCGGCGTTTGCCTTGAGCACGCTCGGCGGCATCTTCAGCGAGGTCGAACGCTCGTTGTAATTTCGCGGGCATTTTTTGGCCGATGAATCTCCGTCTCGTTGCGCTTCCGCAAGGATACGGGGATTCTCCCTTGAGCGGAATCTCGAAAAGAGAGATTCTTCCAGCTTCGCTCTGCGCATAGCGGCGCGTTTGCGCGCCGCAAAATTCCTTGGGAGGATTGATTGCCGCGAATTCTTGATGTCGGTTGCGGGCCGGCGAAATATCCAGGTTCGATCGGCCTCGATATGAACCCTTCGACGGCCGCCGATGTGATCGCCCACCTCGACAAGGGTTTTCTTCCGTTCCGCGACAATTCCTTCGACGAAGTGCGCGGCGAGCATGTGATCGAGCATGTGGCGGACATCATCGCCACGATGGAAGAGTTCCATCGCATCACGCGTGCGGGCGGGACAATCTTTCTCGCGACTCCGCACTATACGGATTTCAGTTCGTTTCGCGATCCTACTCATCGCTGGCACCTGAACACGTATTCGTTTCTCTATTTTTATCCGGGGGGGATGCACGGCCGTGACATGTGGTACACGAAAGTGCGAATGAAGGAAGTGAAGCTGCACGTGAAGCTGCTGAAATTGTGGAAGGCGCTCGGCTTCGAATTTCTGGTGAACCACAGCCGATTTTTCCGGCAGTTCTGGGAGCATTATCTGAGCTTCATCATTCGCGGCAAGCTGATGGAATTTACATTCGAGGTCATCAAGTAGATCCGATGCCGCTGATACTCGACATCGGCTGCGGGCGCGGGAAATATCCCGGCGCGATCGGCGTGGACATGAGTCCGGCGAGCCAGGCGGACGTCCTGTGCGACTGGACGAAAACGCTGCCCTTTGCGGATTCCACGTTCGACGCGGTGCGAATGATTCACATCATCGAGGAAGTGGACGATATTTTTCGGATGCTGGCGGAAGCGCATCGTGTGGCGAAGAACGGGGCGATCGTCACGATCGTCACGCCGCACTACACCGATCACGCGTCGTATTGCAGCCCGGCGCACCGGTGGCATCTTTCCAGTTTCTCGTTCTGGTTTTTTTCGGACAAGCCCGCGCAGTACGATTACTACGCCCCGGCGCGATACCGCGAGCGGCGCGTGCACGTCGAGCTGCTGCGTATCTGGCGCGCGTTGGGCTTTCAATTTTTCGTCAATCACGCCCGGTGGTTCCGCAAATTCTGGGAGTACTACCTGAGTTTTGTCATTCGCGGCAAGACCGTGGAATGGCAGCTCGAAGCCGTAAAGTGACCGCGAGCTTCACGCGCTCCTATCGCTTGAAATTTTCTTTGCTTTGCACGGGTGCTCGCGCCGCGTAGTAGAATGACGTTTATTTAAGGCGCGCGTTGGGGACGCGCTCACGGGGAGGGATTTTGCCAGAGCTTCGCAAGGACCCGATTACGGGCCGTTGGGTGATTATTTCCACCGATCGCGGGAAACGCCCGCTCGATTTCGTGCGAGAGACCGTGGAGATCAAAGGTTCGCCGAATTGTCCATTTTGTCCCGGCGCTGAGGGGAAAACGCCGCCAGAAGTGCTCGCCTACGGCCGCAACGGAACGGCGAAGAATACGCCTGGATGGTCGCTGCGCGTGGTTCCGAACAAGTTTCCGGCGCTGGGCATCGAAGGGAATCTGGACCGCGAAGGCGAAGGGTTGTTCGACAAGATGAATGGCGTGGGCGCGCATGAAGTGATCATCGAGACGCCCGATCACAAACTCACGCTTGCGACTCTCGCCGACAAGGGAGTCGAGGAAGTTCTGTGGGCATACCGCGACCGCATGCTCGACCTGAAGAATGACAAACGCTTTCGCTATATTCTTCTTTTCAAGAATCACGGCGAGCCGGCGGGAGCCTCTCTCGAACACACGCATTCGCAACTGATCGCGCTGCCGATCATTCCCCGGCGCGTCGTCGAGGAATGGGACAGCTGCAAGCATTATTACCAGGACAAAGAGCGCTGCATTTTCTGCGACATGATTCACCAGGAAGTGGAGACGCAGGCGCGCGTGGTTCTTGAGACGGATTATTTCATCGCCATCGAGCCTTATGCGCCGCGATTTCCTTTTGAAACGTGGATTCTGCCGCGCCAGCACAGCTCCGCTTTCGAAAATATGCCGACGCCGTACTACGGCAGCCTGGCGCGCGTGCTGCGAGATTGCCTGGGACGGATCGACGCCGTGCTGAATTTCCCGTCGTACAACTACGTCATTCACACCTCGCCGGTGGGGCAGGAGATCAACGACCACTACCACTGGCACATCGAGATGATGCCGAAACTGACGAAGGTGGCCGGCTTCGAATGGGGCACGGGCTTTTATCTGAACCCCACACCGCCCGAGGAAGCCGCCCGGTTTCTGCGCGACGCCAAATCGCAATAACGTGGTGTGATGTATCGTCTTTTCGATCCAAAGCAACCAGAGGAAGGCAGGTGAAGAGAGATGACCTGGGGGAAGCGTCGGGCAATCATCATCCTCATAGTGGTCCTGATCATCGGAGGGATCGGCTGTCTTGCGGTGGTTGCGCCAACGCATATTCCATCGAAATCCGTCCTCTTGATTGACGTGAATGGTTCGATTCAAGAGCAGCGCGAGGAAGATCTCTTCACCGCGTTCGGCAACGCGACACCCGTGCAGCACGACTACACCGATTCGATTGACGCGGCGGCAACCGATCCGCGAATCGCGGGACTGGTGGTGCGCATCGGGCCGCTCGACACAGGCTGGGCAAAGCTTGAGGAGATTCATTCGCACCTGCTGTCGTTCCGCAAGAGCGGCAAGCCGAGTGTTTGTTATCTGGGCTACGACGGGATCGGCAACGCGGAGTATTACCTGGCGACCGGTTGCTCGGACATCTGGATCGTTCCGACAGCGCCCGTGAGCATCCACGGAATGATGGCGGAAGCGATGTTTTTCCGGGGGACACTGGACAAACTGAAAATCGTGCCGGAGTTTTATCACATCGCCGAATACAAGACCGCGGGAAACACCTTCACAGAAAAAAAATTTACACCGGCGCACAAGGAAGAAGTGGAAGGATTGCTGGACGGGATTTATGGGCAGTTCCTGACCGAGGCGGCGCAGTCCCGGGGCCTCGACCGCGAGCAGTTCCAGAAACTGGTGGAAGCGGGGCCGCTCTCCACGTCCGATGCAGTGACGGACAAGCTGGTCGACCGAGAAGCCTATTGGGACCAGGTGCAGGATTATTTTCGCAAGCAAATAGGACAGTGGAATCCAATCTCGCTCGCCCGCTATCACAATTCGCTTTCAACCGGCGACGGCCAGGAAATCGCCGTGATTCATGCGACAGGATTGATCGAATCCGGCCAATCCGGAACCACGCCTGGCGGGGGATTCATTATGGGCGGGGATTCGGTGGCAAAAGATATCCGCACCGCGCGCGAGGATTCGTCGATCAAAGCGATCATTCTGCGGATCGATTCGGGAGGCGGCTCGGCGGTGGCAAGCGAAGTGATCCGGCGCGAAGTGGAGCTTGCGAGGGCGAAAAAGCCCGTTGTCGTTTCCATGTCCGACGTTGCGGCCTCCGGCGGATATTGGATTGCGATGGGGGCGAACAGAATCGTCGCCGAGCCCGACACCATCACGGCGTCCATCGGCGTGCTCACGGGAAAATTCAATATTGCCGGACTTTACAGCTTGCTGGGAATGAGCACCGATTCCGTCACCACCAGCGAGAATTCGACTTTCTATTCCGACCAGCAGAACTTCACGCCGGCCCAGCGGGCTGCCGTAATGAAAATGCTAAATGAAACCTATGCGAATTTCACCAAGGGTGTTGCCGAAGGCCGTCATTTGCCGCTGGACGAAGTAGACCGCATCGGCAAGGGCCGCGTCTGGACGGGCGCGCAGGCCAAGGATTTGAAACTTGTCGATCAATTGGGAGGGCTCGACACCGCTGTTAATGCCGCCAAGGAACTGGCGAACATCCCCGCCAGTGAGCAAGTGCGCATCGAGCTGTTTCCAAGGGAAAAGACGTTTTTCGAGCTGCTGTTGGAGAAGCAGCGCGACCAGATGTCGCAGACGCTGACACTCGACGAGACGCTGAAACATCTGGTGGGGATGATGGACCCGGTGCAGGCCAGGATGCCTTTTGAGTTGCGCATCCGATAGCAGAGCGGTTGGCGTGATTCCGTTGTTAGGATTCGCTATACTGGAATTGTAAGGCGCGGTACCCAAGTGGTAAGGGAGAGGTCTGCAAAACCTTTATACGTGGGTTCGATTCCCACCCGCGCCTCCATCATTTCTCCCTATGAAATAAGGACTTGCAGTGTTTGTGATTTCCTGTGTACCCGCCGTGTACTTCGTGTCGAGGACTTCCAGCGCGAGTGGGTCCCGCTTCCGCGCTCTTCTGAGGTCCGCCTCCAGCTGCTCCTGCCGCGACTTAGCCCAAGATCTATGGTGCCTCTCGGTCATTCGAATGAACTGATGACCGAGTAGGATGGACACTCTTTCGACGGGTATACCCGCCAGCAGAAGCTCAACCGCGAGGTATCGCGGAAACGATGGGCGTGGCCGTCTGGGGTTTCGGCAATCTCAAAGAGTCGTTGAAATCGCCACCGCCAGTTCGTAACGGCGGTCTAAAGCTCTCCTACGCCGGACCAAAACCAATGTCGGGTACTCGCCATCGGCGTATGTTCCAGCGCATCAAGTAACACGTCAGGGAGAACCAAGTGCACTGGCACACCCGTCTTTTGCGTATAGAGAAATAAACGCGAGCCGGCGACCTGTTCAGTGCTCAAGTTCACGGCATCACTGATGCGCAAGCCGCAGAAGCGAAGTAAGAGAATTAAGGCGCGAATGCGCCGGGCATTCTCCTTTGCACGCGTCTGCATCTGCCTTTCGTAATCGTCGTCAGCGCTGAGGATCCGCTTCATTTCCTCGCGCGTAAAGGGCGTGCTCGTCCGGCAACCGACCCACTATCGAGAAGCCGATCGCAAAGACGAGGACGCTGAGGACAATGACCGCGAATATGACCGGAGCAAGATTCTCCGCCCCCGGAACACCGTAGCGCATCGGCAGCGTCGCCAATACCCCGGCGGCAAGACCGCGAGGAATGGCGGCACAGAGGAACCAGAACTCCTTCTTTCCCAGTCCCATTCTCCTCGTCGAGACCAGCACAGCAGGAATCCGGAACGCCGTGAGGAAGAGTATACCGACGGCAGCCAGGGCAATCTTCCTCAGATCCATTGGGAACATCAGACCGATCAGAAAAAAGAAGAACGACTTGATGAGGAACGTCATCTGGTCTTGCATGACCTTGATTGTTTCTGTTGTAGCAAAAACATGCCCCTGTGCGCCCGGAAACAGGCGTGGCACGATGGTCGAAGCGTTACCGACCAAAAGTGATGCCACCAGGACCGCCATGGCACCGTTTCCCCGAAACGCATCAGTGATGCCATACAGTGCAAGCATTGACGCAAGAAATACCGTGTAGCCGTGGGGTTTGTCCCGCATCGAAGGTATTCCAGGGATGAGCAATGTGGCGGCAACTACGCCGATAAGCACGCCGACACCGAGTTCTCTCGCGAGGGCAATGAAGGGACGAGAAATGTCGGCACTACCGCTCACGAGGAGGTCGATGAGCACCATCGTTACTACGACAGTGAGGGCGTCAGTCGCTGACGACTCGACCTCCAGCATGCGCGCTATTCTGGAAGGCACCCGAGCCATCGCCATTGTTGGCATAATGATGACCGAACTGGTCCCAGCAACTATCGCGCCTGCCATTACCCATGCCAACGGCGGTGAGGGGCGCACATACCCCGACTTTGTAAACAGCCAAAGGAACCCGCATATCGCAATCAAAGAAAAAATGAATCCCGATAACCCCAGGAAAATACCGCGCGGCGCGGCCGCCGCCAACTCCGTTAGCTGGAGACGAAACGCCCCGTTTGACAGAATGACTGTCAGGGCGATGGCTCCAAAGAACGGGATGCCGGGCTTGAGAAGGTCTGACGGGATAAAACCGGATATGGGGCCGGCGAGAATGCCGGCGACCACTAGCCAGACCACGTCCGGCACGCGCGTTCGGGCGAAGATGAATTCGCCGAGTGCCCCAAGCAGAAGGATACCGGCAATCTCGACCACCAACTTGACGACTGGATCCATTTTTGCCCCTCTGCCGGGTAGAACGGGCGACCCGAGTGAATTGACCGCTCTTATAACACGATCTACGACGAAGGTCCCGCGTATAGGCTTCGGAGGATATGTCCGATGACGGCTGCAGGGGGCCGAGCTCCGGTACCTCTCCTGTGTTGACGAGATGAGGAGGACCAGCCAAATCACTAGTTGGGTCGATGACCACGACATTCTGCTGTACGAATATGAAGGACAGATCAGGGCGATCAGCAAGATCTGCCGCCATTTCGAAGGCCCGATGGGCTCTCACAAAGCAAAGGACGGCGTGTTTATGCCGCCACGAAGAGCGTTGTCTTTCCACGCAGTTTTGCATGAGTAGATGAATCCTGAGCGGCTCGTACTACTAATCGGTAGTAGCAAAGAAGAGACTATGGCAATTCTGAAAGCTCCGCCAAAGCAAGTGAGGAACGCAACCATCCAAGTCCGCGTAGAGGAGGGAATCAAACTCAACCTGGATAGCTACTCCAAATTCATAGGTGCGAAGAAGGCATACGTTGTGAGCGAAGCATTGAGGCTTCCGTTCGAGAAGGCCGACGAGTTCAAGCAATGGCTAAACCAACGTCAAGACAACAGCAACGATGAAAGGAACACGGAGACGGCGCGACCTCGACCTTTTATAGGAATGGCGATTGGACGACCCACGGGCTATGCGACCTATTTGCTAGAGCACGGCAGACGGTTAGACGAGCGGCCATGGGAAAATCTCCTCGGCATCTGAATTCAAATCAACAACGCCTACGAGCCGAGGGCCCAATCGTGTTTAGAGCTTGCTCGAAAGTTCTGGTTTCGCCGCGGCGCCTGTCCGGAAAAACAGAGGATCGAAATAATCTTCCCCCAGCACCCGCCGCAATTCCAGGAATGCGAAGAGCGGAATGAAAGTGCAAAAAATGACAACACTACGGGCGAGAAGGCTATCGAGACGAATCTCGTGGAACGCGCCAACGATCTGTTGCCCATGCACGACCCGCTTGATCACCTCCTCGACAATATGAAAGGCGAATACAAGCAAGCCAAACAAAAATGATTTATGGAAAGTCGAGAAAAACAACGGTTTGGATTCGTGCTTCCTACCAAGATGCATGGCTTCTCCGATAAGAATGACCTTGGCGATCACAAGAGCGTTGATCAGCGCGGAGCCATAGGAAAAATAGGAAACGTGAAATTTGCCAAGTAAAAGCAGGCTGTAGGTGACGAGAGCGCAAAAGAAAAATGCGAGATAGAGAGTGATGCCAGCCATTTCCTTTAGTTCTTGGACGGCCTTTTGTTTGAATGAAGTCTTCTGGCCAGGTTCGCCGCTCACGCATGCCTCCCTTCCTCGCTAGGTTTTTTCAGTTCACTTCACGTCCTGCCGACCGGTGGCTCTGACCAGCAGCCAATACAGATATCGCCGAAGCTTGCGCAAACGGTAGCGGCCTCATTGCGAGATCCGACGGTGCCAGGGATGCCGCCGCAACACAGGCAGGGAGTGATGTCGACCTGGAAGCCAGCAGCCGTGCTTGCCTCCTTGGGTTCAGGTGACGTCGCGCTTGAATCCGGCGGGGTCTGCGCAGTTTTCGGGGCAAGAAAAGCAACGCCCCGAAGGTCAGAGCGAATCGAAGCATCTTTGCCGTCTTGCAGAATCAATTCACCCGAAATCCTCACCGCTCACTCGCAAACGACGGTTACCTCGGTAATTGCAATGACACAATCAGGACATGGCCCTGTTGTCTCTGGTCACTAGTTCCCGCCAACTTTTTGGTAATCGGAATTAGTGGTCGTTACCACTAACTCCTTTGCTGTGGCGTTGAGAACAGTTTGCGACTCGTAGTTGGTCCCATCCGGCAAGCTGGCCATCTGCACCTGCAACGTTACGGCATCTTTTTCCTGCCCCATATACGTATCGATCGTCAAGCCAGCAATCTTCTTCGTGGCAGTGTCGAACGTGAGAGTCATCTTGTCGCCGGGCTGAGCATAATCGGCGAAGATTAAGTTCACCCCGCTTGGAGTAGGGTTCAAAGAGACTTTGCCGGCCTGGAAATCTGCCTGCATCTTCGCCGGGTCGGGTGGCAGGTATGAACCGAGGAGGGCCTTCACGTCTTGCATGTAATCTTTCATTTCGGCTTTCTTCTTGGCGACCACTTTTTGTTTCACCCTGCCGCCGCTGGGTGGTGCCGGAGGAGCGCCAATCGGCGTCTTTTGGACGCTTCCGTCAGGACCGTAAAGGCAGAGATTCTCTGTCGGCGGCTTCGCGTCGCCCTTCAAGGTGAGTTGAGTTGTTTCAATCCATTGATACTGACGGAGCTTCTGTTTATTTTCCATCGCAGCCTGCTTGACAGCCGCGAGCTTCTCCTGAATTTCACTATTCTGCGCCTGGACGGTCCGAAGGAAAACTGAACCAATCAAAAAGGCGAATGCGATGAAGAAAACGTTTCTGATGGTGCGCAAGTTCATATCTTTCATATTAAACCTCTCGTGATTTCCGGCCGCGACGTCCGTTGGCCTATTTGGGTGGGAAGTTCTTTAAAAGCTTCTGCATCGCTTTGTCCAGATTCTTCTGACGCTTCTCCTGGTTGGCCCCCGGATCGAGCGTCTTCGTCGCACGACCGGTCCAAACGAGTTGCTTGGTAGACGGGTCGTACATATCCAGAACAAGGGTTCCAACGCTGATGGTCGAGCTTTGGGCGGTGGCCATCCCGCCACCCCAACGCAATCCGCCGCCCGTGCCGTAGGCGTTCCATTGTTTCTCCTGATTGATGGACGCTTGATAGGCCACGTAGAGATCGGCCTTGTCGGAGTCCACCTTTGTCAATCCTTTGCTCGCTAGTTGCGAGTCGATCGAACTCTTGATCTGAGCGTCCAAAATCTGGTTCGGGTAGGTTGCTCCCTCGACGGTTACCCACTTGTAGGTGTGGTAATTCGCAAAATTCGTTCCAGGCATGGAGTTGGTCGTTATGTCCTGCGCCCGTGCCACCCCGCACGTGAACGCCGCCAGGATGAGGCCAAAGCAGGCCTTAGCGATCTTAAAGTGTATTTCTTGTAGCATCGTTCTTCTCCTCTTCGTGAAGAAAATTCAGCCGCTGACTCCAACCCCGAGGCTAAACGCTGCGCCGTATGGCCTTGGATCTGGTTGAAGCGAAACTCCTCTCACCAAGGACGCTACTCTTATCCGGAGGAGCTTGTTATTGGTAAAAATGACAATCCGGGGAGAAAAGCGACCGATGGCGGACCGAGGTCCACCTCCGCACCTGCCAAAGGAGACATACAACCCGTTACCAGGCATGTGTCGTCTTGTGACAGCCATTGCGGCGTTTTATTAACGAATGCTTCGCACACTTGCCCCTGTTACTTCTGACAGTTTCTTGGTAGGCGGGGAGGCGTTAGTTTGCGACCGGATGGGGGTGGCGGAAATGGTTCTCGTGGAAATGCCCGGCATATTGGCAGCACGCGTAACTCTTTGTCCCAATGACATTACAGCCCCCTTCGAGGGTCAGAGCGCAGAGATTTCGCGCGGGCATCCAAAAAAAGACTGAAGCAGGTGTGAAAATGCTTGGTTTGCTGACTTTGGGACCAGGATCGCTCGCAACAAGACTCTACGTTTTCGAGGAGCTTACCTTTGTTGTCCTTTTGATCGTCATCCTCTTCGGAACTGTAACTCTCGTTGTGGCTAGCGCGCTCGTAGTGCAAGAAGCCGGCCATCGCCTGGCCCAATGGGCCAGAACGCACGGGTTTCGGGTTTTCAAGAGGGATCTCGAACAGCCCGGGGTTCGCGCACCGATCGCTCACGCGCACTTGCGACGCTAAAGAACCGTTGGAGATCGATCGCTTGTTTACACAAAAGCACCGCTTGGAAAAACAATGCGCGTTGTTTCTAGCCATACTGGCGGCCGTTATGGTGTCGGGTGCCAAGTCCACGAAGCTGGCCTTCACGTGGAAAAATCCAAATTACGCAGGTCCGAGTTTCAAAAACGTGCTGGTCCTGGCGATGAATGGACGCGCTTCGAGCCGTGCCGATTTCGAGGATAGGCTGGTAGCGGCGATCGCGAGGCCCGGAATTCAGGCGGTTCCCAGCTACTCCCTTCTTCCACGACCTGAGTCGACCCCGATTAATATGGATCAGATGAGAGATGTCGTTCAAGGTCAAGGCTTCGACGCAATCGTGGTATCGAGCTTGGTCAAATATAAGAAAACGGTCACATATGTACCCGGCCAGACTTATCCGCTAAATCCATACTACGGCACCTTCTATGGCTATTACGGGGCACTTTCTCCAGTTGTCTATTCGCCCGGTTATCTTCAAACAGATACTGCGGCACAAGTCGAAACGAATTTCTACTCCACCGCCAAACCCGACGGAGAGTTAGTGTGGACAGGCACGAGCAACACGGTTAATCCGCGGTCAGTGACAAAGGCGATCGATGGAATCGTCAAAGTCGTAGTCCAGGCGTTAGAGAAAGAGAATCTGATTTGAAGCGCAGCGGGCCGCAGCCTCGATCCAAATCGCGCAACAGACCACGGATGCGCCCGGCGCAGCGGTTGTCACGTGCACCGTCGACGGCAGACACTTCCCAACACCCTAAAAATTCACCGCCGACGACATTCCATTGAATACAAGTGACGCAAATTGGTTACTGACAATTGACGGGGAGACCACATGGGTCAACCCTCAGGAAGAAACGGGCAGAGGCGCGGGCTGCTGCAGACGGAATTCGAGCAGAGTCTCGCTCGGTATAGATAACTGTTGTCCCTTTTTGGAAGCGGCAACAGCCGTTCCTGCACCAGCTCCGGCGAGCGCCCCGATTCCAGCTCCCTTTCCACCCCCCGCGAGCCCCCCGATGAGCGCACCCAGTCCTGCGCCGCCAACAACTTTCTTCGCCGTTTTCGAGCCTTCTCCACTGCCCTTCACTTCATACGTGCTGGTGAGAAGCGGATACATGGTGCCCTTGATCATGATATCCGTCAGCTCGAGCGTCAGTTCGGAACTGCCCGACATTCTGCCGGCGGACGAAGCCGATGTGAGCTGCCCATACACCATCGTACCTCTTGGTGCTACCACGACGTTGTCCACCACCAGGTTTGATTCCAGGCTCGCCGTGAAGCGATACCCGGCCTTTTGCTTGGTCGAGTCGATTGAGTCAATCATGCGGACCAAAATGCGCGTTCCGGCAGGGACGGTGATTTTCCTCGTATTTTGCGCCGCCGGCGACGCAACTTCGCCGGAGGCCGTCTTCAGGCTGGCTGGCATAACCTTGGCGAGCAAATTTCCCTGCATAGCTGCGAGCCCCAACAGTGTCGCCGCGGCGATAAGAACTGCATTTCGCATATTTTTCCTCTCCTTGGTCGCGCTCATAGTCATTGAGAAACAATCGGCAGGGAAGAAACAATTTGAAGATCAATGATTAAGAGCAATTGGTCTTCGACTTGCAGAAAGCGCGCCGCAGTCACGGCCCCCAATGACTGCTTCATGATCTCGTAGTATTTTGCGAGGAGCTGGCCACGCTGCTTTTGATAATCGAGAGCGTTATGGACCAACTCATCGGCCTTGTCATCCGTCATCTGCGAATAATTGGCTGCGTAGTCTTTAATGTTTGCAATTCGGAGATCGTTCAGCTTGGTCAATTCGGCGTCGTATTCGTTGTAGATCGGCCAAAATTTCGCAGAGTCTTCAATATTCAGCTCCATGACGGATCCCATGATCTCCGCCTTCTGGTCGCGCACATTGGAACGCATGAGGTTGATGTATTCTTGAAGATTCTTGGCCTGTGTGTGGGCATCCGGGGATTGTGAGGACTGCGAGGATTGGGCGGATTGTTGTGCGGCCTTCTTCGGACGCCCATTCGCCAAAGCGGCCGGGCAAGAAATGGCAATCGCCCAAATGGGAAGCCACAGCACGATGCGTTTCTTCATTTTGTACCCTCCAATTGTTCTTTTTATCTCGCGGTCCACAAATCATCTCTGCCGGGCGTTAGGCGTGGAACGGGTGTCGCGGCCAGCGAGTGCCTTGTCAGCGCTCCATGACGTTTACCAAACGCCAAGGTCCTGAGCCATAGCTTTCAATTGAGATCTGCTTGTTTTTATCAACTCTGAACCGAGCCGCGACAATCAAGCTTCCATCACTCTTTTTTGGATCGTTGTCGAGATTGATCTCTAAAGCTGACAGATCGTAGTCGGTCGTGCGGCCGTTATTATAGGCCTCGACGAACCGAATCGGCCTATCTGTGAACACCCGAATCCTCCGCCCGTTGGGAGTGTCAAATGAGCGTACGTAAGCAATGTCGTAGCCAAGCGTCCCCGTGATCGCAACTCTTCCCTTGGACTTCATTTTGCTCAGAGTTTTGACCAAAGCGTCGTGGCCACCATTGGTGAACGCATCGATCAGAATCTTTTGATCCTCCGGGGTCGAATAGGAATTGATATTTACGGTTATGCTGAAGGTCTTTCCCGCTGCCCTTTGCTGGCCAAGGGCTGTGGCCTGAATCGTTTCCCGGCGCGAACCCTCCTGAGCACGAGCGTGGATTGCCATCACAGGAAACAGGACGATTCCCGCGAGGATGCCCGTCGCCCATCGGGAAATTTGAGCAACCCTAATTTTCATCAAGCCACCACACTTTTTTCTCCTTCTATCTGACACGAGCATGTGGTCGCTACCACTGTCAAAAGTGACAGTGTCGCCAGATTCTCACATCGAGGCGCAAACTACGCCGAGCGAAAAAGGACGTTGCTGTGTTTGGTTGAATTGCAGCCAAAGTTAGGCCAATGCCCCGGGCAGAGAGGGGCACGAGAGGCTCGATCACATACTCGGTGACCGATATAAGTAACCCAGTCCCCTTCGCTGGAAAAAACAAACGGTCAGGTGTGGCCTTCGACATGAAGCTCTGTGCACGGACGCTGTCGACTGATTACGTCTTTTTTTCAAGACAACATCGTGATAGAGTCCCCCGCGATTCAGGTTACGTCTAACCTCACAAAAGCCCGGGGTCGCCCATGTCTGAGCATGAATTCACTATCGCGATGCCTCGTGCCGTCGCCACGTCCAGTAAATACCGCAAATCTGCGCTATTCGCTGTGGCGATTGGCCTAGCCTTCTGCACCGGATGTGAAAAGGAAAAGTCCGTGGAAGCCGCGCCTCCTGTGGTGGAGGTCGTCGAGGTTACGCAAAGAGATGTGCCTATCACCGCAGAATGGGTGGCGACCCTAACAGGAAAAGTGAACGCCCAGATTCGCGCGCAGGTTGCGGGTTACCTGATACAGCAGACCTATAGCAATGGGGCCTATGTGAAAAAGGGAGCGCCTCTTTTTCAATTGGATCCGCGGACGTATCAAGCCGCCGTCGATCAGGCGAAAGGAGTGCTGCAGCAGGCAAATGGCGACCTTGCTCGCGCCCGTGCACAGCAAGGCAAGACCCAGCAGGATGTCACGCGCTATACGCCGCTGGCACAAACGGGAGCCATCAGCAAGCAGGAGCTTGATGATGCGATCCAAAATAACCTGTCTGCACTCGCACAAGTGCAATCCGCTGTAGCGTCTGTGGCCTCGGCAGAAGCCGCCCTTGAAACCGCCAAACTGAATCTTGGGTTCACCACGATTACCGCTCCTATCGACGGAATCGCCGGCATTGCAAATGCACAAGTCGGCGATTTCATCAGCCCGCAAAGCGCAACTCCGCTGACCACCATATCGACCTTGAATCCCATCCTGGTGAATTTCACACCCAGCGAGCAGCAATATTTCGTGGCGATGCGGGACATTGAAAAAGCAGGCGAGACGGAAAGACAGGCTCTTAACAGACTGAACTGGGAATTGGAATTGGCGGATGGCTCCATTTACCCGCTGAAAGGAAAATTCTACGCTCTCGACCGGCAGGTGGACATTAGTACGGGTTCCATTCTATTGCAGGTCGAATTCCCCAATCCCAACAATCTCTTACGGCCGGGCGGATTTGGGAATATTCGTACAGTCGGTCGAATCGAGAAAGGAGCGTTGCTTGTTCCGCAGCCTGCCGTCGCCGACGTGCAGGGCAAATATTTGATTGCGGTAGTCGGGGCGGACGACAAGGTGAATATCCGCCCGGTTACCATGGGGCCGAAGGTCGGCACGATGTGGGTTGTCACAGGGGGCCTGAAGCCTGGCGAGCAGGTGGTGGTGGAAGGGATACAAAAAGTTAAAGATGGCATGCAAGTAAACCCCAAACCATACACGCCGGGATCGACAACAACTTCGGCAAATTCCAGCGCGAGCAGCTCCACGTAACCGGAACCATGTATAAATTCTTCATTGAACGTCCCATCGTGGCCATGGTGATTTCCATCATCATGGTGATTGTCGGCACGGTGGCCGTCCTGAGCCTCCCCACAGCTCAATTCCCCAACATCGCTGACCCGCAAATCCAGGTTAATGCGACCTACGTGGGCGCCGATGCCCTGACCGTCGAACAGTCCGTTGCCACACCCATCGAACAGCAAATGAGCGGCGTGGACAACATGGAGTACATGTATTCGCTGAACGCGAACAACGGAACTATGAAGTTGACGGTGGATTTCGACATTAAGACGGACGCGAGCACAGATCAGATTCTGGCTCAAATGCGCCAGAATCAGGCTGCCTCGCAGCTTCCGGCGGCGGTCAATAATTTTGGCGTCACAGTGCAGAAATCTACTTCTGCTCCGATGATGCTGTTCGACCTCTATTCGCCGGACGGGACGTATGACTCCCAATTTCTGGCCAACTATTCTTATATCAATCTTACGGATGGCCTCACCCAGGTTCCTGGCATTGGCAGTGTCTCCGTGTTCGGCGCTGGGCAGTACGCAATGCGGATCTGGATTAAGCCCGATCAGCTGGCAAAGCTGCAAATCACCGTACCGGATATCACAAATGCGATTCAAGCTCAGAACAATGTGAATCCGGCGGGACAAATCGGCGGCGAGCCCGTTCCCTCCGGGCAGCAATTTACCTATACCGTCAGATCCCAGGGACGCCTGGTTTCCGAAGAGGACTTCGGCCAGATCGTAGTTCGCGCTCAACCAAACGGATCGATCGTTCGGCTGAAGGATGTCGCGAGAATCCAACTCGGCGCGCAAGTCTACAACATGCAAGGACGGTTGGATGGCAAACCCTCTGCTGTAATCGCCGTCTATCAACTTCCCGGTTCCAACGCGATTGCTGCCGCGAAAGGCGCCATCGCATTCATGGAGAACGCGAAGAAGAGTTTCCCGCCGGGCCTCGACTATGTCACCGCGCTCGACACGACTCTCCCGGTAACGGAAGGCATCAAAGAAATCGAACACACCCTCCTGGAAGCTTTATTTCTCGTCATCTTGGTCGTGTATATCTTCCTTCAGGGCTGGCGAGCGACGCTGATCCCGCTGTTGGCGGTGCCAGTTTCGCTCGTTGGCACATTCATTGTATTTCCCCTGCTAGGGTTTTCCGTTAACACACTTTCATTGTTCGGCCTCGTTCTCGCCATTGGCTTGGTCGTCGACGATGCGATTGTCGTTGTCGAGGCGGTCGAACATCATATTGAGCACGGCCTCTCTCCGAAAGACGCGGCCATGAAGGCCATGGAAGAGGTTTCGGCTCCCGTCATCGGTATCGCCGTCATCCTTTCTGCGGTCTTCATCCCCACTGCCTTCATTCCGGGAATTACTGGGCGTCTCTATCAACAATTTGCCGTAACAATCGCTGTTTCGGTGATCATCTCCGCCTTCAACGCTCTCACGCTCAGCCCTGCTCTCTCTGCATTGCTCCTTCGGCCCAAAAAAGAAGCCCGGGGGCCGCTGGGCAAGTTCTTTGGTTGGTTCAACCGTATGTTTACCGCCGCGACGAATGATTACGTGAAAGTCTGCCGCATGTTCATTCACAAGACGGCCTTTACCATCCTTCTGCTCGTGGGCTTTGCCATCCTGGCAGGCTTCGTCGGAGGCAAATTGCCCGTGAGCTTTCTCCCTGACGAAGATCAAGGTTATCTCTTCATTGTTCAACAGTTGCCGGACGCTGCCTCGCTGCAAAGAACCTCCGCGGCTGCGAAGAGAGTTGAAGACCTTTTGCTGAGCACTCCCGGGATCGCACACGTAACGTCGGTGATCGGGTACAGCATGTTGAGTGGTGTGCAAAACAGTTACAGCAGCTTTTTCTGGGTGACTTTGAAACCATGGAGCGAGCGGAAGGTCGAAGATGAGCAGTATGTGAATCTGCTGATTCATCTTAATGACGTTCTTGGGAAGCTTCCCGAGGGTACAACGGTCGCTTTCCCTCCCCCGGCCATTCCCGGCGTTGGTGCCTCCGGCGGCGTCACATACATTCTGGAGGACCGTGGTGGCCATGACGTCGAGTTCCTGGCAAATAACGTCCAGCGGTTCATGGAGGCGGCGCGCAAACGTCCTGAAATAGCGAGAATATTTACGACCCTCATCCCTTCAGTCCCGCAAGTGTACGTCGACGTGGACCGCGACAAAGTGCTGGTTCAGGGCGTGCAATTGAAAGATGTTTACGGGACCCTGCAAGCTTTCATGGGTGGGGCTTTCGTCAACTACTTCAACCGTTTCGGGCGTCAGTGGCAGGTCTATGTGCAAGCGGAAGGCAGTTATCGAACACGTGCTGACAATCTCGGGCAGTTCTACGTCAGAAATACCGACGGGAAAATGGTGCCACTATCGGCCATTACAACCATCGAGCAGAGAAATGGGCCCGAATTCACCATGCGATACAACTTGCATCGTGCCGCGCAAATCAACGCCACAGCGGCGCGTGGATTCAGCTCCACCGACGCCATGAAGGCCCTCGAAGAAGTGTACGCTCAGACGATGCCTCCTGGAATGGGGTTCGATTACATGGGCATGTCTTTCCAGGAGCAGAAAGCGCAACAGGGCGTCTCACCTTTTGCGATCTTCGGATTGTCAATACTCTTCGCATTCCTGATTCTCGCCGGTCTTTACGAAAGCTGGACCCTGCCCTTCAGCGTTTTACTCAGCGTTCCGATCGCAGTCTTTGGCGCATTTGCGGCGCTTTTCGGACGTCGCATCATTGATCTGCTGGTGTTCAAGCAATACACGGGACTCGGCCTGGAGAACAACGTCTACGCTCAAATTGGTTTGGTCATGCTGATCGGCCTCGCCGCAAAAAATGCGATTTTGATCGTCGAGTTTGCGAAAGCTGAATACGAAAAAGGCCGCTCGCTTGCTGATGCCGCTCTCGAGGGAGCCAAGCTGCGTTTGCGCCCCATTCTGATGACTTCCTTCGCCTTTATTCTTGGCTGTGTGCCTCTCTGGCGCGCAACGGGCTCCGGCGCCGTCTCTCGCCAAGTGATGGGCACAGCCGTTATCGGCGGCATGTTTGCCGCCAGTGCGATAGCCATTTTCATCATCCCAGCGCTGTTCTACATGATTGAGCGGGTGGGAGGGGCGAGCGTCGAAGGTTCGAAGGCGCCGGAGTCCGGCGCGCCCGGCTTGCCCTCCCCCAGTCCCGGACCTGCAGATTAATCCGAGGGAGATGAGTCTGTTATCCACTTACGGTCGATGATAACGAGAAATTGCAAACGCGCGGGTCTGCGGCTTCGCGACAGGCGACGCGGCATTTACCAAGTGGCGCTCGCCACAACTCTCTCCTCAGCGCTGATTATTTCAGGCTGTGCAGTAGGCCCAAAGTACGTTCGCCCAGCGGTGACTTCTCCACCCGAATTTCGTGGTGCCGAGGGTGCCGCGCAGCAGGCTTCCTACGCAGATTTGCCCTGGTGGGTAGTCTTCAAAGATGACGAACTGAAATCGCTGATCGACAGCGCCCTCGCCAATAACTACGACCTCGCCATCGCGGTTTCCCGGGTCGAGCAAGCGCGCCAGTTTGCCGCTGTGGCCCGTTCTCAATTTCTTCCAGCCGTCAATTACTCTGTTGGCGCCAGCGACGGCAAGAATGAATTCGTGGGCACCGTCGCTCCAAACGGGGGAATGACCAGAGGTGCTTTTCTTGCAGCTGGCAGCGTAGCGTGGGAAGCCGATATCTGGGGGCGCATTCGCCGCCTGAATGAAAGCGCCCGTGCTCAATATCTTTCCACCGAGGAAGCTCGCCGCGGCGTCATGCTGACGCTCACAAGCGATGTGGCGCAGGCGTATTTTCAGCTTCTCGGCTTGGAACTGCAGCTTCAGGTTGCCAAGGACACTACAGCGTCGTTTACTCAGACCCTCAATCTGTTCACTCAGCGCTACGAAGGCGGCGTCGCCTCCACACTGGACACCTCCCGCGCCGAGGCCGCACAAGCTGCCGCCGCTGCAGCAATCCCTGAATATGAACGTCAAATTGCGCTGCAGGAGAACGTGATCAGCGTTCTTCTGGGCAGCAATCCTCACTCGATCGTTCACACCGCAAAATTATTGGACGAAGACGTCCCCCCTGATATTCCGGTGGGTCTGCCTTCCGCGCTCCTGGAGCGGCGTCCAGATGTCCTCGCCGCCGAACAGCAGGTCCGCTCGGCCAACGCTCAGGTTGGCGTGGCCATCGCTAATTTCTTCCCTCAGTTTGGGCTCACCGCTCTTCTGGGACAGGCAAGCACTCCACTCTCTCAAATCACAAATGGCAGCGGCAATGTCTGGAGCATCGCGGGCAATTTTGCCGGCCCCATCTATGAAGGAGGCGCCCTTCGCGCGCAGAAACGCGAGGCGGTAGCCGCTTGGCAACAAGCCAAACTGCAGTATGAGCAGACCGCCCTGAACGCCTTCACGGACGTTTCCAACGCGCTCATCTCCCGCGAAAAGTTCGAAGCAATCCAAGCACAGCAAGCGCGGTCTGTTGCGGCCTATCAAAAGGCTGTCACGGTTTCCTTGCAGCGCTATACGGCGGGGAAGGCCAGCTACTTTGAAGTTCTCGACGCACAACTTCAGTTGTACCCCGAGCAAACTGCACTGGTCCAAACCGAGCTAAATCGGCGACTGGTGATCGTTCAACTCTATCTGGCTCTCGGAGGTGGCTGGAATCTCACTGACTCCGACTGGAAGAACCACACGATCACGCGCACTCCCTAGCGACCGTTATCAGGAGCCACGGAAACTCAGGGCCGCTGCTGAGGGCGAAGGCGAGGAAATGATCGGTTAATCGGTAGCGACAGCCATTTGTTTCGCTGTTGGATCTGGAGTCTCCGTTACGCCTGCTTTCTTACCGAGTTCTAAGGCCTGCTCAGGGGTCGTGGTAGCAAACAGATGCATCGCCCTGGCAATAATTCCCGTCCAGCCAGTCTGGTGGCTTGCGCCGAGGCCAGCTCCATTGTCGCCATGGAAGTATTCGTAGAACAAAAGGAGATCGCGCCAATGCGGGTCTTTCTGAAACTTGGCGGCTCCCCCATAGACGGGTCTCTTTCCATCCTTATCGCGGAGAAAGATGCTTACCAGTCGCCGCGAGAGCTCTTCAGCCACCTGGTACAAGTTCATCATTCGACCAGAGCCCGTGGGGCACTCGATGGTGAAACCCTCGCCGTAATACAGGAAGTACATTAGTAGAGCACGGATGATCAGTGCGTTGACCGGCATCCAAATCGGTCCGCGCCAGTTGGAGTTGCCTCCGAACATGTCCGTATCGGACTCAGCCGGAAGGTAGGCCACGCTGGACTCCTGTCCTTCCACACGAAAGACGTACGGGTGCTCAGCGTGGTAGCGAGAGACAGAGCGAATACCATACGGGCTGAGGAACTCATTATCGTCCAGCATCCTTGACAGCATCCGGCGGAGGTTTGTCTCGTTCAAAACCGCGGTCATCAGCCGTCCGGAACAGCCGGCCTTGGCCGGGTCGTGGATGTTGGCTGCCAGCTCTGGGCGAGCCGAAAGCAATCGCCGCATGGGCTTGCTTACCTCTGGATACTTTGCTAGGAGTTCGCCTTCAAAAACGGTTACTGCACACATGGGAAGGAACCCAACCATCGAGCGAACCTTCATTCGCTGCGACTTCCCGTCCGGCAGGCGAAGCACGTCATAGAAGAACCCGTCTTCTTCGTCCCACATTCCTGTGTCTTCGCCCGCATGCACCATGGCTGAAGCAATCCATACAAAATGCTCGGCGAACTTGACGCACATTTCCGTGTAGGATGGTCGCTCTAGCGCCAACTGCGTAGCGATCTCCAACATATTTTGGCAGAAGAGCGCCATCCAGGCGGTGCCGTCCGCCTGTTCCAGGTAGCCGCCGGTCGGCAGTGGTGCGCTGCGGTCAAATACCCCAATATTGTCGAGCCCGAGAAAACCACCCTCGAACGCGTTTTTGCCCGTACGGTCCTTGCGGTTCACCCACCAAGTAAAGTTGAGCAAGAGCTTTTGAAACGAACGCTCTAGCCAGTCCAGGTCGCCGCGACCGCGACGAACCTTTTCAAGGCGGTACGTGAAGATAGTCGACCAAGCATGGACAGGAGGGTTTACATCGCTGAAATCCCATTCGCACGCAGGAAGTTGCCCGCTTGGGTGCATATAGCGCCCTTCGAGCATTAGGTCCAACTGCTGCTTGGCAAACTCTTCGTCCACCATCGAAAGACTGAGGATGTGGAATGCCAGATCCCATGCCGCGTACCACGGGTACTCCCACTTATCCGGCATAGAGATGATATCGGCGTTATGCATATGGTGCCAGTGGTAGTTACGTTGGGCTCTACCCTTCGGTTTGAACAGGTTAGCGCCATGCTCCTCAAGCCATTTGTCGACATCAAAGTAGTAAAACTGTTTCGACCACAGAGTTCCGGCGACCGCCTGACGCATTACCTTGCGTGCGTCAGCATCCAGCTTCGATGGAATTACGGTGGAATAGAACTCATCAGCCTCTTCCTGCCGGGTCCGTACAACCACATCGAAATGTTCGCCGAAGGGATTTCTGGTCGCCGCCGAGTGGGATGCGGTCAGCTCCTCGGGGTCAATGCAGTTCAGCCGCAGGCGTATGACTTCACACCGACCGGGGCTCACCGTCACGCGATAGTGTGGCGAAACCTTTGTTCCTGTCTGCTTGGAATTTAATCCGGCAGACTGTTGATGCACAACGAAGTCGTTAATCGAGTCCTTCACGTAAGGCATGCGGTTTGGTGTGCCGAAGATGCGCTCGCTATTCGTTTCGTTTTCCGTGAACAGCAGCGGTACACCCCCCTCGCAATAGAGAAATCTTTCTCCCAATTCAGGGTGTGAGGCGGCCACAACGTTCGCACCCTTCACACCTTCTCTCACGCGGAGAATAGGCCTTACCGCTCCTTCTGACCATGACCAAGTGTTGCGGAACCAAAGTGTAGGGAGAATGTGCAATGACGCTGGGTCTGGCCCGCGATTCCAGACACTGATCTTAATGAGAATGTCTTCTGGGGTTTCTTTCGCATATTCAACAAAGACGTCAAAATAACGGTCGGCGTCGAAAATCCCCGTATCCAGGAGCTCGTACTCGAAATCGTGGCGTGTCCGCTTCTTGTTCGTGGCCACCAGGTCGTCATACGGGAATGCCTGCTGAGGATACTTGTAGAGGTACTTCATATACGAATGCGTCGGTGTGTTGTCTAGATAGAAATAATATTCCTTCACATCTTCCCCGTGATTGCCCTCCTTGTTCGTCAGTCCGAACAGCCTCTCTTTGAGGATTGGATCCCTGCCATTCCACAGGGCGAGGGCGAAACAAAGGTTCTGTCGATCGTCGGAAATACCGGCAAGTCCGTCCTCGCCCCAGCGGTAGGCACGTGAACGCGCCTGATCATGACTGAAATAGCTCCAAGCGTCGCCGTCTTTGCTGTAATCCTCGCGGACGGTTCCCCATTGCCTTTCGCTCAGGTACGGCCCCCATTTTTTCCAGACCATCCCTTCTCGGCCTTGTTCTAACCGTCGGCATTCCTCGACCATTCAGCGATCCTCCGCCGCGGGATTCTATCTTGACGGTCGGCGAAGAAGCAAGGTTCCGTACTCGTCGCATCCGGTCCAACTGGTCTGCGGCAGTTTGGGGCGAATCGGCGTTCGTTACGCTGATTATTGTTTGAAAACCAAAGGAGGCCCGCTGACCCGCTTCCCGTGAAGGTCGACGGTCACCTCGACTCGATTGGCGATCTTGATAAACGGAATGCCGCTATTCATTCCGTAGTCTTTGCGGTCGAAAGCCATGGTTCCTTTAATCGTCCCTGTCCCCGTTCCCTTGCCAAAAACCGTGAGAGTCAGCGTCTCCTGTTTGGACACGCCGCGAATGGTAAACGTGCCGGGAATATCAAAGGTGTTGGGCCCAGTTTGTACAACTTTCGTCGACACAAACTTTATAATTGGATCGTGCTTGACGTCGAAGAAATCTTTGCTTTTCAGCTTACCGTCCTTCATGCCGCTTCCGGTGTTCACCGAGTCGGCCTGAATCTCGACGTCCAAAACACCAGACGTGACATCCGGCGAGGTAAATTTCAAGGTAGCGTTCCACTTATCGAAAGTGCCATCAATCGCAACGGACGCCTGCACCGAAAACTTGATCGAGCTGTCTTGCTGCGAAATCTCAAAAACCGGAGCTTCTTGTGCTCTGGTTTCTGATGCTGTCAGTCCCAGCGCTGCAAGAGACAGTGCGACGAGTGTAGCTTTTGCCATCCAGCTCATATATGCGCTCCTTTACGACTTGCCGACCTGACCGAAATAGGTTGATCCCGCGGATCGACCCACGGAGCGGCGCGAGGCAACTTCGCAGGTTTGAGGATGCTATCCCCTGAAACCGTGGCGTTGTAATTGTCAAACTGACATGTCGTCAGATCGCACTGGAACGACGCATGCGATTTGGCCAAGGGCCGACGGATGTTGCTAACAAGCGTGCATGGAGAATTTCTCACCAGCTAATGTGCAACTGCGCGACAAATTACTGCTGAGCGGGCTGCCACGAGCTATCGGGATTGAAGGTTGCGATTTGAGATGCGAGGTCGCTCGTACGCTCCCCCAGATCCTGCTGATATATGACTCCATCTTGATTAACAATGAAGGTCATGATTCCGCTTGTGCCGTATTGCGCCGGGTAAGCAATCAGGGCAAAGCCGCCCGTCATTTTCCCATCCACGACGTAGCCTTTTGCCCCTCCCGGAGCATCGGGCCCCTGTGCGGTGAGAATCTTGTAAAAGTAACCGTGGTACGGTGCGGGGCTTCCGGATTCTGGCTTCGAATAACCTTCGGCGGCAGCCTTCGCGACTAAAGGCCCAATCGGGCTCTGGGGCTCACCTTCGGAAACAGGCCAGTAGAGGCCGTTTTGCTTGCCCGGGTCGCTTTGCCACCGCTGGGCGTAGATGCCACTCGGATCGCCATCATGTCCTTTCGAAGCGTAGTCCTCCTGGCTTTGCACGTATCCTTCACACACGGCGATCGCTCCGAGCTCGTTGCGACCGATTCGACGGTCTATAATTTCTTCTGCGCCACGCGAGCCATCGAAGTACCATTTTTCGCCGTCGCGAACGATTGGAAATGGAAACGGCCAGTCATTCTGCCCCACTTGCAAGGATTCGAAACCTTGCGCCTCCACCGAGAGAGAGTGCTTCGCGTCGTAAGACTTGACGAAGCGCGCCAGCACCTGTTTATCCGCAACGGGATCGCCAGAAGAAATAAAATCCTTTGCTTGGGGTCCTAGTAACGGCAGCAGCTGCTCGGGATTGCCAGAACGCGCCGCCTCTAGAAGAGCGGCCACTGCCTCTGAAGGCGAAGAGAATGTTTTCTGTCCGCTAACTGCTTGCGCGGACACTGGCATCGATGGCAATAGCCATGACAACGCCATCAACGAGAGGATCGAGAGTCGCAGTGGAGAAAGATCGCTCGACAGCTTCGCTCTCATTTATTCCCCCTTCTTCCCTGAGTGCTCGCGGCACCCCTCTGGCTCGAAGTCCGCTCGGTCCGTCCATTGTTTCCAGAGCCTTCGAACGCGCCTGCTGTTCGAGGTTGCGTAGTCGGTTTCGAATTTGATCTTGTTTGGGGTGTAGCAGGCGAGCCGGAAGAATAGCCGCGATCCGGCTTCACGACTTGAGTGCTGGTTTGGCTTGGCCTGTTATACGTCGTCGAGGGATTCCTGGATGCGTTGTTGGGGGAATTGCCGTTAATCCTGCTGCCGCCGTTGTATGTTGATTGCCCCTTCCAACTCTGATTCGTTTGGGCATTGCCGCTGCCTACGGAGGTATTTCCTGTCCTGTTCTTCTGGTTCCCGGTGTTGATCGTGACGTTGTTTCCGCTGACGTTCCGATTGATTGTGTTGTTGCTCTTGTTTTGGTTGTTCGTATTTCCGCGGTATTTGTTGTAGTAGTTGCCCGAATTGTAGTGGGTGTTGCCTGGATACGGCCGGTTATAGGCGTACGGATAATTCGCAGGCCTGTAATAGACAGTCGCGCGGTGGTAGTGCGGGCCATAGACAGGACGGTAGACGTAATGGTGAGAAACCCAAGGGCCGCCGCGATAATATACTCCTCCACCGTATCCCCAATGCGGATAGTAATAATTGTTGCTGCTGAACATGGATCCCACTGCCATGCCGACACCGAATGCAACGAGCGCACCGACGACCGCCGTCTCGGTGCTAACTCCAGAACTCTGCGGCGCGGGTGCGGGGGGAACGTAAACTTGTACAGGATTGTATTGCGGCACATAAATGACCTGCGGATTCGTCGGTTGGATTACGATCACTTGTTGCCCGCCAGCCTGTTGTGTCACCACCGTCTGCTGCGGGGTTGTTTGCAAATTCCCAGCTTGCTTCGCCTGCAACCGCAGACGCTGAACTGAATCAAGCACGGCGCCCTGGCTCGCATTGAACGCATCCCCGAGCTGGCGTGTCCAATCCATTTCCGAGCACATCATGTCGACAACCTGCGGGAAGTGAAACAGAGCCATCATGGCCGGACCAAACCCCGCGGCCTTCGCAGCGCTATCGAGCTGGTCTCCTTGCAGGGTTTTGTTCTGCAACAACCAGTTGCCTCCATCCAGGACTTCCTGAGGATCAACAGACGCAGCCAAAACCTGCATGAGCAAGGCATCTGGGTACAGCGCGATCGGGGCAAGAAGCTGATCGAGCTGTTCTGGCGTCCAATTGGAAGTGCTTCCCGCCTGAGGAATACCCAGGGCTCCGTTAGCCAGACTCAGATTCATGCAAATAGCGAGAATCAGCGCCAGAGACTGTTGAACCAATGAGTTTCGTCTTTCCATCAAAACCTCCAGAACGATTGCGGGAAGACGATTCCTTCACCACGCCGGGATGTCATGGGCAGGCGAGCCATTCGACCTTTTCCTTAATTCCTCGGCAAGAGTACGGGCGGTCGATTTCATAACGATGCGCCGCAGCACAATCTTTTCATCTTGCTAATGATGCATCCCAGGAGTCCGGCGACGTAACTGTCAAAAGTAACAGTGGATTGGGTTCCATCGTGCCATGCCACGATGCTGAGTTCGGGTGATTCAATGTTGCACAGGAATTCCCCTCGCCATTTTCTGGATTTATTTGGTAGAGCAGTAATTATTGAAAAGCGTATAATTGGCCAAACGCGATATCAGCGTCTATCGAGTGCCTAACCCTTCATAGAGACACGTTCACCTTGGGAGTGTCGGGATGTTCGCAAGAGATACGGCCACTCATCGTCCAGCCGCAGATAACTCACCTGCTTTCATTCTTGCTCACGTTGCCGGTTATCTCCACTTCCCGTCGATTTGACGGCGCAAGTCCCTCGTGTTCGTGATGGTCTCGGGAGTGCTTAGACTCGGTGCGATGTGTGATGAGCGTCTTAGGAGAAAACGTAGGAACGTCGCCAATCACTAATTATTTGGATTCCCTATGGCTACTGACGGTCAAGGCCTCGACAAAATGAAACCAGCAGAACTTGGAAAGGCGACAATTCTCTCTTTCCTCGCAAGTATCGCGAGCGCGGGCCTGCGATGGTCCACGGGAGGCTTTTTTCTGGCCACTGCTTTTGGGGCTGGAGGCGAATGATGGCAGCCAGCTCCAACGAATACTTGTGGGGCATCGAGGGTCTTCGTTCTACTCCCCGCAAAATGCTTTTGGTGTGCTTCGTCGCCGCAATCTTTTACCTGGCTGCGAAACTTGGTGACTTGCTGTTCGTACGACCGGAAGCGGTCTGGCCGCTCTGGCTCGGCAACGTGCTTCTGGTTTCAATACTGTTGCTGCTGCCGCGAAGAATATGGCCAATCCTCATTGCCGCGGCGTTTGCAGGATATGTTTTCTTTGATCTGCAAACAGGGATGGCGATTCGATCGACTGCCGTGCTCATTCTATCTGACACGGTTGAAGTCCTCGTCGCTACATTTTGTCTTAGCCACTTCTTCACGGGTGTGCCTCGACTGAATAGTGTAAAAGCCCTTGCGAAGTTTTCTCTGCTTGCGGTGATCCTCGCACCGTTCGTTGGAGCCTCGATTGGCGCGGTGGCCAGCGGGGGGAATTATTTGAGAAGTTGGAGGATTTCATTTTTTTCGGAGGCGATAGGGTTTCTTATTCTGATGCCTGCGATATTTGGTTGGGTCGGGAGACCGCCCGCAAGTAGGCGGAAATCATATGTTCATTACCTCGAAGCGGGGGGGCTAATCACATTCCTAACCTTGCTTGGATATCTCGTTTTTGTAGGCCTTGGCAGAAACAGTCCTCCCGCGTTGCTGTATTCCCTCGTTCCATTTCTCCTTTGGGCCGCTTTGCGTTTCGGATCGACTGGTGTCAGCACCTCGATGATCGTTATCGCCTTCCTGTCGATTTGGGGAGTCGTCCACGGACGCGGTCCCTTCACAGGACATGGCCCACTCGACGACGTGTTTTCACTACAGTTGTTCTTGTTGTTCGCAACTGTGCCCTTTATGATCCTCGCCGTGCTTGTGGAGGAGCGCAAAAATACCGAACAGGCGCTGAAGAAGTCCGAGGAGAAGTTCTCAATAGCGTTCCGGGAATGCCCGTCCGGCTTCGCGTTGGTGAGGCTGAAAGACGATCGCTACATCGAAGTGAATGAGGCAATGGAGAGCTTTACAGGCTATGAGCGTGACGAAATCATTGGACGAACGCCGATCGAGGTTCAGATTTGGGAGAATCCCTCCCGCAGAATTGAATTTCTTAAAGAACTTCGGGCGGAGGGCAAGCTTCGGAATGTGGAAGTTCGTTTCCGTGTGAGAAACGGGGGAATCCGCATCGGGTTAGCATCGGCGGAATTGATTGAGGTCGACGACGAGGAATGCTTGCTTCTGCTGATCTCCGACATAACGGAGCTGAAGCAGGCTCAGGAAGCGCGATTGAGTCATGCCGCCATCGTCGAGTCCTCCGATGATGCCATCATCTCGAAGGATTTGGACGGCATCATCCTGAGTTGGAACGCAGGTGCGCGGCGTATATTTGGATTTGCCGAAGCTGAAGCCGTTGGAGAGGCCATCACGATCACCGTCCCCCCCGAACTACAGGATGAAGAGAGGAGAATGTTACAACGCTTGAATGTTGGTGAGTCCATTGAGCACTATGAGACAGTTCGTATTACAAAGGACGCGAAGAAAATTAACGTGTCGTTGATCGTATCCCCCCTGAGAGATTCGACAGGCAGAATTGTAGGATTTTGCGAGATTGCGCGCGACATCACGGATCGTAAGCGGGCCGAGAATGTCCTGCGGGAGACCGAGGAACGCTTTCGCTTAGTCGCAGATACAGCTCCAGTGCTGATATGGATGTCGGGACTGGACAAGCAGTGTACTTTTTTTAACAAGGGCTGGCTGGACTTCACCGGCCGATCCATAGAACAAGAACTGGGAAGTGGTTGGTCTTCAGGAGTGCATCCCGAGGACCTGGAGCATTGTCTTGGAATTTACTCGCGTGCGTTTGACGCGCGCGTCGATTTCGAGATGGAATATCGTCTGAAGCGATTCGACGGAAAATATCGCTGGATTGTTGACTACGGGGTGCCTAGATTCGAGTCCGATGGAACCTTCTGTGGTTATATCGGCTCATGCGTCGACATCACGGAACGCAGATCCTCAGAAATGGCGCTTGAAGAATTGAGCGGGCGCTTGATCACTGCACAGGAGGAGGAACGCTCACGCATCGCCCGGGAACTCCACGACGACTTCAGTCAGCGGCTGGCTCTGCAAGGTATCGGGCTGGCACAACTATGGAGGAAGCTGCACGACTCAGAGGTGGAAGAGCGGGCAAAGGTTCAGGAATTGTTGAAGAGAACCCAAGAAATGTCTTCTGATATGCACGCGCTCTCCCATCGACTTTACTCCAGCAAGTTGGAATATGTAGGTTTAGTGCCCGCGTTGCGCGGACTTTGCGAGGAAATCCATCAGAAATATGGGATTCAAGTGGAATTCGCCAGTCCGGAGGGCTTCCCCGTGGTTTCAAGGGAGGTGGCCTTGTGCCTGTTCCGGATCTGCCAAGAGTCGCTCGGCAACACGGTCAAGCATAGTGGAGCGAGGATGGCAACGGTTCAAATCTCGACCAACAATGATGAAATTGACCTGACTATCCTCGACGATGGGTCAGGTTTTGATACGGAACTCCGTGGCAGAAATTCGGGGATCGGGCTCATCGGTATGGTCGAGCGGCTACGACTGGCAGGTGGCACACTAACTGTTGAGTCTGCGCCAGGACAAGGAACCAAAATTCTGGCCCAAGTACCACTGGCAGGCACTTCCCATGAGGCCGAAAGAAAATCTGCGGCTGCGACAAAGTGACTCCATGAACCGACCACGTGTACTACTCGCGGATGACCATCTGATGTTGGCCGAGGCCCTTAGCAAGCTGTTGGAGCCGACGTGTGAAGTTGTGGGTTTGGTCCAGGATGGGCGTACGCTTTTGAAAGCTGCCGGTCAACTGCGTCCCGATATCATCGTACTGGACATCGGAATGCCCCAGTTGAACGGGCTGGACGCAGCCCGACAGTTGAAGCACGACACCGCAGGAGTGAAATTGATCTTCATCACAATGAATGAAGATCCGTACTTGGTTGGAGAGGCATTTCGTGCCGGGGCCTCAGCGTATTTGCTCAAGAAGGGAGCGGCATTCGAACTTACAAAGGCAATCACAGAGGTCCTGAAAGGCAAGACGTACGTAACGCCCTGCATGTCCGAGGGGCTCGCTAAAATCTCGCTGCGAAATCCCGGTTCGCGGAAACGTGCTCCGGAGCCAACTCCCCGGCAGCGGCAGGTCATTCAACTGCTGGCCGAAGGGCACTCGATGAAAGAAGCGGCGGACTTGCTGAACGTGACCAAACGAACGATCGCCTCCCACAAGTACACAATAATGGATCTCTTGCAACTCAAGTCGAACGCAGAGTTGGTGCAATACGCCATCAAGCACAGGATAATCTCCCTTTAGATGCTCAGACGTTATTCTCCTACCTGTAACTTATACCAATAGCGGACCGCACGGACCGAGTACAGGATGGCTGTGATAGTTGCGCTAAGCCGTGTGTGAAGGGACCACGAACGAAAAGTCGCCCCCTATCAAAGTTGCTCTCGAATCTCATTCTCGAAACCCGCTGGGAGAACAGGGGATGAGTTCTTATGTCTCGAACGCGAGTGGTAATAGCCGATGATCTTGCCCCGGTTTTGAGCGCGGTGGCCGAGCTCTTGCGGAACTCATTCGAAATCGTTGGCATGGCTTCCGATGGACGAGCCGCTCTGGAGATGATCCTAAAGCTAGAGCCTGACCTAGCCGTCCTGGACGTAACGATGCCTGCAATGAGCGGCATCGAAGTAGCCGAAGAATTGAAGAATCGGGGCAACAAAGCCAAGGTCGTATTTCTAACCGTTCATGAAGATGTTGACATATTGAAAGCGTGTCAAGTCGCCGGAGGACTCGGTTACGTTGTGAAACTGCTGATGGATTCAGACTTGATTGTAGCGGCCAATGAAGTGCTCGCAGGGCGCACGTTCACATCTCGATTTCCCTCCCAGGCGGGGACGCTGCCGCGGTCATAAGTATAGGTTTTTATAATAGAGTGGGGATTTTCCGTGTCCGAAAATTTCAGCAAATCTTGAAAAGGAGAGTAACTTCACATGAATACAAGAAAGGTGCTCTGCGGTTTGGTTCTTTGGGTCGGGTGCATGCTTGTGCCCGGCATGACTTATGGACAGGCCACGAGCGATAACGCCAGCGTCACGGGGCAATTGAACGACGCAAAGACGATCGTAGCCAAAATCAAGATAGACGCCGTGAAAATGGAGTCTTACGGACAAAACGCTGGGCTGAGTTGGCAGACCCACTCAGCGATGCTCGGTAAGATCAAGGCTGATGTAAATGCTCTCCAACAGAACATGCGTGGCTTGCAATCGCATCGGACCATCGCCAGCCCCTGGCAACAGGACGCAATCGATCGGATAACTGGGCTCGCGAACGATTTGGCTACGAATATGAATGCCAGCATCGATCTGCTCAACAAAAGCAAGAGCCGACCCACTGCTGCGCCTTATCCCGATTATCTGAAGGCGAATGCGCGAATCGCCAGCGACCTCGCCGAGGAGATCGATGCAACGATTGATTATGGACAGAACAAAGCGAAGCTGGACAGTTTGGGGCAACAACTGGATTCTTCCGCGAAATAACCCTGCGGGAAATTTCGCGGAGAGCCATGTTGCTCGCTCCATGTTCCTCGCACTTTAGCGTGCAGGCTGGCTACTTACAAGGATTGCGGCTCGTGGTGAACACCAACGACGCTACTAGCCGCATGGGCCTTCGTCTGACGCAGCAGGGCGCCATCACTGGGTGGCAGTTTTCTCTTTAGCCGAGTGACGGAGAACCTGCGCTTCTTTGTCGGGTGTCGTGAGGCTATTGCGAGGGCAGTGACTGACGGAGGCTAATTAGATTCTGTGGGTGTACTACAATAGTGCCCCAACGAGGGCTATCAATGTCCGCTATGAAGGCGAATGCGATGGACAGAACAATCGGAAGGAGCAAATGACGCATGACCCCCTTTCCAACGCGGCGCCGGGCATAGCCGACCAAGAGGTTGGAGCAAATTGCAATCGCTATCATCAGAGCCCATGCGCCGAACGGGATTCCGTTCCACCAAGCCGCCTGCGTGTATCCCTGGGAGTTCAATACATCATTCATGCCGGAGACAACCAACGCGGCCACGGGCGTCGGCTGAGCGAGGGCCGGCATCCGAACAGCAGACCACAGTTCAGTTTGCAGTCGAGAAGTATCTTCGTCGATCTGCTCAACCTTGCGTTCGTTGCGGGTCGTATAGAACAGAATCCGCTGATCCAGATACTTTTTTAGATCTTCTTGAACATTCGCCGCGTCGGCGGCAGGCAGTAGATCCGCCCTGACGTATTCCGTGCCAATCGCGTTGGCTTCCGCTTCTTCGTACACCTTGCGCTGGTCATAGCGGTTGATGGCCATCGAGAAGCTGAATCCGATGATGAGTCCAAGCAACGTCAGAGTGGCAGCCACGATAACGTCAATATCCTTCCGGGCCTCCTCGTCCAGATCTGACTGCTTCTCGCGCATGGACGTTCCGATCCACATGGAGAGCCACATCACGAAAAAAGAGGCGAGCAGGACAACAAATGGGTGTTTGTCTATTTGAATCATCCGCAGTAACCTCACATGCTAATTTTCGTAGCGACACCATAACCCGACGCACCTGCCGAGCAGGATCGTTCGGAGCGGTTACGACGCCCGCGCATAAGCGCGCTGATTCTCGCCCCCAAGTCACAGCCTTCAAACCAGATTAAGCACAGATTTAAGTCGCGGATTCTACAATCCAACGAAGCGATTAGCCACATGTTTCCGACCAATTAAAGATCCAGCAATATTATGCGGCCCAAGACGGAGGGATTACGCGCCGGAGTCAATTCGGCCTGCCCAGCCAGGAATATTGCCACGCCACCGACACGGTTTGATAACTTCCGCCAAATCTAACGTACGTGCCATTGCTGTAGCTCATCTTCAGACTTTGATGTTTGCTCAAAGGAATAGATGCCGTCGCGCCTATTCGAGAGCTCTCTTGGAATGTTTGAACGTTCTCTACCCCGTTCAGGCTCGTCCGCCCGCCAAACCAGAAATTACCATCGAGTGAGACCCAGAGTCGCGTCCTCACGTCGTAACTCAAGTGCGATTCGAAGGAGCCGATGGGCTTTTGTGATTGAGATTGTGTGCCGGGATAGTACGCGTTGTGAGAAAAATAGTCGGGGTTTGTTGTAAAGAACCATGCTCCGCCGTAGGCATCGAGCAGCCAATGGCCCCATCGCTCGGAATATCCAAACTCGGGTTCGAAGGCCCAGCGGTTGGCGCCAATATTGATCAGCTTCGTTGGGTCGTATTGACCCGTCGGAGCCACAATTCTGAGACTCACGCCCAGGAGTGTCTTCTGCCGCCATGATTGGTATTCCTTCGCAGTCATTGCCGGGCCGCCTTTGAGATTCACCGAAAAACGGAAGACAGAATCCAGAAGGCCTGATCGATAAATTTTAGTTTCGTTATCGATGAATGTTCCTTGGAAGTACCCAACCCCGTAGGGCAATGCGGCGGTGACGTTTGCCGAACGACCGAAAAAACTCAGCGTGTGAAAATAACTTAGACTCGGCACTTGGAGCTTTGCGGTTGCATTTGTAATCGGGATTGCGTCGTTGAAGAGAATGCCGCCGTCGGAAAATGAGTATGTAACGGTGACTGCATTCCAGTGAATGGGAGTCACGATATAAGCCCGCGGCGTAAGGTCCTGTGCCCAGACCGGCCCCAGGACGTACCCTCCAACCGCAGCCACCACGACGAATTTGAAAAACGTTCGCATCCGTAGACCGCGATCTCAACGGCCGCATTCATTCCATACTCGCCTCGCATATCGGTTTAGGAGAATGCCTTTGACGGTACGGAAGCGCACTTGAACCCGCCCTGAGTTGAAACGGGCTATGCTTGTGAAATCTACGTTGAATTGTGATTGCAGACCAGTTCTAAGATTCCTGAACGACATAGAAGGAAGTTCGCAGCACGAGCAGGCAAACCGTGCCGATCGCGTAGAAGAAGGCGACCATGAAAGAACATAAATAGGCAATTCAAATTGACTCTGAAACTCAAGGCTATGTACTCAGATTCCTGGTTCCGGACTCTCCGCCGATTGCTGCTCCCGGCACAAACTGGAAGCAGAACACCCCAGAAAATGAGTTGCCCGCCGTTGTTGTTCCGCCTCCACTCTTCACTTGCTCATCGCAACACCGATTACTTCCCCGCTGACGACAATTTCCACGCGCCGGTTTAGCTTCCGACCGGCCGGTGTGCTGTTGTCTGCGATGGGGTCGTCTTCGCCAAAACCCGTCGCTGTAATGCTGTCGGGTGATAATCCCTGTCCAATCAGGAACTGCCGTGCCGTATCCGCTCGCTGTTGAGAGAGCGTCATATTGAAATCGGAGGTTCCCGTCGTGTCTGTGTAGCCCTCGATGGCCAGGTTCAATCCCGGATGCGCTTGAATGATTCCAGAAAGTTTGGCGAGCTTTAGTTGGGCGTCGCTGCTCAACTGATACTTCCCGGTCTGGAACAGCACGTCGGCCATGTTCACCACCAGGCCTCTCGGCGTATCCGTCGTCTGCAAGACGGCGTTGAGTTGCTGAAGGAGCTGTGCGCGCAAGGCTGCTGTGGCAGCTTGGGCGCGCGCGGCTTCTTCCTTGGCTGCTTGCTCCTTGGCTTGCAAGGCGGCCTGTTGAGCTGCAGCTTGCGCCGCTTGAGCCTCTGCCTCCGCCTTCATTTGGGCTTCTCTCGCCGCAGTCAGCTCCGCCTGGCGTTGTGCTTCAGCGGCTGCCTCTGCATTCGCCTTTGCGGCCGCTGCGGCGGCTGCAGCATCCTTTTCCTTCTGGATGCGTTCCGCAGTTTCTCGTCTTGCCGCCAACGAGCGCGCGTCTTCTGAAAACTGGATTGTTTGGCGGGCTGCTGAGAGCACCTGATTCTTCCCCGAGTCTTGAGCCAGTGCGTTCTCAGCCATCTGCAGGCTGGATTGAGCCTTTGAGAAGATTTCAGGGGCATATTGGTCGGCCCCCCGCGATTTTGCGATATCCACGGCATTCCGCGCTTCATACATGTCGAGGGGCACCTTCTTCAAATCCGGCTTCAGAGCCAGAGGATTTCCTAGTTTGGAGTATTCATTCCTCTTCATGAGTTTGTAACTGTTGTCCGGGTAGAGCTTTCCTTTGGTATTCTTGCGTGTTTTGTTCGTTAGAACGACGAGTTCGCTTGGGATGCGGACGGCATAGTATGGTTCCGCAGTCACGATCAAGGCAAAGGTCTGCGACTGCGCAGTTACATTCAGCTTACCCTGGCCGGTTTTGTCGATGGGAATCTCGCCAAGATTGGTAGTAGTTCCATCCGGCGTTACCGTCCACAATACATACGTCAGAAATTCAGCGCCCAGTTCGGTTGGTTGTGGCATTCCCGCAACTTTCAAGGCGATTGCGGTACCTCCCGTCTTGGCGTCCACCTTGGCTTCACCGCTCGCTTGAGTCGCGGTAGCCGTCGCAACCATATCGATCGTTGTGGCCCCGCCGCCAACCATATAACCGACCGCGGCGACGGACCCGCTGATCGTGTCTTCCGTCGGCTCCGCTTGCTGCGTCTGCGCCGTGCAGATTCCAGCCATCAAGCCCATACACAGAAGTGCAAAAATCGCCTTTTCAATGCGTTTCATCTCCCCCTCCTTGACAAGAATCCCTGTTTTCGACTCCGCTTCTACGCAAAACGAGAATTTGAGCATTCGGCGCTAACCGCAGTCATTTAGGCAATGGTCTTGCGCCCAGATAGGTTCCTCGCGCTGCTGGAGAGTTTCCACCGATCTGCGATCCCATTGGAATTACGACATGTTCCTTAGAACCTATCGTTGGCTAACCGCTTCTGGAACTGGACGAAATATGAAACATCCTTCGGAGGTTCAAGCCACGCAGTGTAATGACCAAGGCAGACCAGATAAACTGGCAAAACTACCAGTCAGGAGGCAAGGCGGGACGGGAGCAAGGAGTCCTTGGTTATGCCCGGACTCGAGATTGCAGACCTGGCAAATTTGACGAGTGGACACGAGCGAACTCGGGCGAATCAAGCCTTCAGGGACGTCGGGTGCCAAACACTCTCCAGCGGACTCAAACACGCACATGTCCCGCTTTTTCGGTTCACGTGCTCATCAGGCCGTCTTCCATGGTTAGGTCAAAACAAGGGAGCATGGGAAGAGAGGAACGGCCTCAATAGAATGCCTTTGGAGCAAATACTTCGACCGTTTCAGAACTCTCTCAAAACCCTGAACATTTCGGCTGTCGAGGTTAAATTTCAAGCGAAAAGCAAATGCTCCGACTTGCTGTAATCAAAGCGAAGCTGAAGGAAGCAATGGAGGGCCTAGAATCATCTTTGCGGCTATCCAACCCAATGGCGATGGCGGCGCGAACCGCGCATAAATGGAGAACAGTTCCTGCCACTTTGTCCCAAGCGATAGTGCTGGGAAGTTGCGCCCCCAAAATTTGTGCCAGGTCAGGGGTTCATCTCAAACTCAAGAATCCAACTTCGGTCCAATCGGCTCAGAATCAATTTGCTGACCGAGGCGGTCCCATCAGGCGGTGACGCCACCTCCCAAGGACTCGATTCATCGCGTTGTTGCGATGCAGAAAAGAAAATACGGGCTCGCGCCGCCTGCCAAGGTTCTCGAGAGCGCGGCGAATCCTTCGATCCCGTCCAGTGGATGTGAACCCCCTTTCAAGTACCTCGATCGCTTCTTCCGGTCGTCTGGCCGTGTAATAGACCTCGGCCAAGTTCAAGTAGAGTTGAGGGTGATTACGCCGCAATTTGAGCGCTTCCCGGCAGAGTTTTTCGGCGTCGCCAAACTGCTTTTCGGCGAGGGCAACGAGCAATCCGGCGTAAGAGAGATAGAACGGGTTAGTTGGGGTAGTTTCGAGCGCCAACCGGACACGCGCCAGCGCTTCGTCGAGATGGCCGTCGCGGAGGTGCTTCAGGCATTCCTTGAAATCGGCCATGCCGGAATCGGTGGGAGACGGCCCTTCGGGGAGAACGGACACGACCTTCCCTCCTTCCGAATGGTCAGCGGATTGGACGAATAAAGAAATAGGCCGAAGGTACTGAGACGCGTATTCGTTAACCCATGGAGCCGGATCGCATCTTCTCGGGGCAAGTTTCCGATTGCGGCGTTAATCCGGAGTTGGTCGTCAAAACCCCGCGATCTGGCTGGGACTTCCTCTGGAGACAAGTTTGTGGTCTCGAAGGCAGGACAGATGTACGATGCGCCAGTGAGTGAGCCAAATCGCAAATCCCGAATGAAGCGTTCCGGTGCACGATACCTTGGAGTTCTAGCCGCGTTCCTTCTGACCGGCGCGAGCGTCTCGGCACAAAAGGTTACAACCAGTTTCGCCAATAACTTCGATTTCGCGAATCACAAGCGCTACGCCTGGGGCGCGAATCACCTCCTCACCCGGCAAGGCCACCAAAACGACGTATTAATCGATCAAAAATTCGTTAATGACGTGGATCAAATGTTGGCGGCAAAGGGGTTCGTAAAGGACGCCAAGAATCCCGATTTCTTGATTTCCTACGAAGCTGACGCCTTGGAGAGCACGAAAGACGTGGAAGGATTCCATTCCACCCCTTGGGCGGGTCCCACGGGCCCTCAATATCCAGTCAGAGGAATACCCCAAAACGTCTGGTACTCCGTCGACGGAGTCATCGTTTTCCATGTGGCGGATGCCAAATCGAACCAGACCGTCTGGACGGCCACGGCCAAGAAGAAAATCAACGACCCGCACAAAGCGATGAAGGATTTGGACAAACAAGTCGAGCAAATCGTCTCGAAGA
>DATKPM010000007.1:0-7079 GCA_035524135.1 Candidatus Acidiferrum sp. | reverse complement strand
TACGCCGCCTCCGAGGGCCTCAATGTCCTCGTCGTCGAGACCACTTCCCCTGGCGGCCAGGCAGGCTCCAGCTCAAAGATTGAAAATTATCTCGGCTTCCCCACGGGCATTTCCGGCCAGGATCTCGCCGCGCGCGCCTATTCCCAGGCGCAGAAATTCGGCGCCGACATGATCATCGCTCACACCGCCATTCGCCTCACCTGCGAACGCAAGCCCTACGCCGTCGAGGTCGACGGCGGCCGCAAGCTCTTCGCACGCGCTATCGTCATCGCCACCGGCGCGCAGTACCGCAAGCTTCCTCTCGAAAATCTCTCGCGCTTCGAAGGAACCGGTATCTACTACGGCGCCACATTCATCGAAGCCCAATTGTGCGGCGCCGAGGAAGTCATTGTCGTGGGTGGAGGAAATTCGGCGGGCCAGGCGGCGGTCTTTCTATCTCAGACGGCAAAGCACGTTTACATGCTAGTCCGCTCCTCGCAGCTTGCGGACACCATGTCGCGCTATTTAATCCGCCGTATCGAGGAAATTCCTAATATTACGCTGCACACCCGCACCGAAATCATCGCGCTCGAAGGACGCGAACGCTTACAGGGCGTTCGCTGGCGCAATAACGAAACCGGCCAAGAGGAATCCCACGACATCCGCCACGTCTTTCTCATGACCGGCGCCAGCCCCAACACCGACTGGCTGAAGGACTGCCTCACGCTCGACGAAAAAGGCTTCATCAAGACCGGCCCGGACTTGAACGACGACGATCTCGCCAAGGCACACTGGCATCTCCCCCGGCATCCTTATCTGCTGGAAACAACTCTTCCCGGCGTGTTCGCCGTCGGTGACGCCCGCGCCGGCAACGTCAAGCGCGTGGCCTCCGCCGTCGGCGAAGGCTCCATCTCGATCCACCTCGTCCACAAATCTCTACAGGATTAGCCTCCGAGCAGAGACGAATCGAAAGAACCATCGAGAGCCGCGGCTCAGCTCGCGCCCGTCACCGCGTTTCTTGTTGCTGTCCCATTTATCTTCGCCTCAGGTTACGATGGAAGACCGCGGTCGAGAGGCATCCTTGAACAAATCTCTCAAATCCCGCCGCCGTTTCCTGAAAGAAGCCACACTGGCCTCCGGCGCCATCGCCGCCTCTCCTCGCATTTCTTTCCTGAATAAAATCGCTCCACCGCTTTCTCCCGTCGCCCGTCCCAAAGCCGACTACACTCTGCGCATCGCCGCCACTCCCGTCGAAATCGCTCCCGGCCACATCATCTCCACCGTCACTTATAATGGCCAATTCCCCGGCCCACTTCTTCGCTTCAAAGAAGGCGTCCCCGTCACCATCGACATTTATAACGACACCGATTCGCCCGAGCAGCTTCATTGGCACGGCCAAATGGTTCCCGTTGACGTCGACGGCGCCGCCGAAGAAGGCACACCCTACATTCCCGCCTTTGGCTTGCGCCGCATCACCTTCACGCCGCGTCCCGCCGGCTTCCGCTTCTATCACACGCACAATCGCGCCGGCGCCAATCTCGCCTCCGGCCTCTACTCCGGCCAGGCTGGCCCTGTCTATATCGAGCCAAAGAACGAGCCCGGCCGCTACGACCGCGAAGTCTTTCTTGTCCTCAAAGAGTTTCAGCCGTCCTTCAGCCGCGGTGGGGACATGGCCCAGGATTTTCTCTCGCCTTCCGCTCCCGTGAAGTCTCTCGAAGATTCCGGCGAGTCCGCCATGAAGGCTTCTCTCGCCAAAGGCATGCCGCACGGCTACGAGGTCGGCTACGATTTCTTCACCCTCAACGGCCGCATGTTGGGCCATGGTGAGCCGGTCCGCGTCAAATCCGCCGAGCGCGTTCTCTTCCACATCCTCAACGCCAGCGCCACTGAAATTCGCAGCCTCGCGCTTCCCGGCCACACTTTTGAAGTCGTCGCGCTCGACGGCAATCCCGTCCCCAATCCCACGCGCGTTCCCGTTCTTTGGCTCGGCACCGCCGAACGCATCTCCGCCATCGTCGAAATGAATCATCCCGGCGTCTGGATTCTGGGCGACCTGGATGACGACGATCGCGGCCACGGCATGGGCATCGTCGTTGAATATGCCGGCCGTACCGGCAAACCTGTCTGGCAAGTTCCTCCGCCATTCCGCTGGAGCTACGCCGCTTTTGCAAAGCTCTCCGCCACCGCCGCGCCTCCCGACGAAACCTTCGACATGCTCTTCCAAAAGGACAACGCCGCCATCGCCGGTTTCAATCGCTGGACCATCAATGGCATCTCTTATCCGATGGATTCTGCTCCTACTCGCCCCTCATTTCATTTGCATCAAGGCAAACGCTATCGCATCCGCCTTCGCAACCAGACCGACGATATCCATCCCATCCATCTCCATCGCCACACCTTCGAGCTCACCAATCTTGCCGGCATAGCCGCCGCTGGCGTCATGAAAGACGTCGTCATGCTCGGCGGCTACCAGCAATATGAAATCGATTTCGTCGCCGACGATCCCGGCCTCACCCTCTTCCACTGCCACCAGCAGCTCCACATGGATTTCGGCTTCATGGCGCTTTTCGATTATGTTTAGTGCCGGAGTTCCCGGCTCGCTCGCGAAATCTCTCGCGCATCCCTCCGTCGCCACGGGTCCTTTGTCGGCTAAAGCTACGCAGCCGTTTCGTGCGGGCGTTTAGTCATAGAACTTCTAGCTCGATCTTCCCTCCTGCACAGCCTTCCCCTTTCTTTCAAACAACATGCGGTGCTCCTTTCCGCGGGAGAAACGAGCAGTTCGTTGCTTTCTCTCCGCAAAATTGACTCCGCGTTCACAGGATGATAACAACCGTCGACTAATACTCATCGCGCAGCGAGTGGCCTCAGGGAAACACATCTGCCATGAGTCGATACCCCCAATCGCTGAACACAACCAATCCGCGCAAGGAGGAAGGAATGGAGCATTCGGCTTTCACGAAAGCCATGGTTCTCGTCCTGGCTTTCGCACTCACTTTTGTGACTGGCGCTCCGGCTTTCGCCGGGGGTCGAGGGGACAACGGCGACACCGCCACGCCCATCAAGCACCTGGTTGTTATCTTCCAGGAAAACGTTTCCTTTGATCACTACTTCGCCACCTATCCTGTCGCGACGAATCCAAAGGGTGAGCCGTCGTTCTATGCTCGCCCCGGCACGCCGACTGTCAACGGACTCTCCGGTGCTCTTCTTACTATCAACCCCAACTTCCTGAACACGACGGGCAACGGCACGGGCGCCGCGAATCCATTCCGCCTGGACCGTTCCCAGGCCGCTACTGCGGATCAAGGCCACAACTACACTCCGGAGCAGACCGCGACTGACCACGGTTTGATCGACTTGTATCCGGCGTCCACGGGCACTGCTGGTCCGCCGCCCAACGCTCCTCCTTCTGCGGTTACCACCAAAGGCTTGAACATGGGCTACTACGACGGCAACACCGTCACCGCTCTCTGGAACTATGCCCAGTTCTTCGCCATGAACGACAACTCTTACAGCTCCACCTTCGGGCCTTCCACTCCAGGTGCGGTCAATCTCGTCGCGGGCCAGACCAATGGCGTCATCAACGCTACGTCCGGCGCTTCCTCGAAGATTGTCGATGGCACGGGCAACAGCAAGACGCTGATTGGCGACGCCGACCCCGTTGGCGATGTTTGCTCCACCAGCAGCGCGCAGGTTCAGATGTCCAGCCAGAATATCGGCGATCTTCTGAACGCGGCGGGCATCACCTGGGGCGCGTTCATGGGCGGCTTCAATCTCAGCACCATGAACTCCAACGGCACTACCGGTTGCATGAGGAGCACCACTTCGGTCTATACCGGCAACAGCGAGGACTACATCCCTCACCATGCCTGGTTCCAGTATTACGCTACGACCGCTAACCCGACCCATGCTCGTCCGGCTTCCATCGCGGAAATCGGCAACAACGGGCCAGCGAACCACGAATACGACATCAACGACTTCTACTCGGCTCTGAAGGCCGGCAATCTTCCGGCGGTCAGCTTCCTGAAGGCTATCGCAATTCAGGACGGCCACGCGGGCTATTCCGACCCTCTCGACGAGCAGACCTTCATCGTGACCGTCGTCAATGCCCTTCAACAGTCGCGCTTCTGGGGCGAGACCGCCGTTGTCGTTCTCTACGACGACTCTGACGGCTGGTACGACCACCAGATGAGCCCCATCGTTAACCAGTCGACTAGCTCGGCGGACACCCTCTCCGGTCCCGGCGCTTGCGGCAATGGCACCAACACCGCTCTTGCCGGTTACAACTCGACGAACGTTCCTCACGCGCAGGGCCGCTGCGGCTACGGCGTGCGCCAGCCCCTTGTTGTCATCTCTCCTTGGGCTCGCGAGAATTTCGTCGACCACACCGTCACCGATCAGTCCTCCGTCATCCATTTCATCGAGGACAATTGGCTGGCCGGGCAGCGGCTTGAAGGCGGCTCGTTCGATGGCGTGGCAAACTCGATCTCGCAAATGTTCGATTTCTCGCGCGATCGCTTTGCTCCGGACCGCACTTTGATTCTCAATCCCACGACCGGCGAACCTGTTCCGAGCTTTCACTGGTAGTCGGTGAATTCGCGGCAACCTTAGACGCATCTTCGCGGGACGGGAAGCGGTGCAGTTTGCTATGCTTCCTGTCCCGCGAAATTCTTTGTGGCAATGGAGAGTGATGAATAGAAAAGCTGTCGGGCTCAACCGCCGTGAATTTCTGCAGGACTCAGGGATTTTGCTGGCAGGTCTCGCCTTTGCGCAGGGCAATCCCCACAGAAGAGGCATCATCGGACGCCCCCTTCTCAATCTGGACGCCCTCACGAAATTTGTCGATCCTCTGCCTGTTCCCCGCGTTGCCGTGCCAAGCGGCAAGCGCCCCCATCCTCAGCATCCTTCGCAAAAGATTCCGTATTACCGCCTCACCATGCGCGAAGTTGAAAACAAGATTCATCGCGACGTGAAGCCCACGCGCTTCTGGGGCTACGGCAACCTCTCGCCGGGTCCTACTTTCGAAACACGCAGCGGCGAGCCCCTTCTCGTCGAGTGGGTCAATAACCTTCCCACCGCGCACATGCTGCCCGTCGATCACCACATCCACGGCGCTGGCAAGGAGGTCCCTGACGTCCGGACCGTCTCGCACCTTCACGGAGCAAAAGCCCCGCCGGAAAGTGACGGCTATCCCGAAGCTTGGTTCCCAGTCGGCAAGTCGGCCACCTATTTTTATCCAAACGAGCAGGACGCCGCGATGCTCTGGTATCACGACCACGCTCTCGGCATCACTCGCCTCAACATTTACACCGGATTATTGGGCGCCTACTTCGTTCGCGATTCCTTCGAAGACGGCCTAAACCTTCCCAAGGGAAAGCACGAAATTCCGCTCATCCTCTGCGACCGTTTCTTCGATGCTGAGGGCCAGCTTTACTACCCCGTCTCTCCCGATCCCGCTGAGCCATGGATTCCAGAACTCTACGGCAACGCTACCCTAATCAATGGCAAGCTCTATCCTTACCTCGACGTCGAGCCGTGCAAATATCGCTTCCGCTTGCTCAACGGCTCGAACGCCCGCTTTTTCTATCTCACTTTGTCCACCGGCCAGGAGTTTCATCAAATCGGCACCGACCTCGGCCTTCTCCCCGCGCCGGTTTCTCTCAAACGCCTCGAAATCGCTCCGGCCGAACGCTTCGATTTAATCGTCGATTTTGCGGGCCATGCGGGCGCGACGCTCACGCTCAATGACGGCGTCCTGCCCGTTATGCAGTTCCGCGTCTCAAAAGCCTCGGCGCCTGAAACCGGTGTGCTCCCATCCACCATTCGTCCAGTGCCGAAAATTCCCGAGTCCGAATCCGTCCAGACCCGCCTTCTCACCCTCGGCGAGAAAGACAGCCCCGAGGACAACCCGGAAATCATGCTTCTCAACAACGCTCATTGGGGCGCGCCCATCACGGAAAATCCCAGGCTCGGTTCGGCCGAAATCTGGAGCTTCGCCAATTTCACCGACGATACGCATCCCATCCATCTGCATCTCGTTCGCTTTCAGGTTCTCGACCGCCGCACGTTCCAGCCCGTCGATTACTACACCCAGGGGAAAATCGTCTATCTCGCTCCCGCCGAAGCGCCCGCTCCAAACGAATTGGGCTGGAAAGACACCGTTCAGGCCCACCCGCAGATGGTCACGCGTATCATCACGCGATTTGAGGGATTCACCGGCCGTTACGTCTGGCACTGCCACATCCTCGAACACGAAGACAACGAGATGATGCGGCCCTTCGAAGTGATAGCAGCCTCTGCGGATGATCGATAACTGGGATCCAGCAGTCACGTCAGAATTGCTCATTCATTTGCCCCCGCCGGACTGGAACAGTTGATAAAGCGTCACTCCAATCTGCGGGTGGTTATAAGCCAGCCAGGTAAGCACTGGCACCGCTCCAAATGAGGCAATCCGTAGATAGAAATCCCATCCCAGCTCATTCGGTTTCTTGTCAGTAATCCGGCTAAGGATCGGGTCGCGGTGCATCTGTGCAAACACCGCTATGATGCAAGTACTAAGAAAAACCAGGAGAAGCGTGAACAGCCAGTTCACAACCTCGCGCGGCTCGAACGGATAGGAATTCCAGGCGATAATCGCGAGCACGAACGCGGCAGTTACAAATGTCATTAGATACCGCAGATTAACCAATACCGTTCGAATGAGCGACAGGTATCGGATCGCAACAAACTCCTCCGCCAGTTGAATATAGTAGGGCGTTTCAGGATCTCCACACTCCGCGCAGGGTTTCGCGTTACCTTCGGCTCGCTTAGCATCCTCGCTTTGAACGAAACCGCGGGTATCTTTCTTCCATCGCGGAATCAAAACATACTCAAGCAGAATCCGGGCGAAGTTGGCGAAGTTGCTCTCTACCGCGTGCATGAGCCGTACTCCAACCCGATCGTCAGAATTCGCCACTGCTGGATCGGCATTACACCCGTCGCCTTTGCACGCATCCAAACCCGGAGCTGTCCTGTCGATCTTCTTATCGTCCACGAAACTCATTAGGGCTCGAATGTTGTGTTCCAGTTCTTCGTAGCTCTTCCTGAGAGGAACTGGCTCAACC
>DATKPM010000006.1:0-7905 GCA_035524135.1 Candidatus Acidiferrum sp. | reverse complement strand
GTCCGCACGCCGATTGGAAAATTTATGGGAGGGCTTTCGCCGCTCTCCGCCACCGAACTGGGCGCAAAAGTGGTCGCTGAATCCGTCCGCCGCGCCGGCATCGAGCCCGCGCAAGTCGACGAAGCCATCCTCGGGAACGTGGTGCAGGCCGGCCTCGGCCAAAATCCCGCACGTCAGGCGGCGCTGCGCGGCGGCTTGAATCCCCGTGTCGCGGCGATGACCATCAACAAAGTGTGCGGCTCGGGGCTGAAAGCGGTCGCGCTCGCGGCGCAGGCGGTCGCGCTCGGCGAATCGCAAATGGTCGTCGCCGGCGGCATGGAGTCGATGTCCAACTGCCCCTATCTGCTCGAACACGCGCGCACCGGCTTCCGCCTCGGCAATCAGGAACTGGTCGACTCGATGATTCACGATGGCCTGTGGGACGCCTTCGAGGACTTCCACATGGGCGTCACCGGCGAACTCGTCGCCGAAAAATACAAAATCACGCGCGAGATGCAGGATCAATTCGCGCTCGCGAGCCATCAGAAGGCCGTGCGCGCCATCAAGTCGTGCTTCTTCGGCGCGCAAATCGTGCCCGTCGAAATTCCGCAGAAGAAGGGCGAGCCGCTAATCATCAAGACCGACGAATCGCCGCGCGAAGACACATCTCTTGAAGCGCTCGCCAGGCTGAAGCCCGCATTCAAAAAAGACGGCACGGTGACGGCCGGCAACGCCCCCGGCACGAACGACGGCGCGGCGGCGGTGATCGTGACGAGCGAAGCGAACGCCTCACGCCTTGGCAAGCAGCCGATGGCGCGCATCGTCGCGCAAGCCGTGAGCGGCGTCGAGCCCAAGTGGGTGATGATGGCGCCGGTCGACGCTGTCGAAAAACTGCTGGCGAAGACCGGCTGGGACCGCGATAAGGACGTGGATCTCTACGAATTGAACGAAGCGTTTGCCGTGGCTGCGATTGCCGTGACGCGCGAGCTGCGGCTCAATCCGGAGAAAGTCAACGTAAACGGCGGCGCCGTCGCGCTCGGCCATCCGATTGGCGCGTCGGGCGCGCGCGTGTTAGTGACGCTTCTCTATGAACTGCAGCGGCGCAATCTGAAGCGCGGCGTCGCCGCGCTGTGCCTCGGCGGCGGCAACGCCGTCGCGCTCGCCGTCGAGCGCTTCTAACTTTTCCTCGCCTCCGCGAAGAAGGAACCCATGACAAACGCTGCGGTAGGCTTCCGCGTGCATTCGGGGTGGGCGTCCGTCGTGGCGCTTTCGCTGAAAAACGGCTTGCCGGAAATTCTGGCGCGCGAGCGGGTTCACCTCGTCGAGAAGTTCACCTACGAATTTCGCCAGCCGTACCACACTGCCGAAAAACTGCAGCCGGAGAAAGCCGCCGCTTTCGTTTCGAGGATGCAGTCCGAGGCGCGCGAGCTTTCCGGCCGGGCCATCCGCAAATTGCAAGCCCAGCTCGAAGCACAGGGGCGCCGCCTGGTTCGCAGTAACGTCCTGCTCGCCTCCGGCCGGCCGCTGCCCGCGCTGCCGCAGATTCTGGCTTCGCATTCGCTCATCCACACTGCCGACGGCGAGCTTTTCCGCGAAGCGCTGTTGCACGCGAGCGCGCGGTGCGAATTGGACGTCACGTCGATGCGCGAGCGCCAGTTGCTCGATTCCGCCGCGCGAATGCTGCGACTCACGTCCGCCGAAATTCTACGCCGCGCCGCCGAACTCGGCCGCGCCGTCGGGCCGCCGTGGTCCCAGGACGAAAAATTCGCCGCCATCGCCGCCTGGCTGGCACTCACATCCTCTTCGTAGGGGCACGGCATGCCGTGCCCGCGGGCTGGCGCTTTATCCGCCTTTTCCGTTACCATTTTCACCCGCCATGACACACGAACAGATCCAGACCATCGCCGTGCTCGGCTCGGGCACGATGGGCAACGGCATCGCGCACGTCTTCGCGCGCTCCGGTTACACCGTTATCCTGCGCGACGTCGAGCAGCGCTTCCTCGACCGCGCGGTCGAAACCATCTCGAAAAATCTCGACCGCGAAATCAAGAAAGGCAAGCTCGCCGAAGCAGACAAGCCCGCCGTCTTCACGCGCATCCACCCGACCACCGATCTGTCCGCCGTGGCCTCTGCCGATCTCGTCATCGAAGCCGTACCCGAACAGCGCGACTTGAAAATCCGCGTGCTCATGGAAACCGACGCGCTCCTGAAGCCGTCGGCGATTCTCGCGTCGAACACTTCGTCAATCTCCATCACCGAGCTCGCCGCGCAAACGTCGCGCCCGGAAAGATTCATTGGCATGCACTTCATGAATCCCGTGCCGGTGATGCAGCTCGTCGAAGTCATCCGCGGCCTCGCGACCTCCGACGAAACGTTTGCGACGATCATGTCGCTGTGCGAGCGCCTGGAAAAAAAGCCTGTCGCGGTCAACGACGCTCCCGGCTTTGTCTCCAACCGCGTGCTGATGCCGCTCATCAACGAAGCGGCGTTTGCCGTGATGGAGGGCGTCGCGACGCCCGAAGCCGTGGACGCCGTCATGAAGCTCGGCATGAATCATCCGATGGGCCCGCTCGAGCTCGCGGACTTCATCGGCCTCGACGTCTGCGTCGACATCCTCGAAGTTCTCTACAAAGGCTTCGGCGACCCGAAATATCGCGCCTGCCCGCTCCTGCGCAAATACGTTGCCGCCGGTTGGCTTGGCCGCAAATCCGGCCGCGGCTTTTACAAATACTGAGCGCCGCTTCGCTCTCGAATTTTTCTTGGAAAAACGCAGGCGAAGGCCCTAGACTTTTTGCGCCGGGAAAAAAGCTCCCAGCCGAACTCCTGCAAGAGGTTTCTCCAATGCCGCTCGAAGAATACCGCCGCAAGCGCGATTTCAAAGTCACGTCCGAGCCCGCAGGCGAAAAAGTCGCCGCGAAGACCGGCTCTGCGAAGCTCATCTACGTCATCCAAAAGCATCGTGCCACGGCGCTTCATTACGATTTTCGCCTCGAATGGCAGGGCACGCTGCTTTCCTGGGCCGTGCCGAAGGGGCCTTCGCTCGATCCTTCGGTCAAGCGCCTCGCGATGCACGTGGAAGACCACCCGGTCGAATACGCCAAATTCGAAGGCGTGATTCCCTCGGGCGAATACGGCGGCGGCACGGTGATGGTCTGGGACGAAGGCACGTGGGAGCCGGAAAGTCCCGATCCCGCGGCCGCGCTCGCCAAGGGCGACTTCAAATTCGTCCTGCACGGCAAGAAATTGAAAGGCTCCTGGGTCCTGGTGCGCACGCGCGGCTTTGGTTCGAGCAAGCACGAATCGTGGCTGCTCATCAAACATCGCGACCAGTTTGCTTCCACGCGCGAGGTTACTCTCGATGAGCCGCGCTCCGTCCTCTCCCGCCGCCTGCTCGCCGACATTGCCCGCGACGGGGGCGGGGACGTCGAAACGGCCGCGACCGGCGACCCGCAGCCTCCAAAGAAGGCGCGCGCTGCTTCAAAGGCAACACGCGCTTCTTCTGCAAAATCCTCCGCGCCATTGCGCGCGCGCAAAAAACCGCACTAACTGCAGCGCTGGGGCGGGGAAGCACCAGCAAGAAAAAATTCCTTCTGTGAGTTTCATCAGTGACCGACCGAATTCCATTCCACGTCGCGCCCTATTCCGTTCGGCGCCGCGCGAAGGCGTCCATATCCACGCCGCTCGACTGGTCCGAAGTGAAGCCCTCGCTCGTTCCCGCCGATTTCAACCTCGGCAATTTCGCCGCGGGCGCCCGCCGTCCCGACCCCTGGCGCGACTTTTTCCGCTCTCGCCAATCCCTCGCCGCCGCCTCCACCCGCGTCCGCAATCTCTAACCCATTCTCCGCTTGCCCCGCAAATGAATCGCCTTCGTGTTACGATTTTGGCTTTCTTTTGTAGGAGGAACGTGACGAATGCTAAGGCGCATTGCTGTTCTCGTGTTCGTGTTGTTCGCCCCCGCACTTTTTGCCCAAACCTATAACCAGACGTTGTTCAGCGGAATGAAATGGAGAGGCATCGGTCCTTACCGCGGCGGGCGCGTGCTTGCCGTTACTGGCGTGCCCGGAGAGTCCGGCGTCTACTACTTCGGCGCTGTGGCTGGTGGTGTATGGAAAACGACGGATTCCGGGGCCAACTGGAAGCCGCTCACCGACAAGGAGCCGTTCGATTCCATCGGCGCCATAGCGGTGGCCGATTCTGATCATAACGTCATCTACGTCGGCACAGGCGAAGCCTGCATTCGTGGCGACATCACCTACGGCACCGGCGTCTACAAAAGCGTGGATGGCGGCCGCTCGTGGACGCACGTCGGCCTGACGGACACACGCCACATTGGCGCGCTCATCATCCATCCTACCAACCCCAACACTGTCTTTGTCGCTGCGCTTGGTCATGCCTACGGCTCGAATGAAGAGCGCGGCATTTTTCGCACCACCGACGGCGGAGCTACTTGGCAAAAGGTCCTTTACGTGGACGACAAGACCGGCGGGATTGATGTGGTCTTCGATCCCAATAATCCCAACACGCTGTTCGCGGCCATGTGGCAAGCCGTTCGCACTCCCTGGAGTCTTTCGAGCGGCGGACCTGGCAGTGGCTTATATCGTTCCACCGACGGCGGAAACACATGGAAAAAGTTGGAGGGACACGGCCTGCCCGAAGGGCTGCTCGGCAGGATCGGCGTTTCCGTTTCCGGCGCCGATTCGACGCGCGTGTACGCGCTGGTCGAGGCCAAGGACGGCGGCGTCTTCCGCTCGGATGACGGTGGCGATTCCTGGGCGCGCGTAAACGACGACGAGCGCTATCGCCAGCGCGCCTGGTATTTCACGCACATCTTTGCCGACCCCGCGAGCCGGGACACCGTATACGTCGAAAACACCGGTTTGTTCCGCTCAGTGGATGGCGGCAAGACATTCAATCTTTTGCCCGCGCCGCACGGCGACCATCACGGCCTGTGGATCGATCCCACCAATTCCAAGAATTTGGTCGACGGCAATGACGGCGGCGCAACCGTCAGCGTGGACGGTGGAGAGACCTGGAGCACGCTCCTGAATCAGCCAACGGCGCAGTTCTACCACGTCATCGCGGACAATCAGTTTCCGTACTACGTCTACGGCGCGCAGCAGGACAACAGCAGCGTCGGCATTGCCAGTTATAGCGACGAAGGCGTCATCGCCAGGCAGGACTGGTTCGACTTCGGCGGCGAAACCGGCTTCATCGCGCCGTATCCGCCGGACCCCAACATCATTTACGGCAACAATAACGAGTCAGCTTTGACGGCTTTTCGCTTTGACCGCCGCACCCAGCAGACGCAGGACATTTCCGTATGGCCGCTGGACACCTCGGGCCACGGCGCCGAGGACCTTGACGGTTACCGCTTCGCGTGGACCTCGCCGCTGTTTATCTCCCCCCACGATCCCAACGCCATCTATACCGCGGGCAATCGCATCTTCAAAAGCACCGACGCGGGCGTCACCTGGACCGCGATCAGCAAAGACCTGACGCGCAACGATAAGAGCAAGCAGCAACCTTCCGGCGGCCCGATCACTCTCGACATCACTTCGGTCGAATATTACGACACGGTTTTTGCTCTCGCCGAATCGCCGCTCGAGAAAGGCCAGATCTGGGCCGGCACGGACGATGGCCTGGTTTGGCTAACCCGCGACGACGGCAAGACGTGGGCCAACGTCACTCCGAAATCGCTGCCTGAGTGGAGCATGGTGAGTATCATCGACGCTTCGCCTTACGACGCCGGCACGGCCTACGTCGCGGTAGACCGCCACAGGCTCGACGACATCAAGCCCTACATCTACAAAACCACCGATTTCGGCAAGACTTGGACTTTTCTGGTGAACGGCATCCCCGATGGTTCCTACGTTCACGCTATCCGCGAGGACCCCGTTCGCAAGGGACTCCTTTTCGCCGGCACCGAGCGCGGCGTCTACGTCTCTTTCGACGACGGACAACAGTGGCAGTCGCTGCAGTTGAATCTGCCCGTCTCGCCCATTCACGATCTGGTTATCCACGGCGACGATCTCGTGGTTGCCACTCACGGCCGCTCGTTCTGGATTCTCGACGACATCACTCCTTTGCGCCAGCTCACTCCGGAAAACGAAAAGGCCGAGGCCATCCTCTTCAAGCCCGAGCCGGCCATTCGCCTGCATTATCCTGAGGCAGTGGACACCCGCCGCCCTGTCGGCGAAGATCCGCCCAGCGGCGCAATCATCGACTATTATTTCGCGGCCAAGCCGAAAGGCGAAGTGACGATTGACATCCTCGATTCGCAGGGCCGCCTGGTGCGCCATCTTTCCAGCCAGAAGAAAAACGCCTACGAACAGCCTCCGGAATGGCCCGACCAAATCACGCCCCAGCTCACAATTCCCGCCGAAGCCGGCATGAATCGCTACGCCTGGGACCTACGCTATGAGTCTCCCGCCCAGCTTCCGGGTGCATTCTATGAAGGTCTTCCGCCGCGAGGGCCGCTCGCGGTGCCGGGCGCCTACCAGGTGAAGCTCACCGCGGGTTCCTTCACGCAGACCGTTCCGCTGGAACTGCGCATCGATCCACGGCTGAAGACCGTGACCGTCGCCGACCTGCAAAAAGAGTTCGATCTCTCGATGAAGATTCGCGATTCCAATAACGCGCTCCACACAGCCGTGAATCAGATCCGCGAGCTTCGCGGCAATCTCGAGACGCTCAAGAAGTGGGCAGGAGACTCCGCGCAGTCGAAAGAGGTGATCGCCGCCGCGGACGCTCTCAACGATAAAATCACGCCCATCGAGGAGCAGTTGATCCAGGTGAAGATGAAAAGTTCGGAAGGGAATTTGAAATATCCCAACGAGCTCAACCAGGAGTTGGCCATTCTCGCCGACACCGTCGAATCTGCGGACGCCGCGCCGACGCAGCCCCAAATTCAGGTCTACGAGATGCTGAACACCCAGTTGCAAGCGCAGTTGAACGCGTTGCACGAGGTCTTCGCGCACGACTTGCCGGCGCTGAATGAGCTCATGCACAAGACAGGTGTCCCCGCGCTCGCTGTGCCGTCCGGCACGCCGGGCTCTTAGCGCTTCTCATCTGTAGGGGCACGGCCTGCCTTGACGTAGCATCGCCGGCGCCGTCCGTCTACCGGCCGAACATGGACAGGCTGACGTGCCTCTTTTCCGGCTCGCTGCTCTTGGTTTCAACCGCGGGGCCTGGCTCTGGAGATTTTTGCAATGGCGGCGCGGCTTTTTCGGCCTCGGGCGGCGGGGCAGGTTCAGCGTGGGACGGCGGCGCTTGTTCAACGCGCGCCGGGGCGAGCTGTTCGGCCTTGGCCGGTGGAGCTTGCTCGGCGCGCAGCGGCGCAGCTGGTTCGACGTGTTGCGCGGGAGCTTCAGACCGCCCCGCAAGCTTTTCCAGCGCGTCGGCAATCCGCGAAAGCTGCTCGGCCACGCGGTCCGTCCCGATGTTTTTTTCCGGGGCTTGCCGTTTCGCTCCCTTGCCTCGCGCCAGCGACACCAACAGGACCAACAGGATCACCGCAACGCCTGCTCCAAGATAATATTCCGGGGGTATCGGCATTTCGTCACCTCTCGCTGAGCCGTAAAAAAATCATAGGCCCTCCCGACGCCTCCGCGCAAGCCGCCTCCCCTTCGCTTGTCATTTCGAGGAGTCTCCAGTGGACACTCCGGGAAATCTGCTGTTGCTTTTCTTGGAGTGCGGCGAGCAATCGCCGCTTTGCCTTTCGCGCCGGAGGCGTGCCTTTGGTTTTTTTGGAGTGCGGCGGCCTGCCTGCCGCAGACAGGCTCGACGCCGCTTCACCCTGAGAATTCGCCCCCGATGGCGGGCGAATTCGAATGGGTTTGCCTGTCCGCTCTTCGCACCGCTCCCGGGAAGCGAAAAAAGGCTCCGCAGATTTGCGGGCGCTCCCCTCGAGTTTGTTGCGAACCGGAA
>DATKPM010000005.1:0-58156 GCA_035524135.1 Candidatus Acidiferrum sp. | reverse complement strand
TCGGAATGCCTGCTCCTCCCGGAATCGAGTTGGGAAACTTTGCGTCGCCGACCTCCGACGCCTTTGGCTTGACGGAAACCAACGCCGAATCGTGCAGACCGTGGTAAGCGCCTTCCATCTTGATGATTTTGTCGCGCCCTGTGGCAGCACGAGCGAGCCGGACAGCGTGCATGGTGCATTCCGTACCGCTATTGCTGAAGCGGACCATTTCAACTGGAAACCGGCTGCAGATTTCTTCCGCGAGTTCCCATTCAAGGTTATGCGGCATTCCGAACATTGTCCCCGTACCCAATTTCCCCTGCACTGCCTTCACGACCGCCGGATGACAATGTCCGGCCATCAGAGCACCGAAACACAAATTAAAATCGACGTATTCGTTCCCGTCGATATCCCGGATGTGGCCGCCTTTGCCGCTGTCCACAAAAAGCGGATAGGGATCGTAGGCGCGATAGTTGCTTGCAACTCCCAGTGGCAGGCGCTGGTTTGCCCGCTCGTGAGCCGCGCGGGATTTCGGCGTGCGCTTCTCGTAGGTCTCGATTTCCTTGCGTAGTGCTTCGTGCATTGGATCCTCCCAAATCTCGTTGGGCCGCGCTGCGGCGCTGGCGTGAATCTTAAAATCGCGAAGTAAAGGATCCCGATCGGAGGCAGATACCTTCAGGGCTTGAAATTCCAGCGGCGAAACGTGAAGCCGCGCCGCTTGAGCTCGTTGAAAAATGGCTGCGGTGGCACGACAATTTCCGGAGCCATCACGCCGGTGCCGGGTATTTCGCCGCGCCCGTGCATGATGGCGGCAATCGAACAAGGAAAGCCCGTATCGCGCGCCACGGCCGAAAGCAGCGGCCTGGTCGTGTTGTCCGCCCACATTTCGAGCGCTGCCGCGGTTCTCTTCCCCTTGTGCCTGCCTGTCACGACAACACGCAACGCCTCCACATCCTTCGGCGGCTTCGTCGGAGCGTGCTGTTGCAGCAGAGCGAGAAGCACTTCCCGCGGCGCCACTTTGTAGCCATTCACTTGGACCGGCTCACGGCTCGTAAATCCTGTCGCGGAAAGATTGCGTACCAGGTTCACGAGTTCCGGCGGATAGTTGATCTTGAAGAACACTTCGCGAACGCCGCGGCCTCGAAAACTCTCCGCCAATGTTCCTAGCTCGGAATGAATCGAATGCCGCAGCGTGATTTTGCCGATCGGTTTTGGGAAAGATCCCGGCTCGGGCTCGGAAAGCATCGGCTTTTCGACGTAGCGCCCGCCCGTGAAATGAACGGGCGGCATCGTGAGTTCGTCGAGAATCGTGGCGATGGAAAAGGAATACGTAATCGGGCTGTCATATTTCTGAAAATCCGCTCCCGCATTGTAAACGCGGATCGATTCGGGACGTTCGAGCGAATCGCAGAGTTCGCGAGCCATCACGTTCGTAATGCCCGGCGCTCCGCCCATGCCGGGAATCGCAAGCTTGCCGATACGCCGGAAGTCCTGGTCCAAGGCAAACTGGCGGCGCGTCATATGATAGAGGCCGCCAAGATCCATGTAATGAATCTTGGCGGCAAGCGCAGCATTCATTACATCAAGATTCCAATTGTACTGAGTGCAATTTAGAACGACGTGTGACCCGTGCAAAAGCTTCGAAAGATGCGTTGTTTCACGGACGTCAGCAAACGCCGATTTTGCCTTGCCTTTGCCAAACTGCTTGGCAACCTCATCAGCGCGCTTGCGGTCGAAGTCGGCGACAAGAATTGCGTTCACTTCCGGTGAGCTGGCCAGATCGTGCACCACCGCCCGCCCCATCAACCCAGCACCTAATACCGTGACCTTCATCTCATCCCCAGGACCTAATCGACTTATTCATTCTAGCGCAACAAGGCAAGGAGCCTCACGCTCGACGCTCCTCGCCCAGAAGGTTGGTGCTTGCGCCTAGAAGAAGAATTTCAATGCAAACTGCATTACGCGTGGCCCCTCACGAGTTTTTTGAATGAGGCCAAATGTCCCGGAGGGAGCCGCTCCATCGCTAAAGTTTCCGTCGGGATTCGCAAACTGCGTATGGTTCCAGGCGTTGTAAAATTCGGCGCGAAATTCGGTGTTCCATCGCTCGGAGATCGAAGTCTTCTTGGAGATCACCAAATCCGTGTTGCTAATTGCGGGGCCGCAGCAAAGTGCATGAGGGGAATTGCCGTAAGTGCCGAGGACCTGCGGGCATGGCGTGCCAGTGGTCGCATCGCAGAAATTATTTGGGTTAAACCAGATTCCGCCGTTGGTTTTCGGATTCTGAAACTGAACAGGCGCCGTCGCATAAGGCGTGTTTGCGTCTTCAAAGAAAAAACTGCTCGCCAATTCCTGGTCATTCGCATCCTGAAAGCGAATCGGGAATCCGCTTTGGTAAATGATGATCGCCGATGCGCCCCAACCATCGAGAGCCTTTCCCTTAAATCCGTCGAACTTGGGAATGGGCAGGTCCCAAACAGGACTGATCACGAAGCGATGCTTTGCATCAAGGAGTGAATCGCCTCGAGTCGCGTTGTAATAGATCGGATTGAGCTCGTTTTCAAACGAAGCGCCCTGGTCGATCGCTTTGCTGTACGTATAAGAAGCTTGAAACATCAGCCCGTGTGAGTAGCTCTTTTCAACGGAAACCTGCAAGGCGTTGTAATTGGAATTCGCGATCGTGTCTTCCGCAAAGATGTTGCTGAACACGGGAACACCATCGGGCGGGCACCCGACTCCTGTCCCCGGACTGCAATTCGGCGATGAATACTTCCGCAGCCCGACAAGCGTCAGGCCGTTGGGACCAACCGTGGCACCCGATGGAACACAATTACTTCCTCCAACCGACCCATAAGGAAGTAACAACCCATTGCAAGTGCTCGTCACAACCGGAAAGGGCTGCTGTGGCGAAGAATAAGAAGGAATTACCGTTCCAGGAAGAATGTAGTAACTGGAGTCGGCGCCGAACGGTCCGCAGGAAGTCTGAGGCCCTCCCGCGTAGGAAAGCACATTGGCGGGATTTGCGGCAGAAATTGCGGCTATCTCGTTGCAGGTATCGGGGTAGCCGTAATCCAAATCGTGCGACGCAAGCAAATGATGCGACTGGGTCCCCACATAAGCAACTCGGAATAGCATTGTCGGCGTCAACTGCCGCTCGATGGTGAGATTGTATTGCTCTTCGTATTGAGTCCTTAGATGAGGAGCAAACTCACCATAGAGCAAAAGTGGGCGGAAGGAAGCCCAGTCTACGCAGCCAGCAGGGCCTGCCGAATCCGGACATGGCGTTGTGGGAGTCTGCTGGATGATTCCTTGGAACGGATTCGGAGTAAACGGACCTGTAGTGGGATCGCTTGATTGGGGCAGGAACGGCAGATTGAAATTCGGATAGCTCGAGAAAGAGCTGCCGCCAAAGGGTGGCTCAGCGCTGAACTGTTCCAGCACCAACTGTTCGATGGGATTGTAAAAAATGCCAAAGCCAGCGCGAATGGAAGACTTTCCAGGCCCTCCGAATAGTTTTCCGAGGAAGCCTTCCGTATAGCCGGGACTCCAGGCGAGCCCGATTCGCGGGGCAAACGCCTTGTAGTACGTGGAAGTCAAACCGCGCGGAACGCCTTTATCCCCCGGGAAGACGAGTCCAAGCGGAAACACGGAATTATTCGGCCCGTTTTCGCTGCAGTCGCCAGGAGGAATTCCTGCGTTGATGGAGCCAGCCGTATAGATCCAGCAAGGATACTGCGTGGTAGCTTGCCCTGGACGGAAGGTTTGAAGTCTGTTTTCCGTATCGTAGTACGGAGTGTTGAGCTCCCATCGCAGACCATAATTCAAAGTGAGGTTCGACTTGAGCTTCCAGCTGTCTTGCGCGAAAAGATAAAGCGCTGTGTTGCGGTCGTATTCTCCTTGAGCTGCACCCTGTAAATAGGCATTGGGAACTCCCAGGAAATAATCCGCATAGCCATTGTCGTTATAACCCAGGTCGTTCGGCCCGCCGCTACCGCCAATGACATCGAAGGCTCCGTTTATGTTGTAATAAAGAAACTGGTTGAATTGCGCTCGACGAACGTCGCCACCGAACTTCACAGTGTGACTCCCGAACGTCTTTGTGAAGTTGTCCGTCCACTGGAATGTGTTTCCTACTTGAGGTAACTCACCCTCTGAGTTGTTCCCAATAACGAATCCCCCCGAAACGCTGACGAACGGCACGCCCATATGCCCTGGGATATTTGTCGTGATGCCCAGTAAGGGATTTGCAGGATCGTTAAAACAATTCGAGGCAGGTACTGCAGACCCACAAGCGTCATGGATACTCGCGAGGGTATTGAGAGGGTGATTTGTATTTCCCTCCCCTTCTCTGAAGTAGTTGAACCGAAATTCATTGACCGCTGAACTGCCAATTGTCCATGTATGAGAAATGTTCCACTGCTGGGCTCTGGTACTCGTCAACGCCCCGAAACCAGGCAGATTAGCGCCGGCCGCCTGAAAATCGGAGAAGGGCACCGTGTCGCTGTCGTTAGTGAAGTAGTAATAAACGGAGAGCTGTTGCGTGTTCGTCAGCTTGTGATCGAAGCGCACCGTAAACTGGTTCACGTATTCTTGTTCATTGGGAACATAACTGACCGTACCCGCACCGTACGGAGCCACGTAATTCTTATAGAGAGCCAGCGCTGTTGCATCAAAGCATTCCGTCGGCACAACGTTTCCAGGAAATATGCTCGCGTACGTTGCGCCTGGCTGAATGGGCCCTCCGCCTTCCGCGGTTACTGCTTGCTGGCAGGTGCGGCCCGTGTTGCCTGTCGTTCGATTCGCCAGTTGGGTCGCAAATGTGGGATCGAACACCGCGCCCTGAAAAGCGCTCGCAGGGTCGAAATTTCCACCTGCTTCATCCGATGACGGGAGAAGAACAAGGCCGGAAGAGGTCCCTTGAATACGTCGGTTCCCCTCATAGGATGCAAAAATGAAAGTCTTATCTTTTTTAATGGGGCCGCCAATCGTCCCTCCGAACTGATTCTGCCGGTATTCCGCCACGGTCGGGTCGAAATAGCCTCGCGTATTCAGAACATCGTTCCTGAAAAACTCGTAGATATCCCCGTGGACTTCATTGGTTCCGGATTTCGTCACCACGTTAACGACGGAGCCTGAATTTCTGCCGTACTCGGCGTCAAATGTATTGGTAATAACGCGAAACTCTTGAATCGCGTCCGGCGATGGCTGGATGGCGGGCCCATTCACAAAAAGATCGTTGCCGTCTCCTCCGTTCACCATGTAATTGTTGGAGCGCCCTCGACCACCATTCACCGATACGACGCCGGGGTTATTGCTGCCCAAGAAAAGATCTGAGCCCAATTGGGATTGCACGCCGGGCTGAAGCTGCAACAATTGATAAGCGTTTCTCGTGGAGAGAGGAAGTTCGCGGATGGACTGGCTCGACATAACCGCGCCGATCTGCGTGCTGGTTGTTTCGACCTGCACAGCATTCGCTTCAACGGTTACAGTCTGTTCAGTTGTCCCGATTTGAAGCGTCAGTGTCAGGAAATTGACATGGCCGATCGAAACCACAACGCCACGGGCCACAAATTTCTTGAACCCCTTCGCTTCGGCGGTGACGTCGTAAGTGCCCACAGCAACTTCGGGGATATCAAAGGCTCCGTCGGCGGCAGAGGTGGCGGTGCGGGAACTTTGGGTTCCGTTGAGAGTGGCAGTGACGCTGGCTCCGGGAATCGTGGCGCCGGATGGATCGTTGACGACGCCGCGAATTTCTCCGTTCGTTTGTCCAAGAGCCGCGCTGGCGCCCCATAAAGGCGATAAAACGAACAGGCAGACGTACCCCCAACGTCTCACTCTCATATCCGCTCCTTTGGATAGACTCGCGCCACCCCTGACGCCATCCCTGGAATTTTTGGTTGCAACCCCGCGAAAAACCTTACTATAATCCGCGAACGTTAGAAGAAGGCCTCTTGGATGTCAAGGGGAAACTCCGGTGTCCTCCACCCGTTCGAAGTCTGCTGTCCACGTGCGCGCCAACAGATACTTGCGCATCAGCGACGTCTCCCGCCTGGTGGGAATTTCACCGTCGATTCTGCGCTCCTGGGAAAATCTTGGCCTTGTGCTTCCATCACGAACGCCTAGCGGCTACCGGGTTTACACGCAAGATGACGTGCGCATCCTGAAGCGCGCACAATTCCTGCGCCGCGCGCGCGGCATGAATGCACCCGCGATTGCTCACCTTCTGAAAGCAGAAGGCGTGCTCTCTCCGAAAGCCGCAGCGACTCAGCCGGCTTCCGTTGGTGCTCACTTGCGAAAGCTTCGCCAACGCGCCGGCGAGTCGTTGGCGCATGTCGCAGCAGCCGTCAACGTATCTGTGGGATTTCTGAGCGCGCTCGAACGAGGCCAAATGACCGCGTCGGTTTCGACACTCCGCCGTTTGGCGCGATTCTATATGGTGAACATACTCACGCTGTTCGATCCCACCGAAGCGAATCCGGGAGTCGTCCGGCCTCATGAACGAAAAGTGCTGGAAGCGTGCGATGGCGTACGCATGGAGCTGCTTTCCTGGGGCAACACACAAATGGAGCCGCATCTTTTCCGATTGGCTCCTTCGGCAGGCAGCGGGTCTTCTTATGCGCACGAGGGGGAGGAGTTTTTGTTCGTCATCAAAGGACAACTGGAAATATCGCTGGAGGGCGGGCAGGCGCATCTGCTCGAAGAGGGAGACAGCTATTATTTTCAGAGCACCATGGAACATCGCTGGCGAAATCCGGGAAAGACGGAAACACAGGTCTTGTGGATCAATACGCCGCCGACGTTTTGATCTTGGACAGTCCCAAGATGGAAGGCGGAGAATTGAGGCATAGTCGTACGGGGCGCGAAGCGCCGGCCTCTGCGAGGAACTCAACGATGACCATGCGGGTGTCTGCCCTCTTCCTATTGATCTGCGCTCTCTTTGCTATAAACAGTTGCGGCGAACGGACGCCCACACTCAGTCTGCTCGTGTGGGAGGGTTATGCCGATCCATCATTCGTCCGTGGTTTTGAACAGTCGCACCACTGCCACGTCGTAGCGTCTTATATGGGATCAAGCGACGAGTTGGTGGCAAAACTGCGCGGGGGCGCCGCAGGAAATTACGACATCATTTCGCCATCGAGCGACGTGGCAACCATGATTTCGACGGCCGGTCTTGCCGCGCCGCTCGACCTCTCGAAGATTCCCTCCTACTCTCAGCTCTCCGAAACGCTGCGCGACATGCCGTTGGTCCACGCCAACGGCCAAGTCTATGGTGTGCCGTTTACCTGGGGACCCAATCCACTGCTGTACGACACAACTGCCTTCCCGAAGGCTCCCGACTCGTGGACCGCCTTATGGGATCCGAAATTGAGGGATAAAATTTCCGTTTGGGATGAGCTTTCCACCATTTACATGACCGCGCAAATCCTGGGATATGACAAGCCCGATCCAAGCCACATCTATAACCTGACGGACGAGGAGTTGGAAAACGTCAAGAAGAAGCTCATTGAATTGAAACCGAACATCCGAAAGATGTGGACCACTGGCGGAGAGCTGACTAACCTATTTGAAAACCACGAAATTGTCGCAGCCATGGGCTGGCCCCTGATGACCAACCAGCTTCGCCAGGCGCATTTTCCGATCGGCGAGACCATTCCCAGGGAAAACACAACAGGCTGGATCGATCACCTGATGATTACCTCAGCAAGCACTCAGAAGGAGCTTGCGACGGAATTTCTCGAATACATGATTGAACCAAAGACGCAGAAAGCAGTCGCCGACATCACCGGCTACGACCCCGCTAATCCCCTAACCGCTCAGTTCATGACCGAAGACCAGAAAAAGGCGCTGCACCTCGACGATGTCGACGCCTACATGACTCACATCTATTTTTGGCAACAAGTCCCCCGCCGCGAAAAATACAACGAAATCTGGAACGAAGTGAAGGCGGCGCAATGACGGCCGGTGGTCGCTCCCCCGCCCGACCTGCGGCAAATCTGCCGCATCAACTCAGCCTGCCTGCGAGAAACAATTGACCGCCAACCCAGCCGGTGCGACATCTCCTGGCGATAGCTCTTTGCCCGACACACTGCTTTCAATCCGAAACGTCGTGAAGAATTTCGGGGCTCGAAAAGTCCTCCAAGGAGTGTCGCTTGATGTGGCGAGCGGAGAGTTCCTCACAATTCTCGGTGAAAGCGGCTCAGGCAAGACAACTCTTCTGCGCTTGATCGCTGGATTTGAGGGTCCAAATCACGGCGAAATCTGGATGGGCGACCAGCGGCTCGATATATTGCCTCCCTACCTGCGCCCGGTGAACACTGTCTTCCAAAGCTACGCGCTTTTCCCTCATCTCTCGGTTTTTGACAACGTGGCCTACGGCCTTCGCGCGCAAGGCGTCGCAAAATCGGAAATCCCTGACCGTGTGCAACAGGCGCTCGGCATGGTGCGGATGATGGAGTACGCAGGATCAGCGCCCGCCCGTCTCAGCGGCGGGCAACAACAACGAGTCGCCCTAGCACGAGCACTTGTCAATCGCCCCCGCCTTCTGCTGCTCGATGAACCGCTTTCAGCACTTGACGCGAACCTGCGCAAGCAGATGCATGTCGAATTGAAGGCCCTACAGCGGGAGGTCGGGATTACGTTCATCTTCGTTACCCACGACCAGGAAGAAGCGATGGCCCTTTCGGACCGCATCGCGCTGCTTCGGGACGGGTCGCTCGAACAAGTCGCATCGCCGCGCGAGATTTACTCGCGTCCGGAGACTTCCTACGTCGCTCGGTTCATTGGCCAAACCAATCTGCTGCGGGCTGAAGTGCGCGACGGAACCGCCACATGCGGTGCTCTGGTGTGGCAGACATCTGCTCGTCCCGGGCCTGCCCTATTCTCTCTACGACCGGACGATATTCGTATTGTTTCCTCCACAACGGCGGCAATCGGCGCAAACGCTTCCGCTGCCCGCTTCCACGCGCGTGTTGAACAGCAAACGTTCGGCGGTGCGACGGACCTACTAACAATCATTTGTGGCAATGGACAGGCGCTCCGCGCGCGGCTACCGAACCCCGGCCCTCTTTCGGGCTCCTACGAATTCGAATTTCACCCTGCCGATACGGTCCTTGTGCGGGATGCCGGAGAAGAGTGATGTACTCGCGAATCTACAAGGCCGGTGTCACGATCCCTCCGCTCTTCTGGGTCGTGCTCTTTCTGCTTGTCCCCTACGCAGTCTTGTTCTGCTACAGCTTCTGGTCAGTTAGTCCCTCCGAGGTTATCATTCGTAATTGGAGTCTGGGAAACTACGCCGAGCTGCTTCGCCAACCGGTGTATGCAGAGACTTTACTGCGTTCCATGCGGATCGCCGGCTCGGTCACAATCCTGGCGCTCCTGCTCGGCTATCCGGTTGCGTACTATCTGTCCTTTCACGCAGCCAAGCGCCGCGACCTGCTCTACCTGCTCGTAATCATTCCCTTGTGGGCCAGCTATCTGGTTCGCGGCTACGCTTGGAAGACGATCCTCGGGACCGACGGAGTGCTGAATGGAGTGCTGAACTTCCTGCACATCAGTGGGGCGCTTCTACTTCTTCAGAATCACATGAACGCATTCCTCGCTCTGCACGCATGGACACACACGTGGCAGGTTACGTTTGTCCCACTCAGCTTCCTTCTCTACAGCCCTTTTGCCGTGGTGTTGATGCTTACGCATATCTACACTCCCTTCACATTCCTACCTATATATGCCTCTCTTGAACACATTCCCCGAAATCTGCTGGAAGCGTCGCACGATTTAGGAGCTTCGCCCTGGAAGACGTTCCGGCGCATCATCCTTCCTCTTTCCTTGCCGGGAATCGTTGCGGGAGCGACTTTCGCGTTTGTACTTTCTCTCGGAGATTTTCTCGCCCCGCTCCTGGTCGGCGGTCCCAGCGGCATCATGATCTCGAATATCGTCGCGAGCGAATTCGGTGCGGCCTACAATTGGCCGCTCGGCGCCGCCATCTCGCTGTGCATGTTGCTTCTTGTTGTTGGCCTTCTATTCCTCACGGAACGGCTCGAAAAAAAGCTCTCATTCTCATGAGAAAAAACACTCCTCAGAGCGGAAGGCTTCTTCGTGCGTACACGATCCTCGTCTTCGCATTTCTTTACCTGCCGATTCTTACACTGATCGTCTATTCCTTCAGCGGCAGCGGCGTAGGAGGATTCCCTCCTCAACATTGGAGTCTCAGTTGGTATGGTCAATTGTTCTCCGACGAGGAACTTTGGAACTCGGTGTTGAACAGCCTCATCGTAGCAATTGCAGGCGTCGCGATTTCTCTCACGCTCGGCTTGCCCGCCGCTCTTGCGCTCGACCGGGCTGAGTTTCCGGGGAAATCGCTCTTCCGGCGGCTCGTACTCTTACCCCTGATCCTGCCCGGCATTATCACCGGACTCTCCCTCTTGATTTTCTTTGTGCAAGTGGGAATTCATCCGAGCCTCTTGGCGGTTACACTCGGACACGGAACCGCCTTGATTTCCGTAGCGACCACGGAGATTTTCGCCGGTCTTCAGAAATTCGACCGAAGGCAGGAAGAGGCGTCTCTCGACCTCGGAGCGAATCATTGGAAGACATTCTGGCGCGTGACGTTTCCCAATTTGCGCGTGTCTATCATCGCTGCTGCCCTCTTGATCTTCACTTTGTCATTCGATGAGATCGCAGTCAGTTTCTTTCTTATGGGGCGAGAAAACACGCTCCCCATGGAGATCTGGTCGCGCTTGCGCCGGGGAATCACTCCCGAAATCAATGCGATTTCTACACTCATCCTCCTGTTTTCCTTTGGGCTGATCTTTTGCTGGTATCGGCTCAGGACGAAGGAGGTCCTAGAACCGGAGGCGGCATTACTGGCTTCTACCCTTGAGGGAACGTCTTCCTGATTGAACGGCGCAGTAGCGAGAAACTCCCGCCTCTACGAGGCGACTTTCTGCCTCCGAAACCTACTTCGTCAGCGAGTTTGCTACGTGGATATTGTGCACTCCCGCGAAAAGGGAAACTCCGGTACTGACTGACTGCGGGAGCCACCAGAAACGCCGCAAAGTCAGATTATCGCTTCTCTGCATCCGGCGCGCGACGTAGTCGAACAGCAACGGCCCCACCTGCGAAGCTGCGTAGATTGCGTCCGAATGAGCAAAGGGACGCATCAGAGGATCCTGCTCGACCGCCCCGCGAGAGACGGCCAGCCGCGTCGAATAGGCATCGAAAGCCGCCGCCGAATGCTCGGCGAATGCCAGCACAAGCCAAGAGCGCCGCGAAGGTACGCGCGCTTCTTCGATGCGGTGTGATCGAACACTGTTGAGGTCAGGAACCCGGACCGTCGATAGGCTTTGCTCCAATTGCCCCGGCTCTAACGACGCCTCGTTCACATTCGGCCCATCTGTAGATGAGGGCTGAATTCCTCCTGGGGAACGTGTGTTCGGAACCGAAGGAGCGGGAGCATTCACCGTGGTTGCATGGGCGTTGGTGTCGGAACTTGATGCGACTGCCGGAGTCTCGCTACCGGGAGTAGCTGTGGCAGTCACGCCTGCCCCGGAATCTGCCTCAGGGTTGGAGGGAGGCTGTGTTGCAACTTGGGGTATCGCAGATACCTGGAACAGCAAAAGAGCGCACGCCAATACCATCTAGCTCTCCTGAGAGGGGCTCCAGCTGGGTTTGTGGTTTGCAACAGGTGAGCCAAGAGGGCCGTGGCGTAACTCTTGCAGAATCAGTGGACTAATTGTTGGTTGCGAGGCGTCGGTGCCGGTTGGGTACTATTTGAAGGGAAATGCAATAGCCATAAGTGCCAAAATTTTTCCCACGCTCGATCCCAAGTTATTGACCTGGAAGGAGCTAGTCAGCTCGAGCAGCGAACGCGCCTCGCATGGCCAGCAAACTTTGGCGAGCGGCTTCAAGCGTCTGCTCAATGTCGGCGTCCGTATGTGCGGCTGAAACAAACAGAGCTTCGAATTGGGAGGGGGGGAGCAGGATTCCGCGACTGAGCATTTCCGTAAAAAAGGCGGCAAACCGAGTCGTGTCGGACTTCTTGGCGTCTGTATAATCCCGCACAGGCGATGCGGTAAAGAAAAGCGTCAGCAGCGAGCCTGCGACGTTTACTTGCCCGGGAATCATCGAATCCCTCAGCGCGGCTCGCAGTCCTTCGGCCAGTCTCTCGGCCTTCGAATTCAATTCCTCATAGAAGCCAGGTGCCTCAAGCTTGCCAAGCATGGCAAGGCCCGCCCGCATCGCTAGCGGATTCCCCGAAAGAGTCCCGGCCTGGTAGACAGGACCCACTGGTGCGACGAGTTCCATGATGTCCGACCGTCCGCCGTAAGCTGCTACCGGAAGGCCGCCTCCAATGATCTTCCCCAGAGTAGTCAGGTCAGGCTGAATCCCAAAGAGCCCCTGAGCGCCGCCGCGATCAATGCGGAATCCTGTAATCACCTCGTCGAAGATAAGAAGAGACTTGTCCGCTTCGGTGATCTCGCGAAGACCCGTCAGGAAGGGCCCGAGCGGAGGAGCGACGCCCATATTGGCGGCAATCGGCTCGACGATGATGGCCGCTATCTTTCCGGCGTGCTCCCTGAAAATAGCCGCAACGGAATCCAGGTCGTTATAAGGAGCCGTCAACGTCAGCTTTGCGAGTGAAGCCGGGACTCCCGGGCTCGAATGGATGCCGAGCGTCGCCAGGCCCGATCCCGCGTCTACGAGGAACTGATCCGCGTGGCCATGATATGCGCCGTCAAATTTCAGTATCAGATCGCGCTTGGTAAACCCGCGGGCGGCCCGCACCGCAGACATCGTCGCCTCTGTGCCGGAGTTCACGAACCGCACGCGCTGCATCGACGGAACCGCGCGTCGAATCTGCAACGCCAGTTCCACCTCGAGCGGCGACGTCATCCCATAGCTGGTTCCTTTTATGGCTTCCTGCTGGACGGCCGCGACAATATCCGGATGCGAATGTCCCAGAATCTGCGCCCCCCAGGAGCAAACATAGTCGATGTATTCGTTGCCATCCACATCTGTGAGCCGCGATCCGAAAGCTTTTTCAATCACCAAAGGGGTCCCGCCAACAGCGCGAAACGCCCGAACCGGACTGTTCACGCCGCCCACCAGAACTTCCTTGCCGCGTTCAAAGACCGACGTGGTACGGGGTCTGGGTTTCGCCGCCATCTCAGCCTGTCCCTTCTTTAATCTTAGTTGTTGAAACTTAGCACCGCTTCAACCAGCGGGCCGCGTCCTTCGCGTGGTATGTCAGGACGATCGAAGCGCCGGCTCTCTGAATGCTGGTCAAAATCTCCAGTACGACGCGCTGCTCGTCGATCCAACCGTTTCGCGCGGCAGCCTTCACCATCGAGTATTCACCGCTCACGTTGTAAGCGGCGACGGGCACGTCGAACTTCTCGCGCACTCGCTGCACGATATCCAGATACGGAATCGCAGGCTTGACCATGATCATGTCAGCGCCTTCCTCCAGATCCTGCGCCACCTCCATCAACGCTTCCCGCGCATTTGCCGGGTCCATTTGATAACTTCGCCGATCGCCGAATTGTGGTGCAGACTGCGCCGCCTCGCGAAAGGGTCCGTAAAAGCCGGAGCAGTATTTTGCAGCGTAGGAAAGGATCGCTACGTCGGAGAAACCGTTTTCATCGAGCCTGCGCCGGATAGCGCCCACACGCCCGTCCATCATGTCCGATGGCGCCACAATGTCTGCGCCAGCTCGCGCGTGGGAAAGCGCCGCGTCGGCCAGAAGCTTCACGGTCTCATCGTTCACTACCTCTTGCCCTTCCAAAACGCCGCAATGCCCGTGGCTCGTGTATTCGCATAGGCAAACATCCGTGACGACGAGGAGATCCACTTTCGCCTTGCGTATCGCTTCGACGGCCCTCTGGACAGCGCCCTGCGCGCTGGAAGCCTCCGAGCCTGTCTCATCCTTGTGTTCCGGCAGTCCGAACAATATGACACCCGGAATTCCCAGGCCCTCCACCTCACGGCACTCTTCGACAATGTTGTCGACAGACTGCTGATAGATGCCCGGCATCGACGAGACTTCCGCCCGGATCTTGGTCCCGGGACATGCAAACATCGGGTACAGAAACCCTTCTGTAGAAAGCCGTGTTTCCCGCACGAAGCCGCGAATTGCTTCCGTGCGCCTTAGCCGGCGTGGACGTCGCGTTGGAAAATTCATTGCACCCTCGCGGGTTCGGCGGCCGCTCGAAAATGTTCAACGATTGCCCGCACAAGGCTGCCTTTGGAGGTGTCCTGTGGTTCGATTGACACCGCGATTCCCTGCCCCTCGATTGCCCGCCTTGTTGTGGGCCCGATTGCAGCGAACGATGTTCTGCTCGCCAACGCCTTTAGCACATTCACAGCGAAATACGCCGAGAAATTCTTGAAAGCTGAGGGGCTGGCAAAGACCACCACATCCACAGCGCCGGCGCGGATTTGTTTCAAGATATCCGGATCGACGCTTTCCGGCGGCAAAGTATCATAGGCCGAGACGGAAGTGACATTCGCGCCCGCTTCGGCAAGGGTTTTTGCGAGCGACGCCCCACCCAAGTTGCTGTGAGGCAATAGGATCTTTTGCCCCCTCATTGAAGGGGCTAATTCGCGGGCTAACCCTTCACCTCTCTCTGTCGTCGCGACATAGTCCACGGCCAACCCTTCGCTCTCTGCCGCCTTTGCCGTGCCTTGACCCACAACAGCAATTTTCGTTCGTGGCTGCACTTCGGTTCTCTGCGGGTAAGGCTTCCCACCCAATTCTCTGCTGCGCAAGGTATAAAACTGCGCCGCCACGCGGCTTGTAAGCAAAATCCAGTCGAACCCGCGAACGTTCATAATCGCATCATCGAGGCGCTTGGTATCTTTCGCGCCGACAAATCGAACCATGGGAAGCGAAATTATCTCTGCCCCGACCGCCGTAAGCGCTTCTGTCCACTCGTCCGAATGCTCCGGCGCCCGAGTGATCAAGATGCGCTTGCCGGCAAGAGCCTGGTATTCGCTTATTCCGTTCGGAGCAGATTCCACATCTCTCGCGGAGCGCAAAATTTCGGTCCCGCCTGCGGCTGCCATCTCGTCTCCCAAGGCACGGCCCAGTTCCTTCGCAGATTCAAGTTCCGGAGTCCCATCAAGCCGTTTCCGCCGCCGAATCGACTGCGAGCCATCCAACGATAGGACGCAGGCGTCAACTACCAAGGTGTCTCCTTCGAGCCTCGCCCAGGCCCCCAACGGAACGCGGCAGCCGCCTTGCATCCTCTGCTGAAACGCCCGCTCTACGGCGACGGCCAACGTTGTTTTTCGATCTGTGAGCCGGTCGAGAAATCTGAATTCTTCTACTCTCGTCGCCAAAAATTCGACTCCCAGAGCGCCTTGACTAACGGCGGAAAGCATCACCTCTGGCGGCAATATCTCCGCGATCCTTTCCGCAAATCCGAGCCGCGTGAGCCCCGCCACAGCTAAAACCAGCGCCTCGCAGTCTCCGGCGTCAAGCTTTCTCAATCTCGTGTCCACATTTCCGCGCATCTCGACGATCTGAAAATCCGGCCGGTACGCGCGTAGTTGAGAAGCGCGCCGCAAGCTGCTGGTTCCAATACGTGCTCCGGCAGGCAAGCCTGACAACTTTTCTCCCTGGCGCGTGATCAAGGCGTCGCGCGGATCTTCTCGCTCGAACACCACACGAACTTCACAAGCAGGAGAAAACTCCGTCGGAACATCCTTCATGCTGTGGATTGCAAGGTCTATTTGGCCCGAGCAGAGAGCGTCCTCAAGTTCTTTCGTGAAGACTCCGACGATCCCAAGTTGCTCGATTCCCGCGCCCGCGAACCGATCGCCTGCACTCTTCAGGATCACTAGTTCAGATTCAAGCCCCGCGCGCCTCGCAAGCTTCTCACGCAAGTGATTCGCTTGCCACAAAGCGAGGGCCGAGCCGCGCGTGCCGATGCGGAGCGGCATCAATGCTTTCCCTCATCCAACCCGAAGAGATGCCGTAGCGCCTCGAGCGCGCCCAGGCGCCCGCGCATCACGCCACCCTGCCGCGAGCGCGCTCCCGGCTGTTCCAAGACGCGTTCGATTAGCTCTTCCGTGATATGCGCGATCCGCTTCCTCTCATCCGGCGACACTTCCGGCATGTCTTTCAGCTTTTCTTCCAGCAAGGCCTCGCGCTGGCTGTGAAAGCGTTCCCGCAGGTCATCCACAATCGAACTTGCTTCGAGAGCCATGCGCCAGGTTTCGAAACGCGCCACATGTTCTTCGATCAGGCTCTCGGCGCGAGGTATTTCTGCTTCACGAGCTTTCTTATTCTGCTCGACGATCTCTCCGAGGTCGTCGATGTTATAGAGATACAAGTTGTAGAGCCCGGCGGCATCGGGTGCCACGTTGCGTGGAACGCCCAAATCCACCACGAACACCGGCTTCCCATTCCTCGCTTCCAGAACTCGCTCTAGCATAGCGCGGGTCAAGACTGGCTCTCTCGCACTCACCGAAGCCACCAGAATGTCAGGCGCGGTCAGCACGGATTCTAAAGCTTCCCAAGGAGCAACCTCTCCACCCGCTCGTCCCGCAAGCTCTGCTGCCCTGTCAAATGTGCGGTTTACAATTTTCAAGTTGCCGATACCCCGGCTCCGCAGGTGTTCTACCACTTGATCGGAAACTGCCCCCGCGCCTAGGCAGAGCGCCGATCGTCCCTTTAAGCTGCCGAACACGCGCTCTGCCAATTTGACTCCCGCGAGAGCCACTGACATCGGCCGTGCGCCCACTTCGGTTTCCGCGCGCACTCGCTTGCCGACTTCAAGCGCCCCCTGAAACATTCTGTTGAGGATAGGACCCGTAGCGCCGTGGTCGAGCGCCTGGTTGTAGGTGGTCTTCAACTGTCCCAGAATTTCCGCTTCGCCGAGGAGCATTGAATCGAGCCCTGCCGACACACGGAACAGATGTCGCACGGCGTCCGTGCCCATCCAGCGGTAGAAGCGTCCATCAAGTTCCCTGCTCGACAGTCCGTGAAAGGAGAGGAAGAAATCCTGCATGGCTTCCGGGGCCGCCATGCTTGCTTCACCGGGAACCCCATAAAGCTCACTCCGGTTGCAGGTAGACAACACAACCGCTTCCTCCAGAATTCCTTGCCGGCGCAATTCGTCCGCCGCCGCAAGAGCCTGCTCTGGCGTAAAGGCGATGCGCTCGCGCAGTTCCACCGGAGCCGTCACATGATTGCACCCGATGAGCGCAATGCGGACGCGAATAGCTCCAGGGCGGTCTGTTTCAGTAATTGCGGCCATTAGTAAAAGTGATGAAATTTCGTCAAATAGAGATTCACGAACGTATAACTAAACAACACCAGAGCGAAGTTGAACGCGCACAAAAGGGCAGCTCGCGGACCTCTCCAGCTTGATATCCTCGACACCCTCAAGTAGACGACATAGGCCACCAGGATGAACGCCGTGACCACCACCTTCGGATCGTAGAGCACCCGGGCCCCCGTCTCGTGCCAGGCGTAGTCCAGTCCCATAGCCACGCCAAGAGCCAGCGCAATCAGGCCAATATATACACTGCTCCGCGCCATGCGATCCAGAACGTCCAACGCCGGGAAACGCCACGAAGGCGTAGCCATCCGCCGCGAACGCAGCATCCGATCTTGAATGAGATAGATCACACTCAAGATGAAAGATAGCGCGAAGGCCGCATAAGACCATGTGTTCAGCGTCACATGAAAGGCAAAAAGCGAACCGCGGGGAAGTTCAGGATTGGGGAGGGCCGGCGTGGCAAAAAAGCGCAGCACTACCATCCAGACAACAAGGCCTAGCGTGACAAAGGCGCCAACCGAGCGCTCGCGGTGAAAGAGTTCAAGCCCGAGATACGTGACCCCCAAAAGCCAAGCGAACAATGACATAGAGCCGTACAAGTCGTCGTACGGTATGGAATTCGCTGCCTTCGCGCGGGCCAGTAACTCCAGATACTGGACGATGATCCCGAGGCATAGGAGCACCGACGCCAGTCTTCCCAGTGCCACCTGTGGCGCATACAAAATCCGCGCGTAGCATAGGAAGCTGAGAGCGTAGAGCCCCACGGCTGCCACGTACAGGAAAAGCATCATCAGCTGCGACACCCCTTCGGCAAACCCACATTATATCCTTGTTTCCTATGGACGCACCGGCGCCTCACACCCGGAGATTGAGCGCGTGAGATTCTCCGCACTTTCCCTCTGCTATGATAAGTATAGCTAGATGGCCTCCAAGCAACTTACTTGCGCGACCGCGAAGGAACGACTTCTCCGGGCCTGCCGCTTTGAGCCGGTTGATCGCGTGCCCGTCTGGATGATGCGCCAAGCCGGACGCTATCTCCCCGAATATCAAGCCGTTCGTGCAAGACACTCATTTCTTGAAATTTGCAAAACACCTGAGCTTGCTGCTGAAGTTTCCATTCAGCCCTTCAGGCTAGTCGGAGTCGACGCAATTATCGTCTTCTCAGACATTCTGATTGTTGCTGAAGCGATGGGAATGCCGCTCGATGTCCCAGATTCTGGCCCTGTACTTTCCGATCCGATCCGCAACTTTGCAGACGTTCTTCGTTTGAGAGATTTCGATCCAAACGTCGAGACACGTTTTGTCAGCGACGCAATTCGAACGATTTGTGCGGAAGTCGGCCCCGAGGTGCCCGTTATCGGCTTTGCTGCGGCCCCCTGGACTCTCGCCTGCTATATGATCGAGGGAAAAACGCGCGGCGACGTGTCTCGCGCCAAAGCGGCTTTGCGCGAAGAACCCGCAATGATTTCTGAGTTGCTTGGCAAAATTGCCCGCTCGACTGCCGCCTATCTGCGGGCCCAGGTTGATGCGGGAGCATCTGTGGTTCAACTCTTTGATACATGGGCAAGTGAACTGTCACACGAAGAATTTCGACAATACGAACTTCCTTCGATACGCCATGTCTTTGACTCTCTCTCGCGCCCGGGCGCCCCGAAAATTCTATTTGCGAAGGGCTCAAGCATTCACCTCGAAAGTATGTCCGAGTCTGGTGCGGAAGTGCTAAGCGTTGATTGGATGACCGATCTCGCGCAGGCGCGGCAGAGAATTGGCCGCCGCGTAGCTTTGCAGGGGAACGTTGACCCGTCCATTCTTCTACAGGACGAGTCCATGGTTCGCCAAGCGGTGCAAGCTGCAGTTGAAAAGACGGGTGGGCAAGGGCACATTCTGAACCTCGGCCACGGCATTTTGCCTACAACTCCTGTCGCCAACGCGCGCGCGTTTGTAGAAGCGGGCCAGCAAGCCATGACGAAGCAATCCGCTCCGCGCGTTGGAAATGAATGATTGCCAGACGGGATGCGTGGCGCTTCTGAAAAACTCGATCCCGGTCAAACGTGTGAACGTCATTGCTTCGACTCCTGCGTGCGAAAACGGCTAACGTGCCAGACGCCACTCTTCTCAGAGACGTGGAGAGGTCTCTTCCCTGATGACAGATGCTCCTCAAGTCGTCGTCATTGGCGCCGGAATTTCCGGGCTTTCATGCGCCTATTATCTGCGCCAGTTAAAAGTTCCCGTCGTCCTGCTTGAAAGTTCGGCCCGTCCCGGCGGGCTCTTGAACAGCGTCGAGCGCGATGGCTTCCTCTTCGAGGGAGGGCCACAGAGCTTCCAAGGAACCGAAACTCTTGAAGGCTTGATCAACGAACTAGAAATTTCCGGCGAACTCGTCAAAGCGGATCCGCAAGCTCCGCGCTACGTTCTCCAGAAGGGGCGCCTCAAGCAGATTCCCATGTCTCCCCAAGCTCTTCTGACTTCTTCTCTTCTGAGCCCCGGCTCGCGCTGGAAACTTGCCAGCGAGCCGTTTCGAAGAACGAGCCCCCCCGGCCACGAAGAATCCGTCGCGGACTTTGTCCGCCGGAAATTTGGACACGAAATTCTGGAGTATCTCGTCTCGCCTTTCGTTTCTGGCGTATATGCCGGCGACCCCGAAACACTCAGCCTAAAAGCGGCCTTCCCCTCGCTCGAACAATGGGAGCGGGAGTATGGGAGCGTCCTGCGGGGCGCCATGAAGTCTCGGGGCAAGAAGACGGGTATAAAGGGGCCTCCGCCGCTTTGCTCCTTTCGGCGCGGAGTAGCGACGCTGCCTCGCGCCATCGCCAATTCTCTCGGCGACGCTCTGCAGACTGGCAGCGCCGTCCTCTCGGTCCGTCGAGCCGCCGGGCCGGGCGGCGCATATGAAGTGCATGCACAAACACTCGGACAAGAAGAAGTGCGGCGCGCCTCAGCTGTTGTCTTGTGCACACCCGCATACGTTGCCGCTCAGCTCTTGGCGTCTGTTTCTTCGCGCGTAGGAATGACACTGTCCGGAATTGCCTATGCTCCCGTCGCGGTGGTCGCCGCCGCCTACGATCGGACAAAAGTCAGGAACGCTCTCGACGGCTTTGGCTTCCTTGTCCCGCGTAAAGAAAAGACACGGATTCTCGGAACCGTTTGGAACACTTCACTTTTTCCGGGCCGCGCGCCGCACGACAAAGTCGTCATCACTTCCTTTCTCGGCGGAGCCGCAGACCTCGAGATGGTTTCAAAGTCCCGCGAGGATATCGCCGCCGCCGCCCGCGAGGACAACGCGAAAATCCTTGGAATTGAGGGGAAGCCGCTGACCTCCGAAGTTTGGACCTACTCCCGGGCCCTGCCCCAATACAATCTTGGCCACCATCACGCTGTCGAAGAACTCCGTAGCGGCGAGCGTGAAACTCCCGGAATTTTCTTTGGAGGTAACTATTTAGAGGGTCCGGCGATCGGCAAATGCGTTGACCAGGGATTTCGCACTGCAGAAGCCGTGCGGGATTTCCTGTCGCAAGGAACGCGTGCGTGACCGTGACGCGCAGCCTCAGTCCTTGAGCGTCTCTTTGTAACGGACCTCCAGCCGGTGTTGCCGCCTCTCCCTCGCTTCACGAAATCGCCGCTTCTCTTCCTCGGTCTCGACAATCAACGGCGTCACCGAACATGGTTTTTGATTCATGTCCACAGCCACATAGGTCACATAGGCTGTGCTCGTATGCCGTCGCTCGCCTGTCAGCGTGTTTTCTGCGAACACCTTTACTCCTACTTCCATCGAAGAATGAAACACGCGGTTGACGCTCGATTTCAGCACAATCCACTCGCCAACCCGTATGGGAAACCGGAAATCCAAATAGTCAACCGACGCGGTGACCACAGGGCAGTTCGAATGACGCGATGCCGCCAGCGCGCCGGCAATGTCGATCAAGTGCATCACGCGTCCTCCCAGCATGTTTCCAAGCAGGTTGGCATCGTTAGGCAGCACGATTTCGACGATCTCTGAGATCGACGCGGTTACCGGCTTTCCTTGCTTCTCTCCGGCCCCTTCTGCATGGAGTTCCGGCTCTTTCGATTTTGTGGCCTTGCCTTTCGTCTGAGCCGTTGAATGTTTTGCCATAGTCGAGAAAACTCTCCTGTGCACGCGCCTCGCTCTTGGCCGGCCTCGCGCCGCCCGATATAATATCGCCTGTCGACCCAATGCCTCAAACTCAGAAATCCCGCCGCGAAATGCTGGAAGCCTTTGTCGCCCAAAAACCGGACGATGCTTTTGCCCGGTACGGCCTCGCTCTTGAATGTGTGAAGCTTGGCGACAACGATTCTGCCGTCGAACATTTCACCAAGCTCTTGGTTTCTCATCCCGGCTACGTTGCCGGTTATTTCCAATACGGCCAGTTCCTCGCTCGCATCGGGCGCGAGGACGAAGCGAGGAAACTCCTGTCCGATGGCATTGTCGTGGCCTCACAGGCTGGGGACATGCATGCCCGCGACGAAATGCAGGCGGCCCTGACCCTTCTGCGCTAAGCGGCGCAATCAAGATCGCACCTATGGAACTCCCGACTCGAATTCCCATCTTCCCCTTGAACGTGGTTCTCTTCCCCGGCATGCCGCTTCCGCTCCACATTTTTGAGCCGCGTTACAAGCGGATGGTGCGCCACTGCCTTGGGGAAGCACTTCGATTTGGCGTAATTCTCGCCACGGAAAAAGGCATCGCCACCGTCGGCACGACCGCCGAAATCACCAAGAAAATTCAGGAATATCCCGATGGCCGCATGGACATCCTCACCGTCGGACACACCGTTTTTTCGGTCCAGGGGTTATTCGATTCCGAGCAGTACTACGAAGCGAGAGTCGAATATCCCAAAGACTCTCTCCATACCGAGGATCATGACGAACGATCCGCAGTGGTCGAACAGTTCAACCACTGCCACATTCTGCTCTTTGGCCAGCACTGGCCCGCTCCCGCTACCGACGATTCGGTTCCACTCAGCTACCGCCTTGCGGCCCTCCTTCCGCTCGAACTTGTCGAAAAGCAGCATTTGTTGGAAGCGCGCAGCGAGCACGACCGCCGCAAGTTCCTGCAAACTCGCATGGAACGCCTGACTCCTCAATTGGTCGAACGCAACAGGGTCCGCAGGGCAGCGGGCGGCAACGGCCACCCTCTAAATTAGGTGTCGTCCGTTCCTCTTCAAACTACCCAGACGCAAATGCCTCCGACCGCATCCAAGCGAGAGATGCGAGAACAAATGGTACTCAATTCCGGATTTTCGCTGGAGCCCTGTGAACCGCTTTCCGGAGTCTGTTTCGCACGCCTCTGCATTCTTCTATAATGAACTCTCATCGCGCGTTACTGCGCGTCGCTCCGGCAGGTTGCTTCCCGGAGACTGGGGGACCTGATGAGTTCTTTGCCGAAGACTCTAGGCGAGCTTCGCCGAAGCCGTTGGTCGGAAGACGCCGTCGCCGAACGCAGCGTCCGCCAAGAGGTGCGCGAAAACCTTCTCACGCGAATGGAGAAGGACGAACCCCTGTTCCCCGGAGTTCACGGCTATGACGATACGGTCGTGCCGCAAATCGTCAATGCGCTCCTCTCGCGCCACCATTTCATTCTTCTTGGGCTCCGTGGACAAGCCAAGTCGCGAATCATCCGTTCGCTGGTGAATTTTCTCGATCCCGAAGTCCCTTATATCGAAGGCTGCGAGATTCACGATGATCCTTACCACCCACTTTGCCGGACGTGCCGCGAACGCATTTCTGGCGAGGGCGATGCCACGCCAATCGCGTGGCTCAAGCGAAATCATCGCTATGTCGAAAAGCTTGCCACGCCGGACGTGACGATCGCGGACATGATCGGCGATGTCGACCCGATCAAAGCCGCACGCGGCGGCCGCAACCTTTCCGACGAGCTGACCATTCACTATGGCCTGCTGCCGCGCGCCAATCGCGGCATTTTCGCAATCAACGAGTTGCCCGACCTCGCAGGGAAGATCCAAGTGGGACTATTCAACATCATGCAGGAGGGCGACGTTCAGATTAAAGGTTACCCGGTCCGTCTCGCGCTCGATGTTCTGCTGGTTTTTACGGCAAATCCGGAGGACTACACGGCACGAGGAAAAATTATCACTCCTCTCAAGGATCGCATCGGCTCGGAAATCCGCACGCACTATCCCGCCACGCTAGCCGAAGGGCTCTCCATTACCCGCCAGGAAGCCTGGATGCGCCGGGATGGCAAGCGCCGCGTGGAAATGCCGCAATACATCCACGAAGTCGTTGAAGAAATCGCCTTTCAAGCACGCGACGACAAGCGCATCGACAAACGGTCGGGCGTCAGCCAACGACTCCCCATCAGCGCGCTCGAAAACGTCCTGAGCAGCGCCGAACAGCGTGCTGTCCGCACACGCGACTCGGCTGTCGTTGCCCGCATCTCAGACGTCTATTCCGCAATTCCTGCCATGACTGGGAAATTCGAACTTGAATACGAGGGCGAGCTTCGCGGCGCCGAAAACATCGCCCGCGAACTCATTCGTGCCTCCGTCGGCCGCACGTTTTCCCGCTATTTCGCCGACGTCAATTTCCAGCCGGTTGTCCAGTGGTTCGAATTGGGCGGCGAATTGAAGCTCCCGGCGAACGCCTCCAGCGCAGAGGTTGTCTCGCAGCTCAAGAAGATCCAGGGGCTCTTCGAAAACCTTGGCGGCATCGGCGTCAGTGCCAAAGATGACGCAGCGATTGTTGCCAGCGCCGCCGAATTTATCCTGGAAGGCCTTTGGGCGCACAAGCGAATCAGCCGCAGCGAAGAGCGCGGCTTTTACGCCGAAGCCCGCAAGACGCCCGAACCGCGTGACCCCCGCGAAGGCCAGGGCCGCCCTCCACGTCGCCAGTTCAACTGAACCTCTCCCAAGCTATGCCTGTAGGGCACCCTCCATTGCGGGAACTATTTCCGCGCCTATCCGGAATACAAGACAAGCGCGGATGCACTCCGCGGCACGATTTGGCTCGCAATGCACTTCACAGTGCGAGCTCTTGTTATGGAGAGACACGCCATGCACACACAACGCAAAATCGCACTCGCTCTTCTTTCTTTTGCACTAGCCTTGCCGGTGCTTCATGCAAAGCCGAGGCCACAAAACGGTCCGGCGGCCGATCCGGGAGCTGTACCGCCTCCGGCCGACCCGGCAGGCCCGCCGCCAGGTGACAATTGGGGCGGCCCAGGCGGCGGCCGTGACTATCGGTTCAATCGCGGTGGCTGGGGTGGGGATGAGATGGGCATGCGCGGCCACGGCATGTTTGGTCGCGACTTGATGCTGGCCCGCCTCGTCGATAATCCTTCTATTCGTGAACAGCTCGGAATCACAGCTGACCAGGCCGGGAAGATTCGCCAGCAGACGACCGATTTCGAAAAGTCGGCCATTCAAGGTCGCGCAGACGTTGAAGTGAAGCGCCTTGAGCTTCGCGACCTCCTTGCAGCTGACAATCCCGACCGCTCTGCGATTGACCAGAAGCTGACTGAAATCAGTTCTGCTCGCCTCGTGCAGGAAAAATCCGCAGTCGACTTCCATCTCGCCATGCGCAGCGCTCTTACGCCGGAACAGCGCCAGAAACTGGATCAAATGCGGGACCGTTTCCGTGGCGGAGGGTTCGGCGGGCGTCGGCAGGGATCAAGAGGGCCCCGTCCAGGCTCATCGCAAGCGCCTCCCGCGTCCCCGACCGGCCCATCGGATGGCAACTGAAGGCTCTTGATTTGACTGTGTTCATGGTTGCCTTCAAGCCCTGCGCCGCCGTTCCCGCAACGAGGGCGCAGGGCCTTTCTGCGATTGCGAACCTGGAAGTTCTGCCAGCGCGGTTTTTTGCATCCTGTTACAATCGCCTGTAGAGGCTCCATTGCGCTGTTTCGCTGGCTTAGCCGGAAGAATGGTGCCGCGCTGCTCTCATGAAATACGTTCGTTATTCCCGCTACGCTCCCGAAGCCGCCGAGGATATTGACCTCCAGGAGCTGATGAACCGCCTCTCCGACTTTTTCCTCCAGAGTGGCTTTGAATCTCAATACGGCATCTTTGAGATGGACCTCACGACCTCGCGCGAGCGCATGATGGAGCAGCTTCGCGAGGCCATCCTTCGCGCCCTTGAAGAGGGTGACCTCGTTCCTCCCGAATTGATGGAAAAACTTTTGGAGAATCCCGACCTTTCGCAAAATCGCGAACTGCGTGACCTGATCGATCAGATCATTCAGCGCATGCAGGAAGAGGGCTACGTCACGCAGCAGGAGAACGCCCAGGTGACTCCGCCGCCCTCAGAGACTCCCGGCGGCCAGGTCGGCCAGGCGCAACCGAACCTCGAAACGCGATTTGAAATCACAGACAAAGCGCTCGACTTTCTCGGCTTCAAGACCCTCAAAGACCTTCTCGCTTCTCTCGGAAAGAGCAGTTTCGGCCGCCATGACACTCGCGACCTCGCTACGGGCGTCGAATCCGGAGGCGCTTCCAAAGCCTACGAATTCGGCGACACGCTGAACCTTGACATCAGCTCGACGCTCTTCAACGCCGTCCAGCGCAACGGCTCCGGCCTCCCAATCGATCTGGATTATCCCGACTTGATGGTCCACCAGTGCGAATACCAGTCGTCTTGCGCGACCGTGCTCCTGCTGGATTGCAGCCACAGCATGATTCTCTATGGCGAAGATCGTTTCACCCCGGCGAAGCGCGTCGCCCTTGCGCTATCGCATTTGATTCGCACGCAATATCCCGGCGATTCGCTGCACTGCGTGCTCTTTCACGACTCCGCCGAAGAGATTCCCCTTGGGCAACTAGCTCGCGTGCAGGTAGGCCCGTACTACACCAACACTCGCGAGGGCCTCCGCGTGGCCCAGCGAATTCTCTCCCGCCAGAAGAAGGACATGCGCCAGATCATCATGATCACCGACGGCAAACCTTCGGCGCTGACTCTCGAAGACGGCCGCATTTACAAGAACGCGTTCGGCCTTGACCCGCTCGTCGTCACGCAAACCCTTGAAGAAGTTGCCAAATGCAAGCGGGCCGGAATTCTCATCAACACCTTCATGCTCGCCAGCGACTATTCCCTCGTCCACTTCGTCCAGAAGGTCACGGAACTGTGCCGAGGCAAAGCCTACTTCACCACTCCTTACACTCTTGGCCAGTATCTCCTGATGGACTACGTCGGCCGCAAGACTCGCAACATCCACTGATGCCTTTCGGTGAAAGCTCGGGGCTTTGGCCCGCGTCAAGGTCGCGCGCAGGCGCGCACCGATCCCGGCGGGTTTACCGCGAGTAGTCGAATCTCCCTTTTCCCTTTTCCGCTTCCCCCTCCTCGCACTAGAATTCCCCCCGCCCCATGCCTCCCGAACGCCTTCTCATTATCGGCGGTGTTGCCGCCGGCATGAGCGCCGCGACTCGCGCTCGTCGTGTCCGCTCAGATCTGGAAATCACCGTTCTCGAAAAGGCGCTGACGTCTCCTATGGAGCCTGCGGTCTGCCTTTCTACATTTCCGGCGAAGTTGCCGCCGCAGACGACCTGGTTGTCTACGATGCTGCCTATTTCCAGGAAAAACGCGGCATCCAAGTCCTGCTCCATCACGAAGCGGTCGAAATCGAGCCGGGCCGCAGGTTGGTTCACGCCCTGCGCGAGAAATCGCAAGCTGTTGCCCTGCCCTACGACAAGCTCATCATCGCGACGGGCGGCGCTCCGGCTGCGCAACTCCCCGGCGCAGATTTGACTGGGATCTTCAACTGCGCCACTCTCGCCGACGCAGTTCGACTTCGCAGATTGCTTGACGAGAAGGGTCCTCGCCGCGCTGTTGTTGTGGGCTCGGGCTACATCGGTCTTGAAGTTGCCGACGCTCTTGCAAAGCGCGGCCTCAAGGTCTCGCTCCTCGGCCGTTCGCCGCACCTTCTCGAAGGCTTTGCACCGGAAATCTCCACTCGTGCGGAAGAGGCTCTGGCTGCCCATTCAATCCGTGCCATCAAATCAACATCTGCCCTGTCTATTTCCTCCGCTTCAGTGACGAACGAGTTGCACGTTCACCACTCCGCTGGGAGCGAAACCGCTGAACTGGTCGTCCTCGCAATGGGCATTAAACCCCTGGTCGCCCTCGCTGAGTCAGCGGGTGTGCGGCTCGGTTCCACTGGTGCGATTGGGGTTGATAATCGCATGCAGACCAACGCCATCGGCATTTATGCGGCCGGCGATTGTGTGGAGACGCGGAATCTCGTTTCAGGCAGGCCGGTGTATTTTCCGCTTGGCACGACGGCCAATAAACAAGGCCGCACAGCCGGTGAGAATGCAGCTGGCGGCCACGCAACGTTCGAGGGGATCGTGGGAACTCTTGTGACGAAAATCTTCGGCCTCGAAATCGCGCGCACCGGTCTCACCGTGGAAGAAGCTCGCACAGCAGGCTTCCAAGCCGATTCCGTCGCCATCGAGACGCGGTCACATGCGAAATACCTGGGCGGCCATCCTCTCCTCGCCGTTCTCGTGTGGGACCGCTCGTCCGGCCGCCTTCTCGGCTTCCAGGCCGCATCGAAGCAAGGCGCCGCCAAGCGCATTGATGCCGCTGCCGTCGCCCTCCACGCTCGCATGCTTGTTGCCGACCTGCCAAATCTCGACCTCTCCTACGCGCCTCCATTCGCCGGCGTTTGGGAAGCGCTGCTCATCGCGGCCAAGGAAGCATTGAACAAATCGCGGCATTGACCCGAAGTCACGCATCCGGTGACGCAAATCACTGCATCTAAACGAGCGTGTAAGCTATTCGTGCAGGTATGACAGTGCTTGCGAATCTACTTCATCAGAGGAGGAAAAGCATGGCGGCGCTTCCGCCGGGCAAGAAGGCACCGGCAATTTCATTGAACACGATCGACGGTCAGAAGATGAGTCTCGACGCGGCTTTGCATTCAGGCCCTGTTCTGCTTGCGTTCTTCAAGATCAGCTGTCCAACCTGCCAGTACACACTTCCGTTTCTCCAGAGAATTTTTGAATCTTACCGGAAGGGACCGATTTCCATCTGGGGCATTTCGCAAAACGACCGAGAAGATACGATTGACTTCTGCCAGCACTTCGGCGTCACGTTCCCTGTACTTCTCGACGATGCTCGCTTCACCGTCTCCAATGCCTACGCCATTACCAACGTTCCCACGCTCTTCTTCGTCGGGTCCGATGGAACAATCGAACTTACCTCCGTCGGTTTCGCAAAATCTGACATCGAGGCTCTCGCCCAAAAAGCCTCTCAGAAGACGAATATTCCCCTCATGCCTCCCTTTCGTCCGGGAGAGGTCATTCCCGCCTTCAAACACGGTTGAGGCTCGCGCAATTAGCCCGGTCTGGTCCAGACCGGAATCCCCGAACTTAAATAAAAGCTATTCTGCGTTGTCGATCTGCGCGCGTTGCAGCCGGTCCGAGTAGTCTATATAGACCGTCTTCCACTCCGTGTAGAAATCAAGCGCCGCTTCGCCCGATTCGCGATGTCCGTTGCCCGTATTTTTGATCCCGCCGAAAGGAAGATGCGTTTCCGCTCCAATCGTCGGCGCGTTGACGTAGACGATTCCCGTCTCGAGGTCTCTCTGCGCACCGAAGGCGTAATTTACGTTCCGCGTGTAAATGGCCGCCGATAGCCCGTATTTCACCCCGTTGGCGATCTCGAGCGCACGCTCGAACGTATCGAACGGAATCACCGAAACCACAGGCCCGAAGATTTCCTCCTGCGCGATGCGCATTTGCGAGTTGCAATCCACGAACACTGTAGGTTCGTGGAACCAGCCCCGGGCGTAAGGCCCGGAATCGAGTCTTCGCCCGCCTGTGGCCAGCTTCGCGCCCTCTTCCCGGCCGATGGCTACGTATTTCATCACCGTGTTTAATTGTTGCTCGTTGATTGAAGGCCCCAATTCGGTTGCGGGGTCCAGTCCATCTCCGACCTTCAATGATTTTGCCCGCGCCACGAATTTTTCGACAAAATCGCCGTAGACTTTTTTATGGACGGCCACCCGGCTCGCTGCCGTGCAACGTTGCCCCGTCGTCCCGAAGCCTCCCCAAATCGCTCCATCGACTGCCAAATCGAGATTCGCATCGTCCATCACGATGATGATGTTCTTGCCGCCCATTTCAAGGTGGCATTTCTTAAATGATGGGGCGCACGCCTGGCTGACAATCCGACCTACTTCCGTCGAGCCCGTGAAGCTCACTAGCCCGACGCTGTCGTTCGCAAGCAGCGATGCTCCTGCTGAGGGACCATCTCCGAACACAACATTGAGCACCCCTGGAGGCAGGCCCGCCTCTTCCAGAACCTGCGCCAGGTTGTAAGTTGAAAGCGGTGTATCTTCGGCCGGTTTGATCACCACCGTATTACCCGTGACGAGCGCCGGCATGATTTTCCATGAAGGAATCGCAATCGGGAAATTCCAAGGGGTGATCAGTCCCGCTACACCTACGGGGGTTCGCACCGACATCGCAAATTTGTTCGGGAGTTCCGAAGGTGTCGTTTGTCCGAATTGCCGGCGCCCTTCGCCTGCCATCAGATACGTCATGTCGATCGCTTCCTGCGTATCGCCGCGCGTTTCCGCCAGCACCTTTCCCATCTCGCGCGTCATCTCTTGCGAGAATTCTTCCTTCCGCCTCACCAGCAATTCCGCCGCGCGATAGAGAATCTCCGCGCGTTTTGGCGCCGGGGTCAGCCGCCATTTCTTGAATGCTTCCTTTGCCGCATCGACTGCGCGGCCCACATCTTGCTTGTCGGAAGCGGGAAAGATTCCTACCAATTCGGCCGTGTTCGCGGGGTTGCGATTCTCGATTCCCTTCCCGCCCTTCGGCTCGACCCATTCTCCGCCGATGAAATTCTTGTAGACTCTGGGTGCAGGCGACGTGGCCATGCGTATTCCTCCGTGAAGTGTGTCCAGCGAGCCGCTAGTTCGCGTTATATATCGATGGATTGCTGCGGCAGAGTTGAAATTTCAGAGTAGCAAGCGATACTGCGCGGCGTCAATCTGGTGCCGCACCGCAAGCTGCTCGATCAGTGCGGTGCAGGCTGGCTGGAACCATTGCCGCTTGTGGACGACGAATGGGCGGATACCGCCGCGTCCGACACACGCGGTTTCGGATCCGTTGCTGTGGCATTTGCGGCTGCCTCAGGCAGCGCCGCTGTGGCGGTTCCTGCTGAACAACACGAGGAGTGACCCGTCGCGGTGAGCGTCGCTGAAGATGGCCCGGAGGATGACGTCGAGCAACACGACGGCGGCGTCGCCGGCTTGGGCGCAGAAACTCCTGCGACGTCCGATCCCAGACCCATTTTTTGCAGCGTCGGTGCGTCGAGCTTTCCACTTGGGTCCAGTCCGTGCGCCGATTGGAATTTTTGCAGCGCCGTCACCGTATTTGCATCCATTTTTCCATTTGGCTCGCCCTGGTAAAATCCTTCGTGCGACAGTGCGGATTGGATCTCTTTGACTCGGTCCGGCGTGGGCGCCTTCTGCCCCACTTCACGATGGCGGTAATGACGGTGGTGTGACTTTTTCTTCGTCGTTTGCGTCGACGACTCCGGACGCTTGTGGTGTGCGCTGAGTACCGTGGCCCCGGGGGCTGCAGCAATCGCGTACAAGCCGAGTACCGCGACGACCGTAATCCACAAACCGGATTTCATCCGTGTTCGATTGGACCGCCTTCTCATTTTTCCGTCCTAGACTTCCGGTGCTTGAGATGCGCCAATGGAAAAAGCTGTGCTTTTATTATCGGCGATTTGAGTCGCCGCTCAAGCAGCTCTTCTACTTTGAGGGGCCAAATGAATAATGGCACGGACACGCCCTCATCTGCGTGCCCAGCTCGGACCTGTGAGGGGGCAAGTCCGAAATCGCCTGCCTATTGGACAACTTGCTGAGGAATCGTGCCCGCGAGGAACAGAGTCAGCGTCCGGTCACCGTCCCCGCCTCCGCGTCGCGCCACCTTGAATAGCACATCCTGCCCCGGCTGCAGCTTCGACATTTGCGCGTGGTATTGCGCCATAGTCGTCACGGGAACGTGATTGATTTCTGTGATCACGTCGCCGCGCGCAAATCCGGTGTCTTCGGCGAAGGTCGCCGGATCAACTTCCGTCACGACCACGCCTGTCACTTTGCTCATTCCCAGTTTGCTTGCAATTTCCGGAGTCAACTCTTCGGCGTGCAGGCCGTACTGCCCTGCGTCCTCGCTCTGATCGGGCTGATCGTTATCGTCTTCCGCTGTCTGCTTGAATATCTTCGATCGATCGGCCACGGTTAGCGTGACGTCCATAGGCGTCTTGTTCCGGAAGATATGCAGTTGCACCGTATGACCAATGGGCGTCTGCGCAATCGGATTCACCAGGTCGGCGCCGTTGCGCACCGGCTGTCCGTTCACCGAGGAAATCACATCGCCTGCCTGCAACCCGCCCTTCTCCGCAGGGCTTCCGGGCGATACGTCCTCCACGACGATTCCGTAGGGGGCTCCGAGCTGCTTCATCAGCACCGGATTGTTGCTGACGTCCTCCTGGAATGTAATGCCGATTGAGCCGCGTGTGACCTTTCCGTTCGTCACCAACTGGTTGTAGACCGAGATCGCCGTGTTCGACGGCAGCGCGAATCCTACCCCTTCAAACCCCCGGCTCCCCGTATAAATCGCCGTGTTGATGCCGATCACCTCTCCCGCCATGCTCACCAGCGGCCCGCCGGAATTTCCCGGGTTGATCGCCGCGTCGGTCTGGATGAACCGTTGGAATTGGTGCCCCACATTCGACCGATCCTTGGCGCTCACGATGCCCGCCGTCACAGTCGAATTCAGGCCAAACGGGCTCCCAAACGCCAGCACCCAATCTCCCACCTGCACGCCGTCGGAGTTCCCGAGCTTCGCCGTCGGCAACTCATGATTCGCCTCGATCTGGATCACCGCGAGATCGGTTTCTTTGTCCGTTCCAATCACTTTCGCCGTATAGCGATTCGGGTCGCCGTCGAGCGTCACTTGAATTTTCGTCGCGTCGTCAATCACGTGATCGTTGGTGAGAATGAAACCCTTCTTGTCCACAATCACGCCCGAGCCAAGGCTTCGCTCGGCATCCGGCGCGTCGTCCGGCGAATCAAAGAACCGATTGAAGAAATCTTGAAAGGGATCGCCGCGATGCGGATTCTTCTCGCCCTTGGGCCTTTCGATCACTTGCGTCGTCGAGATGTTCACCACAGCCGGTTCAAGCTTCTTCGATATCGTCGAAAACCCGTTGGAGAGCGTGATCGGATCCGGAATCGCAAGCAGCGCTGCACCGTTCGCCGCTTGAGGATGCATGGCTTGGGCGTGCCCGGGAAGCAGCGTTCCAACCACCACGCCTATGCCCAGCGTTATCGCAATTAGGATGGTTGCAAAGATTTTACGGCGGCGAACCCAAGATAGCAGTTCCTGAAACTGGATGCCCATCCCCTTGCTCCCTCGTACTTGCGATGTCGGCGAACTCCGAGTATAGCACTTCACGCCGTAGGAGCGGGCGCGCTTCGCGCCTCCATGTGGAAACAGACAAGAAGCGGCGCCAGGCGTTGCAGCCTGCTTGTGAATGAGGCTAGAATGCGCCCCATGAACGGCCAGGGTCTGCAGGTTCTCTCAAAATCCGGCGGGCGCGACGGCGTTCACATCCTCACTCTGCAGGGCACTCTCAGTGTGCTCTCCGCCCCAAGCCTTCACGAAGCCGTCAACGCGTGCTCCGGCCGCGCTCTAGTGATCGACATGACCGGCGTCTCTCACATTGACTCAATGGCCGTTGGCGGCCTTGTGCGCGCCTACGTCTCTTGTCAGAAGAGCGGACGAAAGCTCGCCCTGGTCGGCCTGAACCGTCGCGTCTTAAACATCCTGAGTATTACCGGTGTCGAACCTCTGTTTGAGATGTACGCTTCCGCCGCCGAAGCCGAAAACGCTCTTGCTTGAATTTCTTTCGCATTCCTAACGCTTGTCCCACTCTCTCCTTCGCTGCCCTTTGGGCCTGAGGAAAAAGAGGATTCCCCCCTCTCCCGACCCCGGATTGTTGGAAGCTGCCCGAATTGTTACAATAGGAAATGGCGCAAGCGTTGAATTTCCGGCTGCGCTTTCCTGCAATACGCTCCGGAGGTCAAGCGACCGCGTATGGCTCCTCGCACCTTGTATGAAAAGATTTGGGAATCCCATCTGGTTCACGAAGAACCCGGCCAACCGTCAATCATTTATATCGACCGCCATCTCGTCCATGAAGGCACGTCTCCGCAGGCTTTTGCCGGACTGAAATCTGCTGGTCGCACCGTGCGCCGTCCGGATTTGACCTTCGCGGTCATGGACCACTCCGTGTCCACCAAGAACCGCCTGCTTCCTGTTGTTGACGACGACGCTCGCGGCCAATTCGAGGCTCTCGAGCGCAATTGCGCCGAGTTCGGCGTGCACCTCTTCGATATGCACAGCAAGAATCAGGGCATCGTGCACGTCATCGGCCCGGAGCTCGGAATTACTCTGCCGGGGCAAACGATTGTCTGTGGTGACAGCCACACTTCCACTCACGGCGCGCTCGGAGCTTTGGCCTTCGGCATCGGAACCAGCGAGATCGAGCACGTACTCGCCACGCAGTGCCTTTCACAGTTCAAGTCAAAAACGATGAAGGTCGACATTCGCGGCAAGCGCCCCTCAGGCGTTATGGCCAAGGACATCATTCTCGCTGTGATTGGCAAGATTGGCATTGCCGGCGGCACCGGGTACGTCTTTGAATATGTCGGTGAAGCCGTTCGCGGTCTTTCGATGGAAGGCCGTATGACGATGTGCAATATGTCCATCGAGGGCGGGGCGCGCGCCGGAATGGTCGCTCCCGACGACACGACTTTCTCTTATCTCGAAGGCCGTCCGTTTGTTCCGCATGGAAAGGATTTCCAAGTCGCGGTCGACTATTGGAAAACGCTTGCTACTGATTACGGCGCCAAGTACGACAACGAAATCGTCCTCGAGGCCGCTGAACTCGCTCCCATGGTCACCTGGGGAACGAATCCCGGTATGGTCACGCAGGTCACAGGTAACGTCCCCGATCCCAATTCCTTTTCCAATCCGGTCGACCGCAAGGCAGCCGAGCGCGCGCTGGAATACATGGCGCTCAAAGCCGGTACTCCGATGGAAGACATCTCTATCGATCGCGTTTTCATCGGCTCGTGTACGAATTCCCGAATTGAGGATTTGCGCGCTGCCTCGAAAGTTGTCGCCGGGAAGCACGTCTCCAAGTCCGTCAAGCAGGCTCTCGTCGTTCCCGGTTCCCGTCGCGTCAAGGCCGAAGCTGAAGAGGAAGGCCTCGACAAGCTTTTCCGCGACGCCGGATTCGAGTGGCGCGACGCTGGTTGCAGCATGTGCATCGGCATGAACGACGACGTCCTTCTTCCCGGCGAACGTTCCGCCAGCACTTCGAATCGCAACTTCGAAGGTCGTCAGGGGAAAGGCAGCCGCACGCATCTGGTGAGCCCCGTCATGGCAGCGGCGGCGGCTCTCGAAGGACATTTCGTCGATGTTCGCAAGTTGAATCTTCAGGGTGTCGAGTAAGCGCGAACCGTTTCGAGGAGATTGCAGAAGCCATGGAACCCTTTATCAAACACACGGGGCTTGTCGCACCGATGGACCGCGTAAATGTTGACACCGACCAAATGGTGCCCAAGCAATTCCTGAAGCTTCAAACACGCAAGGGCTACGGCCGCATTCTTTTCTACGATTGGCGCTACCAGGATGGCGAGAAACCCAATCCCGAATTTGTCCTGAACCACCCGCGCTATGCTGGCGCAAGCGTCCTTCTCGCGCGCGCCAACTTTGGCTGCGGCTCGAGCCGTGAGCACGCACCGTGGGCCATTCTCGACTACGGCTTCCGAGCCATCCTCGCGCCAAGCTATGCCGACATCTTCTATAACAACTGTTTCAAGAATGGCATCCTTCCCGTCACTCTGGAAGACGGCCCGATGGACGAGCTTTTTCGCCGCGTCGAGTCCAAGCACGGCTACCGCCTTACGGTCGATCTCACAAACCAAGTCGTCTCCGACGATTCCGGCCTGACCTATGCTTTCGATATCGACCCATTCCGCCGCGAATGCCTTCTGAATGGCTGGGACGACATCGGACTCACTCTTCGCCATCATCACAAGATCGCTGCGTTCGAGGAATCCAAAGTCCGCGCGCCGCATATGCACGTGCCTGTCGACGTCAAGCACCATCAGGATCACTGACATTTCCTATCCTCTTCCCCCCTCGGCGCCTTGAACAGGCGAATTCCGATTCCTCGGACCTTTCGAATTCCATCTGGACAGAACCGCTGCCGCCGTCCAAAAATGGCGGGGTTCTCTGCCATCGCTGCCGCTCTCGCCTCCGAGCGAATCCGTGACTGGTGGCGATGCTCGTTGGGACCATTTTTTCTTGAATCACTTTGGTCATTTTGGCCGTCCAACCTAAAGGGCCTGAGGACAATTCATTCAAGGAGACGAGGAAGTGAAAGCACTTGTCCAGAATTTTCGGCAGGCCGGCGCCCTGCTTCTCTTTCTTTCCCTCTCGGCAACCGGCCTCGCACTCGCGCAAGACGCCAATTTCCACGATGCACCTGCTTCCGCAGCCCACCTGAAAAATCCGCTTGCAAATGACGCCAGTGCCGGCGAAGCCGGCGCAAAGGTCTATTCCGCCAACTGCGTGAAATGCCATGGCCTGAACGCTCAGGGAATCGGCAATATTCCCGCCCTTCGGCGCGGCCCCGTGCAGAAGGCTCCAGACGGTGAAGTTTTCTGGTTCATCACCAAGGGCAGCCTCCAGAACGGCATGCCGTCGTGGGCCAGTCTGCCCGAACGCGAGCGTTGGGAGCTTGTCAGCTATATAAAATCTCTCTCCCAGCCGAGCCACGCCTCTGCCTCCGCGCAACCCTCCGCCGACGACGCCAGCGACACGTTGAAAGCGCCTCCGCCTGTCCCTCCTTTCACCGACTTCCGCTATGAGGCCCCCGGCAAAGTCAGAAAGATCACGGTGGCCGATCTCCCCGCGCCTTACGTCACTAAATCGTCGGACAACGGTGCGACCATCGTCCCTCGTCCCGCCGATGCTTGGCCAAAAACGCTTCCCGGCTTCACGGTCCAGCTTTACGCCGCAGGCCTCGACAATCCTCGCCTCATCACCACGGCTCCCAATGGAGACTTCTTCGTCGCCGAAAGCGATCCCGGCGACATCAAGGTCTTTCGCGGCATCACCTCCGACGGCCGCCCGGAGAAAACCGGCACATTCGTCAGCGGGCTCACTCGCCCCTATGGCATTGCTTTCTACCCTCCCGGCCCGGATCCCGAGTGGCTCTACGTCGGCGAAGAGGGCGCCGTCCTTCGTTTCCCGTATAAGAACGGCGACCTCGAAGCCCATGGCCCTTCGCAGCAACTCGCCACTCTTCCCACGGGCGGCGGCCATTGGACGCGGTCCATCCAATTCACACCTGACGGAAAGAAAATGTTCGTCGCTGTCGGCTCCGCTTCAAATGTCGACGATCCCGATACGCATCCGGCCGAAAAAGACCGTGCCAATATTCTGGAATTCAATCCCGGCGGTACGGGCATGCGCATCTATGCCTCGGGCATACGCAATCCCGGTGGAGGCTTGGCAATCCAACCTGGCACTGGCGAACTCTGGTGCTCGGTCAACGAACGCGATGCTCTTGGCGATAATCTGGTGCCCGATTACATCACGCATGTTCAGGACGGTGGGTTTTACGGCTGGCCATGGTATTACATCGGCAGCCATCAGGATCCCCGCCTTGCCGGAAAGCATCCGGAACTAAGAAACAAGGTCATCGTTCCGGATGTCCTCCTGCAGGCACACAACGCATCTCTGCAGCTTACGTTCTATGAAGGGCAGCAATTCCCCGCCGAATATCGCGGCGACATCTTCGCCTCCGAACACGGCTCCTGGAATCGATCCGTCCGCGCGGGCTACGAAGTAATTCGCGTTCCGTTGCATCAGACAGGCAAAGCCACCGGCGAATATGAGGACTTTGTCACCGGATTCGTACTGCCGAATGGCGACGTGTGGGGACGCCCTGTGGGAATCACGGTCGCACCAGATGGTTCGCTTCTCTTCACCGACGACGGCTCGAACTCCATCTGGCGTGTCGTCTACACCGGCAAGTAAGTCTCAGCGTGTTGCGAGGGCCTGTTCTTGCTCCGCCACTTCATTCGAGTGAATGCGCGATCGGCTCGGGCGATTCCGGCACCGCAGGAGCAGGTCCCTTTAGCTCCGCAATGAGAATTCCCAGCAGGATCAGCCCCGCCCCAAATAGCAATCGCCCGGTCAACCGCTCGCTGGCCATCACCCATGAAGTTAGAATCGCGAACACGGGTTCCAGACTGATGAAAATCGCCGTGTGCGACGGCGAAGTATATTGCTGCGCCCAGTTCTGAAACGTAAATCCGATCGCGGTTGAACCCAGCGCCGTCACGAGCGTCGCGAAGATCACCGTGCCTGTCAGCCGCAATTGCGGCACCTCATATCCCATCTCCGATAAGAACGGCAGCGCCAGCGCTGCCACCACCGCCGTCGTCGAAATCTGCACGAAGCTCAGCGCCACCGCCGAATGCTTTCCCACGTATCGGCTGATGAAAATAATGTGCAGCGCAAACATCACCGCACCGCCGAAAACAATCGGATCGCCCCGGTTCAGCCCTCCCAACCCCTCTCCTTTGGGAATCGTCAGAAAGTAAAGACCTGCCAGCGCCAGCACGGCTCCCGTCCAAATCCAGGCGTTCACGCGCCCTCTGCCAAACGCCGCCAGCAGCAGCGGCACGATCACCACGCTCGATCCGGTGATAAACGCAGCCTTCGAAGGCGTCGTGAACTCGAGACCTGTCGTCTGAAACGCATATCCTCCCAGCATAAAAAATCCGATCTGGATTCCCGCCCACATCGTCGGCAGGCGTATCTCTCGCACCGTTCGCCAAAAAATCAGCCCCACCGCCGCCGCTGCGATGGCAAACCGCACCGCCAGGTACACGAACACCGACACATCCGCCAGCGCGTCTTTCACCGCCACGAACGTGGCCCCCCAAATCAGCGCGCAAAACAGCAGCGCGAGATCGGCGAGCATTCTCTTGTTCAGGGAATTCCTTGGCATGGGGACGCCCCAGTGTACCGGCCACGGTCTGCAGGCACAATCGATGGCCAACGCGAATTTGCCTTTGGGTTTACCAGAATAGAAAGCGAAATCATTTGGACTGACGATTGTGATTCAACGGCAGGCTCGGCGACTCAAAATCGGATCAGGGGCCGGAAGCGAATCGGGTTGACGCAAGAGCTCCGATGGTGTAAACGCTCCCCATGACTCGTGCGATACTTATCCTATCGATACTGTGTGTTCTGTTGTTCGGAACGTCCCTCTCGGCGGCTCATCATGAAAACTGGATCGAAGTGCGAAGTCCTAATTTCGTGGTGGTGAGCAACGCGAGCGACAAAGACGCCCGGAAGTTCGACGTTCAATTCGAGCAAATTCGCGAGGTCTTTCGGAAATCGCTTTACGTCGGAGCGGCGCACCCGACGCCGCTCATCACCGTCCTGGCGGTAAAAAATGAGGCCTCGATGAAGCAACTTCTGCCGCAATACTGGCAGAAGGGACGGGCGCATCCTGCCGGAATCTTTATCCCCAATCCGAGCTTGAACCTGTTTTTCATTGCCGTGCAGATGGATGCTCCGGGGGAAAATCCCTATCAAACGACGTATCACGAGTACTACCACTCGCTTACGACTCCCTACTACCCTGGCCTGCCCCTGTGGCTAAGTGAGGGGCTCGCAGAATTCTTCGGCAATACCACGATTGAGGGTGATCGCACCATTCTTGGGCGCCCGAACGATGAGTCCATTTACATTCTCAAGCAGACCAAAATGATTCCGCTCGATGTCCTCTTTAAGGTTGACCAGAACTCACCCTACTACTCGCAGGATGAAAAGGTGAACATTTTTTACGCCGAGTCGTGGGCCCTTACCCACTATCTCTGGGTCGGCGACCGGGAAGCTCATCAGCCGATGCTGAAGGCCTATTTGGCCGCCCTGCAGACCGGCGCCACCGAAGAGGAAGCAGCCACAAAGGCATTTGGCAATTTAAAAAAGCTGCAGGAAACGCTCGAGCGCTACGTCTCGAGCTTCTCCTTTTCAGCTCTCGAAATGCAGTCGCCGCCGAAGCTCGCGGACTCTCAAATCTCTTCCAGGCAATTGAGCGATGCGGAAGCGGAAGCCTATCGTGCGGGCTTCGCCGCCGCCGACGGCAGGCCTGCGGACGCTCGGCCGTTGTTGGAAGACGCTTTGAAACTGGACCCCCATCTGGCGCTGGCTCACGAATACTTGGGCCTCGCTATGTACTACCAGGGACAAACCGAAGCCGCGCGGGCTGAGCTTGGCCGCGCGATTCAACTTGATCCAAAAAACGCCACCACTCGCTATTTACATGCGGTCTTGACCTATCGCGCTGGCGGCTCGAAGTCGAACGCGGCGGATATCGAGGACGATCTGCGTGCCGGAATCGCTGCAAATCCCAACTTCGCCGGCTCTTACAGCCTGCTGGGACTGACGCTGGCGGTCAACGGCCAGGAGCTCAATGAGGCTCTGGCCATGGCCCAGAAAGCCGTTGATTTTGAGCCCGCAAATCCGCGATTTCAACTCACGCTTGCACAGGTCTACGCCAGAATGCAGAAATTCGATGACGCTCAGTTGGCCGGTTTGCGCGCTTTGAGCTGGACAAAAGACCCGCAGGTGAAGGCCGAAGCAAATTCGTTCCTTCGCTACCTCCAAGCGATGCGGCAATATACTTCGGAGTCCGTTACGCCTTCGCCGCTGAAACAGACAGCAGGGCCCACGGAGGCCGTTCCCACAAGCAAAACGATGACCGTATCGGGCGTAGCTTCCCGGGTGACATGCGACAGTGGACTGAAATTGGATGTCCGAAGCAATACAGGAGTGGTGCATCTGCGGCTCATGCCTGGAGCGAATATCTCGATACTTGTTCCTGCCGATTCATCGACCAACGGTTCCAGCCCCTGCGCGTCCCTGGAGGGCAAGAACGTCGAAGCCCGGTACATTTCCGATCAGGACGCTGAGAACAGTGGCGGGTTGATCTCCCTGCAGGTTTTGCCTACAGCGGTGCCGTCGTCCGACGAAATGCGTGGGCACGCGCCGCCCGGCGCGACAATCGTCACAGTGGAGGGAACAGCCGCAAGGATTAATTGTCGTGGCCCGGAACTGTTTCTCACTCTGGCCGTAGAAGAAACTTCCATCACACTGCACGCGAAGGATGCGAAGCAGATCGAATTTCGCTCGAACACAACGAGCGTTACAACTGATGGCGATCCCTGCTCTCAGCTAAGTGGCCGCACGCTTATGGTTGGTTTCGTGCCGGATCAGCACAAGGATTATGCCGGACAAATTCAAACCATATTGGTCGAAAAGTAGATTTGCCGTGTGCGAGTCTATTTTTTCTCGTAGACTACGCGCCCGCCGGTAATAGTGAGTGAGACCTCTTCTGTCAGCAGCGACATCGGCGCCAGCTTCGTCACATCGTCGGGATACACCACCATATCCGCCAGCATCCCGGCCTTGAGCAATCCCTTCCGCTTCTCTTCAAATTGCGCGTAGGCCGATCCCACCGTGTACTCATGAATGCAATCGAACGCTGTCAATTTCTCCTGCGGCTGCCACCCGTCTGCAGGACCTCCTCCATCGGGCAGCTTCCGCGTCACACACGCGTAGAGTCCTCGCAGCGGATTGATCGACTCCACCGGAAAATCTGTCCCAAATGCCAGATGCACGCCTTCCGCGAGCATCGTGTGCCACGCGTATGCGCCCTTCACTCGCTCCGGTCCCAACCGGTCTTCCGCCCACCTCTCGTCATCCAGCAGGTGTGACGGCTGCATTGATGCAATCAGATCAAGCGAAGCGAATCTCGCAAAATCGCCCGGTGCCACCACCTGCGCATGTTCGATCCGGTCCCGGCGGTCTCGCGGCGGATTCGCCGCTTTCACCGCCGCAAACGCATCCAGCCCCACGCGGTTCGCCCGGTCCCCGATCGCGTGGAACGCAATCTGAAATCCCGCCCGGTCCCGCTCGATCGCCATCTGTTTCACCTTCTCCGGGTCCAGCAACAAAATCCCCGAGGTGTCCGGCGCGTCGCTGTAGGGCGCGAGCATTGCAGCCGTCCGCGAGCCCAGCGAACCGTCGAGAAATCCTTTCAAGTTTCCTGTCTTGAGTAATGGATCGCCCGGATTGCCAGCACTCGCTCCTCCGCCGCTTTCCTTTCTCATCTTCTCCAGCTCGCCAAGCGACGCCGTAAAGGGCAGCCATTCCGTCACACGAACCTTCAACTTGCCTTCCCGCTTCATCGCCTCCAGCGCCAGAAAATTCTCCCAGCCGTAGTTGTCTCCCAGCTTCGTCGTCTGCACGGAATTATCCTGCACGGACGTCACACCGTAGCTCGCCGCTTCATCCAATGCCAGCTCGAACGCGCGCCGCCGTTGCTCGTCCGAATAGGGCGGCACATGTTCATACACCAAATTCAATCCCGCGTCCTCTTCGAGCATTCCCGTCGGCTCACCCGTCTTTGGGTCGCGCATGATGCGCCCGCCCGGTGGATCGGGCGTCGCCGCCGTGATGCCCGCGATCTTCAGCGCCAGCGAGTTCACCACCGCCACGTGCCCATCCACGCGCTCAAGATAGATCGGATGCTCCGTGGAAATCGCGTCCAAGTCCTGCCGAGTCGGAAATTGCTTTTCTGGCCACAGCGTGTGGTCCCATCCCTCCCCCAAAACCCATTGCCCCTGCTTGTACTGCCCCAGCCGTTCGCGCACTCGCTGTTGCAGTTCCGCAATCGACCGCGTCCCGGTCAGGTCCACTTCCATCTTCGCGAATCCCGCGGAGGCCAGATGCACATGCGCGTCGTTCCAGCCCGGCATCACGAATTGCCCCTGCAGATCGATCACTCGCGTTTTCGGCCCAATCAGCGCCTTTAGCGCATCATCTGAAGAAATCACTGCGACAATCACGCCATCACTCACCGCGACACCCGTCGCCCGCGGCGCTCCTTTCACTCCCGTAAAAATATTTCCGTGAGTCAGCACCAGATCGGCAGGCAATTTTGAATCTTTCGAAGTGGAAACACTCCCGTGCGCTACAGAAAGGCCGGTCAATGCGAGGAAAGCTCCCAGATAGCCCAATCGGCGAAAATTCATTCAGTCGCTCAATCCCGCCAGAGCCACCGCTGTCAGATACAACCTCTTCAAACCGAGCGTGCGTCCCTGCGGGCTATACCACTCCTCCGGCGAATGCGAACCTCCACCCGTTCCTCCTCCGCCCAGCGACACGGCGGGAATTCCCGACGCTAGCGGAATATTCGCGTCCGTCGAAGACCGTTCGATCCGCGATCGGTTCCCCAGATACGCGTCGACCGCGTAAATCGTCTGAAGCAGCGGCGAATCGTCCGGCAATTTCCCCGCAGGGCGCGCTCCGAGCGAGCGGAACGTAATTCCCAGAGCATCGTCCGTCCGCGCCGCGGCCATTTCGTCTCTCACCCCTGCCTGAAACGCTTCACGCAGCGCCACTTCCAGCCGGCTCAGCTGCGATTCGTCTTCCGAGCGCAGATCCACTTTCACCACCGCGCTGGTCGGAATCGAATTCACCGACGTTCCACCCTCCACAATTCCGAAATTGAAAGACGTCCTTGGCGACTCCGGTATTTTTACTGCCGAAAATTTCACAATGCCGCGCGCCAATGCCGATATCGGATTCGGCTCTCCGAAATCCGACCAGCTGTGCCCGCCAGGCCCCGTCACTGTAATTTCAAATCTTCGCGATGCGATTCCCTGCGTCGTGATGTGCTCTGTCGATGCACCATCAATCGCAATCACATCCGCAATCCGTCCCTTATACGTCTCCATCAGCGCGCGGATCCCCCGCAAATTTCCCTCTCCCTCTTCGCCCACATCGCCTGCCAGCACAATCGTCCTCTTGGTCCGCACTCGTGATTCTGCCAGCGCCCGTCCCAGCCCTGCCAGCGCCGCCAGCCCTGCCCCATTGTCTGAAATTCCCGGAGCCATCAGCCGGTCGCCCTCGCGGCGAACTTTCACGTCCGTTCCTGCCGGAAACACCGTGTCCAGATGCGCCGCAAACAGCACCACTTGGTCCGATTCCGTGCCCGGCCGTTCCGCAATCACGTTGCCGGCCTTGTCCGTATGCACGCGCAACTCGCTCAACTCGAAAATCTTTTTCAGATACTCCCCGCGCTCTCCCTCCGAAAACTCCGGCGCAGGAATTTCCGTCAACCGGATCTGCTCGGACGTCACCCATTCGGCGTTCTTCTGCAGCCAGTCGAGTCCTTTTGTCACGCGCGCGTCGGCAGCGATTTGATCGATCCTGTCGCCCGTCGCACGCGCGGAGAAAGTAGCCATGAGAAGAAAAATACAGGAAATGGAGGCGAGTTTCACGGCCTTTGCGCAAAGCCGTTTGCGGAGTCAGTGAGGAGCAAGTTGCGCGTCGGTTCGCGCATCAGCCGTTTCCCCGCCTTCCTGCGCGCGCCGCGTCCGCCAGCGCTTGAATCTCTTCATCCGTCATCACCCGCTCGGATTTCTTCGCGGCGGCAAAAATCCGCTCCACAATCTCCTCCGCCGGTTCAATCCTGTGCCTCTCCAGCCAGAAGATCACGTTCGATTTCCCGCTTAGCGGCCCCACCTCAATCACCTGTTCGAGCCCAAACAGGTGTGACGGCACGCCGCTATAGATCGCGTTTGCGAGTGTCGGGTCGTTCTTCTTGTAGGCCTTAGCGATCGCTGCGGCGTGAACTCCCGTCGCCGTCCGAAACGCGTCTCGGCCCACCACCGGATAATTCGGTGGTATCTTCGTGTGCGTCGCCCGCGCCACAGTATCCGAATATTTCTTCAGATTCGACAGGTCCTGTTCGATCAGCCCATAGAGCTTCAGGTTCACCAGCATCAGCTCCATCGGCGTGTTTCCCACGCGCTCTCCCAGTGAAAGCGCCGCCGCATGCACCTGATCCGCTCCTCCCATAATCGCGCCAATCGAATTCGCCACCGCCAGCCCCCGGTCGTTGTGCCCGTGCCAGTCTACGCGAATTTCTTCGCCCGACGGCTTCACCACTTCGTCCGCGACGAATTTCACCAGATTGAATGCGCCTCGCGGCGTCGCATGTCCCACCGTGTCGCACAGCACGGCGGCCCGCGCTCCGGCGCGGATTGCCGTCGAATACAGTGTGATCACCGTCGCCGGGTCCGTCCGGATCGTGTCTTCGGTCACATACATCACCGGCAGGCCGGCATCCACAGCAAACGTCACCGCCTCTTCCGTCGTCTTCTGCAGGTGCTCGACCGTCCAATCCTCCACCAGCCTTCGCAGCGGGCTCGAACCCAAGAAAGTCGCCGCTTCGATCGGCATTCCTATTTTTTCGGAGATTTCGATGATCGGCTGGATGTCTTTCTTCACGGTTCGCGCCGCGCAATTTGGCCGGATTCGCATCCGCCCGCTCGCAATCTCTCTCGCCAGCGCCTCCGTATCGGCATACGCCCGCGGCCCCGCTCCCGGCAGCCCGATGTTCACCGCGTCGATGCCGAGCGATTCCATCAAATGCAGGATTTCAATTTTTTCGCCTATCGAGGGGTCGTGCACCGAGGGACTCTGCAATCCGTCCCGCAGCGTTTCGTCGTTGAGCATCACGCGCCGCCCGCTCGGAATCTCCGCCCCGGCGTACGTATTCCAGTCGTGTATCAGTTTCTCGTCCATGCCTCAAACCCGAACGCTTTCCACTCTCGCCGTGACAATCCCTCGCCGCGCCACAGCCCTCTAAATCTTCCCGCCGCGAAACACCATCCCAGCCGCTCCGCGCCTTCCCGCCATCGCCCTCAATCGCCGCAATCCCTTCGGCGCAAACGTCGCATCCACAAATCCCCGCGCCGCGTCCAGCAATCTCGCCGAATACCCGAACCACCATGACTTCGCCACACGCGGCAGCCGGTCCACGTCCACGTATTTTACGTCTGCCATTTCCAGCAGGCCAAGCCGCGAATGCGTCCGTCCCCATCCGCTCTCTCGCGACCCGCCATGTGGTGCCTCGCAAATCCCGTAATAGCTCACCAGGTCATTCACCATCACAGACCCCGCGCGCACCTTCGACGCAATCAACGCTCCCCGCCCGCCATCGCCCGTCCACACGCTTGCCGCCAGCCCAAACGCCGAATCATTCGCCAGCGCCACGGCTTCTTCGGCCGACTCAACCGCCTGAATCGCCAGCAGCGGACCGAACGACTCTTCGCGCATGATTGCCATCGAATGATTCACGCGCGTAACGATCGTAGGTTCAAAGAAACTCAAGCCCAGCTCCGGCTTTCTCCTCCCTCCCGTCGCGATCTCCGCTCCCTCGGCGACGGCCTGCTTCAACTGCGCTTCGATCGTTTCCAATTGTCTTTCCCGGATCAGCGGCCCCACTTCCGCGTCAGGATCGCCCGGCGGCCCGAGGCGCAATCTCTTCGTCTTCTCCACGCACATCCCGGTAAATTTTTCCGCCGCTCCCCTCTCGACGTAAATCCTCTTCACTCCGATGCACGCCTGCCCGCAATTATTGAACGCTCCCCACACCGCTGCGCTCGATGCCGTCTGCAAATCCGCATCGTCCAGCACGATCATCGCGTCCTTCCCGCCCAATTCCAGCACGGAGGGGATCAGTTTTCTCGCGCACGCCTCCGCAATCCGCCTGCCCGTCGCGACGCTGCCCGTAAAGAACACCTTCGCCGGACCCGCTTCGATCATCGCCGCGCCAATCTCTCCTCCGCCCTGCAATATCTGAAGCAATCCATCGGGAAAACCCGCCTCGCGCACCATCCGTCCCACCAGCTCGCCCGTCCACGGCGTCAGCTCCGAAGGCTTCAGCGCCACGGCATTTCCCGCAACCAGCGCGGCAATCGTTTCCGTCATCGGAATCGCAAACGGAAAATTCCACGGCGAGATAATCGCGATGACGCCACGTGGGGCATACTCGACCCAGGCCGATTTCGCCTTCAGCGCCAGGTTGTGGTGCGGCACGCGTTCGCGTGCGAGCCACCTCGGCCCTTGCCGCGCCAGAAAATCCGCCGTGTCGATCACGACCAGCGCTTCCTGCAGCAGCGCTTCGATACAAGGCTTCCCCGTCTCGCGCGAAATGACGCCGCAAATCTCTTCGCGATGCGCGTATATTACATCGCGCAACCGCCGTAAAAATGCGGCGCGTTGCAGGATGGCCAGGGCTGCCCACGCAACCTGCGCCGCCCGCGCCCGCTCGAAAATCGCGGGAAGTTCTCCCGTGCGCGCCGCTTCAAACCGCTTCAGCACTTCGCCCGTTGCCGCGTCAATCGATTCGATTTTTCCGGATTGGCTTTCAGATTCGGTCGACAGCCTGGAGGGACTCACAGCCATAATGTTCGCAGTCTACCCGATTTCGTCGGGGTGGGAGTAGTCGATCAACCGCTTCTTCTCGCGCTGCGCTCGCGCGCAAATCCCGCCAGCGAATTTGTCGGATCCGGATACTCGATCGATACCAAATACAGCCCCTCCGGAGAAACCGTCGGCCCCGACCGCGACCGGTCGCGCAATTCAAACAGCGCCGGAATGTCCTCCGCGCCGAGCCTTCCTTTTCCCACCTCGATCAGCGTCCCCACAATCTTCCGCACCATGTACCGCAAAAACGATCGCCCGCGCACTACGTATGAAAGCTCCTCGCCTTCAGGCTCGCGCATGATCTCCGACGAATAGATCACGCGCACCACGTCCCGGTCGCGATCGTCTTCCTCCGACCCCGATGACGCCGCAAACGACGAGAAATCGTGCTCGCCCTCAAACGGACGCGCCGCCCGGCTCATCGCCTCTTCATCGAGAGGCCAGGAATAATGCAGCACGCGCCCATGCTCGAATGGCGACAGCACGCGCCCGCGAAATATTCTGTACCGGTAGGTTTTCGCCTGCGACAGCCACCGCGAATGAAAATCCGGTCCGGTCTCCTCCGCCGCGACAATGCGAATCGTCGCCGGCAGCAACGCGTTCAGCGCTCTCTGAAATTCCACAGCCGATAGCGCCGAGACGGTTTTGAAATGCGCCACCTGACCGAGCGCGTGCACGCCCGCATCCGTACGGCTCGCGCCGTGAATGACGATTTTCTCCTGCGTGATTTTCCGCGCCGCGTCGCCGATCGCGCCTTGGACCGTCGGCACTCCCGGCTGGAATTGCCAGCCGTGAAAATCCGTCCCCTCGTACGCGATGGTCAGCTTGATCGTTCGCATGTCGTGCTCTCGAGAATTATGGCATGTCGGCGGATTGGAACGGCGCAAAAACGGGGAGAGAGGCCGCGCGGCTAGCTGGCGCGCGCGGCCAAGACGTACAGCGCCCACACCACCGGCGCAGCCAAAATCAGCGAATCGATCCGGTCGAGCATTCCGCCGTGACCCGGCAGGAGCGTTCCCGAGTCCTTCACCACCGCGCCTCTTTTGTACGCCGATTCGATCAGGTCGCCCGCCTGTCCGGCAATGTTCGCGACGCCGGCAATGATCAGCAGCTTCGCGGGATCGATTTCAATCCAGCGCGCAAAGGCCGCGGCCACCAGCAGCGAGCCAATCACGTTTCCCGCTGCGCCCTCCCAGGTTTTTTTCGGGCTCAGCAGCGGCGCCATTCGCAATCGTCCCGCGAAGCGCCCCACAAAATACGCCAGCATGTCTCCTGCCCAGATCAGGCAAAGGGTGAACAGCACCAATTGCCGCCCCGCGCGGTCGATTTCATTCAGCCTCACGAGGTAGCTGAAGGGAAACGCAATGAACATCAACCCTGCGGAGCTGATCGCAATTGCGGGAAGCACTTCCGGCAGCGGGCGCCGCGTCGCCATTCCAATCGCCGCGCAGCCGAACACAAAAATCAGCAGTACGGCCTCCAGCGAAATGTACGGCCCCTCCACGCGCCGGATGAAGACGAGATCCGTTCCGAACGTTCGAGTTACGTCCAGTCCCAGCGAATATTGCGCGTACACAAGCAGCACGGAACAGGCGACCGTCCACTTCTTGAATCCGCGCAGCCCCATCCGCTCGCCCAAATGAAGGAATTCCACCAGCGCGAGGCACGCGACCAGCGCCGCCGCTCCCGCCAGCGCCATCGGCGGCGCAAACCAAACCAGAGCCACCACCAGCGGAATCAAAATGACGGCCGTCACGATGCGCAGGAGCATTCCGCCTCAGCCTCGCCTCGGCGAATCGTCGCTTTTCGATGCGCCTGCTTTGGCCGCGCTCGACCGCTCACCCCGCGCATCCTTCGCCGAAGAGCCCAGGCCGCCGTACCGCCGCTCCCGCTTCTCAAAATCCACCAGCGCCTCGAGCAGCTTCTGTCGTGAAAAATCCGGCCACAGCGTTTCCGTCACATAAATCTCCGCGTATGCGATCTGCCACAGCAGAAAATTACTCACGCGCATCTCTCCACTCGTGCGGATCAGCAGATCGGGATCGGGCAGGCCCGCCGTATAAAGTCTTTCCGAGATACTGTGCTCGTCTGCGCGAAACGCCGCGAGCCCGTTCGCCCGCACTTGATCGAGCAGCGCGTTGAACGCGTCCACCAGCTCCGCGCGCCCGCCGTAGTTGAGAGCCACTGCCAGCCGCATTCCCGTGTTTCGCGCCGTCAATGCCATCGCTTCGCGGATGTCTTCCTGCACTGCTTCGGGCAATTCGGACGAGCGCCCGATCGCCAGGAAGCGGATATTGTTTCTGTGGATGCTCGGCATTTCCCGCTTCAGGTATTCGCGCAGCAGGCGCATCAGAAATGTCACTTCCGCCTGCGGACGCCGCCAATTTTCAAGGGAAAATGCATACAGCGTGAGGCATGGCACCTTCAGTTTCACGCAAGCCTCGATCACCTCGCGTGCCCGCTTCACACCCGCACGGTGCCCGGCGATGCGCGGCAATCGCCGCCGCTCTGCCCACCGTCCATTGCCGTCCATGATCACGGCAATATGCTGCGGCAGCCGGTTCAAATCGAGTTTTTCTAGAAGCTCCGCTTCCTCGCGGTTGGCAGGCTTCAACAGCTCGCTGGCTTTCACAGAGAATCGCTCGGAAAAATGCCGCTCGGAATACTAGTACACCAAATACATGGAGGCAAGGCGAGCGGTTTTGATGGTGGAATCGAGGCGGGAAGTTTATTCGTGGCGGAGAGCCACCATAGGGTCGACGCTCATCGCGCGGCGTGCGGGCACACATCCGGCCACGACTGCGACGGCTACCAGCGCGAGCGCAACGCCCGCAAGAGTCAGGGGGTCGGCCGCCGAAACGCCAAACAGCATATGCCCCAACAGCCGCGAAGCGGCCAGAGCGCAAGGCACGCCGGCTGCAATCCCGCCGAGCGTGAGGAGCAGGACTTCCCGAGAAACCATCTGCACGATGCTGCCACGCGAGGCGCCCAACGCTACACGGATGCCGATTTCCTTCGTGCGGCAGGAGACCGAGTACGAGATCACTCCGAAAATGCCTGTCGCCGCCAGCACCACGGCCATGGCGGCAAAAAGTACGAGGAGGGACGTCCGGAATTTCGGCTCTGCCACAGACGCATTCACGGCGTCCGTCAGCGTCGAGATGTCGCCCACCGGCAGGTCTTTATCGATCGAGGCTGTCACGCGGCGAACGGAGGCGGCTACGGTTCCGGCATCGAGCGGGCTCTTGACGATGATGTCGGATCCCGCAAACGGCGCCTGCGAATAGGGCACATACATCATGGGGCCCGGATCCGTGCCCAGATCTACATCGCGAACATCGCCGACGATGCCGACGATTTCGCGCGCCGCCTCGCCATCAGGAGGAAATCCGAACACCATCTGCTTGCCGATGGGATCTTCGTTCGGAAAATACTTGCGGGCCAGCGCAAGGCTGATCACGGCAACTCGTGGCGAGGACATTCCATCGCGCTCATCAAACGTGCGCCCAGCGAGCAGGGGAATATTCAGGATGTGGAAATAATTCTGACTCACGGAGACGTAATCGGCCGTGCGGGATTCTGCCGCCGAAAGCGGAGGTCTGTCGACGATGTCAAAGCCGAGGTTGACGCAGCCGTCGGCCAGCGGCGTTGGAACGGCGAGGGCCGCTTCCCGAAGTCCCGGCTCGGCCTGAACACGCGACAAAAGCTCGTTCGCGAAACCAAGCCATTGCTGGGGAGTCGAGTATTCGGCTCGCGGCAGCGCGATATTAGCCTTCAAGACGTGCTGCACGTCGAAGCCGGGGCTCACGGAGGTGAGATTGGCAAAGCTACGGAGCATGAGTCCTGCGGTGACAAGCAATACAATGGCGAGCGCAAGTTCCGCCGCTGCCAATACACTGCGTATTCGGCGACCGCCGGCCGTCTCACCCCCGCGGGCGTCTCCTTCGCGAAGAGATTTTTGCAGGTCAACTTTTGCAACAAGGAATGCGGGAGCAAGGGCAAAACCGCAGACGGCGATCGCCGAAACCACCAGCGCGAAACACAGAACGAAGTAATCGATCCGGATCGCGCTAAAAGCGGGCAAATCCGTCGAGACAAGGGGGCTCAGTACGCGAACGCCTCTAATCGCCAACAGGACGCCCGCGGTGCCTCCAAGCAAACCAAGCACAGCGGCCTCTGCCATCAGTTGACGGATGAGACGCCCTCGGCCTGCGCCAAGAGTGGAACGAACGGCGAATTCGCGTGCACGAGTGGTGCCTCGTGCAAGAAGCAGATTGGCAAGGTTGGCGCATGCGATCAGGAGAACGACACACACGGCGCCCATCAGCACCAGCAGTGCCGGCTTGACATCGGCCACATAGAGCTGGCGCAGCGGCATCATTCGCACCAGCCAGCCGCTGTTTTCGGCGGGATATTCCCGCACCAGCCGCTGCCCTATCCCGTCCAACTCCGCGCTGGCTTGCGCCGGAGTGACCCCCGGTTTCAGCCGCCCCGTGATTTGCAGCCAGTGGCCCACCCGCCGCCCGATCCACGGACCGAAGAACGGATCGTGGACCAGAGGAATCCATACCTGCTCACTTTCGTCGAACGCGGGAAAGCGAAACGACGCGGGCAGGACGCCAATGACCGTGTAAGGAGTCTTGTCCAGGGTTATCGAGCTTCCAATGATTCCCGGATCGCCGCCGAATTTCCCCCGCCACAGATTTTCGCTCAGTAACACGGTTGCGGCACCGCCCGGTTTGAAATCCTCGGGCAAAAATTCGCGTCCCGCGAGCGGCTTTTCCTTGAACACAGTGAAGAACTCAGAAGTGACGATCGAGGTTTCGATCACCTGCGGCTGGCCGCGGCCGGTCAGTGTGAGCTGGTGATGCGTCGTTCCGGTCATTCCCTCGAACAGGCGGGATTGCGCGTTCAGATCTTCGAGATTCGGAAACGAAATTCCGGTTTGTTGTGTCGCGTCTTTCTCTTCCTGCTGGAACACGGTGTACAGCCGCTCGGGGCTTACGAACGGCAGGGGCTTCAACAGTTCCGCGTAGACGACGCTGAAGATGGCGGTGTTGGCGCCGACGCCCAGCGCGAGCGTGAAAACAGCGACCGCCGTGAACCCCGGAGATTTCCGCAGCATGCGGAACCCATACCGCAGGTCCTGCCACAACGTCTCGAGAAAGAGGATGCGCCGCTCGGCACGGTAGTCCTCTTCGATTGTTTCCATGCCGCCAAATTTCAGCCTTGCTTGCCGGCGCGCCTCTGCCTCGGGCAAGCCACTGCGCACCAGCTCCGCAGTCTCCAGCGCGAGATGCTCCTCCATTTCCTCGCGCATCCGCTCTTCCTTCCGCGGCTCCGCAAACGTGTTTCGCAGGCGCGAAAAAAACCGCCGGATACCTCTCATGAAAAATCCTCGGACTTCATGGAGAAAAAGCGGCCGATGATCTCTGCGGTCTGCTGCCAATCGGCGGTCTCGTCATGAAGCAATCCGCGACCGCTTTTCGTCAGCCGGTAGAAACGCGCGCGACGATTGTTATCGGACACTCCCCAATCCGACGCAACCGCTCCCTCCTGTTCGAGCTTCAGAAGGACGGGGTACAGAGTCCCCTGATTCACTGCAAGCACGTCGCCGCTGATCTGCTCGATGCGCCGCGCAATGCCGTAGCCGTGCAGCGGCCCCAGCACTTCGAGCGTCTTCAGCACCATCAGCGCCAGAGTCCCCTGCCGGACGTCTGTCTTCTGTCTCTTCGAGTCTCCCATTTTGGTTACCAACAGGAGCATGCCATACTCTCTGTTGGAAAGCAACAGGGCGTCATGCAATTCCGGATCGCGGCTGGCAAATGCGCTACAGGAATGGCAAATGAAAATGGAGCAGGCCGGAGCCGAGCCCTGCGACCGCTGGCTCCGCAATGGCGGCATACACGAGAATGATAGTGAGCGCGATCATGATCAGGCTCATGCCCCAGGCGATCAGGTTGAAGCCCCATGTGTTCACGTGGTCGCCCATCAAATCGCGCCGGTTGATCAGCAGCAGAATGAAAATCAGCACCACCGGGAGCCAGATGCCGTTCGCGACCTGCGACAAAATCAGAATGCGCCACAGCGGCGCGTTGGGCAGCAGCACGATTCCCGCGCCCACGATAATCAACGCCGTATAGAGAGTGTAGAACGTGGGCGCCTCTTGAAATTTGCGGTCGAGCCCCGCTTCGAACCCGAGCCCTTCGCAAATCACGTGTGCAGTCGAAAGCGGAAGAATCGAAGCTGCAAACAAAGACGCGTTCAGCAAACCGAATGCAAAAAGCCCCCCGGCAAATCTTCCCGCCAGCGGAGTCAGCGCTTCGGCCGCTTCTTTCGCGCTCGCGATGTTCGTCATGCCGTGCCGGTTGAGCGTCGCCGCGCAGCACACGATGATGAAAAACACGATCACCATGCACGACACGCTTCCCACCAACACATCCCACTTCGCGTGCTTGTACTGCCGCGGCCCGACTTTTTTCTCGACGAATCCCGCCTGGAGATAGAAGAACTGCCACGGCGCGATCGTCGTTCCCACGAGTCCCGTGAGCACGAGCAGGTAAGCCGCGTTGAAGTGGACCGTCGGCAGGACGGTTTGCTTCGCCGCATAAGCCCAGTCCGGCTTTGCGAGAACCGCCGAAATTACATAGGAGAGATAGAATCCGCAGGCCACAAGAAAAATCTTTTCAACGATGCGATATGTTCCGTAAACGACCAGCAGCCACACGGCTATCGCTGCAATCGGCACCGCAATATAACGGCTGATGTGCAGCACGTCGGACGCTTCCGCCACTCCCGAAAATTCCGCCACCGTATTTCCGAGATCGACGGCCAGCGCGGCGATCATCACAAAAAACGTCGAGCGAAATCCGAACTCCTCGCGGATTAAATCCGACAGTCCCTTGCCGGTGACGACGCCCATGCGCGCGCACATTTCCTCGGAAACGTACAGCGCAATCGTCATCGGAATCAGCGACCACAGCAGCGTGTAACCGAATTGCGCGCCGCTCTGGCTGTACACGCTGATGCCTCCCGCGTCGTTGTCCACATTCGACGTGATGATCCCCGGGCCAACCACCGCCAAAAACACGGCGATGCGCTTCCGCCAGATGTGCGAGCGACGGGTGAAATCCTGCGCGCGCCCGCTCCAGTCGTCGTACATGCGCGTCAATGTGGACCAGGTGTTCATCGTCCCAACTGAATCCTCCAAGCGCCCACCAAACCGCGAAATTTGCCCGGCGCTTGAAACTCCCCTTCTTACAGCCTCGCGTGCAGCCGGCTCACGACGTCGTCGACTGTGATCGCGCCGATCGGCACGTTCCTCTCATCGACCACGGTCAGGCTGCGCAGGTTGTATTTGTCAAACAGCTCAAACACATCCTTCTCGTTCTCTTCCGGCTTCACCGACAAGACAGGCTCGAATTTGATGTCCGCGACTCGCGCTTCGGGCTCGGCCAGCAGCAGCCGCGCCACCGGAACCGTTCCCGCGAGCGCCGCTTCGCGATTGATGAGCACGATGTTGTCGAGCTGGTCGACAGGAATTTCGTGGAAACGGATGTGGTCGAGCACCTCGCCGCGCGTGGCGTCCTCGCCCACCACCACAATCTCCGTGGTCATCATTCCGCCCGCTGTGTTTTCCGCGAATCGCATCAGCTCCTCCACTTCATGCGCTTCGCGGTGCTCCATTTCGTCGAGCACTTCCTTCGACCTCGCCGGCTCGAGGCTCTGGATGATATCGGCCGCTTCGTCCGGCGACATTTCCTCGATGATTCCGGCCGCTTTTTCCGGCTCCATTTTCTCCACCACCTGCGTTTGCAGGCGCTTGTCGAGTTCGGCAATCGCTTCGGCGGCGGTTTCCTCATCGAGCGATGCGATGATCGATTGGCGTTCGTCGGGAGAGAGTTCCTCCATGATTTCCGCAAGGTCCGCCGGATGGAGCCCGGCCAGCTTCTCGCTTGTCATGCGGAGTTTCACGCGCCTCAGCGGGTCCGATTCAATCAAGTTGACGAACTCCCAGCGGATATTGCGCGCCGGCAGCTTTTCCTGAATTTTGCGGATGGTCATCGGCGGGACCAGTCCTTGCAGCAACCGCCTCACGGCCGCGGCGATGCCGATGTCCACGTGCGTGACGCGCAACTCCACGTTGCCATTGTTCCGCTGCTCGGCCAGGTCGATGTCGTTGACGCGGACCACCTTTCGGCCGTTCGTATCGATGATCTGCTGGTCGAGCAGATCTTTCCCAACCGCGAGCCACGCTTCGTTGGGATGGTAGAGTTCGAGGGCCGACTCGTCCGTGGTGAGTTTGACGCGGCCGGGATCGACCGAAGCCAGTTGGTCGTGGCGGGCCACGATCGGGCGGTACTGGCCGCGGCTCAACAGCAGGCGCGAAATGCGGTTCGGCTGGTCGGCGGGTTCGATAAATAGCTCTTTCACCCGCCCGACAAACGCCCCGCTCGAATCGAAGGCTTGCGCACCCAGAATTTCGGTGGCGTGAAGCATAATGACGCTCCTTCCCAAAAAAAATGCCCGGGCCGGTTGGAGCCGGCCTCGGGCGGAAAAGAGCGCCCTCAAATAAAATCAGGCCGGACCTGGCCTCCCTGCTGCCGGGCCCCCGGTCAGCCGCCCGCCTTCAGCGGCCACAACCGTGCAGCACACACATACGCGCGGGAGAACCCCAAGAGCCTGCCGGACGGCGCCTAACGGCACCGCCAAGCTGCTACTGCCCGCTTCCGAATTGGACGAACGCGAACCCATGAAAAGCGCTTGTCCCCGATTTGACTACTAAATGCAGTCAGAAAGTTTGTCAAGCGAAGAGTGAACGATTTAGGAAAATTTTAGAGGCGGAACAGCATATTTCCCGGGGCGACGCCCCGGCGGCGGCACTCGGCGGCGTTCAGCTCCCAATATGTCACACGGAGGAACTCGCGAGGCGGGAATCCAAGCTGCCTTGCGACCTTCCGGATCGCCTCGGGTTCCCCTTCCAATTCGAGGATTGTGCCAATGGGTGTCTCGTCGAGGTCAATATGGAGCCTCCAATGAGGAATGCGAAACGTCGTGCGGTACTTCTCGTAGCAAAACCCGGGTCGAAGTCCCAGCCGGGCAACCTGGCGGCGGAACGAGCGCGTGTTCCGTGCCGCAACTTCCGTTTCGAGACGCTCCTTGAAGGGCGAACGAGCGCCTCTCCGGCGAGGCGGCGCGGGAGCCTTCAAAGTCACGACGGCGCTTCGGCGCCCCGCCGGTAGCCCCCAGGCCGCGGCAGGAGTTTCTGTGCGCAATCGCACCAGCCACCCGGTCAGCCGAAAAGCGGCATCAGGCGTATCGAACAGGACGTTGTATTCGTGGACCCGCCCGAGCGTTCGAGCGCCTAGCGCAATAATCTTGCGAATGATCCCGCCAAGGTCGTCGACGCGCAGCTTGATCTCGATTTCGCGGTGAGAGCGCATCCGCAAAGTATAGACCGGCGGATGTCCTGGACGCTTCCGCTAGTGAGAGGACAGGCGGACCTTCGAAAGACGCTTGTAATTCCAGATAAACCCTGCAGCGAAGGCGGCGGCAGCAAGCGCGAAAAGCGGCCACGGACGCCCTATGTTGTGAAACATCGTAATCGGGTCCCATCCGACTTGACCTTGTCCCTGCGTTCCTGGCGGTGGAGAAGGGGTCAAATGGATCGTCCACGTAATTAGGGCAATCAAAGCGAAAAAGGAAAATATGGCTAGAAAAGCGAGGCCTACGAGAAATGAATAGACGGATTTCATCGCAACCGACGAACAACTCCTCTCGAAGCCATCCTCGCATCGCTCTTCGCATCTCGTCAATCTCCCGCGCCGGGGTTGCAGACAGTGCGGCGAGCCAGCATAATCGCCTCACCGCCCTTTCTGGCGGCGCTCCAGGACGCATGAGTGAACCTACAACTCCGCTGATGCAGCAGTACCTCGCCGTAAAGAAGCAGCATCCCTCCGCCCTGCTGCTGTTCCGCCTGGGAGATTTTTACGAGCTGTTCTACGATGACGCCGTCCTCGCCTCGAAGATCCTGCAAATCACCCTCACCGCGCGCAACAAAGAAAAAGGCCAGGCCGTGCCAATGTGCGGCGTTCCCTACCACGCAGCGGAAAATTACGTTGCCCGTCTGATTCGCGCTGGGCACAAGGTGGCCATCTGCGAGCAGATGGAAGAGCCGGGGCCAGGGAAAAAGCTGGTGCGACGGGAAGTGATTCGCGTGCTGACGCCGGGCACCGCCAGCGGCGCAGGGATTGTGGAGGCAAGAGAGAATAATTTTCTGGCGGCCGTGGCGCGCGGGCCACACGGACGATCGATTGGACTCGCTTACGTCGATCTCTCGACCGGAGATTTTCGCGCAACCGAATTTGCCGGAGAAAAGGCCGAAGCGCGGCTGCGCGACGAACTCGGAATCTTGCAGCCGCGCGAAATTCTGACGCCGCGCCCTGTGAAACGACTGCTGTTCGGCAATGAAGAAGTGAATGCCGCGCGCATTGACCCTTCTCTCAAAGCCGTCGAGACGCCTGTGGATGATTGGGTGTTCGAGACGCAATTTGCTACGCGACTACTGGAAGAGCAGTTTCGCGTGGCAGGCCTGGAAGGTTTTGGTTTGACCGGGCACCCGCAGGCAGTCTCGGCGGCGGGTGCGATTATCCATTATTTGCGTGAGACCAACGCTATTGGCGCGAAGAAGGCCGAAGACATTGCCGCAATTCCCACAATGCGCCCCGAAGGCGCGGGCCTCGAGCACATCGATCGCGTCGCCTATTACGAACAGCAGGACGCCATGGTACTCGACCAGGTGACGGTTCGGAATTTGGAATTAACCGAACCAACGAGCGGCAGCGATTCTTCCGCCACGCTGCTGCGCGCCATCGATGAGACAGCGACGGGCATGGGCGCGCGCCTGCTGCGCGCGTGGATGTTGCGGCCGGAAATTTCGCTCGACGAAATCGAAGCGCGGCTTGATGCGGTCGAGGCGCTGAAGGCGCAGACCGTCGCGCGCGAAGAAATCCGCCGTGAGCTTGAATCTGTGCTCGACCTCGAACGGCTGACGAGCCGCGTCACTCTGGGCATTGCCGGACCGAGAGATTTGCTCGCTCTGAAGGCGTCTCTCGACCGCATTCCTCCAATTCGCAAATGGCTCACTGAGGTTTCCGGCGCGGCGAAAAAATCGCCGGCAGACGCGCCTCTATCGCGAATCGCCGAGGTGCGCGAACGGATGGATGAATTGGCCGACGTGCGGGAAACGATTGCGCGCGGAATAGCAAACGACCCTCCGGCGGTGGTGAATGAACCCGGCGTGATTCGCCGCGGCTTTCATGCGGAACTGGACGAACTGCGGGACGTGATGACGCACGGGCGGCAGCTGATCGCGTCGATGGAAGAGCGCGAGCGGAAGCGCACCGGCATCGCACCTTTAAAAATCCGCTACAACCAGGTCTTCGGTTTCTATATCGAGATCTC
>DATKPM010000004.1:0-17961 GCA_035524135.1 Candidatus Acidiferrum sp. | reverse complement strand
GGCGCACTTCGCCGCTTTCCGCACACTCTTTGCTACGCCGTAAAAGCCAACTCGAACCTTTCCATCCTCCGGCTCTTTGCGCGACTTGGCAGCGGTTTCGACATTGTCTCCGCCGGTGAACTTGAGCGTCTCGCCCGCGTCAGCGTCCCTGGCAGTCGTATCGTTTTTTCCGGGGCCGGAAAATCGCGCGAAGAAATTCGCGAAGCGCTCCATTATCGTCACGCCCGCTCGCGCGCTCCCGGCATCCTTCTTTTCAACGTCGAATCCGAGGCCGAACTCAACATTTTGCTCGACGAATCGTCCAAAGCTGTTTCGCGCGGCGCCGCTCCTGCTTCCGCCGCCATCCGCGTGAATCCCGACGTCCTCGCCGGTGGCCATCCGCACATCTCCACCGGCCATCATCAGCACAAATTCGGTATGAGCTGGCCCGACGCACGCCGCCTGTATCTCGCTCACAAATCCTCGCGCTTCATCTCCTGGCGCGGCATCAGCGCCCACATCGGCTCGCAGATTCTTTCCGTCCAGCCCTACCGTCAGGCTGTTACGCGCCTCGCGTCGTATTTCCGCGATCTCTCGCTCCGGGGCGTCGCGCTCCAATTTCTTGACATCGGCGGCGGCTTCGGCATTCGCTATTCGAAAGGCGAACCTCTCGATCCGAAGCAGCTTGCAAAAACAATTGCTCCCATCGTTCGCCCACTTCGATGTCGCCTGCTTCTCGAACCAGGACGCTTTCTCGTCGGGCCCGCCGGGCTTCTTCTCACGCGCGTTCTCTACGTGAAGGAAAACAGCGGCAAGACGTTTGTCATCGTCGATGCCGCCATGAACGACTTGATCCGCCCCGTGCTCTACGGTGCTTCGCATCCAATCGTTCCGGTGGCTCAAAAAGTTCAGCCAGAAGCCAAAAAACAAATTGTCGATGTCGTCGGCCCAGTCTGCGAAACGGGAGATTTTCTCGCGCGCGGCATTTCTATTCCCCGCGTCGAACCTGGCGACCTTCTCGTGGTAGGAGCCGCAGGAGCCTACGGCTTCGCGCAGTCTTCGAATTACAATTCACGCCCGCGCGCCGCTGAAATTCTGGTCAAGGGTGCGAGTTTTCGCCTCGTTCGCCGCCGCGAGACCCGCAAAGACCTTTTCCGCGGAGAAACTTAGCTCTCTATTTTGCCGGGGTCGGATATCTCATTGCGCCGAACTGGACTCCCCGGCTCCGGCGAGCTCGTCCTCGGGAACTTGCGCCGCCTGCGCCTTGTATTTTCTCCAGAAATACGTCGAAGCCGAAATCCCCACAATCATGCTTCCCAGAAAAATATATGGTAGATACCGCCACGGTGCCGGCGGCACCGGAAAAATCGAGAGCGCCAGCACGATTCCCAGGATCATCAGCGCCGCCCCTGCCGCACCGGCATCCACATTTCGCATTGACTTCCGCTTTCGCAGGTAAAAAGGCATCGCTAGGCACACCATGAAGTACGCGCCGATGAATCCGAACGCCGCGAGTTGCGTCACCAGATTCACGCAGTCCCATAATTCCACGCCGCGCCAGAGCAGCGTCACAGGGATCGCCATTCCAATCACTGCCACCAGCGCGATCGCCCGGTGCGGTGTCGCATTCACCGGATGAGCTTCCCCAAACCGCCGCGCGAACATTCCTTTCCTCGCCAGCGAATACAAAATCCGTGCCGCCGCGTTCAGCACCGCCAGCGTGCAGGCAAAATAGCTCAGCGCGATTCCAATCGAGCTCAGAATCCCGAGCTCGCCGTGTCCCATTTTTTGCGCCAGCGCGTCAAACGGCGCCACCCATCGATCCAGCGGCAAGCCTTCCTTTCGGCTGAGCGCCACCAGAGCGTAAATCATCACGAGGTAAAGAAATCCCACAGGCAGCAGGCAAGTCTTGATCGCCTTCGGAATCGTCCGCGTTGGCTCCTGCGCTTCGTCTCCGAGCGTGGTCACGCTTTCAAAACCGGCCAGCGTCATGAATCCAAACACTAATCCGAATTGCACTCCGGTCAGTTTCGTTCCCGCCAGGTGAAATTGCGAAGCGTCCACCCACGCCCCGCTCCGCCGCATGGCCATAAAGACGATCAGCACCAGCAGCACCGCCGTCGATATTTCGATTGCCAGCGTCACCTCTGTCGACAATTTGATGTCGCGGTACGCAATCGCCCACGCCAGCGCCACAACTCCCGCCGTCAGCAATATCCAGCGCAACATCCCACCGTGCTCACCGGTCAACTGCGTCATCACCAAATCCGCATAGTACGCGGACGAGGGCGCCGTCCCCGCCGCCGAAAATCCCATCGCTCCGATGTAAATCCATCCCGTCAGCAGCCCCGCTCGTCGCCCCAGCCCCGCTTCCGCAAATGTCGAGAGCGCTCCGGACGATGCATTCAACTCCGAAAACCGATTGATGCAAACCAGCACCAGCGAAAACGCCAGCAGCGTCACCAGAAAAATCAGCCACGTCGCGTCCCTTCCTCGCAGGATCAGCAGCGGCAGGACCACACCCATCGTCCCCGCCGGCGCCATCCCCCCCAGCATTTGCGCGGCATTTTCGATGAAAGAAAGATAATTCCGCCGCAGTGAAGGTTCTGTTCCTCCTGCTGTCTCTCTTCCGCCGCCAGTTGCGAATTGTTCCATTGTCAAAACCATACCAGCCCGTCCACGCCCACGCAATTCGCCCTCGCTGTCCAGGCCACATTTTCTTCGCGCATGCATCTCGATTTTTTTCCTCGGGCCAAGGTAGGATAGACGGGATGATTCGTCGCGTATTATTAGGTATTTCTGTATTTTTGTTTTTATCGGCCTCCGCTGTCACGGCCTGCACCTGTTCCAAAGAACCGCCCGGCGTCTGCCCCGGCCTGCATACAGGTGATGTCGTCTTCCTCGGTACGGTTTTGAGCGCCGAGCAAGTCTCTCCCGCAGGCACCACGCAATCCGTCTCCCCAACCGGAGAACTCGTAATCCCTTCCGCCGTCACGCGCTACCATTTCCACATCGACGAGCGTTTTGCCGGCCCCGCCGTCTCCGAAATCGACATTTTCTCCGGTGGTGACGACGCCGACTGCGGCTACGTTTTCAAATCTGGCGCCCAGTACGTCGTTTTCACCAACCCCGAAGCACAAGGACGTCTCTTCGCTACGATCTGCAACGGCACGCGTCCCGTCGCAGACGCCCGCGCTCTTCTTCCCCAACTGCGCGCCATGAGCAAGGGCGAAGACGTTGCATCCGTCTTCGGCGTCATTCGTCGCTCGGACCCTCCCCTGCTCGCGCCTCCCAATGACCCGGACGATCCCGTCTCCGAAGTTCCTCTCAAGCTTCGCTCCCGCTACGACCGCTTCTCGACCGCCACCGATGATTATGGCGTCTATTCCTTCTACGGCGTCCATGCTGGCAAATATGTCCTCACAGCGCGCCTTCCCGCGCGCATGGAGCTCTCCGAGCGCACCGTCAGTGGCCCACTTCCGCCCATCGAAATTCCCGAGGGCGCTTGCTACGAGTTCAATATCGACGCGCTGCCTACCGGGAAAATTCGCGGCAGCGTGCTTGCCGCCAATGGCAAGCCCTTGCCCCTCGCGTCTGTGGAACTCTATCGCGCCGGCCATTACGCCGATTCGCAGCCGGGACTCTGGGGCTTTCAAAGTGAGAAGGGCTTTTTTGAGTTCAGCAATATCGGCCCCGGCGACTATCTCCTCGTTTTCAATCGTCTCGACCGCAGCGATCCCAATTCTCCCTACCCGCGCACGTTTTATCCGGGCGTCACCGATGCCTCCGACACCCGCCTCATTCGCCTGAAGGATGGCCAGAACCTTGAAAAAGTGAATATTCGTCTCGGCCAGCCCTATCCAACTCGCACCATCCGCGTCCAATTGAAATGGATGGGGGGACGTGTTCCCGGCGACGTCTACGTCACCGCGCATGCGGACGAAGGGGTGAATCCCGCTGCGCGCAAAATCGGCGACGATCTCTACGAATTCACGATTTTGAAATCGGCTCGCTACACGTTTACGGCGGGGGAAGACCCCGATCCAGGCCATCCCGGTGTCCGTGGCAATAAACACGTCTGCGTGGTTCCCGCGCACATCGATTCTCCGCCGGTCGCGATGGACGGCTCGGACCAGGAAACCAAGCAAATTACGCTTGAGTTCCCCTCCGTGCCCTGCGGCAGTTAATCTGACTTGCCATTCAGTCTGGGTTCGCGACAGCAGTGAAAAAATCGCACGCTCAAATTTTCTCTCGGGCCTGTATTCGTAGCTCTGGCTCTCACAACTCTTAAGGGGTGATTTGGTGAAGACTTGGCTCGGCCTCTCGCTCGCTCTAGCCGTCGCGTTCGCCGTTCCCGCGTTACCTACAGCCGCACAAGAGGCGTCCAAAGACGCAAAGCCCGCGGCTCTCGAACAAAAGCCTGCCGCTTCCGCCGACCAGGCCAAGGAAGAATCTTCCACCACGGATCACACCATCACTCTCGGCGGACAAACCATTCCTTACAAGGCGACAGCATCCACAACCCTCCTTAAAAATGCCGAAGGCGATCCGACTGCCCTGATCTTTTCCGTCGCATATGTTCGCAGCGACGTGAAGGACAACTCGCAGCGTCCCATTGCCTTCCTTTATAACGGCGGCCCCGGCTCAGCCTCTCTCTGGCTGCACATGGGCGCCTTTGGGCCGCGCCGCGTCGTCACCACCGACGCCAAGGCCACTCCTCCCGCGCCCTACACCGTCGTCGATAATTCCGATTGCCTGCTCGACAAAGCCGACCTCGTCTTCATCGATCCCGTCGGCACCGGTTTCAGCCATGCTGTCGGGAAAGCAAAAGACAAGGATTTTTGGGGTATTGATCCCGACGTGAAGTCGATCGCGCAGTTCATCAACATCTACATCAACCGCAACAACCGCTGGAATTCACCAAAGTATCTGATCGGGGAAAGCTACGGCACATTCCGCTCTGCCGCGCTCGGCAATTATCTCCAGAGCCACGACTCCATCAATCTCAATGGAATCGTGATGCTTTCAACGGTCCTTGATCTTGGAACCCTCGAGTTCCAGACCGGTCAGGACATGCCCTATATCTACTATTTGCCTAGCTATGCGGCTACTGCCTGGTATCACAACACTCTCAAGAATCGACCTGCGGATCTCGCCGCGTTCGTCGCCGAAGCCCGCCAGTACGCTTCGACCGACTACGCTGCCGCACTCATGAAGGGCACGGCGCTCACCGACGCCGAAAAGCAGCAAGTCGCAGAGAAGCTTTCCTATTTCACGGGCCTCAGCAAGGACTATCTCTTGAAGGCGGAACTTCGCGTCACGCTCGGCCAGTTTCGCGCCGAGCTTTTGCGCAGTCAGGGGCTCGATACCGGCCGCCTCGACGCGCGCTTTTCAGGCCCGATGTATGATCTCCTCGCCGAATTTGGCGGCGCGGACCCGCTGGAAACCGCTATCAGCGGCCCTTTTGTCGCCGCTTTCAATCAGTACTGCCGCGAGATTTTGAAATTCAATCCCGACCGTTCCTATGTCGCTCTGTCGGGTGCAGCTAATGAAGCGTGGGATTGGAAGCATAATGCACAGCCCGGCGGGTTTCCGGGAACGCCCAACGTCGAAGACGACCTCGCTCAGGCTCTGCTGTCGAACCCCTACCTGAATGTCCAGGTCGAAAACGGATACTTCGATCTCGCCACTCCGTTCTTCGCCACCGAGTACACCATGAGTCATCTCCTCCTGCCGGAGAAGGCCGAGCAACGCATTCATCTCGAATATTATGATGCGGGGCACATGATGTATCTGCGCGACGCCGACCGCGACAAGCTGAAGTCCAACATCGCCGCGCTCATCGACGAAACTTCCAAACACTAATCCCCCGGCCCCGGCACATCCGGAGGCACCGCCGGACCCTCGCCCTTCACATAGTGATTGAACCAATAAATCCATCTCTCATCCCGGTCGCGGATGAACGTCGGCCTCTTGAACTCGTGATATTCCCCCGGATACACCACCAGCATCGTAGGCACGCCAAGCCGCCGCAAGCTCTGGTACATCTGCTCGCCATTGATAATTGGCACATTCCAATCGACGTCGCCTCCCATAATCAGTGTCGGCGTCTTGACGTTCGTCACCTTATTGAAAGGCGAAATCCTTTCCCAGTTCTCGCGATGTTCCCAAGGCAATCCCAGTTCATATTCCCAATCGCGTGAGTAAAGGTCGTGTCCCCAGTTCGTGATATACAGAAATTCCCCCGCATTGGAAACCGCCGCCTTGAATCTCGTTGTTTGCACGAGGATGAAATTCGTCGAAATCGCCCCGTAGGAATGCCCGCCCACTCCCAACTGGTCAGGGTCGGCGATTCCCTGCGCCACGGCATAGTCCACCATCGCCATGTCATCCTGATAATCCTTGTTCCCCCAATCCGCAAAAATCGCTTTGCAGAAATCCTCCCCATATCCCGACGATCCCCGTGGATTCGGATTCAGTACCGCGTAACCCTGCGCCGCCAGCATTTGCGATTGGAATTTGAACTCCGCATAGTGCGCCCACACCGGCCCGCCATGCGGAATCAGGAGAGTCGGATATTTTTTCCCGGTCACGTAGTCGACGGGTTTCGTCAGATAGCCCGCCACCGCCGTTCCGTCCTTGCTCTTGAAATGCACGTACTCCACTTCGCCCAGTTTGATCTTCGCCATCACCGCGTCGTTGGTTTTCGTCAGGCGTCTCAGTTCTCCGCCCTTCGCTGGCTCCAGATAAATTTCGTCGGGACGGTTCGGCACTCCAATCTGCGCGGCAACGGCGCCGTCCGACCCGAGCGAATACGAATCCACCATTAGTCGCCCGCCGATCGGCCGTTGAATCTCACCTCCCTGCGAAGGCACTCGCAGCACGTTTTGCGTTCCGTCGTCGTCCGCGATGAAATAGATCCACTTCCCGTCGCTCGAAAACTTCGGCACGGTCGAATTGCGATCGAGCGCCTTCGTCAGCACCTTCTCCTCGCCGCCCGTCGCAGGTGCCACGGCGATCTGTATCGTCGAATACTGAAACAGCTTCGGTTCCAGTTGGCTGGTGAATGCGATCCACTTCCCATCCGGAGACCACGCCGGCTCCCCATCCGCACCTGGATTCGTCGTTACTTGGACTAACTTCTGGCCCTTGTCCGTGTTGTCCGCCGCCACCACCCAGATGTCCGTGTCGTAATTCAGGTCCGGCACAGGCGTGCGGTTGCTTTCAAACGCAATCCACTTTCCGTCCGGCGACCAGGCGGGCCATTCGTCGTCGTAGTCGCCGGATGTCACTTGCGTGAGCGAATGATCCGCCAGGCGGAACACGTAAATGTGCGTTCGCCGGTGGTCGAGATATCCGATTTCGTCTTCCTTGAAATGCAGCCGGTCGATCACCCATGGCTCCGGCTTCGGTTTGTATGTCGTCGGGTCCGGCAGTTTTGCCGCGGCGATTTCATCCGCGCTCGGATCCTGCAGCACCAGAGCGATCCGGTCGCTTCCCGGCGCCCACACGAAACTGTCCACGTCTTGTATCGTGCTTGTCAGCTCCTGAGCCTCGCCGCCTTCGCGGTTCAAAATCCAAATCTGTTTTTTCTCGTCGCTCCGTTCGGAAAGGAACGCCAGGTATTTTCCGTCGGGGCTCCAGCGCGGATGCGACGCCGAATACTCTTCGAGCGTCAACGGAATCGCTTCACCTCCCGTTGTCGGCGCCATCCAGATTCGCTCCTTGTTCTTGTCGTCCTCCAGATCCTTTGTCGTTACCGTATAGGCCACCCACTTGCCGTCAGGGCTGATCTGCGGATCTTCCACGTCGCGGATCCGGAAGTAGTCATCAACCGTCAGCGTTCGCTTCCCTCCCTCGTCTTGCGCCACTTCTCTGTTCGCACGGACTCCTGCGCGCACATATGGAGCAAGAAGAATAATTGCCCCCAATATCCCCGCCGCCACTCGGCCCGTGAATCTCATAAATTGCGTCCCCCGAAAAGATTTTTTTCGCCCTGCTGGCCGCGCAGTATAGCAGACGCTCGCTCATCGGATTGCGCGGTATTCACAAATCAATCCTTGAAGTCACACGCTGAGAAAAATTTAGGTTTTGTGTTTAGAGAACTTCCAGATCCGATTTGGCTGCGTACAGGTTGGTCAGGCGCTCGTGCAGATGTTGCGCGGCCGGGGCTGCGGCTCGAATCGCTGTTTGCAGGTTCTTGTACAACATCCCGTAAGCGCTCTTGCATTGCTCTGAAATATCGGCGGCCCTTCCCCAGTTCACTCGCTCCCCAATCGCCAAAAGGATTCGATTCGCTTGGAGCGGACTTATCTCGCCTTGAAAACCCTGCTTGGCCCACTCTTGAATGGCGCCGAGCTGCTGCACCGCTGCGTCTTTTTCCGGTTCGCTCATCGCATTGTTGCCGATAATTTCGAGCATCGCGCGTTCGAGCGGCTCGTCGACCGCTCCTCGTGTGCTTATCGCGCCTTTTGCTTTTGTAAGCGCCTCTTCCAGCTTGAGTGTGTAGTCTGCGATCTTCCGGTGGATCACCGCCAATTGTCCGCCGGCAGCTTCCGCCGCTTCTGCTGCAGATTTCCCTAGCTCCAAAGCTCTCTTGTAAGCTTGAAGGTTTCCGGACGCCAAATTCCAGATGGCCTCATCCACCATCGCCTTCGTGGAATTTCCAAAAGTAAGCTCGTGAATAGGCAGTTTGGCAGTTGCATCTGTCGTTGCGCGGACGGGATTGCTCTCGGAAAACGCCCGCGTGAGCTCAGGCGAAACAGATTCGCCCGGCTTGGTCGAAGCAATCGCCGGAGTCTTTGGCTCATTCTCAGTTTTTATCGTTCTCCCGTCGCTCTCAGGCGCTTCCTTTACAATGCGAACATCGGAAACCGGCTGGCGGGGCTTTCTCAATTGCTTCGCGTGAATTTCGCACACGTAGATTGGTTCGCTTCCGCCCTCTTCCCAGCAGGTAATGACGGTTGTTCCAAAATCACAATCCAGCCGGTAATTGGGAGAGAGAGGTTCCGCAGGCTTCCCCGGCTGAAGCCTCCATTCGGCGCGGCTTGTGCAATAGCGTTTTGCCACGCGCCAATTGTAACGAAGCCGTCGCGTTCCGCTGCTGGCCGTTGGGTTTTCGTGCTGGAACGTATAACCCCGCTGTACTTTTGGACAGGAGATACAGTTGACACTCCCTCCGCAGGAACGATAGATTCGAAGCCGCAATGCCCACCCCGTTTTCTTTCCGCCAGCATCCTCACATTTACGAAATCAACACTTGGGTTTGGCTCGAGGAACTTTCCGCGAGGCTGGGCCGCACAATCGCTCTCGCCGGTGTTCCCGATTCCGAGTGGGACGCGCTTGCATCTCAGGGCTTCGACATTATTTGGCTGATGGGAGTTTGGCGCCGCAGCCCCGAATCGCGCCGCGTCCTGATGGAAGATCCCGGCAATCGCGCCGCCTGTGACCTGGCTCTTCCCGGCTGGAAACCCGACGACTTCATCGCTTCTCCTTATTCCGTTTCCGCCTACACGGTTGACAAGCGTATCGGCACCTGGGCTTCTCTCGATGCCGTGCGCGAAAAGCTTCGCGCGCGCGGCATGGCGCTTTTTCTCGACTTTGTCGGCAATCACACTTCGCTCGACCATCCGTGGACGCAGGAACATCCCGAATTCTATGTTCAAGGCGCCGCGGACGATTTCGCAAAAGACCCCTCGGCATTTCTTCGCGTGCCTTCCGCGAACGGTGATCTTTTTCTTGCGCGCGGCCGTGATCCCTACTTCCCGCCGTGGAAGGACGCTCTTCAGATCAACCACTTTCATCCCGGCGCCCGCGCTGCGCAGATCGAGATCCTTCGTTCCATCGCTGCACATTGCGACGGCGTGCGTTGCGACATGGCCATGCTCCTGCTCAGCGACGTTTTTCAGAATGTCTGGGGAAGCCGCTTAGGCGGGCTCGCGCGGCCGGAAAAAGAATTTTGGCTCGAAGTCCGCCTCGCCATCCCACGGCTCACTCTTCTGGCAGAGGCGTATTGGGGCACGGAGCAGCGCCTGCTCGAACTCGGATTTTCGTTCACCTACGACAAGGAACTCTACGATTGCGTGCGCGATTGCCGCGCCTGGGATGCGCGCGGTCGCTTGGGAGCTTCTGCCGACTATCAAGCCCACATGGTCCGCTTCCTCGAGAATCACGATGAGGACCGCCGCGCTGTAGTATTCCCCAACGAACGTCTCCACGCCTCGGGCACGCTGATGGGCACACTGCCGGGAGCGCGCTTCTATCACCAGGGAGAACTCGAAGGCAGAAAACTTCGCATTCCTGTCACGCTGCGAATCGCCGCTCCGGAAACGCCCGATCCGTTTTCGTCCGAGTTCTTTAAGAAGACACTGCGCATTACGAAAGAGGATGTTTTTCACACTGGCGCGTGGTCGCTGCTCGACGTGGCATCGGAAGGCGACGATACGGCCGGCAACCTGATCATTTACGAATGGCGCTCGAAAGATGCCTGGAAAGTAATTGCGGTGAACCTCTCCGGCGGAGCCGCGCAAGGCCGGGTAAAGCTCGGCAACCGCACCTCGCCCGGTCAGCAGTACAAATTCAACGATGAGCTCAACGAAGTGATCTATCCGCGCGACGGCCGCGAACTCCACGATGTTGGTCTCTTCGTCCGCCTCGAGGCTGGACAGGCTCACCTCTTCGATGTAACTCCTGCTTGAAATTCTCCCGCTTGAAAATCTCCAGCAACGTGCACGGGCTGTTTCACGGTAGCCGGACTCTTTCGGACTTGTAAACCTCGCACACGTTCACTATCATGCCCACTTTTGTTGGGCTCCATGGCGGCGAACTCCGCTGACAATTCGTCCCTCGCGCAACGCAACGCCGTCGCGTTGCGTCAAATCGGTTTCCTTCCTCTGCTTGCGATTTTCTACGGTTACACAGCGGGCGGGCCTTTCGGATACGAAGAAATCTTTCACAGTTCCGGGCCGGGCATGGCTCTTGTATTTCTCACGTTCGTGCCGCTGTTCTGGAGCATTCCTATCTCTCTGGCAGCCGCTGAACTGAACAGCATTCTTCCCATTCAAGGCGGATTCTATCGCTGGAGCCGCGCGGCGTTCGGCGACTTCTGGGGCTTTCAGTGCGGCTGGTGGAATTGGAGCGGCACGTTTCTGCTCAACAGTCTTTACGGCGTTCTGCTGATGGATTATCTGAGCGAGTATTTTCCCTGGATCCAGGGGAATGTGAAATGGGCAGGCGCTTGCCTTGCGCTCATCGTATTGGCGTATCTGAATGCCCGGGGGATTCAGGTTGCGGGATGGCTTTCGATCGTGCTGCTTGTCGCGGTGATGGTTCCCGTCGCGGCGCTGTGCGTTCTCTCGCTCGTGCACTGGCGATTCAATCCCGTGGTTCCGTTCGTTCCACCGGGAAAGCCGTTTGGCAGCGTCTTTGGCGAAGGACTCGCGCTTGCGATGTGGAATTACGCGGGGTACGAACAACTGTCGAGCATGACGGGCGAGATGAAGGACGCGCAGAAGACGTTCGTGCGGCTGCTCGCGTGGATGACGCCGCTGAACGTGCTAACCTACGTGCTGCCGACGACGCTCGCCCTTGCGGCGCTCGGCAACTGGCAGGAGTGGAAAACCGATTACATCGTCACGGCGTCGCGGATGATCGGCGGCGAATGGCTGGGCGCGGCGATGCTGATTGCCGCGATGATCGGAACGCTCTCGCTATCGAACAGCACGATTCTCTACACGACACGGATTCCAGCAACGATGGCGGAAGACGGATATTTGCCGGAGTGGCTCGGAAAGATTCACCCGAGATTCAAGACGCCGGCGCGCGCGATTCTTGCTTCCACGATCGTCTATTGCATACTCGCGCGCTATCCGGTGGAAGACATGGTAAACATCTACATCTGGACGAGAATCGCGACCACGCTGCTGACGATTTTTGCGGCCGCGGCGATGCGAGGAAAAGCGCCAGGAGCAAAACGCGCGTTCCGCATTCCCGGCGGAAAAACGGGGCTCGCTTACGTCCTGATTTTTCCGGCGATTTTGTGCGCCGTGAAAATTGCGCAGAGCGAAAATTACGTTTGGCGCTACGCGCCGTGGCTGATTCTCTCCGGCCCGATCGCGTATGCCATTTTGCGCTGGGGCTTCGGGATGAGACCAGCGCCGCTCGCCGCACCAAATCTCACCGAAAGTTGATGCACAAAATCCTTCGCCGCTCTTCTCTTATTTCCCGGCGCCGACTTTTTCGGAAACTGTCTTTGCCTGCGTGAACAGAAGCAGATAATCCTGCCCGCCGGACTTCGAATCTGTGCCGGACATATTGAACCCGCCGAAAGGATGTGCGCCGACCATCGCGCCGGTGCACTTGCGGTTCATATAGAGATTGCCGACGTGAAATTCTTCGGCGGCTCGCTCGATCTTTTTTGGATTGCGCGAGTAGACCGCGCCGGTAAGGCCGAATTCGCTGTCGTTGGCCATCGCGAGCGCCTCGTCGAAATTCTTCGCCTTGGTCACCGCCAACACGGGACCGAAAATCTCTTCTTGAAAGATGCGGGCTTTCGGTCCGATATCGGCAATGACCGTCGGCTCGAGGAAATAGCCGTCGCCCGGAGCGCGATTTCCGCCGGCGACGAGACGGCCTTCTTTCTTCCCCACTTCGACATAGTCGAGGATCGATTTCATCGCAGATTGGCTGATCACCGGGCCCATGAAGTTTTCGGGATTCTCAACGGAGCCGACTTTAATCTTCTTCACGCGGTCGACGAGTTTCGAGACAAATTCGTCGTAGATCTTTTCAGAGACGATGGCGCGGGAGCACGCGGAGCACTTCTGTCCCTGATAGCCGAATGCCGCCGCTGCGACACCCTCGACGGCGGAATCCACATCGGCCTCTTCGTCGACGATGATTGCGTCCTTGCCGCCCATCTCAAGAATCGTGCGCTTGACCCAACGCTGGCCGGGATGAGTCTTCGCGGCCTGCTCGCTGATGCGCAAGCCCGCCTCTTTCGAGCCGGTGAAGGCGATGTAGCGAGTGAGCGGATGATTGACGAGAGCTTCGCCGGCCGTACCTCCCGGACCGGTGAAGAAGGAGACGACATCGCGCGGAACACCTGCTTCGTAAAGAATATCGACAAAGATCGCGGCGATGGTAGGCGAGTCGCTTGACGGCTTCACGATGGCGGTATTGCCGGTGACGATCGAGGCAAGCGTCATGCCGCCCATGATCGCTGCGGCAAAATTCCACGGCGGGATGATGATGCCGACGCCGAGAGGGATATATTTCAAATAATTTCTCTCGCCGCGCATCGGCGAGAGTTTTTGCGGCTGCCCCAGCCGCAGCGCTTCGCGGCCATAGAATTCGCAAAAGTCGATGAGCTCGGCGATGTCGGCATCGGCTTCGGGCCACGTCTTGCCGATTTCAAAGCTGAGCCAAGCCATCAAATCGAAGCGGCGCTTGCGGAGAATCTCGCCCGTGCGGTAGACGGCGGCGACGCGCTCCTCGACCGGGACTTTTTTCCAGCGCTCGAAGGCCTGGTTCGCAGCCTCCACGGCTTGATTGGCCATCTCAACGGTGGCTTTCTGAAAAACGCCGATCACTTCGGAGGGGTTCGACGGGTTGTGAGACTTGATTTTTTCGGCCGTGGTGACCTTCTGGCCGCCGATGACGAGGGGATATTCGCGGCCAAACATGCCACGGACGTGGCGCAAAGCGTCTTCCATGGCCTTGCGATTTTCGGGCTTGGAAAAATCAATAAACGGCTCGTTTTGAAATTCGCCGCGATGGAGCGTGGTGACAGGAGAAGTCATAGGAACGCCTCACAAAAGGAAAATTCAGAAATTTGTGAACAACCGATGATATCGCCGCGGAGCGGGCAGGACAAGTTGGGCTGGAACTGAGCGGAAGAAACAGTCCGCAAACCCGCGAGCGAGGTCCCTCGGTCGGGATGCCCGTTCGGGAGAGCCATACTGATCCGATGCCGGCGCTTCAGCTCGCGTGGGCCGCTCGCTGAGGGGGCGAGGAGGAAAGAAGAGAGCGCCCTTGGCCGCGATTCTCCCTCGGGATGCCGACCCTCGTCGGGTCGGCAAATGTTGCGAACCGGAACGAGCCCGATTGTTTGTTTTCTATGAGTTACGGCGAATTCGGTTTTTCGATGTGTTGCGAACCGGAGGGGGCCGATTTGAGCACCTTGGGCTGTAATGCTTGTCCGCGTTTTGGCAAGTAGCGCCATTTATACAAGGTGACATTCGCACAGGCGAGCGAAAAAAGCAAACCACCTGGGTGCGGACTTTTAAGGGCAGCGGGAACTCAGCAAGAAGGTTGCGAAGCACACGGAGTGTGTTCGCGCGCGTCTGTTACGAGCGTCAATCTTCAAATGGTACGCTCGGCGCGGAAGGCGGCTACCGCAACCGGATTTCCTGCTCTACAAGGAGAAACCACTGACCGCCGCGCCGGACCCAGATGTCGCTATTGGCGTAGCGGCCGGAGATATCGCGGCCGGAATAAGTCTCGCGAATCGAGACGATGTCGTTGATGAGAAGCAAACGCGGCGAAAGCTGCTTCACTTTCCGGCGCTCGATGTGAAATTCGGAAAGATTGATCTTCGGGAACTCACGCAGAAGGTCCTCACGATTCCATTCAAAACCATCGCCACTGCAGTAGTAATCGGGGGCGACGATTACTGCGAGCGCCAAGGCGTCCTTGTGGAGATAGATGTCCGCAAGGCGCCCGTCTAGCTCAACTCCTTTGGCGTTTGCATCGAAAGAACGGTGGCAGCCGCACACGAGGAGCAGCGGAAAAAGCGCCGCAAGGACCACGAGCGGAGCGCCCCTTGCAGATTTCCCTTTTCCGGGATGATTTACGAGCATTGGATTTGCCCGTAGATTTACTCCCAGAGACTCTTGATGACAAGAAAAAGCTGCAGACAAACGAGCGAACTCCCGGAGAGCGACGACACTTCCGCCGGAGTCCTCGAACTTTATTTCTCTGGTAACTCGAAGATCGTCGTCGCTTGATACGTCTGCCCGGGAAGCAGAACCGTCGTGGGAAAATTCGGGTGGTTCGGCGAATCGGGATAGTGCTCGGTCTCGAGCGCGAGGCCGTCGCTCTGGCGATATTCGCGGCCGCTGGCGCCGTAGACTTTTCCATCGAGCGAATTGCCCGCGTAGAACTGAATGCCAGGCTGGTCGGTGAAGATTTTCAGCGTGCGCTTCGATTCGGGATCGTAGACGGTCGCGGCCCAGGCGAGTTTTTCCGTGCTCTTCGGTTTGTTGACGATCCAGTTGTGGTCGAAGCCGCCCGCATAGACGAGCTGTGGGTCGGCGTCGCGGATGCTGTCCCCAACCGCTTTGCCCTTGCGAAAATCGAAGACCGTGCCTTCGACGGCGCGCGTGGTGCCGTCGGGAATAAGGCCGCTATCCACCGGCGTGATGGCGTCGGCGTTCAGCGTGAGCACATGACGGTAAGTCGTTCCGGTTCCCTCTCCCGATAGGTTCCAATAGCTGTGATTCGTCAAACTGACTACGGTCGGGGCATCCGTCTTGGCTGAATAGCGGATCGTCAACTGATCCTGATTATTCAGCGTGTAGGTCACGTACGTATCCAAGTTCCCGGGAAATCCATACGTTGCGCCGGAGGGGCAATTCGGATTCGGCGCCGTATTTGTCCAACCGTCGCCAGCCGGGCTCAGGTAATGCAGCTCAACGCCCCCTTCCTTGCCGTCCTGGATCACGCGCGTTACGGTCCATACTTTCGTGTCGAATCCCTTGAATCCCCCGTGCAACGTATTGGGGCCATTATTGGCGTCGAGGCAATACGTGACGCCGTCGAGCGAGAAGACGCCGTTGGCAATCCGGTTGGCGTAACGACCGATGATTGCGCCAAAGTGCGGCGAGTTTTTTGTCTCGTAGTCGCGAAGATTGCGGAAACCCAAAACGATGTCGGGCATTTTCGCCGAGGGATTGTCGATCGATGCGATGATGCCGCCGTAGGTGATGATTTTCACAGTCAAGCCGTGCGCGTTGGTGAGCGTGTATTCATCCACAGCCACGCCCGAAGATGTGGCGCCGTAGGAGGTTTTTGTCACCGTGGGAGCCTCGTCGGCTTTCGCACCCGGTGTCGCACGGGCCCCGAGAGCGATGGCTGCGAAAGCCAACGTCACGGCGCACGTCGCTGCGGAAAGAACCGCCACCAGGCCTGACTGTCCACATGTCTTCATCGCGCCTCCTCACCAGAAACCGCCGAGCCACGCTCCGCCCCGCCCGAAAACTATAGAGCCATGCGCGGCTCCGCGTCGCGCGTCTTTCTGCGCCTGCGAGCCAAAGGCGTCAACAGCAAACTGCGTCGACCTCGGTGAGACTTGTCCATCCATTTTGAACAACAACTGTCCTCTTGACAGTATTCGTTATAACGACTAGTATGGAGACATGACGAAAGGCACCACACTGAGCAAAGCCCGCCGAGGCGGCTCGGCCGAAGAGGCGGCCTTCCTGGAACTCCTGCGGACCACCGACGCGCTGACGCGCGGGATGGTCCAGGTGCTCAAGGCCGGGGATCTCTCCTCCACGCAGTACAACGTGCTGCGGATCCTACGGGGCTCTCTTGAAGGGCTTCCCTGCGGCGAGATTGCCAGCCGCATGATTACGCGCGACCCGGATATTACGCGGCTGCTGGACCGCCTGGAAAAGCGCGGGCTGATTTCGCGGGCGCGGGAGACGGCGGACCGGAGGACGGTGATTGCGCGGATTACGCCGCAAGGATTGAAGCTGCTGGCGCAGCTCGACGAGCCCGTGCAGAAGGCGCACCGGGGACAATTGGGGCACCTGGGCGCGGCGCGGCTGAAGGCGCTGACGCGGCTGCTGGCCGCCTGCCGTCCTGCGGCCTAATTTTTAGGCCTAATATTTGTTGCAACGACTATCGGTGCAACAGCATCTAAGGAGTGAAAGGAGCAAGACCATGACTGCTACCGCAGCCACCCAGACCGGCACCACCGCCTGGAAGATCGACCCGGCTCACACCGTGGCCGAATTCAAGGTGAAGCATATGATGATTTCCCACGTGAAGGGCCATTTCACCGGCGTTTCCGGCTCGCTTACGCTCGACGAGTCCGACGTTGCGAAGTCCCGAATCGAAGCCACGATTGAAGCCGCCTCGATCGACACCCGAGAGCCGCAGCGCGACGCGCACCTGAAGAGCGCCGATTTCTTCGAGGCCGAGAAATATCCGACGCTGACGTTCACCTCGACGAGCATAACGCGCAAGAGCGGCGACGAATTGGTTGTCTTGGGGGACCTGACGATTCACGGCGTGACGAAAGCCGTAACTTTCCATGTGGAAGGCCCGTCGCCGGCTTCAAAGGACCCCTGGGGCAATCTGCGCATCGGCCTTTCCGCGACTACAAAAATCAGCCGCAAGGACTTCGGCCTCACCTGGAATGCCGCGCTTGAAAGCGGCGGAATTCTTGTGGGCGATGAAGTCACCATCACGCTCGATGTGCAATTCGTGAAGGCGTGACACTAGTGCTGCAACAGCGCATGATGGATCAGAGCGCCGAAGCAGCAGATGGGAGCAGACGATGTCACTTCGTCCTGTAAAACAAATCATTCAGCCGAGGCCGACAATCGAAGGCGCGGGAGTGAAACTCCAGCGCGCCTTCGGCTTCGGCAAGACAAAAGACTTCGATCCATTCCTGCTGCTCGATGATTTCCGCAACGAGAATCCGTCGGACTATCTGGCAGGATTTCCGTGGCACCCGCACCGCGGCATCGAGACGATCACGTACGTTCTTGCCGGGTCGGTGGAGCACGGCGACAGCCTCGGCAACAAAGGCAAGATGGTTTCCGGGGACGTGCAGTGGATGACTGCCGGCAGCGGCATCCTCCATCAGGAAATGCCGAAGGGCGATCCGCAGGGCCGGATGCACGGATTTCAGTTGTGGTCCAACCTGCCATCGCACCTGAAAATGACCGATCCGCGCTATCAGGACATTCCGTC
>DATKPM010000003.1:0-28327 GCA_035524135.1 Candidatus Acidiferrum sp. | reverse complement strand
AGCTTCCGGCGGATGCGCGCGCGGACGGACTCGGCTTCGTTCGTTTCGGCAAACGCAGACTCGATGGCCGCATCAATGTGCACGTCGGGAACGCCGCGCGCCCGGAGTTCGCGGGCGATGCGGAAGCGTCCCTGGCGGCGCGCCTGTGCGTGCTGCCGCGCGTAGTCGCGCGCGAATTTCGCGTCGTCGAGATAGTTGCGCTCGCGCAAACGCGCAATCACGGCGCCGACGACCTCTTTGTCTTCTGCACGCCGCGCCAGATATTCCTTCATTTCGTGGATCGAATGCGCGCGGCGCATCAAGGCGCGCAGCGCGGCGTTGTAGATCTCATCTTCGGAGTCGAGTTTGTGGGGTGCGGACCGCGAGCGCATGAGTCGAGGATAGAAGCAGCAGAGAAGGGAAGCAAGCGAATGGGAACATCGTTTGCGGTAGGAGAGGCAAAGAAAGGCAAAGCGGCGTCTAGCGCCGGCCGCCGGTACTTTCGAATTCGGTCATGGCGCGTTCCATCTCCTCGCGCGCGGCGTCGGCGGACGAGCGGATGCCCTGGACGCGCAGCCGGAAATCGTCCGGATTCGACGCGCGCATCAGCGCTTCTTCCAGCGAAATCAGGTTGCGCGAGTAGAGGTCGAAGAGCGACTGATCGAACGTCTGCATGCCGTACTGGCTGGTGCCTGCGGCGATGGCGTCGCGGATCTGGCGCGTTTTGTCGGGGTTGATGATGCAATCGCGGATGAAGCCTGTGGTGACCATCACTTCGACGGCGGGCACTCGCCCGGCGCCGTCGCTTTTGCGGACCAGGCGCTGGCTGATGACAGCCTTGAGCGTCGAAGCAAGCTGCAAGCGGATCTGTTTCTGCTCGGGCGGCGGAAACACGGCAATGATGCGCTGGATGGTTTCCGTGGCGTCGAGGGTGTGCAGGGTCGAAAGGACCAGGTGGCCCGTTTCCGCGGCGAGCAGCGCCGTGGAAATGGTCTCAAGGTCGCGCATTTCGCCGACCAGGACCACGTCCGGGTCCTGGCGAAGGGCGGCGCGCAACGCGGTCGAAAACGATGCCGTGTCAACTTCGACTTCGCGCTGGTTGATGAAGCCCTTCTTGTCGCGATGCAGATATTCGATCGGGTCTTCGATGGTGATGATGTGCTCGGCGCGCAGGGAATTGATGCGGTCGATCATCGCGGCGAGCGTGGTGGATTTTCCCGAACCGGTTGTCCCGGTGGTGAGGATCAGGCCGCGCTGCTCCTCGCAAACTTGCGCAAGGATGCGGGGCAATTCCAATTCTTCAATGGTGCGAATTTTCGTGGGAATCACGCGGAGGACCATGCCGACGTTGCCGCGCTGCTGGAAGACGTTGACGCGGAAGCGGCCGAGGCCGGCGACGCCGTACGCCATGTCCAGTTCGGCGGTCTCCTTGAATTTCTGCTTCTGGCGGTTGGTCATCATGCTGAAGGCCATCGAGAGCATTTCTTCCGGCGTGATGCGCGGCACGTCGGTGACGGGATTCAGGATGCCGTCGACACGGAGGTAAGGATGATTGCCGACTTTGAGATGGAGGTCGGACGCCTTGTTTTCAACGGCGCGCCGGAGCAGATCGTCGATTGCAATGGCCATGGTAGAGAAATTCTCCCCGCAGAGAAGCTCGAATCGAAACTAGCACGCGCATGGAAGGCGAACAACGAAGGCGCGCGCGGGGGTTTCCTTCGCGGCAACCTGTACGGAAGGACAGGATTCAGGCGGAGGGCTGGTCGCGGAGGAAGAGCCGCTCGTAAAGGACCCCGGCGAGGATGCCTCCGAACAACGGCCCAGCCCAGTAAACGCCGTGATTGGTCCACTGATTGGCGGCGAGCGCGGGGCCGAAGGTCCGCGCGGGATTCATGGACGCGCCGGTGAAAGGACCGCCGATGAGAACGCCGAGCGTGACCGTGAGGCCGACGGCGAAACCTCCAGCGCGGGAAGCGGCGCTGCGCTGATCAATGCTGGCGGCGAAAAAGATGAAGACGAGGAAAAAAGTGAGAAGTGCTTCGAGCATCATGCCGTGCAAGCGCGTGAAATCGGTGGCCAGGTTCGTCACGCCGAGTCCTACGGGACGCCAGTCGGATTCAGGCAGCACGGCGGCAAGGAAATAGGCGGCGGCGAGAGCGCCGAGCAGCTGGGCAAGGCAGTAAAAAATCGTTTCGAACGTGGAAAGGCGCTTCGTCACCCAAAGGCCGATGGAAATGGACGGATTGAAATGCGCGCCGGAGACATGCGAGAGCGCGGCGAAGAGCAGGGCGTAGGCGAGACCCTCGGCCAGCGCCTCGCCGAGAACCCCGAAGCCGGGCGCGCCGCCCGCGTGCAGATACTGGTTCGCGCAAATCGAGCCGCAAGCCGCGAGAACCACGGCGAACGTTCCCAAAAATTCAGCGGCAAGTTTTTGAGGCAGTTTGTACAAGGCTTCCTCGAAGAGGCCCGCGGAACGCCGCGAAAAGGAAATTCAGCGCGCGCGGATTTTAGCGGAATCGCGGAGGCGAGTCAAAGCGCGGAGAGGATTTGTGAGGGCGGCGCTGGACTGGAAAGAAAAAGCAGGCTCCTCGTCGCTTTGCTCTTCGGGATGACAAGCAAACAAAGCTCCTCCGGAGAGACGGAGGTTGCGCGTACCAGAGATTTAGCGGGTGACGGCCGCGCCTGCGGGAGCGTTGGCGTGGCTCAGCCAGCCGTGCCGGTCGGGCTTGGCGCCGGAAACGAGCGCGAAAAACTCCTCCTGGATGCGCCTGGTAACGTGGCCGCGGGCGCCGCTGCCGATCTTCATGCGATCGATCGAACGAATGGGCGTGACTTCGGCAGCGGTTCCGGAAAAGAAAACCTCGTCGGCAATATAGAGCATTTCGCGCGGAATAATCTGCTCGCTGACGGGAATGCCCAAGTCGCGGCAGATGGTGATGACCGTGTCGCGCGTGATGCCTTGAAGCGCGGAGTTCGAAACGGGCGGCGTGATCACCGTTCCATCGACGACGGCGAAAACATTTTCGCCGGAACCCTCGCTGACGTAGCCGTTGGTGTCGAGCGCGATGCCTTCCACATAGCCGTTGGCGACCGCTTCCATGCGGATCAATTGAGAGTTCATGTAGTTCGCCGCGGCTTTGGCCATTTGCGGAAGCGTATTCGGCGCGGGGCGGTTCCAGGAGCTGACGCAGACATCGACGCCGGATTTCATGGCCTCTTCACCGAGGTAGCGTCCCCAGAACCAACAAGCGAGATAGACTTCGATGGGATTGCCGGCGGGATCGACGCCGCCGCTGCCATAGCCGCGAAGGATGATCGGACGGAGATAGCAGGATTTCATTTTGTTGGCGCGAACCAGCTCGAGATTCGCTTCGCACAGTTCGTCGAGAGCGAAGGGAACTTCCATGCGGTAAATCGCGGCGGAATTGAGCAGGCGCTTCACGTGCTCGCGATTGCGGAAAATCGCCGGGCCTTGCGGGGTCTCGTAGGCGCGAAGACCCTCGAAGACGGCAGAGCCGTAGCTGACGACGTGGGAAAGGACGTGAATCTTGGCGTCGTCCCAGTTGATCAGCTTGCCGTTGTGCCAGATTTTTTCGGTCTTATCGAAGGGCATGGCTCGTCTCCACCGCTGACAGCGCGTGAATAGAATTGCAATTACGCAAGTCAGTATAACACACGCGAAATTGGTGGAAGTCCGGGCGCGCGCGGATGTTGCGCGGCCGAAGTATCCAAATTGGACGGCCACAGCGGGCGGAAGGGAAGCGAGTCAGCGGCCGCGCGCCTGGTCGCCGCGAAGCGTCATGCAGGTGGACGTGGCGCGGGCGACAAGCGTGCCGGAAGGCGTGGTGACATCGCATTCGACCAGGCCGACGGTCTTTCCGCCTTTTACCACGCGGCCGGTGGCGCGGAGACGTTCGTTCCAGACGGGGCGGAGGAAATTAATTTTCAGTTCGAGCGTGGTGAAGGATTCGTCGTCGGCGAGGGTCGAGGCGTAGGCCATGCCCATCGCGGCGTCGGCGATATCGCAGAGAACGCCGCCGTGCAGCGTGCCCATCGGGTTGGCGTGCTTTTCGGAGGCGTCCATTTCAATCACCGCTTCGCCGCGGCAGATGGAAGTGAGATCGAAGCCGAGGAGGCGCGCGATGGGAGGAGCAGGAAGCTCGCCGCGCGTCATTTTTTCGAGGGCTTCGAGTCGCTTCGACATGTGTCACTCCGTAAAGGCAGCGATAACTCCTTGCCAGCACGCGGCGCGCTCAGTGATCGTCGACGCCCGGAGCCGGTGGCGCGGAAACGGCGAGGCCGGAGATGCGCCCCCAGGCGCTGGTTTTCCAGTTTTCGCTGACCTCGGCGGAAACGATCACCGGAGGAATCTGCATGAAGAGATAGCCGCCGAGCGTGAAAACGTATGGCTCGTACATGGAGCGCAGCTTGGCGAGCTTCTCGCCGACTTCCGGCGTGGCGCGCAGGGACATGCCCGCAGCGGCAAGAGAAGTGCGAAGGCGCGCGAGATCTTCCGGTGGTAAGCGATCGTATCCGAGGACTCGCGGGGCCGCACTGAAAACCTGAGCGAGATCGACCACCGTGTGGCGGCACATGGCGAAGGTGAGGCGCGCTTGGCGCGAGCATTCGTCTTCGGTGCTGGAAATCAGCAGAGCGCAGGAGTCGAGGATGGCGACAAGAGCGGCAAGCCAGGATTCATTGCTGTGCTGCGAGCGGAAGTAGGCGACGACCGGATAGGAGACGTGGCTTTCGAGCAACTCCGCGGACCAGCGCTCGCAATCGAGGAGAAATCTCTGGAGCGCTCCTTTGCCGCCCGGACCAGCGTGGCGGCGGAGGAGCTCTCCGGCAGAGGGCGGCGAGCCGGCGCGTGCATCGAGAAGAACGATATTCACTTCGCGGCGCGAAAAGGCCTGATAGATGACAGGCAGATAGCTGAGGACCAAAGCAAGAAAGCCGAAGCCGAGCCCGCTTTCCGTAACAGTAAGAACTCGTTCGATTCCCGTGTGTGGTGTGACGTCTCCGATGCCGAGAGTGAAGAGATTCGTCCCGCTCATGTAGATGCAGGTGTTGAGCGTGATGTGGTAGCCGTCGCTGCGCGAGGCGCTGTAGTAGAGAAGGCCAAAAGCGACGATGAGAGACGCGGCCCAGAGGACGAACAACAAAAGGAGCGAAAGAGGTCCGTAGTAGCCGAGAAAAGTCTCCCGAGCTTTCGGCGTTTTCAGGCGGCGGGCGATGGCGCACCAGGGACGCCAAGTGTAGATGTAGTAGAACCGCGTGATGCGGAAATAGCGGGTGACACGGCGAGGAAGGATGATGGTCTCGAACGCCTCGAGGAGGACGCCCAAGACCAGAATCAGCCCGATAACGACTGCGAGAATCAGAATGGCTGTCCTCCGGCCGTTCTACTCAGCGATAGGAAAAGCGTCCACGGCTCTTGCCTGCTGCGCCGAGACGGCAAAGACGCCGCGGACCGGATTCTACAGCGAATCGAAAGCGGGCGAAACGCCACGCCGGCGAGCCCTTCAGGAAAAGAGTCAGGGCGCGCGCCGCATTGGGCTCAAGTTTGGATGAAGCGAGACGCCAGCTAGATGCAGAATATTGAGTTCTGGAACGCGAAGAATCGACTACTTATGTTCGATCGAATGAGAGATTTCGGAAAGGACGCGGAAGTTGTCTTGAATGCGAGCCAGACGGTTGCCGTAGAGATTTTCATAGGTGCCGAACAGCAGGAAAGGGATCAGCGCCGAAAGGGCCCACCATTTGGCGCTGCGCGACACTTTGGCTTCGGGCTCCCAGCGGAAAAGATTGCGGGAAACTTCGAAAGCGACGTAGAGACCGACGGCGAGGGCCGTCATATCGGTCAACACCTCCGCCGTACTCGCAAGATTCGTGGCCGCGGATTCAAGGCCGGTGGCGAGATATGTGGCGGGAATGTAGAGGGAGACGCGCTGGATCCAGGTGGGAAAAATCGCGAGCGGGATGGTGGCGCCGGAGAGAAACAGGAAACCGGTCCAGATCAGATTGTTGATCATCTGGGTTTCCTGCATGGTATTGGTGACGCTGGCGACGATGAGGCCAAAGGAGGAAAACGCCGCCGAGCCGATGGTGACCAGAATCAGCAAGGCCCAGAGATTTCCCCACGTCTGCATGTGGAACGCCCAGCGGCAGATGAGAATTTCGATGATGATCGTCGGGATCGTCATGATGTAGTTGGAAAGAATGCTCGAGGCGAGCATCGCTCCGGCGCCGACCGGAGCGAGGCGAAAGCGGCGGAGAATGCCCTGCTCGCGGAAAGTGACCAACTGGACGCTGAGCCCCCAGAAGCTGCCCATGACGGTGAGAGTGAGAATGGCGCCGAGCGTATAGCCGACCCAACTTGTCGAACCCTTGGCAAAAATGAAGATGGCGCCAAAGAGAAAAAGCAGGGGCATCACGAGGCTGAAGAAAAAGAAGGCGCGATTGCGAAGCGCGAGCCTAATGCGGATTTTCGTCAGCGTCCAGGTATTGCGCATGAAAAAGAGGCCCTTTCAGTCCCGCAGCCTTCGGCCCGTCAGTTCGATGAAAACGTCTTCGAGCGACGGGGAAAACATCTCCAGGCTCTGGAGTTCGTTATTTTCGGCTTCGAGGCGCTTCACCAAATCGACGATGGTGCGCGGAGGCCGCGAAGAGTGGAGGACGAACGTCTCGTCGAACACACGGCAATCGGCGACGCCTTCGAGCTGGGACATCGCGCCATTCGCAAGAGGGCGCGCGAGGCGGACTTCGATGCGCGTGGTTCCGGCAGAACGCTGTTTCAGTTCGCGCGGCGTGCCGGTGGCAATGACGCGTCCGGCATCGACGATGGCCACGCGATCGCAAAGGCGCTCGGCTTCTTCGATATAGTGCGTCGTGAGCAGAATCGTCTTCTTGTCGCGCTTGAGCTCTTCGATGATGTCGTAGATCTCGCGGCGAACCTGAGGGTCGAGGCCGGCGGTAGGCTCATCGAGGAAGACGACCTGCGGATTATTGACGAGCGCCATGGCGAGAGCCAGGCGCTGCTTCTGTCCGCCGGAGAGATGACCGTAAAACGCGGTTCGCTTCTCTTCCAATTGAAAGCGCTTCAACAATGGGTCCGTATCGGCGCGATTTTGGTAAAAAGCAGCGAAAAGATGAAGCGCTTCTTCAACGCGGATCTTGTCGGGCAGGGAAGTGGATTGCAGCACGGCGCCGATGCGCTGCTTATATTGCTCGCCGCTGCGCTCGGGGTCGAGGCCGCAGACAAGAGCGGTACCGCGGTCGCGATTCCGGAGGCCTTCGAGAATTTCGACGGTGCTCGTCTTGCCCGCGCCGTTCGGGCCGAGCAGCCCAAAAACCTCGCCTTGCTGGACGGAAAAACTGACCCCGCGAACCGCTTCGACCGAGCCGTAATTCTTGTAGAGACCTTCTACTTCAATGATGGCATTGCTCAAGGACACTGCCTCTTCGTGTATTGCGCGCGCAACTTAAGTTTTTATCACACTCGAAGGGGCCGCGGGACGGGGGATTTAAACTTTTCGGCGCGGGGTTTTGCGGCTCTTTTTCACGAGCTTGGTGGATGGCCAGCCGAAACGCTTCATGTCGATCACGCCGCCATCGAAGGAAACGCCTTCGGATTCAAGCAGGCGACGCTGCTTCATCGAGAGCGGCTCGGGAACGCGAATGCGGCCTCCCGCGCCGACGACGCGATGCCAGGGAATGCCGCGGCCTGAGGGAGTGGCGGCCATGGCGTAGCCGACGGCGCGCGCGCCTCCGGAAAGCTTCACGGCACGAGCGACCTCGCCGTAGGTGGTGACGCGGCCGCGCGGAATTCTCTTGATGAATTTGTAGACCGGATCCCAGGACATGATTTCCCTCTTTCCTTCGACGGTGTGCAGCACGAAACGGATTTTGCGACGCCGCGCGTGACATGCGCGGGCGCGCCTCGCGAGCGGCAAGAAACTCTGCGGCTCTCTCCGGCGTCTAATTGAGCAGAAGGAGTTGCGCTGGAAGATGTCTTGCCATCCGAGCCAAGGCCGGTGCTGACCCTCCCCAGGACCCCAAAACGACCTGCCCAGATGTTCCGCGAGAGTAATAACCAATTCGACGCAACCCTTTGGCGCGGTGTGCATCGTACCATTGACCGTGTAGTGGAAGGACCATACACTACGGCCACTTGGCCCGGGGAGGTACCGTGGCGTTCGTTCGGCGCAAGGGCAACACCTACTACCTGGTACACAGCATCCGGAAGCAGGGAAAGGTGAGGCAACTGCATTTGGCGCGCTTGGGAGAAAGTCCACGAATCACGGACGATGTGGTCCGGCAGGTTTCGCGGAGTCACCCGTTCCTGGAGGTGGATTGGTCGCAAGTAAGGGAGCAGGTGAATAGTAGGGTGGAACTGTTTGATATTCGGTCGATGTATGTACAGAAGCTGATGCATACTCTACGCAACCTTAACCTGGACCTGGCCGGTCTTTCGCCGCCAATGCTTTTGTTGGCAGACCGGGCCAATTCAAGCCGGGAACTGGTCACGCAACTCCGGCTGTTGAGGTCGACGCTCGATGTAAAGCTGGATCAATTCGAGCGAACCGGAAGCAGCGCGGAGGGCGGAAGGAAGTTCCGGTAAGGGGGAACGCCATGGGGGCGCGTCCGCAACGGTTGGATCCGACGCAACGCAGCGTCGAATCGCGGGATTTCGAAACGGGTCTGCGTAGGAAGATTGTGGGACAGGACGAGGCGGTGCAGGCCGTCGTCGACCTGTATCAGGTGTTTCGCGCGGGATTGAACTCGCCGGGACGGCCGGTGGGCAATCTGCTGTTCCTCGGCCCAACGGGCGCCGGGAAGACGCGCGTCGTCGAGGCGACCGCCGAGGTTCTCTTCGGAGATCCGCGCGCGGTGATCAAGGTGGACTGCGCGGAGTTCCAGCACTCGCACGAAATCGCGAAACTGATCGGCTCGCCGCCTGGCTATCTGGGGCACCGCGAGACGCACCCGCTGATCACGCAGGAAGCGCTTGCGCAATATCACACGGAAAAGCTGAAAATCTCCTTTCTGCTGTTCGACGAAATCGAGAAGGCGAGCGATGCGCTGTGGCAGTTGCTGCTGGGCATTCTCGACAAGGCGACGCTGACGCTCGGCGACAACCGGAGAGTGGATCTGTCGCAGACGATGATTTTCATGACGTCGAACCTGGGCAGCGGGGAAATCACCGAACTGATGAGCGGCGGGCTGGGGTTTGCGCCGATAGTCCCGGCGGAAGCGAAGCCGAAGCTGGATGAAAAAGTGGAGCGGAGCGCCACGGAAGCAGCGAAGCGGAAGTTCGCGCCGGAATTCATGAATCGCATCGACAAGACCGTCGTGTTCCATCCGCTGCGGAGCGAACAACTGGAGCAGATTCTGGAAATCGAGCTGGGCATGGTGCAGCAGCGAGTGCTCGAAACAGCGAAGGGACGGTTCCTGTTCCGCGTCACTCCCTCCGCACGCGAATTTCTGCTGAAAGAAGGGACGGACCTAAAGTACGGAGCGCGGCACCTGAAGCGGGCGATTGAGCGGCACGTGGTCTACCCGATTGCAAACCTGCTGGCGACCGATCAGGTGACGATTGGCGACGTCCTTTCGATCGACTGGGACGGAACTTCGAGCCATCTGAACTTCCACAAGGAAGCGGAAGGCGCGCTGATTCCGATGACGCCTCCGGAGACGGGACTCCTGGCGGATGCCGCAGCGGCAATTTCCGATGGGCGCACGATATCGACGACGCCCAATGCCATGGCCGCCGAGGCGAAGAGCGACCTGCAAATCAACCCTGCGGTACAGCGCGGAGCAGCTTCCGAGAGAGGAAAGGGCGAGAAGAAGTAGCCGCAGCGAAAGGGAACTTTCTCCTGGAGTGATGGAAGGCCCCCGAGGCAAGAGCTTCGGGGGCTTTTTCTTTATAGGCGCAAATCCTGTCTGGCGAAGACTTCGTGGTGGCGCGTAACCTTTTCCCTGTCCGGCTGTTTATGTTAGAGAGAAGGCGTTCCAGGGAGAACCCGTTGAAGCCTGCGATGAAGCAGGAAGAGGAGCGGACGCTGGTCGAAGCCGCCCAGCGCGATCCGCGCCGGTTTGTGGAGCTCTACGAGAGCCACTTCGAACGGGTGTATGCGTTTGCCCTGAAAAGGACGGGGCGAAGAGAAGAAGCGGAGGATGTGACGTCGGAAGTTTTTCACCGGGCGCTTTCGAACATTGGGAAATTTGAGTGGCGGGGAGCGCCGTTTGCGGCATGGCTTTTTCAGATTGCCGCCAACGAGATTTCAAACCGGCGGCAGCGCGCCACGCGGGAGCACGGCAAGGCGATTGCGGGAGAGCCGGAAGCAAATGATCCACGGGCCGACGAGATTGAAGAACGAGCGCGGATCTTCCGGCTGGTGGACAAATTGCCTGAGGTGCAGCGCCAAGTGGTGAAGATGCGGTTTGCCGAGGAAAAAAGCATCCGCGAGATTGCATGCGCGCTCGGGAAGACGGAAGGCGCGGTGAAGCAGTTGCAGTTCCGGGCGCTGGAGGAGCTGCGAAAGCAAGTGAGCAGAAAATCGGGTGAAGCGCGTGGCTAGGCGGACGGTGGACGAACAACTCGACGAACGGATCGGCGCGATCCTCGGCGGCCGGAAGGCGGCAGGCCGGATCACGAGCGCGAAACTGACGGGACTGGCGCGCCTCGCCGAGAGCTTGAAAGGCATGCCGCGAGAAGAGTTTCGCAGGAGTCTGAGGACGGAATTGGAAGGGAGAACAAAGATGGCAAGCACGGCAAAAGCGGGAATTCAAGGACAACCAAAGGCGAGCATGTCGCCACGGCTGACGTTCAAAGATGCGGCGAAGGCAATTTCGTTTTACGAGAAGGCTTTTGGAGCGCGAGAGACTTTCCGCTTCGAGGCGGGAGGACATGTGGCGCACGCTGAGATCACGATTGGCGGTTCGACCCTCATGCTTTCCGAAGAGTGGCCGGAGGGCGGCCGTTTCAGCGCGGAGACCACAGGCAGCTCGCCGGTTTGGCTGACGATCGAAGTCGATAACGTGGACGCGTTTGCCGAGCAAGCGACTGCGGCCGGGATGAAGGTAAAGCGCCCGATTCAGGACGAGTTCTACGGCCATCGCGACGTGTTGCTGACGGATCCGTTTGGATATACATGGAACATCTTCACGGTCACGGAGGAAATGTCGGTCGAGGAAATGCACCGGAGAATGCAAGGACTAACGACCGGGCCGGAAGGAGGAAAGCTGCCGGGCGGTGAAAATGCACCGAGAGTAAATCCGGTCCGTTCGGGATTTCACACGATTACGCCGTACCTGATCGTGCCGTCAGCGGCGAAGCTGCTGGAATTCATCAAGGATGCGTTTGGCGGGACGGAACAGTTCCGCATCAAGCGGCCGGGCAGCGAGCAGGTGATGCACGCGGAGGCGAGGATTGGAAACTCGATGGTGGAGATGGCGGACGCGAATGAGCAGTTCCCGGTATCGCCGGGAGCGCTGCATCTTTACGTGCCGGACGCGGACGCCGTCTATCGCAAGGCGCTGGAGGCGGGAGCGACGAGTCTGCATCCCATGATGGACCAGGAGTACGGAGAGCGCAGCGGCAGCGTGAAGGACCTCGCGGGCAATTACTGGTACATCGCGACGGCGAAGGGCCCGAGCTACGTGCCGGAGGGGCATTACAGCATCACGCCGTACCTGCATCCGGCGCGCGCGCCGCAGTTCATCGACTTCCTGCGGCGGGCGTTCGATGCGGAAGAACTGTTCCGCGCGCAATCGCCCGACGGCGTGGTGCACCATGCGCAGGTGCGCATCGGCGATTCCCGGCTATCGATGGGAGAAGCGCACGGGCTCTATCAGGGAATGCTGGTGACGCTGCACCTCTACGTGCCGGATGCGGATGAGACATACCGGCGCGCTGTGGCTGCGGGCGCGCAACCGTTGATGCCGGTGAAGGAAGAGCCGTACGGAGACAGAATCGGCGCGGTGAAAGACGTCTTTGGGAACCAGTGGTTTATCGCCACGCATATCCGCGACGTGCAACCGTAGGAAGATATTAGCGCTGGCTTGATCCGCGCGTTTGCCTGCGACGCGGAAGCGGAGCTAGTCGGGAAGTTCCTTCGGTTCGTCGTAGCTGCCGCCGTAGATGCTTGGCACCTTGGCGCCCATCGGACGAAGGTAGGCGGCGAGCTGCCCGCGGTGATGTACGGAGTGGACGAGCATGATCTCCAGGTAAGCCGCGGGCGGGTGATGGAATTTCCCGAAAAAGGGCAGCGGCTTCGCCCAGAATTCCGGCGAAAGCTTGGAGACTTCTTCGAGCTTGGCCGGAAATTCTTCCGCGTACCAGGCGAGAATATCGGCGACCGAGCCGATGTCTTCGGGCATCGTGTCGTCGTCCATCTCAAGTTTTCCTGCGAGAAACGAATCAAGGAACCAGAGGTCGACGCAGGCGAGATGCCAGGCAACTTCAAGAGCGCTGCGAGAGTTTTCGGCTGGACGATAGCTGTCCTTTCCTTCTGGAACGGCTTTGAGGATGCGGCAGGTTGTCTCGAATTCATGGAGCAGCTTGCGGAGAAGGAAATTTGCCAGGAACGAGGCTTGCTCCGTTGTCATCGGGGTGGGTTCGGATGACAGGGACATGTATTCAAGGCCTCCATCTCAGTACAGGTTTTCGCGCGGCGACGACTTCGTCGAGGCGCCCGACGCGCGTCGAATGCGGCGCCGTTTTCACCACTTCGGGAGTGGCTTCGGCTTCTGCGGCGATCGACCGCAGCGCCTGAATGAACAAATCGCACTCCTGCTTCGATTCCGACTCGGTCGGCTCGATCATCATAGCGCCGGGAACGATGAGCGGAAACGCCGTTGTGTAGGGATGGAAGCCATAGTCGATGAGGCGCTTGGCGATGTCCATGGTATTGACGCCGTGTTTTTTCTGGCGCGCGTCGCTGAAGACGACCTCGTGCATGGACGGCAGATCGTACGGCAGATCGTACAGGTCTTCGAGATTTTTGCGAATGTAATTGGCGTTGAGCACGGCGTCTTCGGTCGCCTGGCGGATACCGGGACCGTAGGCGAGAGTATAAGCAAGAGCGCGCAGCAAGACCCCGAAATTGCCAGACCAGGCGCGGACGCGGCCGATGGATTTTGGGCGATGGTAATCGAGCGCGTAGGAGCCGTTTTCCTTTTGGATTACAGCCGGAGACGGAAGATACGGCTCCAGAAATTTCCTGGCCGTCACGGGACCGGCGCCGGGACCGCCTCCGCCGTGGGGCGTCGAAAACGTCTTGTGCAAATTCAGGTGCATCACGTCGACGCCAAAATCGCCGGGGCGCGTGACGCCGGCAAGAGCGTTCATGTTGGCGCCGTCCATATAAAGAAGCGCGCCGCGGTCGTGAAGGATGGATGCGATTTCTGCGATGCGCTCCTCGAAGACGCCGAGCGTGCTGGGATTGGTCAGCATCAGCGCGGCAACGTCTTCGGTGACGAATTCGCGCAAATGGTCGGTATCGATCTGGCCGCGCTCGTTTGACTTGATGTTTTGAATTTCGTAGCCGGCGATGACGGCGGAAGCGGGATTGGTGCCGTGCGCCGAATCGGGGATCAGAACTTTCTTGCGCGGACTGCCGCGATCCTGGAGATAGGAGCGAATCATCAGCAGGGCGGTGAGCTCGCCCTGCGCTCCAGCGGCGGGTTGAAGCGAAGCGGCGTCCATGCCTGTAATTTCGAGCAGGCATTTCTGCAGATCGTGCAGGATGCGCAGGCAGCCCTGGGAGACGTCGGCAGGCTGCAAGGGATGCTCGGTCGCCAAGCCTTCGAGGCGCGCGACAAATTCGTTGACGCGCGGATTGTATTTCATGGTGCAGGAGCCGAGTGGGTACATGCCGAGGTCTATAGCGTAATTCCAGGTAGAAAGCCGGGTGAAGTGGCGGATGACCTCGATTTCGCTGACCTCAGGAAAGCCGGGCACGTCGTCGCGCGCAAAAGCGCTGCCGAGCGATGCAGAGGGATCGACGGCCGGGACATCGAGCGGCGGCAGTTCCATGCCGCGCTTGCCGGGCGCGGAGCGCTCGAAGATGAGCCCCTCGTCGCGGCTCACGTGGCGGCGAGCCGGGCGCAATGTATCCGCGGGAATTTCCGTTTCAACCGATTTTGTGTCCAAAGCCACTCCTCAGAGAGGTGTTTCCACAATGCGGCGCATGGCCGCAACGAAGCGGTCGATCTCCGCGCGCGGCACAGTTTCCGTGACGCAGACAAGGCCCCGCTTCGAAAGTTCCGGATAATGTGTTCCCAGCACGTACGGTCCGACGATTTTTTCGCGCAGCAGGGAAGCGTTGAGCAGCTTCACCGAGCGTGGAAATTCAAGCGCGAACTCGTTGAAAAATGGGCCGCCAAACGCGCGCCGAACGCCGGGAATCCTTTCAAGTTCGCCGAGCGCATAGCGGGCCTTGGCCAGATTTTGCGCGGCAACTTCGCGGACGCCCTCACGACCGAGAAGGCAAAGGTGAATCGTGGCGGCGAGAGCGAAGAGCGCTTCGTTGGTGCAGATGTTCGAAGTGGCGCGTTCGCGGCGGATGTGCTGTTCGCGCGTGGCAAGCGTCAGGACAAAGCCGCGATTGCCGTCTTCGTCGGTGGTTTGTCCCGCAAGGCGGCCCGGCATCTGGCGAACAAATTTTTCGCGCGTGGCGATGACGCCGACATACGGCCCGCCGAAACTTGGTGCAACGCCGAGCGACTGGCCCTCCATCGCCACAATGTCGGCCTCCGCAGGCGGCCGGACGACTCCAAGCGACAGGGCTTCGGCTATGGTCGCAATGAGCAGAGATTCGCCGGAATGAACAGCGTCGGCGATTTGCGGAACGTCTTCGAGCACACCGAAGAAATTCGGCGATTGCACGACAACGGCGGCAGCGGCGCGCAATTTATCAGGCGAAAGAGCCTTGGCATCAATTTGCCCCGAGGACGCGTAGCCGATCTCCTCGACCGTGATGCCCAGGTTTCGCGCATAGGTGGCAAGCACCTGTCGGTATTCGGGATGAACCGTGCGCGCGATGAGAACATGATTCCTGCCAGTGAGGCGGTGCGCCATCAGGACGGCTTCGGTGAGCGCCGTCGAGCCGTCGTACATGGATGCGTTGGCCACTTCCTGGCCGGTCAACTGGCACATCAGCGTTTGAAATTCAAAGATCGCCGTCAGAGTGCCTTGCGCGAATTCGGCCTGATAGGGAGTGTAGGAAGTCAGAAATTCGCCACGCTGGATCAGAGAGTCGGCGACGACGGAGCGAAGATGCGAATAGACGCCTGCGCCCAAGAACGAAGCGTAGCCCCGGCCGTTTTCCGCCGCGCGGTCCTGAAAATAGCGGATGATTTCCGCTTCGGAGAGAGGGCCGGGAAGATTCAGCTGGCGGTCCAGGCGAAACTCCGTCGGAATCGACGCAAACAAATCGCCAATCTCTTCGACTCCGACGGCCTCGAGCATTTCCCTCCGCTCGGAAGAGCTCTTCGGGAGATAGCGCATCAGGCCGTGCTTTCCTTGGCTTTCGCGGCGATGTAGGCCTGGTAGGCGGCGGCATCCATCAAAGAGGAGACTTCGCCGGGATTGCTCATGCGAATTTTCACAAGCCAGCCTTCCCCGTGCGGGTCGGAATTGATTTTTTCGGGAGTGGCTTCGAGGACGGGATTCGTCTCCGTGATTTCCCCGGTGACCGGGCTGTAGACTTCGCTGACCGCTTTCACGGATTCAACCGTGCCGAAGGATTTTCCGGCCATGACCGCCGCGCTGACTTTAGGTGCTTCGACGAAAACAACGTCACCGAGTTCCTGTTGCGCGTAGTCGGTGATACCCAGAGTCGCGATCGGCCCATCCACCTTGATCCACTCGTGCTCTTTCGAGTAGCGATAGTCCGCAGGATACATTGTCTCTCCTCGCTCTATTCTAACGGATTATTGCTTCCGCTTGTAGAAGGGAAGGGGGACGGTTCGCGCCGGAACGAGCGAACCACGAATAGAGATTTCGATTTCGGCGCCCGGAGCGGACACCGCAGGCGGCACGTATGCCATGCCGATGTTTTTCTTCAGATGAGGAGCCGGACAACCGCTGGTGACGCGGCCCGCTTCCTTCCCGCCGACGAAAACGGGGTAGCCGTCGCGCCCGATGCGCTTGTCGAGCATTTCAAAACCGGCGAGCTTGCGCGAGAGGCCCGCGTGCTTCTGCTGTCGCAAGACGTCGCTCCCGAGAAACTCGCCTTTGTCGAGCTTGCAAATCCAGCCGAGCCCGGCTTCGAGAGGCGTGGTCGTGGTGTCGATTTCATTGCCGTAAAGGCACATGCCCGCCTCGAGGCGAAGAGTATTGCGGGCGCCGAGGCCGCAGGGAAGAATGCCCGCAGACTTTCCGGCATTCAGAATTTCCGACCAGAGTTTTTCTGAATGTGCCGGGCGAAAATAGACCTCGAATCCGTCTTCGCCCGTATATCCCGTCCGGGCAATCAGCGCGTCAACGCCGGAAACCTTTCCAAAGACAAAGTGGTAGTAACGGATGGGAGCTAGAGAAATGGGAGTGAGCGATTGAAGAATATCAAGCGCGCGCGGACCTTGAATCGCAAGCTGCGAATAGCGCGGGCCCGCGTTCTCCAGATGCGCCTTGAAGCGGTTGTGTTTGCGAATGTGCGCGAAGTCGTCGTCTTGATTCGCGGCGTTGACGCACAGCAGATAGTGGTCCTCGGCCAGTTTGTGGACCAAAAGATCGTCGACGAACGTTCCCTGCGGCGTCATTAGGCCCGAATAGTGAGCTTGCCCGATGGACAACTTCGAAGCGTCGTTGCACGACACCCATTGCACAAGCGCGAGCGCTTCGGGGCCGCGGATCTCAATTTCTCCCATGTGGCTGACGTCGAAGAGTCCAACGCGCGTCCGGACCGCCTCGTGTTCGGAGAGGATTCCAGTGTATTCGAGCGGCATGTCCCAGCCGCCAAAGTTCACCATCTTCGCGCCCAAGTGGCGATGGACGGTGTTCAGGGATGTCTTACGAAGTTCGGCGGTCGCGGGTGTCGTCACAGAAAATTTCTCTTCAGGAGGACAGAAATTTCACCGTAGCATGCGACTTGGGGAGTGTCAAGAAACGCGGCTCTTGCTTCGCGTAGCGCTTCCGCTGTGCATTGGTTCCGTCACATTCAAAAGGCACATGGCAGGAGCCGGTTATGGCTCTACGGCGCCGCTGCCGAAGGGAATGTCGAAGAAAAGGAGTGGCTTTTTGTCGGGGAGCGTGACGAGGTCGGGGATGTAGAGGTCGGCGGTCTGCGCGAGATTCATTTCGTGCGCAAGATTGAAATAGAGGCACCCTTCGAGCTTGCTGCCGGGGCCGATGACGTCACCGTTCAGAGTGAACGGCTTCAAATCGTCGACGACTTTCTGCACTTTTTTGTCGGAGCTGGAGCCGATGATTCCCAGCGGAAAGCGACGAACGGAAGGTTCCTTCATGCCTCCCGGATAGGCGATGGTCTCCGCGACCTGTACTAGATCCATCGGATCGAGACTTTGCCGCTGACCGGTGCTGTCCTGAACTTCCAGCTCGATCGAATCGAGATTCACTTTCACGGGATGGCTCGCGGTATTGTGAAAAACCACGTTGACGGCGAGAATCCCCGCCTTCTGCGGATTCGCCTTTCCAAATTTCTGCTTTGCGGCTTCGGCGTCGGCAAAAGGCTCAGCGGAAATTGACATGTCGTCATGCGAATCGTGCGGCAGGGTCGCAGCGCTGGCGGCGGATTGCGGAGTCGCCACTGCGCCGCGCGCAATTCCGAGAGCCCCAAACACGACGGCGGCCGTGATCAGGCACGCGGCAAACGGAACGGCGGTCCTGGCGTGTAGTGCACTTGTTGATTTCACCGGGTGAGATCGACTCATGTCGCTTTCGTACTCCGATGCCGGAATGCTTCGCGAAGTTGTGCTTGCAACCAAGGCCGAGCCACTATAATACCCGCCTTGCCCCGGGACAACTCCTGGACGTTGTCCGCGGCGCTTTTCATGGCGCTCCTCTACCGGATTCTCACGGCGGTTGCCGCATTCGTGCTCGTGCCGTATTACGCGCTTCGCGGGTGGCGGCGGCGTGAACCCAGGCAGACGCTTCGCGACCGGTTTGGGCGTCTTTCACCGGAAATCATTGCGCGCGCCGCAGCCGCTTCTCCCGAGGACCGGCCCATATGGATTCACGCCGTATCGGTGGGGGAAGTGCTTGCCGCAAAGCCCCTCTTGGATGGCCTCGCGAGGTCGTTTCCTTCGCGGCCCGTCTTTGTCTCGACTACGACGGAAACTGGGCAGAAGCTGGCGCGCGAACGGCTGGCGGATGCGGCGGGGATTTTCTATTTTCCGCTCGACTGGGGCGTTCCGGTGGGGCGCGCTCTCGACGCTTTGCAGCCGTCGCTGATCGTGATTATGGAAACAGAGATATGGCCGAACTTTTTGCGCATCGCTCGCGCGCGCGGCGTGCCCGTCGTTTTCGCCAATGCGCGCATTTCCGAAAAATCGATGGGTCGCTTTGAACGCTGGAAATTCCTGATCGGCCTTTTTTTTGAGGAGGTCCTGCAATGGCCTTCGCTCTTTTTGGCGCAATCGCAGGAGGACGCTGCGCGGCTGGCCGCGATGGGCGCACCAGAAGGCCGCATCAAGGTGACCGGAAATTTGAAATACGATGTCGAGCCGCCTGCCGCTTCGGCGTTCACCCGCTGGCTTGCCGGGCAAATTCAAAGCCAGGAGCGATGGCCTGTGTTAGTCGCTGGCAGCGTGGTGGCAGAAGAAGAGTCTCAGGTGCTGGCCGCGTGGGATTATGTGCAGCGGCAGTGGCGGCATTCACTGTTGATCCTTGCTCCTCGCAAGCCGGGCCGCTTTGATGCGGCGGTCGAGATATGCCGCGAGGGTGGCTGGAACGTCATCCGCCGCAGCGAGATTGATCTGCAAGCGCCGTTCGACGAACACGCCGACATCCTGGTGCTCGACTCTATCGGCGAGCTGACCGCAACGTATGCCTTGGGCGACGCCGTGTTCGTCGGAGGATCGCTGGTCCGCTCCGGCGGGCACAATATTCTCGAGCCGGCGTGGTATGGCAAGCCGCCCGTATTTGGTTTCTCGATGGAAAACTTCGAAGAGATGGCTTCGCGCTTCCTCTCCGCGCGTGCCGGCATCCAAGTAAGCAACGGGCCAATGCTCGGCCGCGTTTGGGTGCAGTTGATCGAAGACGCGGAGGCGCGCAACCGCATGGGCGAATCGGCCCGAAAGCTTTCGGAGCAAAATCGCGGCGCAACCGCTCGCACTCTGGAGAAAATCGGCGCGCTGCTGGGATCGCGAATGGAACCTGCGTGAGCTTGCGAGGCTCGATCCTATGGCCGTTATCTCTGCCGTATGGCGGACTGGCGCACCTGCGCGCTCGCGCTTACCGAAAAGGGATCTTCAAACAGCATCGCCTCGATGGCATCGTCGTGAGCGTTGGGAATCTGACGGTCGGCGGAACGGGCAAGACCCCGATGGTTCTGTGGCTGGCGCAAAACCTGGCGGCAGAGGGGAAGCGCGTAGGAATTCTGACCCGTGGCTATCAAGGACAGGCTTCGCCGGACGGCGACGCCGGGAAATCAACCAGCGATGAAGTCCGCCTCTTGCACTCGCGATTGGGCAATCGCGTTGCGTTCGGCGTAGGCGCGGACCGTCTCGCGCGAGGGAAGGAACTTGCAGCCAAGGGCATCGAATGGTTTCTCCTCGACGATGGCTTTCAGCATCTGCGCCTGGCGCGCGATGCCGATATTGTCTTACTTGACGCAACCGATCCTTTCGGCGGTGGCCACCTGCTTCCCGCGGGACGCCTGCGCGAGCCAAGGACCGCCTTGGCGCGGGCGGACATTATCGTGATTACCCGCTCGATACACTCCCCTGCCGTCGAAGCCGCCGTGCGTCGCGATTCCGCCGCGCCTGTCTTCTACGCGCGCACGGAACTGGAAGCGGTGCTTCCTGTGCCTGGTTCCGTCGCAACATCCGACGAGTCTCGCCCGTCGGCGCCCAAGCCGTTCGATCCGCATCTCGCAAAGCTTTTCGCATTCTGCGGCATTGGCAATCCCTCGGCATTCCTTCACGATTTGCGCGAGTGGGGATTCCAGATTGTTGGGCAGCGCGTGTTTCCCGATCATCACCGCTATTCTCTTGCGGAAGTTGACGCTTTGGCCGCTGCCGCAACCGCTTCGAGAGCCGAAGGCGTGATTTTCACGGAAAAGGACGTGTTCAACCTCAGCGGACTTGCTTGGCGATTGCCAAATGCTCATTTCTGCCGCATTCGTCTCTGCCTCGACCGCGAAGAGGAGTTCTGGCGGGCATTGCTCGGAGCGGTTCAAAGCCGTCGCACCACCAATCGGGGCCAATTGCCGCCTTCCGCGTCCCTGTGATACTTTTCGACGGGGCGCTGCACTTCCTGCCCGCGGAGAATTCTTGAGCCCGTCACGACGCACCCGGCGTAAACGCATCGCAAAATCCTCGCCGGAAGCACAATCACACATTAAGCGCGATTCTTCTGTCGACCTGTTGCGCCTCCTGGACCTGGTTGCCGCGTTTTCTCGACAGACCGTCGCCGTCATCGGCGACATGGTGCTCGATGAATTCGTTTCCGGAGAAATTTCCCGCGTGTCGCGCGAAGCACCCGTGCTGATTCTGCGGCATCGCCGCAGCGAAGCGGTTGCCGGAGGAGCGGCCAACGCAATCAATAATCTGGCGGCTCTCGGCGCGCGCGTGATTCCGGTGGGAGTGGTTGGCGACGACACCGGCGGCGACGCACTGCTTTCCAATTTTCGCGCTCGGCACATCAAGACGTCCGGGATCCTCCGCGTTCGCGGCTGGGTGACGACAACGAAGACGCGCTACCTTGCCGGGTGGACGCACACCACCGAACAGCAGGTCCTGCGTGTGGACCGCGAGCCGCGCGGCGAACTGCCTGCTTCCGCGGTGAAATTTCTCTCGGCACAGGCGCAGCGCACGGTGCATCGCGCTTCCGCGGTGCTCGTTTCCGATTATGGCCTCGGGGTCGTTTCGCCCGCGCTCGTCCGCCAGTTTCGTGCAAAGACGATTACGCTCGATTCGCGCCATCGCTTGCTTGATTACCGCGATTGCGGCGTTACGGCTGCGACGCCGAACGAAGCCGAGCTTGAAGCGGCCTATCACCAGGCAATCGGTGCGAACACGGCAAAGCTGGAGGAATTGGCCAGAAGCGCGCTGGATGATTTAGGGCTTGGCGCTCTCGTGGTGACTCGCGGAAAAGATGGCATGGCCGTGTTCGAGCACGCCAATGGAGGGACCATCGAGTCGCATCACATCCCGATTCATGGATCGGACACGCCTGTGGACGTGACGGGCGCCGGCGATACTGTGATCGCCGTCTTCACGCTTGCGCTTGCCGCAGGGGCAAACTATCTCGAGGCGGCGCATCTGGCAAATTACGCGGGCGGCGTGGTGGTGATGAAGCCGCGCACAGCCACTGTGACGCGCGGGGAACTCGAATCCGCCCTGCGCGAAGATGCCACCAGCCGCCGCTGAGCCGATGGATACGCGTGAAAAAATTCTCTCCCGCGAAGGCCTGCAAGCCGTTCTCGAAGAACACCGCCGCGAACACCGCAAAATCGTTCTTGCCAACGGCGTCTTCGACCTCCTACACGCCGGCCACGTGCGTTATTTGCAGGCAGCGCGTGCCGAAGGCGATTTGCTGGTTGTGGCGATCAATTCCGATGCGAGTACGCGCCGCCTGAAGGGGCCGGGGCGTCCCGTGCTTACGGAAAGAGCGCGCGCGGCGCTCGTGGCTGCACTGGCCTGCGTCGATTTCGTTCACATTTTTGATGAGGACAGCGCGGCGAGCGTCCTGCGCGAATTCGAGCCGGACGTACACGCCAAAGGCACCGATTATTCCCAAGAGACGCTGCCGCAGCCGGAGCGCGAAGCCGCTCGCGCTCTGGGAATTCGCGTCGCCATCGTCGGCGATCCGAAAGCGCACTCCACGCGCGATCTCCTCGCTCGCCTGCGCTCGGAGCAACATGGCTGAGCAGAGATTTCTTCTCGTACGCCTCGGCTCGCTCGGCGACGTGGTTCATGCTTTGCCTGCCGCCGGGGCGGTTCGCGCCGCGTTTCCCGATGCGCGAATTGATTGGGCCGTCGATCCGAGATGGGCTCGCCTCCTCGAAGGAAATCCGCACTTGAGTTCCGTTATCCCGTTCGACCGGAAGAGCTTGGGCGGGATTCGCGCAACCGTTCGCGTGCTGCGCGCCGCCCGCTATACGTGCGTCGTCGATTTCCAGGCGCTGTATAAATCAGCATTTCTCGCGTTTTCCTCTCGTGCTCCCCGGCGCATCGGATTCGCTTCCGCCTATGCTCGGGAAGGGCTTGCTGCGTATCTCTATACCGAGCGGCTGAATCCACGTGGCCCGCACAAGGTGGACCACAATCTCACTTTGGCTTACGCGGCAGGCGCGAAGCCTTCCGCCACGCAATTCCCCTTGGCCATTTTGCCGGAGGACGATGAGGCGGTTGGGCGAGATCTAACCGCGCGCAACCTTTCCCGCTTCTTTGTGCTGAATCCTGGCGGCGGCTGGCGCTCGAAGTGCTGGCCGCCGGAGCGCTATGGCGAGCTTTGCAAGATTCTGAGTGATCGCTATCAGATTCCGGGCGTAATCAGCATCGGCCCGGGCGAAGAACCGCTCGCGGCAGCAGCCATTGCCCCAGCAGGGAAGGCCGCACCGATCAGCCTTTTGCTGCCGCTCGGCCCGCTGCTGGCACTTTTGCGCCGCGCGCAATTTATAGTATCGGCAGACACAGGCCCTCTGCACCTAGCGTCGGCGCTTGGCACTCCGGTGATCGGCCTATACGGTCCCACGGACCCAGCACGGAACGGACCCTACTCGAAATGCGATATTGCGATTCGCAACCCGCGCTGGGCCGAAACCACGTACAATCGCGGCACGTCGTATTCCAAATCGATGCTCTCGATTTCCGTGGAGCAAGTTGCTGCCGTGGTCGCGCGCCGTTTGGGAGAATCCGCATGAGCGAGCAGCGGAAATTCTGGATGCGCTGGCGCGTGCGCCTCGGCTATCCGCTGGCTATTATTTATTGGGTTCTGGCGCGGCCCACACCCCACTCGATTGTCTACGGAGGAGTGATCGCCGCCTTTGGGCTGATCATCCGCGCGCTGGCCGCCGGACACCTGGTGAAATATCGGGAGCTCGCCACTTCGGGGCCATACTCTTCGACGCGCAATCCACTCTATCTCGGCAGCGCGCTGCTGGCGATCGGCTTCGGAGTCGCAGGCCGGTCCTGGATTGCGGGTGTGCTAATGGCGGCGTACTTCATCGTAGTTTATTCGGCCGTGATGCGGAACGAAGAAGAAGATCTGCGCGCTCGTTTCGGGGCTGTCTACGAAGAGTATGCCGCGCGCGTGCCGCTGTTTTTCCCGAAGCCTCCTCATCCGCAAGCAATGCCTTCCGGCGCAAACCCGGCGCACACGCAAGGGTTTTCGTGGGAGCTGTATTTTCGGAACCGCGAGTATCAGGCGCTCGTCGGTACGGCGCTGGCCCTCGCCGCCGTCTGGCTGCGCACCTACGCGCACGTTGCGCTTCCCTCCATTCTTCGCCACTAATGTCGAAAGCTGCGCTTTTCGTATTGTTACTGCAGGCGGTAGACAGCGTTCATCAGACGCTGGAACTGAGGGCGGTAAATCAGGTCGAAGGCGTTTTCCTTGCCGGGGAACATCGCGAGAGCCGCGCGGCGCGTGGCGGCGATCATGGCCGAGGCTTCTTCGGGCGGCAGATCGCCGGAGGAAATCGTATCCAGTGTCAGGTGAACCAGGATTCGCAGGCGGCGGATGCGGCGGCTTTCCTCGTCGATTTCCGCCTGCGAAGGTTTACCTCCGGGATTGTCTCCCGGGATCGCGGTAGGCTCCACAAATATGAGTATGGACGCCGGGGGGAAAACGCGCAATAGTACTTGCACGCGTTATGCGCCAGCGAGTTAGATGAACGACCCAGCCGAGCGCGATAAAGTCGTCAACATTCACACCGCGGGAACCATCGCCGAAGCGATGGTGATCCGCTCGCTCCTGGAGAGCGCGGGAATCCTTTCGCCCGATCCTATCGTTTCCGATCCCTTTCCGCTTCGCGAGCCGCCGGAAGGAACGCACGGCGTGGAGATTTACGTCCTCGAATCGAAAGCGGCGGAAGCAGAAAAAATCATCAGCGAGTACTTACATTCGGACGATTCCGTTGAAGAGACGGATTCGGACGATGAAACAACCGGCTAATCAGGGGTAGACGCGGCCGCCGAGGCGGGGTCCGGCTCGGTCGATCTTTCCTCGCCTCCCAGGAAATAAGCACGCATTCAATTCGCCTCTTCATTTGCTGGCGCGAAGGTGTGCACGTTCAGGTGCACGCCATCGGTCGAGGCCGTGATCTCTCCATCGCGATCTGTGCGCAGCAACCGGATGCCGTCGCGTTCATACCGCTCGACGGTTTCTTCCGCCGGATGGCCAAACGGATTTCCCGCGCCCGCCGAAACCACGGCGACTTTTGGCCGCACCGCCTCTAGAAAATCTTCCGTCGAAGAGGTTTTGCTGCCGTGGTGCGGCACTTTCAGGAAATCCGCCGCCAACGGCTCGTGCGCGGCGACCATCGCTTCTTCTGATTTTTTCTGTGCGTCGCCGGGCAGCAGAAAACGGAAGGCCCCATCTTCGAGACGCATCACCACCGAGTCGTCGTTCGAGACTTCCGCAGTCTGCGATTCATCTTCGGGCCAGAGAATCTCGCCTTTTGCAGGAGGCCAATTGAATGTGTCACCCTGCTCTTTCTGCAGCACGCGGACGTGTCGTGCTCGCGCTTCTGCTAGCAGGCGACGGAGGGCCGGCGTGTCTTCATAGCGCCCGATCCAAAGCTCGCCGACTGAAAAATTCTGGAGCACGCTGAAAAGCCCGTCAATGTGGTCGTGATGTGCATGCGTGAGCGTGACGACATCGATTCGCTTGAGGCCACGCGACCAAAGGTAAGGCGACACCACTTCCTCTCCGATGTCGAAGGATGAGTGCGGGCCGCTCGCCCATGGCACGCCTGGCGTTCCTCCGCCATCGATCAACATTGTCTGCCCGGCGGGAAACGCAACGAAAATCGAGTCTCCCTGGCCGACGTCGAGAACGTTTACTTCGAGCTTTCCGCGCGGCAGGCGCGGCGCGAAGGGATATGTGGCGATAACCACGGTCAGCACAGCCAAAACTCCAGCGGCAAGCCATTCGCTCCATCTGGTCCGCGGAGGGGTTGTCGTCGCTTTTGCGGAGTATCTGCGCGAGTGGAGCGCGGTCCTCGCGGTTGCCGCCAATCCGACGAAGACCGCGAAAAACAGTATCACCAGCCACAGGGGCGGTCCGGGAATGCGGTAGGAAGCGCGCGGCCAATTTGCGAACCAGTTGACACTTGCAAGTAGCAATCCGGCAAGCGCGTTCAGAGCGTGCGCCAGGGGCGCCGCCAGGCCGCTCCAGACGAAACTTGCCGCCAATGTGAGGAAGCCGAGAGGAACAATCAGTCCGGTCAACAGGACAGCGGGAACATTGCTGAGCGGCGCGGCCAGCGTGATGCGATGAAAATCCCCGGCGAGAACGGGAAGCATTCCCCATTGCATCACCGCGGAGAGGAGAAGCACTTCCCACAGGCGCAGACCCGCGCGGACCGGCAACGAGACGATGAGCGATGATTCCGGCGCAAGCTTTTGTGGCAGCCGCGCGGCAAGCCAGCCGGCGGATCCACGCATCTCTACGCGAAACTGCATCAGGCGCGGTGAAAACGCAGAGTCGCGCGTTGTATCGCCAAGGTGGCGAAGGGCGGCGCGGTAGGGAACGCTGGTGCGGTCCATCCACGGGATCGCAAGGCCGGCGAGGACGAGCGCCGCGAGAAACGACAACTCAAAGCTCGAATCGAGAAGAAACGACGGCCTTGCGAGCAAAAGCACAATGGCGGCCACGGCGAGCGTATTGAGCAATTCGACGCGACGGAACAGAGGCCGGCCGCAGATGTAGAGCGCGGCTATCAGCGCGGCGCGAAAAATCGGCGGGCGGTCTTGCACGATGCAGACGTAGGCTCCGAGGATGGCCAAACTTGCAATGCTCGTCCACAAGGCCGACAGGCGGAGGCGGCGGCAAAGCCAAAAAACAAAAATGGCAAGCGCGCCGACGTGCAGGCCCGCTACAACGAGCACGTGGTACGCGCCGGTCTTTTGAAAATTGATGACGACGCTCGAATCGACAAAGCTGCGGTCGCCAAGCAGCATCGCGCGGAGGACCGCCGCGCGACCGGAATCTCCGGCGAAGAGCGAATCGACGCGGTGAAGGAAGATGCCGCGAAGATGTGCGATGCGATCGGCAAGCGTTGGCGGGGGGCGCGCAATCCATTGGAGCTGGTCCGGGCTGCGCAATGTGCCGATCACGTCCACACCCTGGCGGGCGAGATAGGCGCGGAAATCGAAAACTCCTGGGTCCTGATAATTGCGCACCGGGTGTGCTTTCGCCAGGACTTCCACGCGATCTCCGGCGCGCAGCGAATCGAGAGATGCCAGGACGGACGCGGAGTTTTTCTCGTCGAAGTAATAATTGAGCCGCAGCCCGCCGCGTACCTGTATCGGCTGGCCGGATGTAGTGGCGCTTTCGAGGGCGATTTGCAGCCGGCGTCCCCAGGGAAAGGCCGTGGGATCCTCCTGCAAGCGCCCGCGCCAGAGGAGTGGGTCGCTTGTGTCCAGGCGGCCCGAAGAAATCAGGCGCGTGACCAGATTTTCCGGCACGGAAGCGCGTTCGACGGCGACGGCAAAGCTGCCGAGCGAGATCCACGCAGCGAGCGAAGCAATCCATGCTGGCACAACTCGGCCTCGCCAGATAAGCAGCGACCCGGCAAATATGGAAAGCGTCGCGACGGAAAGCCAAACTGCCAATCCCGGCCGCGTCCACGCGCTGGACAGAGCAATTCCCGATGCGAACGCCGCAGCCAGCCACAGTGCGGGGAGCTTCATCGCTTCTCCAGACGCGCCACGGTTTCCATGTGAAATGTTTGCGGGAAGAGATCGAATAGGTCGACGGACTTCAAAGCGTATCCGGCGCGAAGAAGAGCGGAAAGATCGCGGCCGAGCGTGGGAGGTTCGCAAGAAACGTAGGTAATGTTGCGGGGAGAGATTTTTGTGAGCCGCGCGATCAGTTCCGGTTCCAAGCCTGCGCGCGGCGGATCGATCACGACGAGATCCGGAGTTTCCTTGAAGCGCGAAAGGAATTGCCGCGCATCGGCCGAACGTGCCTGAATCGGTCCCGCGTTGCGCGCGTTCGATTCCAGGTCGCGCGCGGCGGCAGGATTCGATTCGACGGCAATCACTCGGTCGAAGCGTTTTGCGAGAGGAAGGGAGAAGAGTCCGACGCCGGCGAACAGATCGAGCGCGAGATTGCCGGCTTCCGCTTCAGGCTGTGCGACTGCATGAGCCAATTCGCCGGCAAGAAAACGGTTTACTTGAAAGAAAGAGAAATGCCCGACGCGAAACCGAGTGCCGTTGGCTTGGTATTCGATGAAACCGGGGCCGTCGAGCTCCATGCGGTCGCCGCGCTCGTCATAAAGAACGAGGCTGGTAATTCCGGGGACCGCTTTGCGCAAAGCCTGCACGCATTCCTCCGTTCGGGACGGGAAGCGAGAAAAGCTGACGGTGAGCGAGAGCCGCGAGTCGGCGGCGGTTTCCGAGGTATAGGCAAAGGCTTCGATTTCGCGGATCGTTGCGGGCAGTATTGAGGCGCGAAGAGCTTCGCGAAGCCCTTGCAGCGCGGCGAGCAGCGGCGGAGCGAGCACAACGCATTCCTCGACGGCGCAAAGCGAGGAGGAGTTCGCTCGGAAGTAACCGATACCAAGCGAGGAATTACGAGAGCCTTCTGCGTCGTTGCCAAGCGGGCGGATTTTCCACTGCGCACGGTTGCGATACCCCCACGGCGGCGAGGCGTGCAATGCGATTTCGCCTGTCCAGTCGATCTTGCCGAGGCGGCGCAGCGTCTCACGCAGGATCTCCGCTTTGAATGCGAGCTGCTTGTCGTAGGGAATGTGCTGGTAATGGCAGCCGCCGCAATCGCCGAAGTGCGGACAGGGTGCGGCGACGCGTTCGGGCGAAGAGGCGAGAATCTCTCCGAGGCGCGCGCGGACGAAACTCTTTTTGCGCTCGAACGGCTCGGCTTCCACGCGCTCCTGCGGAAGCACGTAAGGGACGAAGACCGTTGTGCCGTCCTGACGCGCGAGACCATCGCCGCCGTAAATCAGTTTTTCGATCGTGACTTCCATTTTGTGCATTG
>DATKPM010000002.1:0-14444 GCA_035524135.1 Candidatus Acidiferrum sp. | reverse complement strand
GAATTCACACCGGACGGGAAAGGCGTGTATTACGCGCGGACGACGGAGAAGGGCCCGCGGCTGTTCTATCACGCCATGGGTACGGACGCCGCCACGGACAAGCTGATTTTTGGCGAAGGATACGGGAAGGACAAGATTATTGCGCTGCAGCTCTCGGAGGACGGGCGGTACCTGCTGATCTATCTCGTGTACGGAACGGGGAGTCAGAGGTCAGATTTGTATTATGCGGACTTGAAGGAAGGCGGCGCAGTGAAGCCGCTGGCGAACGACACGGAAGCGGTTTTTTACGGACAGATCGAAGGCGGAAAGGCGATCATCCAGACGAACTGGAACGCGCCGAAATGGAAAATCTTTTCGACGGACATGACGAACGTGGCGAAGAGCGCGTGGAAGGAGATCGTACCGGAATCGGACGCGGCGATCGAAAGCTCGCAACTGGTGGGCGGGAAACTGCTCGTGCAGTACGTAAAGAACGCGACGTCGGAAGTGAAGATATTCAGCATCGACGGGAAACCGGAAGAGATGGTGGCGCAGCCGGGCCTGGGAACAATCTCGGGATGGCGCGGACAATGGGATCAGAAGGAAGCGTTCTATTATTTCGAGTCGTTCAACGTGCCGGCGAGCGTCTACCAATACAATATTCCTGAGAACAAAGCGACGGTGTGGGCGGCGCCAAAAGTGCCGATCGATTCGAGCGCCTACACGGTAGAACAGGTCTGGTACCGGTCGAAGGATGGAACACGGGTGCCGATGTTCCTGATGTACAAGAAAGGTTTGAAGAAGGACGGACAGCGGCCGGTCCTGATGACTGCCTATGGCGGGTTCGATGTGGACCTGGAGCCGAGTTTCGAGGCGACAGCGGTGACGTGGGCCGACGCCGGCGGAATTTTTGCGCAGCCGAATCTGCGCGGCGGAGGAGAGTTCGGCGAAGCGTGGCACCACGCGGGAATGATGGGAAACAAGCAGAACGTGTTCGACGATTTCATTGCGGCGGGCGAATGGCTGGTAGCAAACGGATATACGAATCCGAAGAAGCTGGCGATTGAGGGGGCCAGCAACGGCGGATTGCTCGTGGGAGCGGCGCTAGTGCAGAGGCCGGATTTGTATCGGGCGGTGGTGTGCGCCTATCCGCTGCTGGACATGCTGCGATATCAGAAATTCGAGGATGGGCCGTACTGGGTGCCGGAATACGGATCGTCGGACAACGAAGCGCAATTCAAATATCTGCTGAAATATTCGCCGTATCAAAATGTAAAGGACGGGACGAAATATCCGGCGGTGCTGTTCATTACGGGTGACGGAGACACGCGCGTGGCGCCGCTGCATGCGCGGAAAATGGCAGCGCGGCTGCAGGCGGCGACGACTTCTGGCAAACCCGTGCTGCTGCTCTACGACACGAAATCGGGACATTCTGGCGGGCGGCCGCTCGGGAAGCAGATCGAAGAGGAAGCGGATTGGATGAGTTTTCTATTTTGGCAATTGGGGATTAGCGGGAACTGAGGTAGCGGGAATTTCCGGCAGAAGGTCTCAGTTGGCTTTGTTGAGATCCTCGCGAAACACCTACTGCTAGGTGTCCGCCGTTCCGGCGCCGAGATTCCTCGTCGTCGCAAAGGCGCCCGGTTTTCGCGCAGTTACGGGATGTAGGCTCGAAAATCGGGCCGCTCCTCCTCGGAATGACAATCGCGGGGGCGCGGAGGACGAGGGATGTCAACAGAGCCGTCTCAGGTCTAAAGACCTAAGCTACATTGCCAAGGAAGCGACGGGCGAGAAGTGCAAGAGATTTTTATCATACAGGAGAGGAAATGATTCGAAACCGGGGACAAGTGTTGTCAATGGCGATGGGACTGGCGATGGCCGCGCTGCTGGCGTGCGGAGTGGCGCAAGCTCAAGTGCAACCAGGGGCGATCCGGCTGGCAGTGGACGCAACGAGCGCCCCGCAGAAGATTTTGCACGTGCACGAGGAAATTCCCGTGGCGCCGGGGTCTCTGACGCTCTATTACCCAGAATGGATTCCGGGAGAACACATGCCGGATGGACCGATCATTCAGATGGCGGGGCTCGAATTCACGGGAAACGGCGCGCGGATTCCGTGGCGGCGGGACCTGGTGGAGATGTTCACATTTCACCTGGACATACCGCAGGGCGTGTCGACGCTGGATGTGAAATTCGATTTCCTCCTTTCGGCGCCGGCATCGGGATTTTCCGCGGGTTCTTCGGCGACCGCTTCGCTCGACGTGCTGAGCTGGAACCAAGTTTTGCTGTATCCAAAAGGAGCTCCGGCGAGAGACATCACGTTTGCGCCAAGCCTGAAGATTCCCGAGGGATGGAAGTACGGGACAGCGCTGCCAGGAGCAAAAGAGACGGGGAACGCGATCACATTCTCCGACGTACAGCTGAACACGCTGGTGGATTCACCGGTGATCACGGGGAAATACTACCGGGCGATCCAACTGACGCCGGGGGAGACGCCTTCGCATGAGGTGGACATTGCCGCAGACAGCGCGGCGGCGCTGGAAATGACGCCGGAAACGCAGGAAGAACTTCATCAACTGGTGGAGGAAGCAGGGGCGCTGTATGGCGTGCGGCATTACCGCGATTATCACTTCCTGCTGACGCTGAGCGACGACGTAGCGCATTTCGGGCTGGAGCATCATGAATCGAGCGACGACCGGACGTGGGAGCGGAGCCTGATCGACGACGATCTGCGGATTGAATTCGCGGATTTGCTGCCGCACGAGTACACGCATTCGTGGAACGGAAAGTACCGCCGGCCCGCCGACCTGGCGACGCCGGATTACCAAACACCGATGAAGGATGATCTGCTGTGGGTATACGAGGGACTGACGGAATATCTCGGCAGCTTTGTGCTGACGGCGCGGAGCGGGTTGCTGACGCAGGACCAATCGAAGGAAGCGCTGGCGTACCTGGCAGCCGAATATCAACTTCGGCCAGGAAGATCGTGGAGGCCACTCCAGGATACGGCGGACGCAGCCGTGTTTTTGTATGACGCGGGCGCCGACTGGTCAAACTGGCGGCGCGGGGTGGATTTCTACGACGAGGGGCAACTGCTGTGGCTCGACGTGGATTCGACGATCCGGGCGCTGACGAACGACAAGAAGTCGATGAATGATTTTTGCAAGATTTTTTACGCGGGACCGAAGGATGAACCGGCGCTGAAGACGTATACGTTCGACGATGTGGTGGTTACGCTGAATGAGGTGGCGCCGTACGATTGGGCGAAATTCCTGCGCGAGCGGTTGGACGGAGTGTCGACAGATACACCGACCGAATCGGTTGAAAAGAGCGGCTGGAAAATCGTATACGACGAAAATCCAAACGAGATAGAAGCGAACGGAGATGAAGTGCGGCAGATGGCAGACATGAGGCTTTCGATCGGACTGGTGGCGGAGGCAGACGGGACGCTCGAGGACGTGATTCACGGCGGTCCGGCATACCAAGCTGGCATGGGGCCAGGGATGAAAATCATCGCGGTGAACGGACAGACGTTCTCGGGCCCGGCGCTGCGCGATGCGGTGACGGCGGCGAAGAATTCGACGGCGCCGATCGAATTGCTGGCCGCGAACGGAACCCAGTATCAAACGTACTCCTTGGACTATCACGGCGGGCTGCGCTACCCGCATCTGGCGCGCGAAGACGGCAAGCCGGATTACTTGAGCGAGATCCTGCACCCTCTGGTGAAATCGTCCGGAGAAAATTCCGCAGCGCAAGCTGCCGGGAACGGAAACATGGTGCAAGTGGGAACAGGCCGGTAGACCCATGAATCTGGGCTTCCGTCGCGTAGCCGGAATCGTGCTGCTGGCGGCGGGAATCTGGCTGCTGTACCGGCCGAACATTCCGACGCACATGAAGAAGAGCGAAGTTCACATTGGCTCGACGCGTGCGATTGTCGAGACGCGGCGGATGATCAGCGTGCCGAAGACGGCGAGCTGGGTTCTGATCGCGTGCGGGGGATTGCTGATCGTGCTGGGCGGCCAAAGAAGATAAACCGGGCTGAAGCCTTGTCGCGCGTGGAGCGAAGCGCGAGAGGTGCGCGTCTGAGGCCTCGGCCGCCTGAACATTCCAAGCAGATCGCAGGAGGCCTCCTATGAAATGGAACGTGCGAGGAGTGTGGACCCTGGCGGCGGTTATGGCGCTGGGGTGGACGGCGCTCGGGCAGGAAGCGCCACGGCGTGCGATCACCTTTGAAGACTTGATTTCGATGCATCGCGTGAGCGACCCGCAGATTTCACCGGACGGGAAATGGATCGCCTACAGTGTGTCCACGCCGGACTTGGAGGCCAACCATTCGACGAGGAATATCTGGATTGTGCCGGCAGCTGGAGGAGAGTCGCGGCAACTGACGCAGGGCGGAACGGACGAGCGGCCGAGGTGGTCGCCGGACGGGAGCAAGGTGGCATTTCTCTCCTCGCGCGGCGGGACGCCAGAAGTGTACGAAGTAGGGCTCGAAGGCGGAGACGCGGTGCGCGTGACTTCGATTTCAACGGGCGCGGACAACGAGCTCTGGTCACCGGACCGAAAATGGATCGCATTCATCTCGCGCGTGTACCCGTCGTGCAAGACGGATGCCTGCAACGCGGAACGCGACGCTCAAGTGGACAGCAGCAAAGTGAAAGCACGCGAGTACGACGAACTGCTCTACCGGCACTGGACCGACTGGTGGGACGGGAAGCGGAGCCACTTGTTTGTGGTGAGCGCGGAAGGGGGCGAGGCGCGCGACTTGACTCCCGGTGCAAATTACGATGTGCCGCCGTTCAACTTGGGCGAACCGGAAGCCATTGCGTTTTCGCCCGACAGCAAGGAGCTGTGCTTCACGGCGAGCACAGACAAGGACGCGGCGGAGAGCACGAACGGAGATTTGTTTACTGTACAGGTTTCAGGAACGAGCGAGCCCGCAAGAATCACGACGAACAAAGGGAACGATTGGGGGCCGGCGTATTCTCCGGACGGGAAATGGATCGCCTACCGCGCGCAATTTACGCCGGGGTATGAGAGCGACCGGTGGCGACTGATGCTCTACGATCGGGCGAACGCGAAGCATACCGATCTGACGGAAAATTTTGACAGAAATATCGAGTCTATTGCGTGGTCGCCTGACAGCCGGGCGATTTATTTCCAGGCCGAAGATAAGGCGGAAATGCCGGTCTACCGGATTTCGGCGCAGGCCGGCAGCAAGCCAAGAGTGATCATTCCGCAGACGTTCAACAGTGAATTCTCGCTGGGCGCGGATGGAAAACTCCTGGCGCTGGCGCAGAGCAGCGCGGCGGCTCCGACGGAGATTTTCACGGCAAATTCGGACGGAAGCGGTGTGAAGCAACTGACGCATCAGAACGACGCAATTCTGGCGAAGCTCGACCTGCCGCCCGTCGAGCCGTTCTGGTTTGAAGGCGCGGAGAAGACGCAAGTGGAAGGTCTGCTGCTGAAGCCCCCGCATTTCGACGCCACAAAGAAATATCCGCTGCTGCTGCTGATCCACGGCGGGCCGCAAGGCGCGTGGGACGACAATTGGGGCTACCGCTGGAACCCGCAGGTGATGGCTGCGCCGGGATATGTGACGCTGATGATCAACCCGCGCGGCTCAACCGGTTATGGGCAAAAGTTTGTCGAGGAGATCAGCAAGGATTGGGGCGGGAAGGTATATGAGGACCTGATGGACGGGGTGGACGCGGCTCTCGAAAAATTTCCGTTCATCGACGGATCGCGAATGGCGGCTGCGGGAGGTTCCTATGGCGGGTACATGGTCGACTGGATCGCCACGCACAACGGGCGGTTCAAATGTCTGATCAGCCATGCGGGACCGTACGACGAAGTGGCCATGTACGGTGCGACCGAAGAGCTGTGGTTCATGAACTGGGAATTCGGCGGGCCGCCGTGGTCGCATCCGGACCTGTATAAGAAGTGGTCGCCGAACGAGTATGCGGAGGAGCTCGGGAAATATAAGACGCCGACGCTGGTGATCGGCGGCGAACTGGATTTTCGCGTGCCTTACACGCAGGATTTGGAGTTCTTTACGGCACTGCAGGTGCAGAATGTGCCCTCGAAGCTGCTGATCTTCCCGGATGAAGGGCACTGGGTGCTGAAGCCGCAGAACAGCCGGATTTGGTACAAGACGTTTTCAGGGTGGCTGGCTGAATACCTGCAATAGCGAACTGAAGGTCAGCGAGCGAAGCCAAGTTTTGTGTGAGTAAGGGGAGGTTCAGTACTCTCATTGCTTTCTTCAGACCCTACGTAATTCCACGGATTGACACCCTTCCCTTCCGAAATACACTCGAAGCGTCTCTCAGAGGTTTTGAAATGCGTTTGCGGCTGCGCGGTTCCCTACTGACCATCGTGTGTGCGGGCGCGGTTGGAGCCTTCTCCGTGGGAGTAAGCGCGGAGACGCTCAAGGTCACCACGAGTCCGTCTGGTGCGTTAGTGGAAATCGACGGCTCCAGGGTGTGCAACACTCCGTGCGAACTGAAGTATCCGGGGGATTATTTTCACAAGCCGCATACCGTGTTCAGTTCGCGACTCGAACACTCGATGGTGATGAAGCTGTCGAAGCCCGGATTTCGCACGAAAGAAATGACGCTGACGGATGGGCCGATTGCGTGGACTGACCTGAGAGGGCGAAGACACGGCGAGTATTACATCCTGAAGAGCGAGGCCGTGGACGTGACGCTTGATCCCTTGCCGCCGACGGAGAGCGACGACGGAAGTGAGATCGAACCCGCTGGGCCGATTCGCCCCGCCCGAGGACATTCGGGGGTTGCGGCACTCGGGGAAACGCAGATGGGAAACGGTACCGTGAAGGTCCAATCGGGCACGATGTGTGCAGATATCTACGTCGATGGAAATTTTGTGGGGCAGACGCCAGCGGAATTTTTGCTTGCGGCAGGTTTACATCACCTAATGATAAAAGCACAAGGAAGAGAAGCTTGGGAACGGGATGTGGAGGTGATGAAGGATAGCCAGGTGACGCTCAACCCCGTGCTCGATTCGGTTGGAAGCGCGGCAACACGGTGAGGCTTGTGGAAAGCGGTACGGCTAGCCGTTAGCCCGTGAGTCCCGCGAATGAAAGCGCGCGGCGAAGATAGCCGTCGAGCTCGCGGACGCGAAACAGTTTCAGGAGAACGAGAAGTAGCAGGCAGCCAGCGGCAGTGGCAAGAACGAGAACCTCGAGAGCTCCGAGCATTCGCTGCCAGGCGATGAATCGCTCAAGGCGCTCAACCAGCCAGGAACACGCATAGCCGGTCACGACCGAAGCCGCTGCGACCTTCGCGACAAAAGCGACTACGGCTCTCTGCTCGCGATTTTTGGTCCGACGGTTCAGCAGGACAAATAGAACAACCGTGTAAGCAATGATGCCGATCGAGCTGGCGAGCGCGAGGCCGATATGCTGCTCGCGGCGGACCAATGCCCAATAAAGAGGAATGGAAAGGGCCGTCATAATGGTGCCGACAACGGCGGGAGTGATCGTGTCGTGGGTGGCGTAAAAGCCGCGCGCGAGGATATATTGCGCGCCCCAGGCGAACAAACCAATCGAGAAATAGGCGAGTGTCTGGGAGGTGGCGAGGAGATCGGAGGCGTGAAGGCGCGTGTGCGCAAAAACCAAATGAACGAGCGGCAGGCTCTGAGCAATGATAAGCGCGGAGATTGGAAGGAGAAGGAGAATCAAGCCCTTGAAGGTGGAATTGAGGACGCGGTTCAAATCGTCGAATTTTTTTTCCGAGTAAAGCTGGGCGAGGACGGGAAACGAAGCGACGCCGATGGCTTGTCCGACCAGGCCGAGCGGGACACGCATGAGCGTTTTGCCATAGCTGAGCCAGGTGATGGACGCGGGCTGCAGATAGGAGCCGAACCAACGGATGATCCAGTCGTCGGCGAAAGAAAGCGAAAGGGCGAGCATGATGGGAATGGAGAGCTTCAGGAAGAGGATGAAACCGGGATGGAGGACACGGAAATTCGGCGAAAAGCGAGCCCCGGCTTTATAGGCGCCGTAAATCTGAAGCAGTAAGTTGCCGACAAAAGCCCCGACGAGAACGCCTACTGAAAAACCTGTGATTCCGATTCGAGAGGAAAGGAAAACTCCGCCAAGAATAATGCCAGTGTTGTAAATCAGCGGAGCGAGAGCGGGGACAAGAAATCGCCCCTTGGCGTATTGGACGGCGCTTAGAATGCTGCCTTCGTAAAAGCAGATTTGCGCGGGCAGCATGAGGCGCGTGAGAAAAATAACGCGATCGCGCTCGGCCAAGCCGAAGCCGGGAGCGATCCAGCGGGCGATGTGCGGCGCGAAAATTTCGCCGAGAATGACGAGCCCCGTGACACCGAAGCCCATCACGGTGACGACGGTAGAAAAGACGCGCCAGCCCTCTTCCTCATTCTGTTCGGCGACGTATTTGGAGAAGACAGGAATGAAGGTGACGCTGAGCGAAGCTCCGGCAATCAAATAGTTGAGGAAATCAGGGAGGGTGAAGGCGGCGTAATAGGCGTCAGTAACCCCAGTGGAGCCGATTTGATGAGCAACGGTCCATTCTCGGAAGAAGCCGAGAATGCGGCTGAGCAGGACGCTCGCCATGACAATGCCTGTGGCGGCGGCGATGCGCCGGTGAAGGGTGTCCGTCGTCACGAGGGACATGGTAGATGGTTTGCGGCGGACGGACTAGGGTCTTCGTACGGTGGAGTTCCCTTCCGGGCAGCAGGCTGCTCAGCGGGCGACGGAACCAGGGGGAGCGGCACGAAGATACTGCGAAGGCCAGGCGATGGATTGTCCGAGTTCACGCGCTGCATGAAGGGCAAAATAGGGATCGCGGAGCATTTCGCGAGCGAGCAGCACCACGTCGGCTTTTCCTTCACGAATAATTGAATCGGCTTGCTGCGGAGTGGTGATCATGCCGACGGCGCCAGTGAGAACCCTTGCATCGCGGCGGACAGCCTCTGAAAAAGGGACCTGGTAGCCGGGACCGACGGGAATCTTCGCATCTGCTGTAAGACCGCCGGAAGAGCAATCGACCAAGTCCACGCCCAAAGGACCAAGCTGGCGGGCGAGCTCTACCGTTTGGGGCAAGTCCCAGCCGCCCTCAACCCAATCCGTCGCAGAAACACGAACAAATAACGGAAGATTCTCTGGCCAAACAACGCGGACGGCGGAAACGACTTCGCGAAGCAGACGCGTGCGATTCTCAAACGATCCGCCATAGGAATCGGTGCGATGGTTGGAGAGGGGCGAGAGAAACTCATGAAGCAGGTAGCCGTGGGCGGAATGAATTTCAATAATCTGTATCCCAGCAGCAAGCACACGGCGCGCGGCGTCCGCAAAAGCCCGGATTGTCGAACGGAGGGTTGCTTCGTCCATGGCGGCAGGCTTTGCGTAGGATGGATCGAAAGAAATGGCGCTCGGAGCAACAGGAATCCAGCCGCCTTCGGAAACAGGAATCGCTCCGCTGCCTGACCAAGGGCGCTGCGTGCTCCCTTTGCGGCCGGAGTGCGCCAGCTGAACGCCAAAGACGGCACCTTGCTCGCGGACGAATCGGGCAATGCGCGAGAGCGTGTCCACGTGCGCATCTTTCCAAATGCCGAGGTCCTGAGGGCTGATGCGCCCCTCAGGCAAGACAGCCGTCGCTTCCGTGAGGACCGCTGCGGCCCCGCCTACAGCGCGGCTGCCCAAATGGACGACATGCCAGTCAGAGGCGAAACCATCAACGCTTGAGTACTCGCACATCGGGGAGACGAAGATGCGATTGCGGAATTTCAGACTGCGAATGGAAAGTGGTTCGAAAAGAGACACAGAGTCCCCCTCAAGTATGAAATGCTCTCAAAATCCACGCCGCGGGAGTTAATCGTCGCGGCGGTGATGTTTCATGTGCTGATGATCGGCGACGGGGTCGAGCAAGCGGAAAATGTGCTCGCCGGCGGCAGAATCGAACCGGTACAAAAGAACAGCGTCGGCGGCGCGATCTTCGCGAGTCAGCTCAAGCTCGGGATTGTCGATAATGACGTCGCCATTGTTGCGTACACGGACTGTACTACCTACCTGCAGGACAATCTTCATCTCTTCCTTGTTCTGAGCGGCCATGGCTGCCTCCGGGAAGATTGATTCGCAAACATACAGGCTTTTGTATTCGATGCACAAGGAATGCAAATTGGTTCACCGGAAAACGAGAATGGAGGCAGAGACGAAAATTGGCGGATAATTTCGAGCACATTTTTGACGCCGTTGTGTATCAAAGAAATATGCGACACTCCATTCTCGGACCTGTTCGTCATTCAACTCCGCTTGAAGGGAAACACCGCCATTCATGAGCAGCGCGGATGAGGCTTTGCCAACCCGGCTAGCAGCCGAGACATTGGAATCGCCTCCGGTCACCGTAAATCCCTGGTTGATCGCCATCGCGGTGATGCTGGCGACGTTCATGGAGGTGCTGGACACGTCGATTTCGGCTGTGTCTCTGCCTTACATCGGCGGGAGCCTGGCAGCAAGCACGGATGAAGCCACATGGGTTCTGACCAGCTATCTGGTGGCCAATGCAATCGTCCTGCCGGCGAGCGGATGGTTTTCGCTGCGGTTCGGCCGGAAGCGGTTTCTGTTGACCTGCATCGTGATTTTTACGACGGCGTCGTTTCTATGCGGCGCCGCCACATCACTTCCGATGATCCTGATCGCGCGTGCGATCCAGGGAGCGGGAGGGGGCGCCTTGCAACCAATGTCGCAGGCGATTCTGCTGGAGACGTTCCCGCCAGAAAAACGCGGGCAGGCAATGGCAGCGTTCGGATTCGGAGTGGTTGTGGCGCCGGTGATCGGCCCGACGCTTGGCGGATGGATCACGGAGAATTATACGTGGCGGTGGTCGTTTTACATCAACATTCCGATCGGCATTCTGGCGGTAATCCTGATCATGCGCTACGTGACGGACCCGCACTATATCCGGCTGGCAAAGCCTGCAAGATTGGACGCGATCGGGTTGGGGCTGCTGGCAATCTGGCTGGGAGCGCTGCAAATCATCCTGGACAAGGGGCAAGAAGACGATTGGTTCGGAGCGATGTGGATTCGCTGGGCGACAGTGATTCTGGTGGTCGCCTTTGTGGCGTTTCTCATCCGGCAACTGACGCACAAAAAGCCGCTGACGAATTTACGAGTCTTCAGGAATAGGAACTTTGCGGCGGGCTGCCTGATCATCACGCTATACGGGGGAATCATTTATGGAATCGTGACCATACTGCCGCTTTTCTTTCAAACGCTGCTCGGATATACGGCGCTGAGCGCGGGATGGGCCGTGAGCCCGCGAGGAGTGGGAGCAATGTGCGCGATGCCCGTAGTGGCTCTGCTGACCGCAAAATTCGACAACCGCCGTCTGATTTCGATGGGGTTCCTCGGGCTGGGTGTCTGCACTCTGTGGATAGGCAGCGCGACCCTGGAGATTTCGGAGACTTCCCTGCTCTGGCCGATCATCCTGAGCGGTTTTTTCATTGGATTCATTTTTGTGCCGCTGGCGACGATCACGATGGGAACTCTACCGAACGAGCAGATTGGAAACGCCGCGGGGCTCTATAACCTGCTGCGAAACGTGGGCGGGAGCGTGGGAATTTCGATGGTCAATACGCTCCTGGCGCGGCGAGAACAACTGCACCAGACGGAATTGTCACACTCGCTTTCGCCAGGAAGTCCCTTATGGCAAGAATCGGTGAAACATCTTACGGACCTCATGAGCCTGCACGTCGATCCAGTCACGGCGTTGAAGCGAGCGGAGGAGCTGCTGCAAGCGTTGCTGGCGCAGCAGGCACAGCTATGGTCGTTCGTAGACGATTTCCGGTATCTGGCAGTAGTTTGCGCAATTTGTGTTCCGCTGACGTTCCTGTTGCAGCGTGTGAGAACGAGGCCCGGACATGTGATGGTCGACTAACTAGAAGGCCAGCAAAAAGAGTAGTGCGGTGTGGATCGGGAAACACTAGAATTTCAAGACGATTCCGGCAGCCACGCGGGCGCTCTCCTGGTGAACGCCGAAGAGGAATGTGCCGACAAGATCTCCCTGCAGGCGATAAGTCCAGCGGCTGTGAGGCTTTCCAAAATCAACGCCGCCTCCTGCCTCGTAGGCGCCGCCTGTCGGAAAACCATAAATCGTGGTGGGTGAGTAGTGGGCAACTCCGCCAAGACCGTGGATCCAAAACTCGATCCCCTTGGTAGTCTGCCAGCGAACACGTGGGCCCGCACCAAAGAAGACGAAGTTGGCCGTCTTTCCGCCGTCGCTTCCCGCGGCATCGAAAACCTCAAGGTCTGCGGCGGCCCAGGGCTTCAGATAGTAAGCCATCGACACGTCCACGCCATTCAGGTTCTGTTCGGTCGACGGCAGCTCGAAAAAGCGAAAATAGGTATAGCCGATAAAGACCTGCGTCGAACTCTCCCCATAGACGCCTTGCACTTCCTGCGGCATGGCTGCCGGATCGGGCGATGGGGAGGGTTCAGGCTTGGCGGGAAGAGCGGCAAGATCAGGGTAGGAGTTGACCGCAAACATGACGGGCGGCGCGGTAGCCATCGTGACGTCGGGAAGAGCCGCAGATGCCGAAGAGGTACCCTGCGCCTGCGTGTAAATAGCAAAAAACAGCAGAGCGCCCAGTATGATTACTGAATGTCGCATCGCCCTTTCTCCCCCGTGCTCCCCACCTGATTACCCTGCGCTGGACGAAGACGGCAGGGCCCCTAGATAAATGCTACCTAGAACGAGAGATTTCTGCGGAGAAGTTGGGACAGATGGTGCGAACTCGTCAATAATTTAGCCGTTCACCAATAAGCGACATAGCGGGCGCGCAGCCGCACCTAACCCTTTCGGTTTCCGCCAGTTGCCTTAGGCTTGATAGAGATGCGGCGAAGGTGGCACTACCTTCGAATGTTCACCCTTGGGCGCTGGCTCTCCAAGACTTCCTTCAGCTTTGCCATCTCGATGTCCATCTCCTTCATGGCGTGGTCGAACATCTGGTCGTTCATAACAGGTGGCTGAAAGAGCGTCATCATTACGGTCGAGCCGTCACCGTTGGGAACAACACGGCAATAGACCTTCCAGGACGCCTGGGGATCCTTCCAAACGTGATCGAGGATTCCAAATTCCTCGACGCCGTCAACTTTGATTTCTCCTTCGCCAAATTTCGTCACGGCTTTGAACCAGCCGTTCTGTCCCGGCGTTACGGAACGCAAATTCACGACAGCATACCTGGGCCAGTTGAGCGGGTCAGCAAGAAATGCAAACGTCTTGTCGACCGTGGCCTGAATATCGATTGACTTGATTGCGGAACGAACAATTTCCTCCATTATGTTTTTCCTTTCCATGCGTCTTTTCGGTGTTGCTTTGGGCCCAGCTCAGCGTGAGCCTGGGAAATACTGCACGTGTTCGCCGCCGTGGCGGCCGAAATAACGGACCATCTTCCCGTTGAGGAAGACGATATAGTAGGCACATCCGGCGGTCGTGCTTTCGGCGATGAAGTCAGCGTAGGAGGCCTGCCCTGCCTGCACTCTGCGGTTGATGTCTTCAATCCTTTCTGCTGAAAACTCGCCGGCCACGCCCTTGTGGGGCAGCGGCAAGGCGATGATGAGCGAGTCTCCATTTTTCGCATAATAGCGAAATTCATCTCTCAGAAGATCGACGTGGTACGACTCGACTCCCTCCTTCGAGAGAGCCGTGAGAACTTCCGGAAAGGGGACCTTCCTAGTCAGCGCCCGTTCGATGAGTTCTTGAATCAAGTCCTTATTCATTGTCCTTCCTTTCAAGCGATAGGCATTTTCGTGATGTTGTGAAGCGTCGCGGTCTTCTGCAGAATTCGCGATAAGGTTTTTCTTTCCGATTTCGACAGGACACCAAAGAATTCCTCGTCATTTATGTCCGCAAGCTTCGCAAGTCGCGGCACGATCTCGATCGCTGCCTGCGTGAGCTTCACGTCCTGAAAGCGGCGGTCTTTTGTCGATTCCTGGCGCGTGACGAATCCCTTCTTAAGCAGGCGCGTAATCAGCTTGGAGACTGCGCCGGGAGTCAAGCTCGTGAGCTTTGCGACGACACCGGGAGACGTGGTGTCGTCGCCGGCGTACATTTCGCGAAGGACAACCCATTCGGCAACCGTGACGCCGCTCGCCTCCAGTTTGCGAGCGAAGGCATGCGAGACGCTGTTGGAAACAAGTCGCATCCAAAATCCGATGTGGATCGTCAAACGACTCGCCTCGATCTTGCGACTACCCGTTCTGGCCGCCTTGATCATCACCCCTTCTCAATCCCGATACTATTATCACTGGAATCTGTTGTCAAGACATTATTTTCCTAGGAATATAGTTACTTGACCACATTTCGCGTTTCCTGGAAATGAATGGTCAACGAGCGCCTCTGGACGGGATACGAATTCCGGACGGGCAGCGCACCCGAGCATTTACGTGTGGAGGTTTAGTTGGCGAAAAGCCTGCAATCCTTTCG
>DATKPM010000001.1:0-100432 GCA_035524135.1 Candidatus Acidiferrum sp. | reverse complement strand
AAGAACTGCACCGTCACCGACGGCCCCTTCGCCGAAAGCAAGGAAGTCATCGCCAGCTTCTGGTTCTGGCGGGTCAAGTCTCTCGAAGAGGCCATCGAGTGGGTCAAGCGATGCCCGAACGAAGGCGAGACCGACATAGAGCTCCGCCAGGTCTTTGAGCTAGAAGAATTCGCATCCGCCCTCAGCGACGAAGAAATTCAGAAGGAAAAAGACTTCCGCGCTCGAATGGCAGCTAACGCAGCCAAGAAATAGTCGCACTTGGTCAAGGTGAGGGCGAGTGAGTTTACGGTGCGGGCCCGCCGCGGATACTTTGTCCCCAAGCTGCAGAAAAGCAAATAACCAGAATTGTATTTGCGCCGCATGGGACCATTTCCGCTCTAACTCCTGTGAAGTCGGCTTACCGTACTATTGCTGGCGGGGGTCCCGATACGTTACGGGTTTAGTGAGACGGAGATCTCGAACTGTGGCAAGGCTGCCACGAGGTCGCCAAGAAAAGTTCTAAAATCGTCCCCTTGGGCGCGCCATTTTTGTCTCAGATTCCTTCCAACATGAGGTGAGCGGGCCAGGGCGCCCAATTGTCGAGGCGCATACGCGCCTTATGGCAATGCAGCGCGCATTCCTTAGTGCCCAGCTGAAATACGCTCAGGTCGATTCCCAGGGATGTCTTGCGTGACTACCAACCCATTTGGGTCATCCGGTCCAGAATGATTTCGCTGTAGTGTTGCATATGTTCGGGACGGCGCCGCAGAGGCGCTGGGAGAACGGCGGCGAGCTGGGCCGAGCGTTGGCGGTCGATATTGCGAGCCGAAGTTCGATAGTAATATTCACAGGCCGACTGCGCGCCATAGACACCAGGTCCCCATTCAACCACGTTGAGGTAAAGTTCCAGAATCCTGCGCTTGCCGAGGACCAATTCGGCAACGGGAACGAGCGAAGCCTCAGCGCCCTTGCGAAGGAACGAGCGGCCTGTTCCGAAGAAAATGTTTTTTACGAGTTGCTGCGTGATGGTGGAACCCCCGCGAAGGCGGCCGCCTTCCGCATCGTCTTGAGCGGCGATTTCGATCGCGTGCCAATCGAATCCATGATGCTGATAAAAGCGCGCGTCTTCGGCGGTGATGACGGCATGCTGGAGATCGGGGGAGATTTCGCTCAGCGGAACAAATTCGTAGCGCTCATGATAGGGCTTACCGTGAATCCAGGCTTGCAGGCGACGCTCCATGTGCACGGCGGTGGTGGGAGGGTTGATCCACTTGGCAGCGACTAGAATCAGCGCACCGACCGACCAAAGGCATGCCGCGCAGATGAGAAGCCATCGAACGAACGAGCGGAGAGAAAGTTTCCGAAGGGCAAGCCTGGGCTGGGATTCTGGATTTTCGTCCACGCTTCAGGATAGTCGTTTCGGCGGTATCGACAAAAGGCCCGATTCGTTCGTCTGAGAAGTGGCTGGAAGTTATTTCCGCCTTTGACTCGCCAGACGGTTTGCCCTGAGAACAGACGGATGAGTACACTTCGAACGTGAAACACCGCAAAGAGGGAGAGCGAATTGCGAAAGTGATCGCGCGGGCGGGACTTTGTTCAAGGCGCGACGCCGAGCGGTGGATTGCAGATGGGCGCGTGAACCTGAACGGAGAGACGCTGCGCACGCCGGGAGTCAACGTAGGTCCAGACGACAAAATATTGGTCGACGGGAAACCTTTGCCAGAGGCACAAGCGACGCGGGTATTTCTCTACCACAAGCCGGTGGGCCTGGTGACGACGGCGCGCGACGAGAAAGGGAGAGAGACTGTTTTCGACAATTTGCCGGTAGGGCTTCCGCGAGTCGTCAGCGTGGGACGGCTGGATCTGAACAGCGAAGGACTGCTGCTATTGACGAACGATGGAGAACTGGCGCGACATCTGGAGTTGCCGGCGAATGCGTGGAAGCGGCGCTATCGAGTACGTGTGCACGGGACGGTGAAGGCCGAGGACCTCGCGAGACTCGCGCAGGGAGTTACGGTAGAGGGGATGAGATACGGACCGATCGAGGCAAGGATGGAGTGCGAGCAGAGGGGTGCGAATGTGTGGCTCGAAGTAGCACTGCAGGAAGGAAAGAACCGGGAAATCCGAAAAGTGATGGCTCATCTGGGACTGCAAGTGAATCGTTTGATTCGCACAGCGTATGGCCCATTCGATTTGGGTGATCTGCCGCCGGGAGCCGCCGTGGAAGTCGCGGCTGCCACACTGAAGGGAAAGATACGAGGCTATTTCACGGACTTGCAGGGCACGATGAGGAAGTGATCGCGCGATAACTCACGGTGAATCTCTGATATGCTCTCGACCCACAAGCTGGCGCAGGTGCGCGAAGCGTCCTGCCATTTGAGAATACCCAATGTGGGCGAATTTTTTATAGCGGCAGCGGGAGCGTCAGGAGCGTTGGCGGGCCTGGTGTTCGTCGCCCTGTCGGTCAACATTGCAGATATTATCCGGCATCCACACTTGCCCGCGCGCGCTGCGGCAACAATCGCTTCGCTGATATTGATCCTGGTGAGCAGCATGGCGGTGTTGATTCCGCAACGCGCGCTCTTTCTAGGAATCGAAGTGTTCTTGTTTGGAGCGTACACGTGGTGGCTGCAGGTAGTGTCGGCGAGAAATGGATTCCAGGCGCGTGCGTATTCGAAGCGGCCGGCGTGGGAGGCAAGACTGAATGCCGCGCTCGGTCAAGCGCAAACGCTGCCATTTATTGCGGGAGCGGTTTTCCTGATTGCGGGCGACCAATGCGGGATGTACTGGCTTGCAGTAGGAAGCATTTCTGTTTTCGTTTTCTCAACGCTTAACTCTTGGTGCTGCTAGTGGAGATATTGCGGTGAGACACTTCACGGCTGAGGCAAGAGTGCACAGGGCCGAGCGCAGAAGCGCGGAGAGGAAAAAAGAAGTGGACAAGAAGGAGAAAGTGTGTGAAAATAAAAATGCGTTTGTTGCTCTTGTGAAACCTTTAGAATTTTTGAGGGTCTGCAAGTCCACACTTGCGGGCCCTTTTTTTTGTGCCTGGAGGCGGTGGGAATAGCACCAAATAGCTCACAAAGAAAGAGAAATACATGAGAGAACAAGGAACAGTGAAGTGGTTTAACGCCAGCAAAGGCTTTGGATTCATCCAGCGCCAGTCCGGCGAGGACGTTTTCGTCCACTTCTCCGCGATTCAGTCGGAGGGGTACAAATCGCTGAACGAAGGCCAAGCGGTTGAGTTCGAAGTCACGAGGGGGCCGAAGGGTCTCCAGGCGTCGAACGTTTCCAGCCTCTAACAGGCAAGAACGAGCCCGCCTCTGGCGGGCTCGTTTGATTTTTTAGGAGTCCGATCTGAGGAGGCGGAGTGAATGCGTCCGAGAAAGGCGCGTACATCATGCATTCTCAGTATGGGCTTGGAGCGGTGATGGAGTCAGACTCCGAAGACACGCCGATAGACACGCCGATCGATTTTGACCTGCATGGCATGAAGAAGTTTGGGACGGCGCTCCTCGTAGTTGAATTTGCGGAAGGCACGCCGCCCACCCACCGCCAGAAATCCCGCAAGAAACCAATGGCTAGGCCCGTCAAGGCCGCAGAGGCGAAATGAGCAAAGAGATTCTGATGCAGTTCGTGGGGTTCGAGTCGAAGCCCGGCGGTCGGGAGTATACGTTCACCGTAAGAGAAGCGGCGTCAGACACAAGAGAATTCACGCTGATGATTGCGAGCGAAGCGTTCCTGTCCCGGAAGATAAATTATCAGGATGGTCCGGATGTTTGCTCGCTAAAGCTGCGGCGAGAGCTGGCCAAGAACGACAACCATCCGCAAGGAACGCACTATCAAGTTACGGATGCCGATCTAGAGGATTATCGCAGTTCGCATATGCCACCGTCGAAACGCCCGTTTGCCCGCAAGCCGATCCAGGAATTCTAGAACCGCCCGCCTTTTGAACCCCGGAGTCATAAACCGGGGCCAAGGAAATCGTGAAAAATCTGTCCGCAGGGAATCTTAGTTTTCAGATGACGGGGAGCGGTATGCGTGCGTTCTTCGAGCCGTTCGGCTAGATTCAGCGCATTCGCCTTGCGATAGGCTGGCGCGCCAACCGCGCGAGCGGCGCTGGTAGAGAAGAACTCTGGAAAGCGACCGGGGAAGAATCAGCTTTCAAGAACGGCAAAAGAAAATGAAGCGACAAGAGAAGCAAGAGATGAAAGTACAGCGCCGCGCCGAGAGAAAACTTGCGAAAAGAGCGGAGCCCGAGGGAATCGAAGCCGCACTCGACGCAACGCCACAGGCTCCAAGAGAGCAAGAGTAACAGGGATCTCCCCAAGACGGCCTTGGTGGCCCGCATTCTAATCGGAAATCAGGCGGGTTCTGCAAGTCTTCCAATTTTAATTTCCCAATGTTCGAAGATTGATTGAAGGATGGGTGTGCGTCTGCGGACAGTTTGGGGCTGTTTGAACAAACTCCTCGCAATCCGCACTTGTTTGCCGATGGGAGCGATGGCGCGCCGCGCAAGAAAATCTTGCAGTCCCATGGTGCTGCACTATTTAGAGAAAAAAGCTGCATCCGCGAGGCAAGATTTCAATCTAAAAAAGAATTCAAGCGGGGCTGAGTTGAATTTCCGATTGGGGCCGGGGCTCGGCACATTGGGGAGGATTTGATGCCATCGGTGCGGAAGCGAGAGCAAGAACCGGGATTGAATTTCGCGAAGAGATTGCAGAGAGTTCTTCTGGCGCTGGCGATCGTTTCGACGGTCGGTTGCGGCGGAAAAGGCTCCGGCGCGATGCCGCCTCCGGAGGTTGAGGTGGCTGCGGTGCAGCAGAAAGATGTGCCGATTTACGGCGAGTGGATCGGGACGCTTGACGGATATGTGAACGCCGATGTGAAAGCGCAAGTGACCGGCTACCTGATCCAGCAAGCATACAAGGAAGGATCGTACGTCAAGAAGGGACAACTGCTGTTCCAGATCGATCCGAGGCCCTTTCAAGCAGCTCTGGATCAGGCAAAGGGACAACTGGCGGAGGCGAAAGCGCAACTGGTGAACGCGGAAGCGAATCAGCGACGGACCCAATTGGACGTGGATCGTTACACGCCGCTGGCAAAGGACGAGGCTGCCAGCGAACAGGATCTGGACAACTCCGTGCAGGACAATCTGGCGGCGAAGGCGACGATTGAAACGGCAAAAGCGCAAATTCAAGCGGCGCAGGCGGCCGTAGAGACCGCTCAAATCAATCTTGGATTTACGCGGCTGGTGTCACCCATCGATGGAATTGCCGGACAGGCGCAATTGCAAGTGGGCGCGCTGGTGAACACGAGCAGTCCGGCGGTGACGACCGTCTCGACCGTGGACCCGATAAAGGTTTTCTTCACGGTCAGCGAGCAAGAGTATCTCGAGTTCGCGAAGGCGTATCCGAATCCCGATTCGTGGCAAACCGACAAGAACAAGATGAAACTGCAACTGATTCTGGCGGACGGAACGACGTACCCGCACGAAGGATCAGTGTATTTTGCCGACCGCTCCGTGAGCCAAAACACGGGATCGATCCTGATTGCGGGGCTATTTCCAAATCCGGGAAATATTTTGCGTCCGGGCGGGTATGGAAGGGTGAGAGCCGTCACGGAAGTGGAAAAGGGAGCACTGCTGGTGCCGCAGAGGGCCGTCTCGGAGTTGCAGGGAAGCTATCAAGTCGCGGTAGTGGACTCGCAGAACAAGGTGACGATCCAAACTGTTGTAACGGGAGACCGCGTGGGAAGCGATTGGGTGATCACGGACGGGCTGAAGCCCGGCGAGCGGGTGGTGGCGGAGGGAGTGCAGAAGGTCCGAGATGGAATGACGGTGAGTCCAAAGCCCTACGTGGCGGACGCGGCTGTGGCGGAGAAGAGGTAGGGGATGTCCAAATTCTTCATCAACAGGCCGATTGTCGCGATCGTTATCTCGATTGTCACTGTGATTTTGGGAGCGATCACGATCGTTCAACTGCCCGTCGCGCAATTCCCGAACATCGCACCACCGGAAGTTCAGATTCAGGCAACGTACGTCGGAGCAGACGCGCAGACATTGGAGCAAGCGGTGGCGACGCCCATCGAGCAGCAGATGAGCGGCGTCGACAACATGAATTACATGTACTCGCTGAACGCCACGGCCAACGGGCAGATGACGATGATCGTGGACTTCGATGTGAAGACCGATCCGAATACGGACCAGATTCTAGCGCAGATGCGGGAAACGCAGGCGCAACCGCAACTGCCCGTCGATGTGACGAACTACGGAATTACGGTGCAGAAGTCGGTGACGTCGCCGCTGATGCTCATCACGCTGTACTCGCCGAAAGGAACATACGACGCGGCGTTTCTTTCGAACTACGCCTATATCAACATCCGCGACCCACTGACGCGCGCCCGCGGCATCGGCAATGTGCAGATCTTCGGCGCCGGGCAGTATGCGATGCGGATGTGGGTAAAGCCGGACCAACTGGCGAAGCTGGGCATCACCGTGACGGACATCATTAATGCCATCCAGGCGCAGAACACGGTGAATCCGGCGGGACAAGTGGGCGGCGAGCCGGTGCCGCCGGGGCAGGAATACACCTATTCCGTGCGGGCGCAGGGCCGGTTGGTTTCCGCGGACCAATTCGGACAGATCGTGGTCCGCGAGAATAAGGACGGCAGCGTGGTGCGCGTGAAGGACGTGGCGCGCGTGGAGCTGGGCTCACAAGATTACACGCTGCTGGGGAGATTGAACGGGAAACCGGGAGCGGTGATCGCGCTGTATCAACTGCCCGGTTCGAACGCGGTGGACGCGGCAAACGGAGTGAAGAAGCTCATCGCGCAGATGAAAGAACGGTTTCCGCCAGACATCGATTACGTGATCTCGCTGGACACGACGAAGGCGGTGACTTCCGGCATCAAGGAGATTGTGGAAACGCTGCTGATCGCGATCGTCCTCGTGATCCTGGTGGTCTACATCTTTCTGCAAAGCTGGCGCGCCACGCTGATTCCGATGCTGGCGGTGCCGGTGGCGCTGGTCGGGACGTTCGTCTTCTTCCCGCTATTCGGGTTTTCCGTCAACACCCTCTCGTTATTGGGACTGGTGCTAGCCATCGGGTTGGTGGTGGACGACGCGATTGTGGTGGTGGAAGGCGTTGGAAGGCACGTTGAAGATGGACTGCCACCGAAAGAAGCGGCGATCCGTGCGATGGACGAGCTGACGGCGCCGGTGGTCGGTATTGCGCTTGTGCTTTCAGCGGTGTTTGTGCCGACGGCATTTATTCCGGGAATCACAGGACGGCTCTACCAGCAATTTGCCGTCACGATCGCGATCTCGGTGATTTTGTCGGCGTTCAACGCGCTGACGCTCAGTCCGGCACTGGCTGCGATGCTGCTGCGGCCAAGGCAGGAAAGCCACGGACTGCTGAGGAGATTCTTCGATTGGTTTAACCGCGTGTTTTCGGATGGAACGCACGCCTATGTGGGCGTCTGCGCCGCGCTGATTCGCAAGAGTACAGTGGCGCTGGTACTCCTGGCGGCGTTTGCCGGTGGCGCGGCTTTGCTGGGAGCACACGTGCCTTCGAGCTTCCTCCCCGACGAAGACCAGGGATATCTCTTCATCAACATGCAACTGCCGAACGCGGCGTCGCTGCAGCGGACGGATGAAGCGGCGCGAACCGTGGAGCAGATTTTGGAGGAGACGCCCGGGGTGAAATACACGACGAGCGTCGTGGGATTCAGCCTGCTGAGTTTCGTTCGGACGAGCTATAACGCCTTCTTCTTTGTCACGCTGAAGGACTGGGACAACCGGAAGACGCGCGACCAGGAGTTCCAGGAAATCAAGACGCGGCTGAACGAGCGATTGAGCCAGATGCCGCAGGGAGTCACGTTTGCCTTTTCTCCTCCGGCCATTCCGGGCGTCGGGACTTCGGGCGGGTTCACGTTTGTACTGGAAGACAGAGCGGGGCGGGACGTGAACTTTCTGACGCAAAACTTGAACACATTCATGGCAGCGGCGCGAAAGAGGCCGGAAATCGGATTTCTGGCGACGACTTATCTGCCGAATGTGCCGCAAGAGTACGTCGACGTGGACCGGGACAAAGTGCTGAAGCAGGGCGTAAGCATCAGCGATGTCTACAAGACGCTCCAGACTTTTATGGGCGGATATTTCGTCAATTACTTCAACCGGTTCGGGCGCCAGTGGCAAGTGTATGTGGAAGCGGAAGGGCAATACCGGACGAAAGCGGAGAACGTCGGTCAGTTCTACGTCAGGAACAATCAGGGCGTGCCGGTCCCTTTATCCGCATTGACGAAAATCGAACCGCGGTCCGGGCCGGAATTCACGATGAGGTTCAACGAGTACCGGAGCGCGCAAATCAACGGAAGCGCGGCACCGGGCTACAGCTCGGCGCAGGCGATGAAAGCTCTCGAAGAAGTGTTCGCGCAAACGATGCCGCGGGAGATGGGATACGACTATAAAGATATGTCGTTCCAGGAAAAACTGGCCCAGCAGGGAGTGTCGCCGTCGGCGGTGTTCGCGTTCTCGCTGCTGTTTGTCTTCCTGATTCTTGCGGCGCTGTATGAAAGCTGGACGCTGCCGTTCAGCGTGCTATTGAGCACGCCCGTCGCGGTGTTCGGGGCGTTTGCAGCGCTGTGGCTGCGGCGCGTGGTAACAGGATGGTTCTATCCGCCGTATATGGTGCAGATCGAAAGCGATGTGTACTCGCAGATCGGGCTCGTTATGCTCATCGGCTTGGCCGCGAAGAACGCCATTTTGATCGTAGAGTTTGCCAAGGAAGGATACGAGCGAGGGAAGCCGCTAGTGGATGCAGCGCTGGATGGCGCGCGGATCCGGCTGCGGCCGATTCTGATGACATCGTTCGCATTCATCCTTGGCAGCGTGCCGCTGTGGGTGGCGACGGGTGCGGGTTCTGTGGCGCGGCAAATCATCGGAACGACGGTGATTGGCGGAATGATGGCGGCCAGCGCACTCGCAATTTTCCTCGTCCCGGCGATTTTCTATCTTGTCGAGAAATGGTCCGGTGTCGGGCGCGCCCACGAACTGGCGACAGGCGGGATTCCTCCAATGACAGGGGATTCGGGAACGCCGACTCCTGCGGAGGGAGACTGACATGCGGCCAGCAGGCGGAAGCGGAGCACAGGAGCGGGCGAGCCGTACCGGACGCATGGTGGCAGCGATTCTGGTGGGTGGATTTTTCATGAGCGCGATGGCTGGGTGCAAGATGGGGCCAAACTACAAAAGGCCCGACGTGACAACGCCCACAAGCTTCCGCGATTTGAATCCGAATCCACAGCAGCAGGCGCAGACGGCTTCGTACGCGGACCTGCCATGGTGGCAGGTATTTCAGGATCCCGTTCTGCAGCAGTTGATCCACACTGCGCTGAAGCAAAATTACGATCTGCAGACGGCGACGGAGCGAATCACGGCAGCGCGCGCCCAATTGGAGGTGACGCGTTCTAGCCTTTTCCCGCAGGTGCAGGGGCAAGGAGATTTCTCGGGAGGCAAGGAACCAAACTTCCGGACAAGATCGAATCTGTTTACCCTGACGGCTGATGCTTCGTTTCAGCTCGATTTATTTGGAAAGCTTCGGCGGGAGACGGAAGCGGCGCGCGCGCAAGTGCTGGCGACACAGGCGGCGCGGCAGACCGTGGTGCTGACGCTAGTGAGCGATGTGGCGAGCGACTACTTCGAGCTGCTACAACTCGATCTGCAACTGCAAATCGCGAAGGACACGGTGAAGACGCAGCAGGATGCCGTCAAGTTGACGAAGCTACGCGTGACGCACGGTGTGGCGACGCGGCTGGACGTGCTGGAAGCCGAGCAGGTGCTGGATACGGCGAGCGCGCAGGTGCCCGACCTCGAACGGCAGATCGGGCAGGAAGAAAACGCAATCAGCATCCTGCTGGGAAATTATCCACAGGATGTGCCGCGCGGGCGGCTGCTGACCGAACAGCAACTGCCGCCGGACGTGCCGCCGGGAATGCCGTCGTCATTGCTAGAGAGGCGGCCGGACATCCGCGAGGCGGAGGAAAACCTGATCGCCGCGAATGCGGAGATCGGCGTGGCGAAGGCGTCGTTTTTCCCACAGATTTCGCTGACGGGCTCGGGCGGAGGGGCATTTGGCCGAAGCAGCGCGTTTACGAGCATAATGGGTTCGCAGACGGAGATCTGGTCCTACGGGGTCAACGTGACGCAGCCGATCTTCACCGGCGGAGCCTTGAAAGGGAACCTGCGGCTGGCGGAATCGGAGCATCGACAAGAACTGATCGCCTACGAACAGGCGATTCAATATGCGTTTCGCGACGTTTCCGATGCGTTGATTGCATATCAGAAGAATCGCGAAGTGCGCGTGGAGCAGGGAATCGCCGTTAAGGACTTGCAGGAGTCGGTCGACACATCTCTGCAGCGGTATCGAGGGGGAATTACGACATATCTGGAAGTCCTCGACGGACAACGGTCACTTTTTACCGCAGAGTTGACGCTGGCCCAAGCAAAGGGAAACGAGTACCAAAGCCTGGTCCAGCTTTACAAGGCGCTCGGCGGGGGATGGCAGGAATAGCCGGGAAAGATTTTTCGTTTTTGGAAGATGGTATCCTTTCGGTTCAATTCCGAATCCAACACGTAGCGACACAAAAAACGCACAAGGAGATAGAAAATGCAGAGGAAAGCAACGGCCGTGTGGCAAGGCGGATTGAAGGACGGAAAGGGAGCGCTTTCGACCGATAGCGGAGTTCTGAAGCAGACGCAATATTCCTATAGCACGAGATTCGAAAACGGAATCGGTACAAACCCGGAAGAACTGCTGGCTGCGGCGCACGCAGGGTGTTTCACGATGGCACTCTCGGCGCAACTGGGCGGCGCCGGACTGACGGCCACGAAGCTTGAAACGACGGCAACGATCTCGCTCGAGAAAGTTGGCGACGGTTTCAGCATCACGAAGAGCCATTTGGACCTGGTGGCGCAAGTGCCGGGCGCCGACAAGGCGAAATTCGACGCGGCGGTAAAGGCTGCTGAGTTGGGATGCCCGGTTTCGAAGCTGTTCAAGGCGGAAATTACCGTCAACGCGAAGCTACTGGCCTGAGCATCTGCAGCCGGAGAGAGTACACAGGCATGTGAAGAAGGTGGGCGGCCGCTGTGCCGCCTGCTTTGTTTGCGGAATCGATTTCCGAGAAACCCCGGCGGTTTCGCCGCGATGAAATGATGTAATAGAATGAAAGAAATGGACAACACGCCCAGCCGGCCCTTGTATTCAATCGTTGTGCCCTTTTTCAACGAGCAGGAAAGCGTTGCTCCCCTCTACGTCAAGATCGTGGAGGTGATGGACGGTGTTGGCGGGCCTTACGAGGTTGTGTTCGTCGACGATGGGAGCAAAGACCGGACGTATCAGCAACTGACAGAAATCGCGCAGCACGACAACCGCGTCTGCGTCGTGCGGCTACGGAGAAATTTTGGCCAAACGGCTGCGCTCAAGGCGGGGTTCGATCATTCCGAGGGCGATATCATCATCTCGATGGACGGCGACCTGCAGCACGATCCAGCAGAAATTCCGCGTTTCCTGGAAAAAATAGGCGAGGGGTACGACATTGTCAGCGGGTGGCGCATCGAAAGGACCGACCACTGGCTGATGCGACAGTTTCCGAGCATGGTAGCGAATAGGATTATGGCGAAACTGTCGCGCGTGGATTTGCACGACTTTGGGACGACATTTAAAGCGTACCGGAGAGAGGTTCTCGCAGAGATCCATCTTTATGGCGAACTGCATCGGTTTATCCCGGCGCTGGCAAGCTGGTCGGGTGCTTCGGTGGCGGAAGTACCGATCACAAACAATCCCCGGAAGACGGGAAAATCGAACTACGGGATTTCGCGGACAATCCGTGTGCTGCTCGATCTGCTCAGCGTGAAATTCCTGCTGGATTATTCAACGAAGCCACTGCATTTCTTTGGGACAGCGGGACTGCTGTGTCTTGCTGGGGGCGGCGGGATCGGGCTTTGGGTTTTTGGGCGGAAGGCATTTCTCGATGAACCGCTGCTGGCGAACCACGGGCCGCTGATGCTGCTGGGCATGGCTCTGGTGATGGGCGGAATTCAATTTATTGCCATCGGATTGATCGGCGAGCTCCTGGCGCGAACTTACTTCGAGACACAGAACAAGCCTGTTTACACCGTGCGAGAAGTGATCGGTCGCCTCGAGGCGGGGGCCGACAGAAGCGAACCACCGCGGACGGCTGGAGCGGCCGGTCGCTGATCCACGAGAAATTCCACAGGTTGCTCTTCGACGAGCAGTGTTACTTCCAAACCAGATTTTTAGAAGTGCAGGATTCGCCGTGCTTCATCCACCGGCTGCTTTTTCGAGATGGCCTCCAAATTCGAAGCGCATCGCCGAGAGAAGCTTGGCGGCGAATTCATCCTGTCCGCGTGAAGCGAATCGCTCAAAGAGAGCGGCGCTGAGGACGGGGCTGGGCACCGATTCGTCGATGGCGGCGAGAAGCGTCCAGCGGCCTTCGCCGGAATCCGAGACGCGGCCCGAGAATTTCTCGAGGCCTGGAGAGGCAAAGAGGGCCGAAGCAGTAAGATCGAGCAGCCAGGATGCGATGACACTGCCGCGCCGCCAGACTTCGGCGACATCGGGAAGATTGAAATCGTACATATAGTGCTCGGGCTCGCGAAGCGGCGTGGTTTCGGCATCGACTTCCCGGGACTGCTTGCCCGCATTGGCGTGCTTTAGGACGTTCAGCCCCTCGGCGTAAGCAGCCATAAGTCCGTACTCGATGCCATTGTGGACCATCTTGACGAAGTGACCTCCGCCGGAGGGGCCGCAGTGGAGATAGCCTTCTTCGGCCGTCCCACTGGATTTTTCGCGCCCCGGTGTGCGAGGAATGTCGCCACGTCCCGGAGCGAGCGATTTGAAAATAGGATCCAGCCGCTGCACAGCTTCTTTCTCGCCACCAATCATCAAGCAATAGCCGCGCTCAAGACCCCACACTCCGCCACTCGTACCGGCGTCAACGTAGTGAATTCCGCGCGGAGAAAGCTGCTTGGCGCGGCGAATGTCGTCGATGTAATAGGAATTGCCGCCGTCAATGATGGTGTCGCCTGCGTGTAGAAGCGGCGCCAGCTCATTGAGAGTGGCATCGACGACGGCAGCCGGAACCATCAGCCAAACTGCGCGGGGCTGAGAGAGCTGTGAGACAAAATCCTGCAGAGAAGTGGCTCCCTTCGCCCCTTCGCCGACGAGCTCCTTGACCGCCTGCTGACTGCGGTCGAAAACCACACAAGTGTGACCGGTGCGCATCAGCCGCCGCACCATGTTTGCACCCATTCTGCCGAGGCCAATCATTCCAAGTTGCATAGCTGTTCGCTCCTTCGTGGGGTCATTCGCAGGGTCGCTGTTGCAATCGAGGGGTCGCCGGCAACGCCGACTTCCAGGATTCTACGGGAAGACAAGGTCTACGCACAGCGAAATAATGAGATGCAGAGGAAGGTAGAGGAGTCTCGAAATTTCTTCGAAGCGCAACCACGCCGTAATACGGAGAATCCAAGTGGGTAGTTTCGAGCGTATTGTAGTAGGCACGAAAAAGGGAATCGCCCGGAAGTGCGGCCCCGCAACAAAGTCGAAGAGGCAATTCAAGAGCGAAAGAGAGCCCACCACTCATGAAATCGATCGTTGAGAAACTAAAAAATCTTTACGGGCTGGCAGGCCGGGCCTTAGCAAGATTGCAGTCGCCATTTCTACTTGCCGTGCGTCTATATTGGGGATGGCAATTATCGGAAACGGGATGGGGAAAACTGCACAACCTGCCTCACGTGGTGGACTTCTTCACGAGCCTGAACCTGCCAGCGCCGGGCGCGACGGCGGTTTTCGTATCATTGTTCGAATTCATCGGGGGAATCCTGCTGGCGCTAGGATTCATCACGATGCCGACTTGCATCGGCGTCGTAGTCGATATGTTCGTGGCGTACATCACGGCGGACAAAGAAGCCTTCGCATCATTTTTTTCGGACCCTGGAAAATTCTACAATGCGGATCCGTATACTTTTCTCTTTGCCGGGCTGCTGATCCTGGTTTTCGGACCGGGGAAAATTTCAGTAGATCACTACCTCGGCGAATTTTTTTTCAAGAAGAAGGATTCGCAAGTCTGATCTTCCCCGGGCCCATGGAGACCTCCGGCCAATGCTGACTCGATGCACGGGCTGGACGCGCACGGCAACGCGGCGCTTTGTGGCATTTCTGTTGCTTGCCGGAGTGGCGGTTGTCGCTTTGCCGTCGGCTGTGCAAGGACAAGAGAGCACGATCATTCGAATCGGAAGATCAAGCATCGAGGTTGAGTATGGAAGCGGCGACTGGGGGAGCGTGAAACCGCTGCTGCCTGAATGGATAAAATCGGCGGGTGATTCTGTGGCGACCTATTATGGCCGCTTCCCGCTCACTGAAGTACAGCTCAACATCCTGCCCTTTGATGGGGAGGGCGTGCGTCACGGAACGACGTATGGCGAAGATGGCGGCTACATCGTCATCCACGTGGGCAACAAAACGACGAGGCAGGATTTTGCGTCCGACTGGATGCTGACACACGAGATGGTCCACCTCGCGTTCCCGTCGGTCGCGCACCAACATCACTGGATTGAAGAGGGCATTGCGACGTACGTCGAGCCAATCGCCCGAGTGGAAGCCGGGCACATGGATGTGAAGGAAATGTGGTTTGAACTTGTGAGAGATCTTCCGCAGGGGCTGCCGGGGCCGGGAGACGAGGGCCTTGACAATACTTACACATGGGCGAACACGTATTGGGGAGGAGCTCGCTATTGCTTTCTCGCCGATATCGCCATCCGGCGCGAGACAAGAAACCGAAAGGGACTGCAGGACGCGCTTCGTGGAATCCTGGACGCCGGAGGCGACATTCGCCAGTCGTGGGATCTGGAAAGAGCGCTGCAAGCGGGAGATAAGGCCGTTGGAGTCAACGTCCTGATGAATCTTTACGAAAAGATGAAAGATCGGCCAGCTTCGACGGATCTGCCGCAACTTTGGGCCGAATTAGGTATCGAACGGGTCGGCGATTCGGTGGTATTCAACAACGAGGCCGCCTTGGCGGTGGTGCGTGAGGCCATCGCTCCTTCCGAGCAGATTGCCACCGGCAACTAGAACCGACCTGCCTGGGGATTTCACGATAAGTCTTCACTCCGCGCTTACGAGACTGTAACAACCACCAGATAATTTCCCCCGCCGAGTTCGTTGCAGCCCTGAATTCGCAGGGCGCACCATCCACATAGGCTCTACCCAAAATTGGCAGCAGTGAATTCTTCCCCTGAAAGCGCAGAAGCGCGCAGCCAGGCGGACGGAGCGAGGTGAACCATCATGTCGGCAACATCGTCTGCGCTGGAAGCAAAGATTTCGAGCAAGCCAGGGAAAATCGGCGTATTGGTGTTTGGATTGGCCCTCATTGTAGGGTTCATTTACGCCGGGAGCCACCTGATCTCCGACCTCTCGGAAGTTCATGCGCCCAGCGTGATGCCTTTCCTGCTACTGGGAGTGGCGCTGCTGATCGCGCTTGGGTTTGAGTTTGTGAACGGATTTCACGATACGGCCAACGCCGTGGCAACCGTGATTTACACCCATTCCCTGGAGCCGCACATCGCAGTGGTTTGGTCCGGCATTTGGAATTTCATTGGAGTGCTTGTATCGAGCGGGGCGGTTGCGTTCGGAATCGTATCGCTTTTGCCTGTGGAATTGATTCTGCAAGTAGGGAGCGGGGCCGGATTTGCAATGGTCTTCTCGCTGTTGGTTGCTGCGATTATCTGGAACCTTGGCACGTGGTATTTCGGACTGCCAAACTCAAGCTCTCACACTCTGATTGGGTCGATTATAGGCGTCGGGATCGCGAACCAACTGATGTCGGTAAAGACGGGAACGAGCGGCGTGGATTGGGGACAGGCGCTGAACATCGGAAAGTCGCTGCTGTTTTCGCCCATCGTAGGATTTATTTTCGCTGGCCTCCTGCTCCTGATTTGCAAGGTAGTGATTCCCAAGAAAGAACTCTACGTGGCTCCTGAAGGCACTGAGCCGCCGCCATTTTGGATTCGGGGATTACTGGTGCTGACCTGCACGGGTGTGAGCTTTGCACACGGCTCGAACGACGGACAAAAGGGCATGGGGTTGATCATGCTCATCCTGATAGGAACGGTACCGACAGCCTACGCGGTGAATCACGCCGTGACAGCGCATCAAACGGAAGATTTTGTGGCTGTGTCTACGCAAACGGCCGACATGCTGGGGAAATATGTATCGCCGAGCGCCGTTGTGGGGGACGACCGCGAGGAAGTGACGGACTACATCCGCACTCATCAGTTCACTCCCAATACGATGCTGGCCCTGCGGCAACTGGTGAACGGGATCGGGACAGAAATGGCGCTGTACAAGCAACTGAAGAATGTGCCGCAGGACAAGGTACGCAACTTCCGGAACGATTTGTACGTCGTGAGCGAAGCCCTGCGATTGATGCAGAAGACTAAGACCCCGGAATTTTCAACAGCGGACGCTGCAATCCTGAAGAACTATAAGACACACGTCGACAACGCCACAAAATTCATCCCCAGCTGGGTGAAGGTGGCCGTGGCTTTGGCGCTGGGACTCGGCACCATGATTGGATGGAAGCGAATTGTGGTGACCGTTGGCGAAAAGATCGGAAAGGACCATCTCACCTACGCGCAAGGCGCCTCTGCGGAGATTGTTGCGATGGTCACGATTGGCATGGCCGATTGGTGGGGATTACCCGTCAGTACGACGCACGTGCTGTCCTCAGGCGTTGCGGGCACGATGGCCGCAAACCGAAGCGGCCTGCAGTGGGGCACGATACGAAACCTATTAATGGCATGGGTTCTTACACTCCCCGCTTCGATCTGCCTTGCGGCGCTGCTGTTCTGGGCGTTTCGCAGCGTGGGTAAATAAAGAATCGGCCGCGGCGGGTTCTACGAAATCCGTCATTTGGCGGCGCGAACCAGCCGCGTGATTTTTCTTCGCACGATTCCGCCTTGGGCTCCTCCAATTTCCTCAGTGGCTCATCACGTTGACCAACAGGTCGTCGAATTTCTTGACGTCAACGTCCATCTGGACTGTCGCAGGATGGAGCTGCTCGGGAGGAATCATGTGCTTGCGCCATTTCGCTTCGTCTGGGCCAGACGGACCGCTGTACGGAAGAAAAAATGTGAGGGGCTTCGTTGGTGGAACCCATACGACGGTGTCGCCATACTTTGGTCCATGGTCGATGTCCACGTCCAAGTACATCGTTTCAGAACGTGTGATGACAGATGGATCCAAGAGGGAGGCGGCGAGCAATTCGTCCCACATAGCGGACCATAGGGTGGTGCCTGCGGGAGGTTGAAAATCGAGGTACATCTGCTTCACATGATCGGCCAGCGGGCCGCCCGCATCCACGATTCTCTGCATCAGTTGGCGGCTCGACATCACCTTGAAGCCCACTTCGAATGGACTCACGATGATTTTCTTCCACGGTTCGCGAAGTACAATCGCCGCCGCTTCCGGGTCCCACCACCAATTGAGCTCCGGCCCACCTCCACTGCTGCCACCCATGATGTAAATCGCTTTGGTGAGCGGGACGATGCCTGGATCCATGCGGACGGCGAGAGCGATATTCGTGAGTGGCCCGGCGCAGTAAAGGACGACCTCTCGGGGATTGGCGCGAATCGTATCGATGATGAAATCGGCGGCGCGGCCGGGGCGGGCTTTCACCTTGGGCATGCCTCCCGGAGGCGCCCATACAGAATCAGGCGGGGGGGCGTCAGGGTTGAAAGAGCCGTGCCAGCCGACGTAGGAACCGTAGAGAGATTCAAGGATTTCCTGCTGGCGGCGTGTGTGAATCAAAGGGTCCTGCGCGCCCTTTATGACCGGAACGTCCGTGCGGCCGGTGATTTCGGTGGCGTACAAGGCGAACACTGTGGCGGGATCGACCCACTGGTCGCCGCTGACGGTGGTGATGCCAAGCAAATTGATCTGTGGGGAACGAAGAAGCATAAGGAGTGAGAGGAAGTTCGTTCCCTGTGGGCCGCCGCTATCCTGATCGGCAATCACTTTGATTCTGCTTTGCTGCGCGAAGGAGGAGAAAGAGAGGAGAAGCAAGGCAAGGACAATCGAAAATGTCTTGCAGGTTTTCATTGGACCTCGCATGATTGGGCCTGAGTGAAGGAGAGGTTTCCTGAAGCCCGGAATTGGGACTACGTTCAACTTCAACTTCCGCGCACTCTAGCACACTTTTCTCGAGGCCGCGCATGGCATGAGGTCGCAGACCAGCTGCCTCGTCAGAGGTCGCCGGGGACGGGATGTTTTCCCAGGAATGTCGCGATCCACGATTCAACCGGCATGATTCTAGAAACTCTATGAGGATGACCATGGCAGCCAGAGTGGGATTTTCGATCCGGCCGGAGGACAAAGGAGATCTGGCGGTCTTCTACTGCTCCGGCCCGTTGACTCTTGACCATACGGAAACGCTCAAAACAGAAGTCCGGAAATGGATTGCAGGGCGAAAAAGAATCGCACTGGACATGCGAGAAGTGGAACGGATGGATAGCTCTGGGATCGGGGCCGTAATCGGCCTATACATCTCCGCGAAAAGACAAAACTGCGAACTGATCCTGATCAATTATGGAGACTCAATTCGTGAACTCTTGGGCGTGACGCAATTGTTGGGGGTGTTTGAAGCAGTCGGGAGGACCGGAGGAAGGCTTCCTTAGTTTACCAATACAATTTCAGAGCAAATTGAATGGTTCGGGGCGCGCCGGCGGTATCGAAGAGTCCGAAGCGTGGATTGGTGAGGGTCAAGACGCTTGCATTCGAAACAGTGAGGTTCGGATGGTTGAGTATGTTGAACAGGTCGGCACGGAACTGCAGGCGCCAAGGCCCGGAACCAAGAACTCCCGATTCCCTGAGCAGAAACGATTTCGCAAGGGTCCAATCGAACTCTGAGAGTCCGTTCAGACGGTAGATATTTCGCCCGCACGTTCCGTCGTTACCCAGAAAAGGCTGAGAAAACCTGGTTTGCTCCGCGATGGAGGCAGCATCACCAAGTGTGAAGCCTCTGCCGACGGCCGCACAATTTGCGCGTGTGTTGTCAGCGCCGGCTGGAGTCGTGACGCCATCGATATTCACGTCTGAGATTGTCGTGTAGCCGGTTCCGGAGGGGTCCGTGGGATTGGGAACTGTGACTGGCCCGGAATAGATGTTTGCAGGAATTCCCGCTTGCCAAAGACTGACGGAGTCGAATTCCCAGCCTTTCAGAAGTAAATTGGCTAACAAGCCGTCGCGATCCGCAAAAAAGGGGAGCTGCCAAACGCCGGTGACCACGAAGCGGTGGGGAATATCGAAGTTCGATGGTCCTCGCTCGAGGGATAGCGAATTGACATTCTGTTGCACGCCGGGGTCGAAAGATTCCTGATTCGGATTCGAGGAAGAGGAGTTATCAATCGAGCGGGAATAAGTATAGGCTGCCTGGAACGTGAGGCCATGGCCATAGCTGCCGCGCAGGTTGAGTTGTAGGGAGTTGTAAGTGGACGATGCTGCGGGAGCGATCCTGTTAACCTGGTCGAAGCGGGGATCGACGCGATTATTGCCTGGGCCAAAAGCATCGGTCGCGGCAGCCAAAAATTGCCCGATGCGAGCTTCCTCGTCGGCGAGGCTTGTGGCGGGAGCGGGGGCGTTTGCGGGCGCAATCGGATTGATAGGGATGAATGCCTGGAGATGCGTTCCTTGCGAGCCCACGTAACCCACGCTGGCGACGGTCGACCGGGACAATTGATATTCCGCAGTCAGATTCCACTGCTGCACGTAGGGATTGGGCATGGTGCGGTCGACGGTGGTGATGGTTCCGAAATTGAGCAAGGAGCCGAACGAGCCGACAGCGGCTTGCGATTGTTGAATGAATGGGGCGGTGCCGGACACGAGGGAGTCGAAATTGTTTCCGCCGGAGAAATCGGTGAGAGAAAAAGTGTAGTTGATGGGCGGGCTCGTTCGCGCTTCCGAAAGAGGAGTGAAGGCGAACGCGCTGTAATAAATGCCGTAGCCGCCGCGCAGGACAAATGATCCGGACTGCGGATTCCAGGCAAAACCGAGACGCGGGGCGAAATTCAACGGGTTCCGGTTAACGGACGGATTACCGATGAAAAACGAGCCGAGCGGTCCGGGACCAGCCATGCCGATGTTTGCCGGAAGCGTAGGGTCGAGCAAGGACGTGAGACCGTGCGCTTCGGTAATGTAGCCCTGATACTCCCAGCGGACGCCGAGGTCGATGGTAAGAGTGGGTGAAATTCGATAATCGTCTTGCACGAAAGCACTGAGAAGCCGCTCGCGGAAGCCAAGTTCGGTGGGGCCAAAAGCGCGCGTGTAGGATTCCGGCTGAGCGGCCAGGAAGTTGGCGATGCTGGAAAAGAAGAATTCGCCGCGATCGTTGGTTTGATTGACGGAATTGTCCTGGATGTAGCGGAAATCGAAGCCCAATTTCAGCTCGTGTTTTCCGGCTGCGCGGCTGAGGACGTCGTTGCCCTGGAAGACATTGAAGATTCTGCCCTGCGTGAAGAAGGGAAGAGCGCCGAAGCTGGCAATACTCCCGTCGAGGATGTCATAGCGCGCCGACTGGAGATTTCCTTCGGGAGGAAGTAGCCCAGACGAGCGAGCGTAGGCGACGCGAAATTGGTTGACGGACAGCGGAGAAACTTGCCAGGTGTCTGTGACGTTGGCATTGCGTGCCTCGTAATGCAGGTCTGCATCGAAGCCGGAAAGGGTATTGAATTGAGGAAAGGGCAAGACAGAAGTGCCGGTGGCCTGAAAGTATCGAAGCGAGAGAGTATGCGAGTGACCGATCAACTGGTCGCCACGAATTAGAAATTGGTAGTTGTCGGTGGGCGCGGAAAACTGCGATGAAATTGCGCCCACACTCGGATTGTTTGTTGCCCCGGTCGGTTCGGGCAGGAATTGGTTGATCAAGGTCGCGACAGCCGGGTCGGTGACGGTTTGACGCGCTGCATCACTCGGAACGAGCGCCAAGTCCGTGAAGCCTCCTCCGATGGTCTTGTTTTGTTCCCATCCGCCGAAAAGGAAAGTCTTGTCGCGGATCGCGGGGCCACCCATCGAGAAGCCATAGTCATTCTCGTCGATCCGCGTGGCTTTGCCCGTGGTGTCGAAAAAATCACGCGCGTTGAAAGCATCGTTCTTCAGATAGTTGTAGAGTTGGCCGTGCCAATCGTTGGTTCCGCTCTTGCTAATCACTGCGATTGTGCCATTCGATTTCGTTCCATACTCTGCAGGCAGATTCGAGGCGAGGACTTTCAATTCCTGCACCATATCAGGCGCTGGCATCGTTCCGAGCGCGACGCCACCAAACTCCCAATCATTCGCATCGGCAAAGTCAAATTCCACGTTCGTGTTTTCGGGACGGCCGCCATTGGAACTGATCAAGCCTGTTTGCGCACCGCCGACTTTTACAAGTCCGCCCCCGCCTGCGGGGCTATAGGCCGGCGTTGCGCCTGGGACAAGGGACACGAGGGTAGAGAATGCGTTGAAAGAACGGGAGTTCGTTGGAAGATTATCTGTTTCTGTGACGCCATAAGTTGTGCTCAGTTGAGGGTCGGTCCGGTCGGTCAGGGCGGCTGACTCGCTTGTGACCACCACCTGCGATGCTTGCCCGGAGATGGCAAGAGTGAGATTTTGTGTGACCGTCTGGCTGGAAAGCGCGGAAATTTTGGCAGAAGCTTCTGCGAAGCCGGGCGCTCCAGCGGTCAACAAGTAGCGTCCAGGAGAGACGGCAGAAAAATAGAAAATGCCGTTCGGACCCGTTTGGAACATTTTGGATTCATTGGTATCGAGATTCTGCAGGGTGATTTCAGCGTCCGAAATTACTCTGCCCTGGGGATCAAATACTGCGCCTTGGATTGTCCCCGCAGTGTATTGCGCGGAAGAGATGCTCAATCCTGAGAAAAGGAGTAGGAAAAAGAAGGTGAGGGTCGCTGAAAGGCGCGCGAGCAGCCTCGAAGGCCGAATCATCTGTGTCGATTCCCCATGGCTCTCTGCTGCCGCAATATATTATAGACGTTTTGGCTATCCTCCATTGTTTGGACGCCACGAGCATTTTGAATTCAACCTTGATAGGCAGGAGTCGCGATGAACACTTACTTTCTCGCACTGCTTCTTTATGGCACGCTCCTGATTGTCATTGGGTTCATCGCTTCGCGTAGAGTCCGCACACCCTCGGATTTTCTTGTGGGAGGAAGACGCTTTGGAGCGGGAACCCTCTTCGCGACGTTCTTGGCCGCCAATATCGGCGCTGGCTCAACGGTGGGCGCAAGCGGTTTGGGTTACCGCATCGGGCTGTCCGCGTGGTGGTGGGTGGGTTCGGCGGGAATAGGCACGCTGATCTTGTCGCAGACTGTGGGACCACGGCTCTGGCGAATTGCCAAGGAGCACGAACTCCACACTCTTGGCGATTACTTGGAATTGCGATACAGCCGCGAGGTTCGCGGCGTGATTGCGGTGATCTTGTGGCTTGGGACGTTGGCGATCCTGGCTGGGCAGATCATCGCAATCGCATGGATATTGAGCGTCGTAATCGGTTTGCCGAAGTGGGCTGGTTGCATTGCCGGCGGCGCAGTGGCCATCACTTACTGTGCGGCGGGAGGCCTTGCGTCCGCCGCGGTGGTGAACATGTTCGAGCTGGCCGTCACAATGACCGGACTTGTTTTCTCAGCCGTGTATGTATTGCATGGGTTTGGAGGTTGGCAAGGACTGACGAGTGCGCTTGGAGCTTTGCCGAATTCGAGCGGAGTTGTAAGGGCAAGCTGGACAGGGGCGGGAGCGAAGCAGATTCTGGCGTACGTTTCGATACTGGTCCCATCGTTCATCTGTTCTCCGGGTCTGATCCAGAAGCTGTATGGCGCGCGGGACGAAGGGGCTGTTCGCCGGGGAATCGCGCTGAATTCAGCAGGTCAGTTGCTTTTCGCTTTCGTGCCCGCGATCTTTGGGATGGCGGCGCTTGTGCATTTCGGAAAGCTCGCAAACGCCGAATTAGCGCTGCCATCCGTGATGATTCATATGGTGCCGAGATGGTTGGGCATTTGGGCGCTGGCGGCGATTTTTTCCGCGGAACTGAGCGCCACGGACGCAATCCTATTCATGCTTTCGACTTCGCTCTCAGTCGATTTGTATCAGGCGTTTCTGAATCCAGGAGTCTCGCCCAAAAAGCTCCTTGGAATTAGCCGGATGACGACCGTGTTGGCAGGGATTGCGGGCGTCGGAGTGGCGGTCGTGCTGCCTTCAATAATTGCGGCAGTGACGATTTTTTATGGGCTCTTAGCGGTAGCGCTGTTTGTCCCCCTTCTGCTTGGACTCTATTGGAAGAGAATGAATACTCATGCGGCGCTCGCTTGTATTTTTGTTGCGATCGTGGCGAATCTGATCGGGCAATACACGCCGCTGAAGAATCATTTGGGGATTCTGTCTCCAGCGCTCGTTGGGATTTTGACGGCTCTCTTGTGCGGGATTATCGTGGCCTGGCTTGTCCCCGCGCCTTTAAGGTCCAAATTGTCCGGCAGGCTGAATGGTGGGGCGAAGGAGTCCGTCTGAGCGCAGTGATAAACTTTTCAGCAGGAAAGATTCGAGGAGAGTTCGATGACGCGACGCGAATTCGCAAAGGGGTTGGCGGGAGCGGCGGGAGGGCTGCTGGCGACAAAAGCCGCGAGGGGAGAATCCCCATCCGTCCAGAGTAGTTCGGCGGCTTCGGAGCAAGAAGGAAGAAAAGTAGGAGCATTGACTGATGTTGTGGGGCTCAAAGTTGGCCACTTTACTGACAGCCGAAGGCCGACGGGTTGCACCGTGGTTCTCTGCGAAGAGGGCGCGGTCGCAGGAGTGGATGTGCGAGGAGGGGCGCCGGGCACACGAGAGACAGATCTGTTGAATCCGGTCAACACAGTCCAACAGATTTATGGACTTGTACTTTCCGGGGGGAGCGCATTTGGGTTGGATGCCGCGTCCGGCGTGATGCGATACCTCGACGAGAAGGGGATTGGATTTCCTATCGGGCAGGCGATTCACGTGCCTATCGTTCCAGCCGCTGTCCTGTTTGATCTTGAAGTGGGCGACTGGAAGATACGGCCGACCGCGGAATCAGGCTACGAAGCGTGCAAGAATGCCTCCTCAGGGCCGATTGCAGAAGGAAATGTGGGAGCGGGCGCTGGCGCGACTGTCGGAAAAATGTTTGGGTCGAAATTTGCGATGAAATCGGGCCTGGGAACAACAAGCATCCGCGCGGGGAGTGGCGGCGTGATCGTGGCTGCGATGGTGGCAGCCAATGGTGTGGGCGACGTGTATGACCCATCCAATGGAGCAATTTTGGTGGGCGCGAGATCGGAAGATGGGAAGGGCTTCCGCAACGCAATGAAACAGATCCGCGAAGGTTATGCAGTTTCAATGGCGAGCATGGGAAAAAACACAACGCTGGGCGTTGTCGCTACAAACGCAATCTTGACGAAGGCAGAGATGACAAAAGTTGCGCAAATGGCTCAAGACGGGCTTGCGCGGACGATCAACCCAGTGCACACGCCATTTGATGGCGACACAGTGTTCGCGCTCTCGACAGGGACTCTGGACGCGAGGGTACAAGTGGGAGCGATTGGCGCGCTGGCCGCCGAAGCAGTATCGGAGGCCGTCGTGCGCGCCGTTGTGCAAGCAACGGGTATCCCTGGATATCCAAGCTATCGCGACTTGGGAAAGTAGGGGCCCTGAGCAGGGAAGCTAGGACAGCGTTTCGTTTTGGACAAAAAAGTCCTCCGCCGGTTCCTAAGCCCCGAACAGGTAGCCGGAGAGCAACGTCTTCAATTCGGCGATGATTCGCGCCCTTTCTTCGGCGTCATTGTGCTCATACGCGAACGCAAAAATTCGCTCGCCGGTTTCAATCGCCACGCGCAAGCGCAGGTCCAGCGCGGACAGGTCCTTCATTCCAAGCCTTGCAATCATAAAGTTCTTCACCAGGCCGGCGCCAACGGCGTCCGGATCGGATTGACGTCGCCGCGTCGAGGCGCTGATGTGGGGGCCAAACGCGATGGCGCGAAAATCGGGACGCGCGTCTAGAAACGCAACAAATGCGTCGATGACAGCTCCAAGAAACGCCGGGCCATCCTGAAGATTCAGAGTTGCGAAGCGGCCCTCGAATTCTGCTTGAAACTCTTCCATGTGACGGACAGCGATCGCGTCGATGATGGACTGCTTCTCCGGGAAGAAGCGATAAAGGGCACCGACGGAAATTCCAGCTTTCCGCGCGATGCGGCTGGTGGTGATTTCCTCCACCGAGGCAGCGGCGAGGAGTTGCGAGGCAGCACGAAGGATTCTTCGGACAGTCGCCTGACTCCTGGATTGGAGAGGGTTGCGACGCCTTGTGGAGAGTCCATCTGTGGAGCGGGATTGGCGCTCAGTCGAAGTTATCTCGGACATGGGTAAACCTACTTAGCTCAGTATAATCCAAGATGATGGTGTTGTGTACTAAAAGCGAAAGCGAATTCACTTTCGCGATAGACTGTTGTATACTGTGTTTTCGCCGCCGAAGCGAACCGGGCTCGGCGGCCATGAAGGAGCTAACTTGCCTGTTCCTGTCTCGCAGATGTGGACGGTCGCGTCCTACGTGGTGAAGCAGAAAATTCGTGGACGCGAACGCTATCCACTGGTGCTGATGCTCGAACCCTTATTTCGCTGCAATCTGGCGTGCGCAGGCTGCGGAAAGATTCAATACCCCGCGCACATCCTGAAAAGGGAACTGAGCCCGGAAGAGTGTTTCCGCGCAGTGGAGGAGTGCGGCGCACCGATGGTGTCCATACCCGGCGGCGAGCCGCTGATGCACTCGCAGATCGAAAAGATCGTTGAAGGGTTGGTGGCGCGCAAGAAATACATTTACCTCTGCACGAATGCGCTCTTGTTGAGAGAAAAACTGCACCTGTTCAAGCCGAGCAAGTACCTGACATTTTCTGTTCACGTCGACGGCCAGCGTGAGCACCATGACTTCTCGGTGTGCCGCGAAGGCGGTTACGACGAAGCTCTTGAGGGAGTGAAGGCAGCTCTGGCGCGCGGCTTCCGCGTGACGACGAATACGACTCTATTTGACGGTGCAGACCCCAATAGCGTTCGTGCTTTCTTCGACGAAATGATGCAACTCGGGGTCGAGGGCATGATGCTCTCACCAGGCTATTCCTACGACAAGGCTCCGGACCAGAAGCATTTTCTGGGGCGGGCGCGGACGCGCAGGCTGTTTCGCTCGATTCTCTCGAATCGGAAGAAGTCCTGGCGCTTCAATCAATCCCCGCTCTTTCTGGAATTTTTGATGGGCCGGCGGCAATATGCATGCACACCGTGGGGCATGCCTACGTACAACATTTTCGGCTGGCAAAAACCCTGCTACCTGCTGCAAGACGGCTACGCGGACACTTTTCAGGAGCTGATGGAAGCTACCGAGTGGCACAGCTACGGCACCGAGTCCGGAAATCCGAAATGCGCAAATTGCATGGTGCACAGCGGGTATGAAGCCTCGGCTGTGAATGATACGTTCGGCTCGCTGCGCGGTTTCTGGAATACGGCACGAGCAACTCTCTCGAGCGCCTATGCCGACCGTGAGGCTCTGGACATGCTGAGCGAGCCGGTGCGACCCGTTCATTCCTACGATCCGCTTATCCAGATTCAGGCGCCAACAAACACTCTTGAAGAGACGCGGGCATGAGCACGCAGGGTGCTGCTGAACGGGCCGGGAAAACGGATCATCAATCCGTCAATGCGGATGTTCTCGAAGTCTCGCCGGGATTTGCGCACGAAAAAATTGAAGGTTGGGTTCCTGCATTGGCGAGCGACGAGGAGCTGCGTCAAGCGCTGGAAACAGCCTTCGACTACCGTGGCGATGTGACAATCACACGCAAGGACGGGACGAAGGTCGAAGGGTATGTTTTCGATCGTCGCAGCGGTGCGACGCTTGACCTATCGAAAGTCCGCGTGATTCCCCGCGACTCCGGAGAAAAATTGTCGATCTCCTACTCCGACATCGCCGGCCTTGCTTTCTCCGGCCGCGACACCGCCGCTGGCAAGAGCTGGGAAGCGTGGGTGCGGAAATATTGGGAAAAGAAATCCGCCGGCGAAAAAGGTATTGGTCTTCAGCCTGAATCGTTGGAGTAAGAACTATCGATCAGACTTTCCGATCTTCCTCTCCCAGGGATTTTCGAAGAAAAGCCCCGGACCTCAGCGATAAACCGCACAGACTATCCACTAGAATCCGTAACGCGCGACGATGGCCCCGTCGGATTTGCGGAGGATCGCAACAGCAGCGTGCTGAGAGGCGAGCGAGAACTTCAGTTCGCCCCCTGTCGCTTTGTCTCGCAGATCGATGTTTTGGTCCTGGTCCGATTCTGATTCGATCACATAGAGCACGGAATCCCTCAGCACGGTCGGATAGATCAGCACACCGGGAGACACATTGGTCTTGAGCTCAAATTCTGGCTCGATTCCCGCGAGCTTCAGGACCGCCGAATAGAGTTTCGTCGCTGGCGCCGTGCCATTTGCCAATTCGACCGGATAGGCAGCCCAGTAGATGTGCCCCTTGCCGTAAGAGATTGATGTGAATCCGTCGTCGCCGGGCATTCGAACTTCTTCGAGCCAGCTCTGCGCCTGCTGGTCGAAACTCATAGGGATTGCCTCCCCGTTCACACGAACCTCCGCAGTGTGCGCCGTCAAGGCTACTGCCGGAGCATTGAGTCTCAGACCCTTGGCGCGTTCCACGCGATGCCAATGCGGGTCTCGGTCAACTGGACCGGTGACGAGGAGATTTCCTCCCGTACTCACGTAATTGAGCAGCGCTTGCCAGGTAGAGTCCGCGAGGGCTTGGGCGGAAGGAAGGATGACGAGGCGCGGCGAACCGAGCTTCGCGATTTCGTTCTCCGCGAGAATGCTGGCCGAAACCCGCGCGCCATAGCAGATTGCCCGCGCTGCTTTTCTCTGGGCTTCGACTTGCAAATCCTGAATCGCCGAGAATTGCGCGGCCTGGGAGGTAACGATCGTTACAAGAGGCGGCTGAGGATCGGAGAGATAGCCACTAGCCTGCTGCGAGAATTTTGCGAACCCGCGGAGGACAGTGGCGACGGGCTTCTCTGTACCGTCGGCTCGCAGTGCTCCGATGGGCACCTCGTTTCCTTCCGTCATGTAATCGTTCGAATTCCAGAGCCATTCGATGGCGCCCGATCCCTCCACAAACGACATGGCTACTTTCCGCTCGAAGAGGCTGCCTTCTGCCGGCTGCGTGCGGCGGGCGATTTCGTCGAGCGTCAATTCTCGCTGGAGCCCCGTCTCCTGAATCAGCATCGGCAAGCCGGGCTGCTTGGCGACGAGCGAATCCCAGAGCAGCCCGTCGTTTACCCACCAGGAATGGTTCGCAGAAAAGCTCACATATGGACCGAAGAAGGCGGGAGAGAGGCGGTCGTTGTAGCCTCCTTCGTCCTGGCCCACGGTGATTAGCTGCTGCGAGCCTGTTGAGCGTATGGCCGTTTCGAAATGCTTCACCCAATCAGCGAATGTCTCCTGAGCGAAAAGATAGAAATCGTAAAGCTTCAGAGAGTTGAAGCCCGCGTACATGCCGCGCGGAGTGAATTCTTCCTCGCGAGGAACGGGCAGCGTTTCGCCGGGACTGATCGAAGGAAATCCCCAGTCGTCGGCCAGCGCGGCCCGGTCGGGATAGCGTGCGGAGAGCCACTTGTTCCAGGCATTCAATTCGAGTGAATCACCGTTGGGGCGCATTTGCCAGGTGTGCTGAGAGAAGCTGGGCTCGTTGATCAGGTCCCAAGCTACGAATGGAACATCGTGAAAGCGGGCAACAACAGAGGAAATCAGGTTCGTCTCGCGCCGCACCGCCTGGGGATCGAGATAGGAGTTTTGCCCTCCGAGAATATCGGGAAGAAACGCGAAAAAAGTGAACTGCACCGGCAGGCCGTTCCGTCGCGCGGTCATCAAATAGGCTTCCAAGGTGCGAAGAGCTCTTTCGTACGGCCTTCCTTCCTCGTCGCAGATTTTGTCCCAGCCCGTCCACCATCCGGTGCGGAGCATGTTCAAGCCTGCAGAGTGAATCTGGGCCATGTCGCGATTCCACACGTAGACATTCGGGTGATCGAAATAGAGGCGCTGCACCCCACTCGACATGTAGGTGGTCCCGGCAACGGCAAGAGGATGACCATCGAGTTGAAAATAATTGCGATCCACGCTGAGGCGCGGACCAGAGCGAAGGTAGCTCTCATCCCGAATCCAAAAAGCGGAGTGATAGACGGCGCGCAACGAGTCTCCCTCGTAAAGCTCGGCACTGATCGTGTGGAAGCCCTTCGATGCAGGCGCAGAAAACAAGACGGGATTGGTCGCCGGGATTGTGACCGTTTGGGTTGCCGTCTCGCTCGGCAAATCGTCCGAGGAAATCGTGATACGCGCTTTCAGAGCTGTACCGGGTGTGGCCTCGCCTATCCAACGCACGGCGACTTCGACCGGCTCTCCGGGAAGATAAAGTGGCAGCACAGGAGCCGCGATAAACTCCTCGCTGCCTTGCAGGGAGGTGGAGGCGAGTGCGGGAACGATCTCTTTCGATTGTCCATTGGAATAAAAATCTGGCGGCAAGTCGGCTGAGAGAAACACCCAGCGGCCTCCCGCGAAATCGTCGCGGACATGATCGATTTGCATCGCGGGAACGGACATTCGCCGGCCGTCGCGCACACCCCAAGCCAGCGTGTCGAGCCGCGAATCAATTCTGCCCGCGGATCCCTGACGCGGGTAAACATCCGAATCGGCTAGATGGAGGACCGGACTGAAGGCTTGTGTCCAATGGAAGGCGTCGAGCTTGGTCACCACATCCGGATTGGTTTCGAAACTCTCGCCCGCGGATCCCGGCGTTTCTTGATATTGATCGATCTTGAGAGGAATCATGGCACGGACGCTGTATTCACGAAGATGCCAGCCCGAGTCGTCGTGATAGCCGGCGCGTGAAAATGGGCGGCCACCCAAGACGAGTAGATTCCCGCCGCGACTCAGGTGGGCGTAGATAGCGTCCCAATCAGCTTCGGGGTAGGCGGAGCCGTAGGGCAAGACGAGCAAACGCGTCGAAGACTCACCGAGCAAGCGCGGTAACTCTTCAGCATTTGCAAACCTTGCTCCTGGCAAGAGTGCTTCCAGGTCGCCCCGAGACGGAGGAGAAGTATCGGCGGCGGGGAATCCGGACTCGTAAAAGATCACGATGGAAGAATTCTCATGCGGGCTGGAGAGGACGCGAGTTGGAACAGCGAGCCAGATGAGAGACGCAAAGAAAAGAACTGCGAGCTGAATATTTCGTATCTTCATGGTGGCCTTATCTCCTGCGGTTGGTTCGAGAGCTGCCACGTTATGCGAGAAAAACAGAAAAGCCTACCCCAAAGACTCCGGCGCAGCGCGGGCAATCGCCTTGGGATTTTTGGCTCTTTGGGGCAATCGGATCACCGACGCAAGCATAAAGACACCGGCGATATCCGCAAGGAGAAACGCCAGTCCGAAGCGTAGCGAGCCGGTCATGGCGGAGAGGATTCCCACGAACCACGGAACACCGGAGGCGCCAAGCTCGGCGATTGCCAACATGCGTCCGGTCATTCGGCGCGCGTCCTCTCCGTAATGCGTGGCCATCCACGCGAAGACGATGGGGAAAATTATGGAAAAGCCCAAGCCCGTGATGAAAGCGGCGGAGTAAATCCAGTGGAGTGTTTTCACTTGCGTCAAAAGCAAGATTCCTCCCAGCCCGACCAGACTGCCAGCCTGGACAATGGGGCGCTCGGGCATATGACGAAGAACCAATGTACCGAGGCCGCGGCCGGTCATCATACCGAGCCAGAATAGGGCCGGCGTGAGAATCCAGGAAGTGCCTGCGCCGGAGACTTCGCGACGAGAATAAGCGGCGAGCCAACCACCAACGGCCGTTTCTGCGCCCACATAGAGGAAAAACAAAAGCGCGAGGATCACGGCAGAACGATCTATGGGAAGCCGGCCTGACTCCGACGGCATGGCAAGACGTTGCGCGGGGGGGCGGATCTCGTCAACCTTGCTAAAGGCGAAAACACCCGCGAGTAATGCGCACAAAGCACATAGCGTCCAAAGAACTCCGAAAAAAGCGTGCGGCGAAGCAAAGAATTTGAAGAGAAATGGACAGGCGACAGCGCCGAATGTCCATGAAAAATTGACAAAGCTCAGCTCGCGCGCCCTTCGTTCAGGTATCGATTCCCCCACCCACAGGTTTGTCGCCGCTGTGATGAACCCGTTGCCAAGCCCCATACAAAACAACGAGAGAAGCGCCATTTGCCATGGTCCGTGCCCCAGACTTGCAGCGCCCGATCCCATCAGCAGGAATCCGAAAATGAACGAAGACCGGTATTCCCGGCGGAGCAATACACCGGAAGCGGCAACACCTAAAAGCAGCCCGCCGAATTGCGCCATGAAGAAATTCGCTGATTGCGAATCTCTGAGCGACCAATGGAGGGAAAGCAAGGGAAGTATCGGCCCAAGAAGGACCGTGAAGACTCCCGTTACGACAAACCCCGCGTGCAGCAGCGGAAGCGTCCGGCGGACCGTTTGCAAATCCGGAGAATTGACCGTCATAGATTCTCAAATATCCCACAGGTCAGAGTGGAGACCGCCAACATTGTGGATTCCGTGGCGTGTTCTGCGCGAAGGTTTTGCGAGGGTGCCGATATAACTTGAAGCAAGTCAGTCGAGAAAACTGATGCATTGCATCCAACCTCTGAATTGTACAAGGACTGCCAATGGAGGGTAGGAATGTGTCATGCGGGATTATCACCCATTGGCTGAGAAGGTTGACAGGGACGCTTGCGGCGTCGGATTTATCGCCCGTTTGGGTGGACCTCCATCCCGCGAAGTGATCGATCGTGCTTTGGTTGCCCTTGGGCGCCTGTCACATCGCGGCGGCATGGATTCCGATGGCTTGAGCGGGGACGGAGCGGGCCTGTTGCTTCCGATGCCCAAGGAGTTCTTCCGGGCTGCGGCTTCGCGGTGCGGCATTCAGTTGCCTGCAGACTTTGGCCTTGGAATGGCATTCTTTTCCACCGGGAAGGAAGATGTGGCGTGCAAGGCCGTCGAGTCCGCTGCGGGAGATTTTGGATTGCGATGTCTCGGGTGGCGAGAAACGCCAACGAACCCCGAATGTCTTGGACCGCGTGCGCAGACCACTCTCCCTGTGATTCGTCAGTGCTTTTTCTCCGCCCTTGATTCCGATCAAGACTTAGAAAAATCGCTGTTCTTCTTCCGCAAGCGACTCGAAGCGGAAAATTCGCCGGTATACTTCAGCTCTCTTTCTTCGCGGACGGTGGTCTACAAAGGTCTGCTCTCGCCTTCGCAACTTGACGCTTTCTATCTCGATTTAGCCAGCGCGGATTTCCAAGCGGCTTTCGCCGTTTTTCACCAGAGGTATTCCACAAACACCCGCCCTTCCTGGGCCCTGGCGCAGCCGTTTCGATTCGTTGCGCACAACGGCGAAATAAACACGATTGGCGCGAACCGCCGATGGATGCGGGCACGCGAACGGGCGATTCTCAAGTCTCTTGGCGCTGCGGAGCCGTTTAGTGTTCTCGAAACCGGTGTAAGCGATTCTGCCAGCTTCGATAACGCCTGTGAGATTTTGCTGCGGCAGAATTTCGGCCTTCCGGAGGCGATGTTGCGCATGGCGCCTCCCGCATGGGAGACCGATGCGAGTATGTCGGCGGAATTACGCACGTTTCTAGAGGCGCAGGCACGGGAGCAAGAGCCGTGGGACGGTCCTGCGGCGCTTGTGTTCAGCGATGGAAAGCTGGTCGGCGCAAAGCTGGATCGCAATGGGCTTCGCCCTTTGCGTTACAGCATTACTTCCGACGGACTGGTGCTCTGCGGATCTGAAGCAGGGCTGATGGATAGCGAGGGGAAGCAGATCGCTGAGAGACAGAGACTCGGCCCTGGCGAACTTCTGCTTGTGGACGCGCTATCGGGTGAAATCTACCGAGGGAAAGACATCATCCAGTTGCTTCGCATCCCCTCAAACGCCGCACCATTGCCCCGGCTCGCTCCGTCTGCCGAGTCCGAGCAAACCTCCCCGTCTACTAACGCGCGCCTCATTGCGGCCAGCCTCGGGTGGACGGAAGACCAGTTCAAAATCCTGTTCCAGCCCCTTGGGATGGACGCCAAGGAAGCTACCTGGAGCATGGGTGACGATGCGGCACCGGCGTTTTTATCGTCAATGCGACGACCCTTGTGGGATTACTGCAAGCAACGCTTTGCGCAAGTGACGAATCCCCCGATTGATCCGCTTCGCGAAGCGCACGTGATGACATTGAGTGTGTTTTTTGGACAAGAGCTTGTCGCGCCCTCTCCCATTTTGGACGCGGGGCAATGGAAGCGCCTCGAAGAGGCCTTTGCCGATTCTCTTGCCCGGATTGACATTACTTATCCTGCGGACTTGAGTGTCTCCGGAGCCGAGGAAGCGTTCGCGCGCATTCGCTCGCAGGCTGCTGCTGCGGGGCGGTCGCAGGCCAAGTGCCTTGTCATTTCCGACCGTTCAGTTAGTGAGGCGCGAGCTGCGCTGCCCGTCATGCTGGCTGTTTCGGCGGCATGGGAGGAATTTTGCCGTGAAGGGGGATTTGGCTCGCCCCTAGTTGTCGAAACCGGGCAGGCAGTCGAGACTCATCATATCGCTTTGCTGGTCGCTCTGGGAGCGAGTGCCGTCTTTCCGTACCTTGCGATGGGGCTCTCCGAAGCTCTCAAAGCGGGTGGTGCCGCCAATTATCGAATTGCCGTGGAAGCGGGCCTGCGAAAAGTACTTGCCCGGATGGGAATTTCGGCGCTCACGAGTTATAGGAACAGCCAATTGTTCGAGGTTGTCGGACTTAGTGCGGACGTCGCCGGAGAGTTCTTTCGCGACGCGGGGATAGTTCCCGGAGGTAAGACCCTGGACGACATTCTCACCGACAGCCTTTCGCGACATGCATCAGCGTTTGCTAGAGAGCGCGGAGGAATGGAAGACGCGGGATTTTACAGGTTCCGGCAGACGGGCGAGCGCCATTCGAATTCGCCTGAACTCATTCGGCGAATGCACCGCTATATTCAGTCGCCAACAGCGGAAAACTACCGATCATATTCGGAGGTTTCAGAAGGCAGAGAGCCGGTCGCGCTACGTGACATGTTGGCCCTTGTTCCTGGTGAGCCAATTCCTCTCGAGGAAGTGGAGAGTGAAGCAGAAATTCTGAAACGGTTTACGGCGCAGGCGATGTCACTGGGCGCTCTCAGTCCGGAAGCACACCGCACGATCGCGATTGCCATGAACCGCCTTGGAGCGCGAAGCAATACGGGCGAAGGCGGTGAAGATCCGCGGATATATCGCAGCGAGCCTGAGGCGGCAAATCGCGTGAAGCAGGTAGCGTCCGCGCGATTTGGTGTCACGGCAGAATATCTCGCGCGTGCTGACGAGCTCGAAATCAAGATGGCTCAGGGCTCGAAGCCGGGAGAGGGTGGGCAACTGCCAGCTATAAAAGTGACGCCCTTCATTGCACGCTTGCGCCATGCAGTGCCCGGAATGAGCCTGATTTCTCCTCCGCCGCACCACGACATTTACAGTATTGAAGACCTTGCGCAGTTGATCTACGACCTGCGTTCGATCAACCCGCGCGCGAGAATCGGCGTAAAACTTGTCTCCGGCGCCGGCGTAGGCATTATCGCCGCAGGCGTGGCAAAGGCCGGAGCGGATGTAATCACAATTGCCGGGTTCGACGGAGGTACAGGTGCTTCGCCCCTGACTTCGATCAAGAATACAGGCCTTCCGTGGGAAGCTGGTCTCACGGACGCTCATCAGGCGCTGATTCGATCGGGATTCCGGCGGCGCGTGCGCTTGCGCGCCGATGGTGGGTTCAAGTTTGGACGCGATGTGGTAATCGCCTCACTCCTCGGCGCTGATGAGTTTGGATTTGGCACTGCCGCATTGCTAGCCCTCGGCTGCGTGATGGCGCGGCAGTGCCACCTCAATACTTGCCCCGTTGGAATAGCAACGCAGGACGAGAAATTTAGAGCGCGCTTCGAGGGCAAGCCCGAAATGGTGATGGAGTATTTCAAGGGCGTCGCCGCAGAAGTGCGACAGCATCTTGGCTTCCTTGGGGCGCGCTCCCTGGATGACATTGTTGGTTCTCCTGCAAAGCTGCGCTTGCGGGACACAAGCCGATCTTCCTCACTCGGATGGATCTTGTCTGTTCCGCCGGAGCCGCCAAGGCACTTGCCAGATCTGGATCAGGTTTCCGGTGACTTTGTTCCTTCGGCGCAACCGCTTATAGGGATTCAGGAAAAGCTTGCTAAGGTAGCCGCTCGTCTGCCCCAATTTCCATTTCGCCCCTTGCGATTCTCCATTTCGAATTCCGACCGTTCGATTGGTGCGCACTTGAGCGGCGAAATCCTCCGGCGGACCAATTTTTCTGGTCTCGAAGGAGAGCCAATCGAGTGTGAGTTTCGAGGGGCAGCAGGCCAAAGTTTCGGCGCCTTCTTGATCCCCGGACTGCGATTCCGGCTAGTTGGGGAAGCAAACGACTATGTCGGCAAGGGATTGTGTGGCGGCTCCATTTCAATTTCTGCGGGACCGGAAGCTTCGCGGCGCGGCGACGTGCTCGCCGGCAATACGGTCTTGTACGGAGCCACCTCGGGAGAACTTTACATCGCCGGCAGGGCCGGCGAACGATTTGCCGTCCGCAACAGCGGCGCGCTCGCGGTGGTCGAGGGTGTGGGTCAGCACGGCTGCGAATATATGACTTCCGGGGTTGTCGTCCTGCTCGGTTCTGCCGGAAAAAATTTCGGGTCGGGAATGACGGGCGGCCTTGCTTACATTCCTCGGACTGATTTGACGACAGCCGAGTACAACGCGGAATTCCTGCGCTGGCGGGAGCTTGAAACAGCCGAAGAGGAGTGGCTTCGCTACGTACTGCGCCAGCACTTGCGCCTGACGGGGAGCCCAAGAGCTCGGCGGTTGTTGCGTTCAATCTCGCCCCTTCCTCTGCTTCGCCTTGAGCCAGTTTCGAGACCTTGCTCGATCGAACAGACATGGGCGCCGTTCCTCGAGTCAGCGAACGCGCGTGAAAACGTAACGGTTGATGACGTGGTCCTTCTTTCGCCGAAGGATCCCGAAGTGGCTGGCGATCCGGTCTGCTGAACCCTAAAGGCCTTCCCTTTGAAGCTGGGTATCCGATTCGAAATTTGGTCCTTCTCTAGTCTTTGCTATACTCTCCTCCAACATGGACTTCGATCACCTTGTGACATTCGTGGAAATCGCAAAATCCGGAAGTTTCTCCCGCGCCGGACAAAAGCTGTATCGGTCGCAGCCTGCTGTCAGCGCGCAGATCCGGCAGCTTGAACAGGAATATGGCGAGAAGTTGTTCGACCGCGTCGGCAAATCCGTCCGGCTGACATCGGCAGGTGAGGCGCTGTTTGAGTACGCTGGGAAAATGCTGGCACTGCGAAGCGAATCGTTGCAAGCCGTAGCGGATCAGGCGAGCGCTCCACGTGGCACGTTGACGATCGGCGCGAACGAAGCGACTTGTCTCTATGTACTTCCCGAGACGTTCGGCGATTACCATCGCCGCTATCCTCTGGTGCAAATCAGCATCTACAGGAATTTCAGCCGCAAAGTGATTGAGAAGGTGGAGGACGGAGCCGTGGATTTGGGGATTGTGACCCTGCCGGTAAAGTCGCCCAGCTTACGGATTCACTCGATATTTCGCGACAAGTTGATGCTGATGACGAGCCCCGACAATCCGCTTGCCCGCCAGAAGAGCGTCTCCATGGGCGAAATAGCCGAGCAACCGCTCATCTTTCCGAAGACGGGATTTATGCGCGCCCTTCTGGACAAGCAATTCCACTCTTACCGGACAAAGCTGAGAATCACTATGGAGTTGCCCAGCGTGGGAATGATTAAACGGTTCGTTGGGGCAGGGTTTGGAGTTTCACTCATCAGTGCGACGTTTGCACGCAACGAAGTTCGCTCGGGGGAAGTAAAGCTTATACCCATTGGTGATGCGGATCTATGGCGGGAACTTGGATTAGTTTATCGGCGCGATCGCACATTGCCGCGCGCTGCTGCGGCATTTGTTCAATTGCTGAGGTCGAAAAAGCTCCCCGAGCAGGACTGATCCTGCGCTTTTACTTCTTCACCAAAAGATGTGCTCTCCGCAATCTCTTCAAGATTTCTCGTTGTGGAGAAGCGGTGCCAGCTGCTCCATCGCCTGTTTCATTCTTGATGCCCAGAGCCCTTCGTGTGAATCCAATGCTGGTATATTCTGCGTAATTGATATGGAGGGCCGAAGGCTACGCCGTGCTCTTGAAACACAAAGATGAGTTGACGTACTCGGACGTTACGCCGAAAGGCGTTTACCAGAATCGCCGCAATTTTCTTCTGGGGCTACTGGTAACGGGTTCAGCCGTGCTCGGGTGGAAGAAATACTCGTATCTGCTGAATGGTCCGGCAACCGGTTCCGTGCCTGTCAGGCTAAACAATGTGAAGAAGTGGCCTTACAGCACGACCGAGACGGTTACGCCGGAAAACGATGTGACGCACTACAACAATTTCTACGAGTTCGGCACCGACAAAGAAGATCCTGCGCAGAATGCTCGAAATTTCGTTACGTCTCCCTGGGCTGTCACGGTCGGCGGCGAAGTAAAGAAGCCGCGCAAGTTCACGATGGATGAGATTCTGGCTCTGGCACCTCTCGAAGAGCGGATTTACAGGCATCGCTGCGTCGAAGCCTGGTCGATCGTTGTGCCGTGGATCGGATATCCGTTCAGCACGATTGCGAATCTTGTGCAGCCGACGGAGAAGGCGAAGTTCGTAGCTTTTGAGAGTTACTATGATGTGCGCCAGATGCCTCTCGGACCGCTCGCCGGGATCCAACTGCCGTACGTCGAGGGGCTGCGGCTGGACGAGGCAATGAATCCGTTAACGCTGCTCACGTTTGGCATGTATGGTGAAACGCTTCCAAATCAGGACGGCGCCCCTGTCCGCATGGTGATTCCGTGGAAGTACGGCTTCAAGAGCATCAAATCGCTCGTACGAATTCGCTTCGTCAAAGACCAGCCGCCGACGACATGGAACCTCGCAAATCCGCAAGAGTACGGGTTCTATTCCAACGTGAATCCGAACGTGGATCATCCCCGCTGGAGCCAAGCCAAGGAGCGGCGCCTCGGTGAGTTTTTCCGCCGTCCGACGCTAATGTTCAACGGATACGGGGACCAAGTCGCAGGCATGTACACCGGCATGGACCTAAGAAAATACTTCTGATGGTGAGCGCCACGTGAGCGCGTTCTTGCGGAGCAAATATGCGAAAGCCCTCTTGTTTGCGGCATGCCTTCTCCCATTGGGGAACCTGCTTCTCCGCGCTTTGCACGGTGAATTGACTGCGAACCCGATCGAGTTCCTGACGCATGCGACCGGCGATTGGACTCTTCGGTTTCTGCTCCTCACGCTTGCGATCACTCCGTTCCGTAGGATATTGCGTCTCCCGGATCTCATCCGATTCAGGCGCATGCTGGGGCTGTTTGCATTTTTCTACGGTTGCTTGCATTTCACGATGTGGTTTGGCGTGGACAAGTTTTTCAATTTACGCGACATGGTGGATGACGTCGAGAAGCGCCGCTTTATAACCGTGGGGATGCTCGGATTTTTCCTGATGGTTCCCTTAGCGATTACCTCCACTGCGGGCTGGATTCGGCGTCTGGGGGGCAAACGGTGGCGCTTGCTTCACCGGGCCATTTACGCGAGCGCGATTGCCGGTGTGATTCACTATTTTTGGCTCGTCAAATCCGACATACACAAGCCGCTTGATTATGCATGCGTAGTTGGAGTGCTGCTGGCGATGCGCATCGCCGCCTGGATCTACGATAAGAGAAAACACGGAGCGAGAGAATTGTCGGCGGGGCAGCCTACCACGGCCGAGGGCCTATAGAGCTAGGACCCTCAAAGCGATACAACTCTAATTATCAAATCCCACTAGAATTCTTCGCAACATTGATTCGCGATAAGTACCCTTTCGTAGTCTTCAGGTGCAGCTTGACGAATCCTGTACCCCGGTACAGGTGAGTTTTCCCTCGCCATAGAACTAGAATACCTTTGAGCATAACTAGGTCGTGCCTTGCCTCGAATATCTAAGCTGCAGGATTTGGCGCATTTCTGGGCCAAGTCCTGAAGTAGCCTTGAGAAAAGAGCAGTTGGAGGGCGAACTTGGGAAAGAGAACGCACTTCTCTTCTTGGGCCACGGCTTTGTTGATTAGCGTGGGCATGTTGTCGTCCTGCTCCGGCAATGGGGGCACCTCCGGTTCGGGAACTACCGCACCTTCCATCACCACCCAGCCATCGAGTCTTAGTGTCGTCATCGGCCAAACTGCGACTTTTTCCGTATCGGCGAGCGGAACATCGCCCTTAACCTACCAATGGCAAAGGAACAGCACAAACATCTCAGAAGCAACCTCGTCTACTTACACCACGCCTGCCACCACGTCCGCTGACAATGGAGCCAAGTTTGATGTGGTTGTTACTAATTCAGAAGGTTCCGTCACGAGTGTTCAAGCAACGCTTACCGTAACATCCGCGCCGGTCGCGCCCACCATCGCAACACAACCTACAAGCCAGACAGTCGTCGTCGGCCAAACTGCTACTTTTTCCGTATTGGCGACCGGAACATCGCCCCTCAGTTACCAGTGGCAGAAGAACAGCGCGAACATTTCGGGCGCGACCGCGTCGAGCTACACCACACTAGCTACCACGTCTGCCGACAACGGGTCGAAGTTTGATGTAGTCGTCACGAATTCCGCAGGCTCTGCCACCAGCACCCAGGCAACGCTTACAGTAACGAGCAGCCAAACGTCTACCGTCAGCGTGCTCACTTATCATAACGACAACGCCCGGACGGGCCAGAACCTTAATGAGACGATTCTGACGCCTGCGAATGTGAACCCTTCGTCCTTTGGAAAAGTAGGATTTCTCTCGGTCACAGGGCTCGTTGATGCCGAACCGCTTTACGTTCCGAACCTCACGGTGAATGGCGCCTCGCACAACGTAGTTTTTGTCGCCACCGAACATGACCTTGTGTACGCGTTCGATGCCGACACGTTCACACAACTTTGGCAGGTTTCACTGGTTGGGGCCAATGAGACGACGAGCGATGATCGTGGATGCGGGCAAGTGAGTCCTGAAATTGGCGTCACGTCGACTCCTGTGATCGACCCATCTGCTGGTCCTCATGGCACGATGTGGGTCGTCGCGATGTCGAAAGACAGCTCTGGAAATTACTATCAGCGGCTCCACGCGCTCGACCTTACAACGGGCGGCGAATTGTCTGGAAGCCCCGTAACGGTTCAAGCCGCGTACCCAGGTACAGGGGATAACAGTTCCAACGGGAACGTCGTTTTTGATCCGAAGCAGTACAAGGAGAGGCCCGGACTTTTGCTCCTCAACGGGGTGGTCTATACGAGCTGGTCGTCCCATTGCGATGATGCGCCGTATACGGCTTGGGTGATTGGTTACAATGCTTCCACGCTGCAACAGACAAGCGTGATCGATCTGACGCCGAACGGGCACTTGGGATCTGTGTGGATGTCGGGCGCGGGATTGGCCGCCGACTCTTCTGGAAGTATCTATCTCCTGATGGCGAATGGAACTTTCGACACAACACTGGATAACAATGGCTTTCCAAACCAACATGATTACGGAAACGCGTTTGTCAGGCTCACGACAACGAACAATCAACTGGCGGTCGCCGACTACTTCACCATGCACAATACGGTTTCCGAGTCGAACGGAGATGTCGATCTTGGCTCTGGCGGGGCGCTCGTCCTGCCAAATATGACTGACGGCAACGGTCAGACAAGGCAGTTGGCCGTTGGTGCGGGAAAAGACAGCATCATCTATCTCTGCGACCGCACGTCGATGGGTAAATTCAATTCATCGACGGACAATATCTATCAGGAAGTTACATCGAATGGGATCAGCGGGGGAGCGTGGTCGATGCCAGCCTACTTCAACAATACGCTTTACTATGGGGCCGTTGGAGACAACTTGAAAGCTTTTGCGTTTTCCAACGCCAAGCTGGCGACGCCTCCCAGTTCTCAGTCTTCTGCTAACTTCGGATATCCTGGGACAACGCCAAGTATTTCGGCAAACGGAGCTTCCAACGGCATTGTTTGGGCCGTTGAGAATAACAACGGCGGCGTTTTGCATGCCTATGACGCGACGAACCTTGCAACCGAACTCTACAACAGCAATCAAGCAGCGAATGGCCGCGATAATTTCTCCGACAATAAATACATCACTCCCATGATCGTCAACGGCAAAGTGTATGTAGGAACGCCAACAGGCGTAATTGTCTTCGGCCTACTGAACTAAGAGCCGCGGTAGCGGGTTTGGCTTTTTCGCCCTGACGGTTTCGATGGAACTCCTATTGGTGGGCCTTTGAGTGAAATGCTCCTGCATCATTCACTTCCCCTGCGGCGAGAGTGCGGATGCAGAGATCCAAATAGTAGGGACCACACTGGTAGACCTGGTAGGCAGGTAAATCCTCCGGTTGAACAATGTACTTGCCGTCTTCCATCTCTGCGGTGGCCTCACCGTCTTCCATCACATAGGGGTTCGTGTCGATCACTTGCACGCGAAATGCGCCGGAGGAGGGCTCGTAATTTCCATAGCTGAAGCAGTGTCCGATACACGCACGGTCAAGAATGTGCTGCACGATAAAGCGTGAGTTTTTCTCTGGCAGGATCGTTCCCAGCACGCGTTGATCAGGAGGGAGAGTGCGGACTAGCCGCTCAATTTTCGCTTCCATTTCGTTCAGTTGCCCGGTATCCCGGTAGAGCATGGCAAAAAACACTACCGCGATTGCGGAAAATCCCAGCAAATGCCAGGTTTGGGGTCTGGTAGCTCCCAACAAGGAACAGAGCATGATCCCGGCGATGAGGGTGAGCCGCGGTGTAATCAAGGCCAACGCTGCCGAATAGGGGGGAACGTGAATGCCATCCGGCAGAAGGTATGTTCCTATTAGAGCGAGAATGTATAAGTGAATGGGGAGCCAGATCGCATCGTTGTGGATCCCTTCATGTTGGTTCGCAAATGTACTTGAGACTAAGCAAAAGACTGCGAGCGCCAAAAAAGCAGTTGCCAAGACCCAATACCACGGGCTGGACATGGCGATTTGATCAGCTCCCGTAAACCAATAGAACGGGCTCTTTTCCGGATCGGCAACATAGCGGTGGTAGAGAAAGAAGCGCAATGCCGCAAGGGCCGCGACGCCTGTAATCAGAAGGAGCACGCGCCATCGGCCTGAAACAACCTGATAGACGCCAAGATAGGCGCTCGCTGCCAGAAGCCAGGCAAATCCTACGGCATGGCCCAAGAGCGTAAGAGGGGCGAGTATCAGCGCGCCGAGCTTCTCCCAAGACCGCCCTCTCCAAAGGATGGCAAGGGCAAAGAAGGAAATCCCGAGCGAGACATAGTAGTTCAGGAATCCGGCTTCAAACGTCCATCCATAGGAGAACATGAAAAGGCATGGAACCAATGGCCATGAGGGGCGGCTGTTGATTGCAGCAACGAACGCAAAAGATCCCCAGAAGAAGACCAGAACGCACATGGATACGGAGATCTTTTCGGCGACATGCAGGCTGAAAACCTTGCCAAAGCCGGCCATCAAGAGATCGAAGAGAACGTTATGCCACATCCAGACAATTGCGAGCCCGGTTACGTGTCCGCGGACAATCAGTTGTGCCAACCATGCGTTGTAAGTATGACTGCCAAGGTCTCCCGCTTCGATTCTTTGGTGCCAGAAACACGGAATGAGAGCAACCATTGAAAGAGCGACGATTGCAAGCCAGTGGCGCACACCCCAACGCCACACGATCTGAGTCAGCCAGATTTCTTCCTGGGCTTTCTCTGTGATCCTGTTGGATGAGGTACCGTTGACAGGAAACGCTGCGGAATTTGGAGTCGGCAATCGTCTTCACCACCACGATAAATCTCGCGGCAGAGTAACTCTACCATGACTTGCGAGGCTCGTTGGTTTCATCGCTGCATCCCAACCTTTCTCTCGAAAAATCGCGCTGTGAAAAACTTGCGTGCCAATGATATAAGGCATCTGTATTTTGCATCGGAGGAATTGTTATGAGCGATCTGACGATAGGAGGAATTGCCCGGAAGGCGACAGGTTGGTCGATCGCAATCAGCATCGTCCTCATTCTCGCGGGCATTCTCGCTATTGCATTGCCGCTGGAAGCCGGTATTGCCGTCAACCTCTTTGTCGCGTGGATGCTGGTCTTTGCTTCCGGCGCGCACTTCGTATTCGCATGGATCACGCGAAAGGCTGGTGGAGTGCTTCTTAAGATATTGCTCGGGATACTTTATCTCGTCATCGCAATCTACCTGCTCGATCACCCCGCCCGAGGTTTGGCGACCCTTACGCTCGCGTTGGCCTTCTATCTTGTTATTGAGGGTGTTCTCGAAGTCATCCTGTTTTTTCAACACCGGAAGGCCGGAGGAGCCGGCTGGTACCTTTTCGACGGCGTCGTCACGTTGATTCTCGGGTTTCTGGTCTGGAAGACTTGGCCGTCGAGCGCGGAATGGGTTATCGGGACGCTGGTAGGAATCAGCATGATGATTAGTGGAATTACTCGCTTGATGTTCTCTGTGATGCTACGCAAGCGGTTAACGCCAGCCCCCTAGCTTGTCTAGACCTCCATCTTCATTTAGGAGGTCTCTTCCCCAGGTTGTATTTCCTCCGGACTACGAGTCATTTCTCGACTGAAAATTCGACGTGCGCTGCGGTACGCTGTTTGCCGGCCGAACGCATCTGAAAGATTGCCCAGCTTATACGCCACCTGGTGTGGCTCCATTCGAGGAACAAAATGAACGCATCTACACGAAGTGTGTTTTGCGCCATCCTGGCATTCTTCCTGCTATCCGTTTCTGCGGCAGCGCAGCAATCGCCCACTCTTCACAAGCGGCCGAAGATTGGCGTGGCTTTTGCCGGAGGGAGTGCGCTGGGTCTGGCGCACGTGGGTGTGTTGAAGTGGTTTGCCGAACACCATATACCCGTCGACTACGTTGCCGGCACGAGCATGGGTGGACTCATCGGCGGCATCTATGCCTCGGGGGAAAATGCGACCGAAATTCAGCAATTCATTGCGGGAATCGACTGGGGGAAAGCCTTTGGCCCGTCAATCTCGTATGAGAATTTGTCGTTTCGCCGCAAGCAAGATGTCATCGACTTTTCGAATTATCTCGAATTTGGATACCGAGACGGCCTCCGGCTGCCTTCGGGCCTTAATTCTGGGCAAGCAGTCGGCCTGATCATCAGTCAATTCGCCGCGCCCTATGGAGATATGAGCAGTTTCGACGACCTGCCCACTCCATTTCGTTGTGTGGCCACCGATTTGGTGGACGGAAAAAAAGTTGTTCTCGACAGAGGATCTCTCGGCAGAGCCTTGAGAGCCACCATGTCTTTACCCGCGATTTTCGCACCCGTCCAAGTAAGGAATATGGAGCTTGTGGACGGCGGCTTGATGGACAACTTGCCCGTCGATGTTGTCAGAAAGATGGGAGCCGACATCGTTATTGCCGTCTCCCTGGACAACGGAGAGAAGTTCGACCCTTCGAAAGCCACGCTATTTTCTGTTGCTGCGCAATCCATCAGCGTAATGGTGAGTGAAAATGAGCGGCGAAGTCTGCTCGATGCCGATCTGGTGATTGCACCGGATTTGAAGGGCTTTTCCGCGGCGGATTTTACGCGTGCAGGTGACCTTGAGGCACGCGGCTACAAAGCGGCCGAGGCAAAATCGCGATTTCTCTCTACGTTGTCTCTGAGCGATGTCGATTGGAACGCCTATCTGAAATCACGGGAGGATCACACCCGCCATTGGGAGCCGCCGCAACTGTTGGCTGTCCGTGGCGGGGCCGACGAGCAGAAGATCGACACGAAAGACTTCGATCATTTAATTGCCAAACCATCTACCCCCTCCGCCGTGGCCCAGACGATTGAAAATGTGGTTGGCAACGGCCTCTATTCCTCGGGGCGCTATGACGAAATCTGGGAAGATGGAAAGCCGGAGCTTAGCGTCCACCTTACCGGCAAAAATTACGGTCCACCACTCCTGAACTTCGGGTTCACGATCGATGGCACAGAAACTCGCGACATCCGGTTTGACTTCGCCGGGCGCGTGACGTTCCTGGACCTCGGCTCACCCCTCTCGGAACTTCGAATCAATTACGGCCTCGGCACGGACAGCGGGTTATCTTCGGAATACTACTGGCGCTTGCACTCAACCCGCTTCTTTCTGGCGCCACGCCTCTTTCTTGACCGCCAGCTGCAGTATCTTTACTCAGGAAACGTAAACAACGCCTTATACGCGGTCCGCGATGCGGGGGCGGGTGGCGACATCGGCTTTGCCTGGAACCGGAACACCGAAATTCGCGTTGGCGCCGTCTGGTCCAACATCAACGCTTCAACAACGATAGGGAGTGCGGACCTTCCAAAAATTACAGGGAACTCGAACTATCTTCGCGCGCGCTGGGCTTATGACGGCACGGATAGTCCACTCCTTCCCCAATCCGGAGTTCGCGCTGATGCGGAAGCCCGTTGGATGTTTTCCACTCCCGACGTCAGCAAGAAATATCCTGTTTTTCAAGCACATCTGCTGGGTGCGCACACGCTAGGCGACAACTGGCTGATTATAGGCAAGGCAGGCGGTGGTACTGCCCTCAATACCGTTACTCCCTTGGGGACGTTTACTCTCGGTGGGCCTCTGGAATTGAGTTCGCTGGGCCCTTTCCAGTTAAGGGGAGACAATTACTACAACGCGAACGGGTACCTCTTCCGCACGCTGTCCGAGGATCCGATCGGCATCTTCAGCCGTTTATATCTTTTTACTGGCTACGAACTCGGCAGCGCTTACTCGAACAACACTCAATCGCAGCTTTTCCAGGATGGAGTACTCGGGTGGGTGAGTGTGACGAGGCTAGGAGTTCTGTTCCTTGGCGGGAGTTACGGAAGCAACGGTCAGGGGCGCATCTTCTTCCGCCTCGGACGGATGTTCTGAACAGTGCCGAGATACGTGATCTCGTTCGGGAAGCACGGGTTCTCTAGGCTGTGCAACTCAACAGCCGGCGAGAAATGAAAAGCAGGGGGACATTATGCGAGACTCTCTGGCGCCTTTATGGAAAAATGAGAGCCCTTCCAACCGCTGATACTATGGAGCGCCTATGACCAGTCGCAACCACCTGCGCAGTCTGTCTTTCGCCCTATTTCCTATTGCGTTCCTGTGTTCCGCGCCTCGTCTGGCGCACTTCATATTTCGGTCCACGCAATCGTCATCGGTCGCTGCTGCGTCGATTCCACCTCAGCCGCTCAGCCCTGCGGGGCAGGCCGAGCTGCGCTCTATCGTCGACTCGGGTAATTTTTCCGAACTTCGCTGGCCTGATTTCAGCGACTATCGCAAGTACGTGCAGGAGTTTTACGCTTCCTACCAATACTCCTTACCTTGGGTTCGTGATATGCAACCCAGCCCACAGGCCGGGACATTGATTGCGCGCTTTCAAACCGCAGACACAAAGGGCTTGAACCCCGAGGACTACGATGGCTCTCGATGGGCGGCCCGCATCGCCAATTTGGCTCCTGCAAATCGAAACCCGAAAGAAATCGACGCAATTCATTTCGATGTCGCCATGACCATCACCATCATGCGCTATATCTCGGATTTGCACATTGGCCGGGTGAATCCACAGCATCTCGATTTCAATCTCGATGTGAATCAGAAGAAGCTGAATCTTCCGGAGTTTCTCGCTGCAGACGTCGTCGATTCGAATGACCTTGAAAACATTCTCACGCATGTCGAGCCGCCATTTCCCGGCTATTGGCGTACGCAACGCGCCTTGCAGACGTATCGAGCATTGGTCGCGAAGCAGTCGCCGCCGCTTCCAATGGTCAAGATCGCTGTGAAGCCTGGTGGGACTTATGCGGATGTAGCAGGACTCGCCAACTTCCTGAAATTGGTTGGCGATCTGCCAGCGGATGCGACGATTGCTGAAAATTCAACCTTGTATGAAGGTCCGGTCGTTGATGGAGTGAAGCACTTCCAGTCGCGACATGGGCTTACTCCCGACGGCGTTCTCGGCGCGAAGACGATCGAAGAGATGAACGTCCCGTTTTCGAGCCGAGTCACGCAGATCGAGCTCACTTTGGAGCGCTGGCGCTGGCTTCCGATATCTTTTGGCGGCGCACCCATCGTCGTGAACATTCCGGAATTTCGCCTCCGCGCTTACGATGATGACCTCAGACTCGCGTTCACCATGAACGTTGTAGTGGGCAAAGCGTACAACCACCTCACACCTGTCTTCACGGGCCGCATCCAGTATGTGATCATCCGACCGTATTGGAACGTGCCCTACTCAATCGTGAAAGCCGAAATCCTTCCCGCGCTGGCGCGCAACCCCAATTATCTTCAAAAGGAAAATTTTGAAATCGTCGACGCGCGTCAGAATCCCGTGGGGGCGGGAGAAGTCACACCAGAAATTCTCCAACAGCTTCGCGCGGGACGGCTGATGATCCGGCAGAAGCCAGGTCCCAAGAACTCACTTGGCCTGATCAAATTTATGTTTCCGAACGATTTTGACGTCTACATGCACGACACTCCGGCCACATCGCTCTTCTCGCGCTCGCGCAGAGATTTCAGCCACGGATGCATCCGCTTGGAGCGGCCTGTTGACCTGGCAGTCTGGGTGCTACGCAATAACCCGGGATGGGATGCTGCTAAAATTCGCGCCGCAATGAATGGAAATCAAACGGTTCGCGTCGATTTGGCAAAGTCGATCCCCGTGATCATTATTTACGGGACTGTTTTTGTGGCTGACGACGGTACCGTTCACTTCTTCGACGATATCTACGGACATGATGCGGCACTCGAGCAAGCCCTGGCCAGCGGCTATCCCTATCCCAGCTAGTTCTGCCCTTACTGAGACGTGTTCGAGGGATAGACGCACTCGGTGTTTCGAGCGAACTACGGGCGATACGCCAACGGGTTGCGAAGCACTCTCGCCTACAGTAGTCTTTGGTGCTTCTTCGCTTATGCAATTTTGTTTTGATGCCTTGTATATCAGCCTAATTTGCTAAGGACGTGCTATGAAATTTCTTCGATATTTCGCCATTGCTCTTACCATCCTCTGCTTCGCTATTTCCGGATATGCTCAGGAGAAACAACTTCAGTCGGATATTCCCGCAAAGTTCACGCCGTCGACCTCAGGTTATGACTACGTTAAGCGGGTCGAAATGATTCCGATGCGGGATGGCGTGAAGCTCTACACCGTGATCGTGATACCGAAAGGCGCAAAGCATGCCCCTATGATCCTGACCCGCACGCCCTACAACGCCGCGCGTCGCGCTGCGCGTACGGAATCTCCGTACATGCTCGACGAGTTGCCGGAAGGAGACGATGTCTTCGTCAACGCCGGATATATTCGCGTTTTCCAGGATGTCCGCGGGAAATACGGTTCCGAAGGCGCCTACATCATGACGCCTCCTCCGTTTGGTCCGCTAAACTCGAGTGGCGTGAATGACACGACAGACGCGTATGACACGATCGATTGGCTGGTGAAGCACGTCCCGGAATCCAACGGCAAGGTCGGCATGCTTGGCTCTTCCTACGAAGGATTTACAGTTGTGATGGCCCTCATTGATCCGCACCCGGCGTTGAAGGTGGCTGCGCCGGAAAGCCCTATGGTGGATGGCTGGATGGGCGACGACTGGTTTCATTACGGCGCCTTCCGGCAAGTCAATCTCGACTATTTTACCGAACAGACTACAGCCCGCGGGCAGGGATCGGCCATTCCGCGCGAGAGCTACGACGACTACACCAACTTTCTCCGCAAAGGTTCTGCTGGCGACTTCGCGCGAGAGGGTGGATTGGAACAGCTCCCCTTCTGGCGCAAGGTGGAGGAAAACCCAGCCTACGACGCCTTCTGGCAAGGACAGGCGCTGGACAAAATCATGGCTTCCGTACCGCTTAAGGTTCCGGTCATGTGGCTGCAGGGCCTGTGGGACCAGGAAGATATGTGGGGAGCAATCCATTGCTACGAGGCCGTCGAACCCAGGGACAAGAATAACGATAAGAACTTTCTTGTGATGGGACCGTGGCGGCACAGCCAAGTGAACTACGATGGCTATTCCCTTGGACCACTACGTTGGAATGGAGACACGACGCTGCAGTTTCGGCGCGATGTGCTGCTTCCATTTTTCAATCAGTATCTGATGGACGGCGCTCCCAAGGCTGATACACCGCCGGTGTTCATCTACAACACGGGGGAGAACCACTGGGACCGCTTGCAGGCCTGGCCGTTAAGTTGCGACAGTGGCTGCTCGGACAAGTCAAAGCCACTGTACTTGACGGCAGACGGTGCCCTATCCTTCGATCCTCCCGTCGCTTCCTCCGCGAAGTTTGACGAGTATGTCTCCGACCCTTCGAAGCCTGTGCCGTATAGGCCACGCCCCGTTGTAGCATCCGACGCCGAGGCTTGGCACCAGTGGCTGGTGGACGACCAGCGTTTCGTGGATCGCCGCCCGGACGTTTTGTCATATGTAACTCCTCTTCTTACATCTCCGATTCGTGTGAGTGGACAGCCTATTGTGAATCTATATGCGTCCACGAGCGGCTCCGACAGTGATTGGGTTGTTAAGCTCATTGATGTTTATCCGAATACGTATCCGTCACAGCCAGAAATGGGCGGTTACGAACTCGCGATTTCCCTCGACATTTTCCGCGGGCGTTACCGCACGAGCTTTGAGCATCCCGAGGCGATCACACCGAATGAGCCGCTCCTGTATCGGTTTGGTCTTCCGACGGTCAATCATGTATTTCTTCCGGGGCACCGCATCATGGTGCAGGTGCAATCGACTCTCTTCCCCCTGTATGATCGTAACCCGCAGACGTTCGTCCCGAATATTTTCTATGCGAAGCCGGAAGATTATCAGAAGGCAACGCAGAGGATCTGGCACACCCCCGACGACGCCACGTTTATCAGTCTTCCGGTAGTGCCCGGCGATTAAGTGTCTCGGGTGACTTCGGGAATGGAACCGGTTTGAGGAGAGTGTGCTTCCGTTCAGGTTAACGGGCGAAGAACAACCGGGCTTGGTCGGCTGGGCTAATCGTATCCGGCGTTAGGCTTTTACTGTTCCTTAGTGGCTAGACTAATCTCCCTGCATTTGCTCGGGAGTGCAGTCGAAGCACCACTGCCGCACTCTTCCCGTGTCCACGTGAATGAAGTCCGAGTGCGGGTAATAGCCGACGCCACCGCGGTGAAGGGCAAGCGCCGCTTCCCGCAATTTTTCCGTGCTCACGCCTGGCATTCTCAAGTCGATAGCTTCCGCTTGGATGTGCAGGCTGTTGCGCGCGACTCCTGCTGTTCTTTCCCGCAGCGCCGCATTGCTGGCGGCTGTCCGGTAGCCACATACAATATCGATTTCACTGTCGGGCCGTCCCACTTGCTGTGTAAGAGCCTCGAGAATGTCGTAGAGGCGAGGGTCGAGATGACGCACCTGGCCGGTCCAATGGTCGCGGAGAAAATAATCCAATTTGGCAATGGCTGCAGGAACGTAGCTACTTCCTCGACGGTAGACGATCTCGAGCCGTTCGCCTGTGTGCGTGTTGTATAGGAGGAGGCGGTGTTCAATATCGGATGAACTGGTCGCATTCTTGCCCGCGCTGGCGGCGTGCGCGACTGGAAATAGACTGGCAAGAGCCAGACTGACGATTAGAGCGATCCTTTGCACTCCGTGATCTCCTAGCGGCAGAACCAACGTTTGTATCCTCGTTGGGGCTCGAGCAACGCGCCGCTCGAAACAGAAAGTAAAATTTTAGCATTTTCAGGTGCAAACTCGCGGCCAAATCACGCGGGCGACCAGTTGATACTGTTGTTTGCCCGTAGACACATGGGGAGTTATGATAACGCTCCCGCGTGGGAGTGCTTCGGCCCTGTCTGTTCGAGAATCTTGCAGGGAGGTGTGTCATGAAAAAAGTCCTGATTGGCGTCGGCATCGTCATTGTGCTCATCTTGATCGTCTTGATTGCCTTGCCGTTTTTCGTGAATGCCAACCAATTCAAGCCTCAATTGGAGTCGAACCTTAACGCCGCGCTCGGCCGCAAAGTCGATATTGGAAATATCTCGCTCTCCATTTTTTCTGGAGGTGTCACTGTCGACGACGTCGCAGTTTCCGATGACCCTGCGTTCAGCCAGTCGCCCTTCCTTCGTGCAAAGCAGTTGACCATCGGAGTAGAACTCCTTCCTTTAATTTTTTCCAAGAAGGTTGAGGTCCGTTCTTTTTCCATCGACTCGCCTGAAGTTACTCTTCTTCATTCGCCGTCCGGAAAGTGGAACTATTCTTCTCTCGGGAGTGGGATCGCGAAGTCTTCGCAGGCAGCCCCTGCGGCGCCAGCTCTTGAGTACGCTTCCATGGCCGGAGATTCCACAAGTTCGACGGATTTCAACATCCAGAAGCTGACCATCTCGAACGGCAAGATTCTTGTCGGAACAGTCGGTTCACACACGAAGCCCAGCGAATACGATGATGTCAATCTCGAATCTTCGGACCTTTCCTACACCACGGAGTTTCCGATCTCGGTTTCTGCGACGGGGCCCGGCAATGCGGCCATCAAGGTGGATGGCAAGGCTGGTCCGATCAACCGGACCGATATGTCTTCCACGCCTTTGAACGCGAAGATCGACGTCCAGCATCTCGATCTCGCTTCGACTGGCTTCATCGATCCCTCGTCCGGGATCGCTGGACTTCTCGACTTCGGCGGCAACCTTACTTCGAATGGAGAAACCGCTTCCTCTCAAGGAACTGTCAAGGCCACAAAATTGAAGGCCTCGCCGCATGGCGCGCCCTCCTCGGTTCCTGTCAACGTCGACTACAACACAGACTACGATCTCAAGCGCAGCACGGGAGTCTTGAAGCAAGGCGACATTCATATCGGCAAGGCGCTTGCGCATTTGACCGGTTCGTACAACATGACGGGAGAAACTACCTCTATCCAGATGAAACTCGCTGGGAATGGAATGCCCGTACCCGATTTAGAGGGTGCTCTCCCTGCGGTGGGTATTTCGTTGCCCTCCGGTGCTTCTCTCAAGAGCGGGACGATGGACTTGAATCTGGCGCTAAGCGGACCAGTGGACAAGCTGGCCATTGAAGGTCCCGTGAAAATTTCCGATGCCAAGCTGGCAGGATTCAGCTTGGGTTCCAAGCTGTCTGCTCTCGAGGCGTTCACGGGACACACCGGTGGAGGAGGCTCCGATACGGAAATTCAGACCTTCAGCACCAACTTGCGCGTTGATCCATCCGGAACTCAGGCACAGAATCTCAACCTCGTGGTCGCTTCGCTCGGCTCGATGACGGGCAACGGCACAATCAGCCCCACGGGCCAACTGAATTTCAAGATGCTGGCCAACTTGGCAGGAATCGGCAGTGCTTTGGGAGCTGCCAACTCTGGATTGAGTGCTCTTACGGGAGGTGGCGGCAGCAAGCAAAGCGGAGGAATCCCTTTTATGATCCAGGGGACGACCTCCAATCCGGTCTTTGTTCCTGACACTTCCGCCATTGTGAAGTCGGCGATTGGCAATCGCCTCGGCAACGTCCTAGGAAGCTCGAACAAGGGCTCTCAGTCGGGATCTGCTGCGGGCGTGATAGGTGGGCTGTTAGGGAAGCACAAGAACCCGAACTAACAGGACGACCTGCATCGCCAGCGTTATAGAGGGACCCGCTTGCGGGATTGGTTGCCGGATCCTGCTGACACATACCGACGCGACTTTGCTCTAGCTGATTTCCTGGACACACTCGATGGACTGAGCGAGTTTTCTCCTCTATACTTTTTGCGGGGGTCGGCTGCCAGGGTCGACAGGCGAAGGTTTTAAGGTGACGACGGCGGTGGCGTTCTTCCGGAACGCTACTCTTCTGGATTTACCCTCTCTTGATTCTTTTGAACTCTCCTTCCTGAAAATCGGGCTGTCCGCTTAAGGATATCTGTCATTTGCGCCACGGCGAGCGGAAATGTGCGCACGGGCAGTCTCCCGTTTACCTGCAAGCCGGGTCGAGTAGCATCCGAGAGGACTCGAATGAAACAACTCATGTTCGTCGGAAGCACGTCAGTGGAGGAAAATTCGCTTCGGGAGGTCCTCGCGCCGCTTTCGGGTCATTGGGAAGTCACTTTCTCCCCTGACGGCGATACCGGACTCAAAATGCTTGCAACATCCCCCGCGAATGTCGTCATTTCAAATCTTCAGATGCCAGGCGTGGATGGAGCAACCTTTCTGAAGGCAGTGTGCGAACGCCATCCGGAAATCGTGCGAATTATTCTTTCAAGCCAGGGTGAACTTGCGCACGCTCTCCGCGCTGTTCCGGTGGCTCACCAGTTCCTCGTCAAACCCTGCGACATCGGCTCTCTGCGCGTTGCAATCGAGCGCGCGACGAGCCTTTCCAACGTACTTGGAAACAAGCTTCTGGCAAGCATCGTCGGTTCAGTGAAAGACCTTCCGGTTCTCCCTCGCACCTATCTTGCACTGCGGGAAAAGCTCATGAATCCGGAAGCATCCACACGCGACGTGGTGAGAATCGTCGAACAAGATGTGGGAATCTCCGCGAAAATCCTCCAGCTCGTCAATTCCGCACTGTTCGGCGTCCCGCGTGAAATTTCCTCCATATCGGCAGCGGTCAGCTATTTGGGAATTTCGACGATGCAAAATCTCGTTTTGTCCGCGGATGTATTTCGTATTTTCGAGGGCGCGGCGGCTATCCCGGGATTCTCCATGGAGAAAGTTCACTTGCATTCGCAGCTCACTGCGCACATTGCCTCCAGGATTCCCGCTGCGGCCAATATCCACAATGCCGTCTCTGTCGCTGGAATGCTTCACGACGTAGGCAAGCTCCTGATGGCGATGAAATCACCCAAGCATTTTGCGCGCGCCATATCGGGCGCTCGCGAGGAGCGCCGGCCGCTTTTCGAAGTGGAGGAAGAACTGATGGGCGTTTCGCACGCGGAGGTCGGAGCCTATTTGCTCGCCATTTGGGGCCTGCCCACATTGGTGGTGGAAGCGGTGGCGCATCACCACCGTCCTCAGCGCGTGCCCCAGGATCAGCTTGACTGTGTAGGGGTCGTCTACATTGCAAATTATCTCGCTCACCGCCACGAGGCGGCTTCTCAATCCCCAGAGGACCTGCTCTATCAAGATCTCGATCCAGCGTACCTCGCAATGCTCGGCATAAACGACAAGATTGAAGATTGGGACGCCTCTGTCGAAGCAACCTCCTCAATAGAACGTTCGCGCACGAAGGGCTGAGTTTGATTGCCGGATGATTCGCACGGCAGAAGAAAGAGACAGATGTGGTGTATGGGCTCAGTCGGCAGCTTGCGGGGAGGGGAATCGCTGGGCCAACCAAGTTCTTGCCTCTTGCGGGTGGAAGCCAAACGGTCCTAGTCCTCCTTGATAGACGATTTTGCCAGATTCATCGATGATATAAATCCTCTCCGGCCACCCCCCATACATCCTATCCGCAGTGTCCTTCATATCGTCCACTCCCATAGGAATCGGAAACTGGAAGCGTTTGGTGAAATCGTTCGCGATGGCGATACGCTGCGCGAGAGTGTGTGGCTGCGGGTAGCAGACCCCCTGGTCGACGTTCGATTGCATCTGCCATTCGTCCTGTGGGTGAGCTTCGCGAATATAGACGGCCAGAAAATCGGCGCGGTCCTTGTAGTCATTGTACATCTTCACAAGGTCGCCAACCTGGCGCCGGAAGGGAGGTCACGTATAACTGCCGAAGATCAATACAAGCGGCCGGGCGCCGACGTGATCGGTCAAAGGAAATGTATTTTGTCCATCGAGCGTATAGACGCGAAAATCGGGGGCGCGATTGCCCACGTGGAGCGGACCGCGATGCCATTGGGGAAGAGCATAGCGAAGGAAGCCGTAAACATCCCGAGGGCCTCCCATGAAATAGCTCAAGACACCGTAGGCCAGCCCGACGACTAAGACGAAAATAATCGCAACCAAATAAACTTTTCTCATGCGCTCAGCGACCCCACGATACATAGAGCCTAATCAGCGCGTTCTCCGCCGTCTATAACCCAAAAGAACTAGGAGAAAGTCTTTGGTAGGGGTCGCAACGGACAAATTCAGCCGCCGTCGTCCCTCGGATAGTCGATGCCTATTCGACGTTGATTGTCAGGGGCACAGTATGCGTCGTGCTTCCGCTCGTGACGCTGATCGTCACTCCGGTGTAGAGTCCTGCCGGGGTCGTGTTGCCACTCCCCCCACCACCGCCTCCTCCGCTATTATTGCTTCCTCCCCCTCCACACGCGCCACACATGAGCAGGAGTCCAACCGCAAGCACGCCCAATGCCGTGCTCCAGCGGACCTGCTTACGTGAAGCTGCCAGGACGAAGAATCCAAGGGTCCCAGCAATTGCCAAAAGCAGGGGAGTGGTTCCCCAAGGCTTCGTCTCGCCTAAGGGCAACATGTGAGAGGCAGCCGTGGTCGATATCGTGAGGGTCGAGGTTGCCGTGCCATTCGCAGCCAATGAAACAGAGGACGGCGAAAATGAGCAGCTAGCGTTCGTCGGCATGCTTCCGCAGTTGCTGGCTGCCAAGTCGATCGTGCCCGTAAATCCATTTGTGGAAACAAACGAGAGTGTCGCCGTACCCGTGTCTCCGGGGGCATTGATGTTAATCGTGTTTGGATTGGCTGAAACGGCAAAGTCCGCCGTGCCGTTGTTCGTCGTGTTTTGCCAATTGTTCACGAGGTTCGCAGCGTTGACGCTCCCTAGCCCCGTCGCCAGATCGTAGCCGCTCGTCGACGAGTAACCCGACAGAACGCCGATTGCGTCCCCGCTGCTCGTCACCGTGCAATTCGGCGATCCCTTGGCACAGGGTTGCGCGATTGTTCCGTTTGTTGTGTCGTAAAAAATGCACGTGCCCGCCGCCGAGTTACTCGAGTTGCAATTCGAAAGCGTCTGTGTTTCTGCCAGTTTGTAAAGCGTTGGGTTGGGATTTCCTTGCGCTCCATATTTTTGTACAACCATCGCCATAATCGCGCCAAATACCTGTGCCGACGCCGAAGTCCCGCCGACCGCTTCGAAGTCCTCCGAAGCAAGGTCGCAGACCCCCGTCGCATCCTGTTGGCAGACAATGTAGAAGCTATAGTTGATTCCGCTTCCTGCAAACATCGATACATCTGGAACCGCGCGATGACCGCTCGTCGGCACGCCCGGTCCCACCTGCCAGGAAGGGATTGGGTACCCACCCGAGCAGGAGGCTACCGTCTGTTGGTCGCTCACGGTGCAATTGCTCATGCCGCCGCCACCAGCGCCCGTCACGATAAAATTGAAATCGCTCCCATTCGAGACGCCAATCAGGTCTGCTGTGTCGTTGCAATTCGTCTCCGGGTTCGCATCAAATCCGGCAAGCCCGAATATGAAGTTCGTGCAGGTTATGTTCCACGTCGTTTCAGGAATATATCCGTTGGCGGAGACCTCCGTAAGATTGCCGACTGTTGTGTTCGTCGTCGACCAGAAATTCCCGGGATCGACGAACTGATCGAAGTCGGTGCCACCCACGGCCACGTCAAACGGCGTGGAGGACAACCCGCTCACGGCCAGTCCGAATTCTGCTGGCTGAGGGGTTAAGGGGGCACTCTGGTCGAAAAAATCGCAGCCGCTTGAGCCGCTGTCCCCGCTGGCAAGCAAAACCGAGATATTGTCAGTCTGGGCCATCTGCCACAGGTTGTCGTACTCCAGGTTACCCGCTGTTCCCATGTCTAGCTCGCAAGCGTCGTAGCTCTCGGTGATGATGGGAGCGACATTGTTGTCGACTGCGAAATTGGCTGCCGCGTCCACTCCTCCGTTTTCAGTAGCGGCCGTCACGAGGTTAATGTTCGCGTTTGGAGCGATAGCTCCTGACCATTCCAGGTCGAGGTCCGACTCGCTTTCGTCCCCGGTTCCGGTTCCAGGATCCGTCCCATCAACAATCGTCACCGTTGGCGCCTTTGCTGCCAGTCCAAAAATTGAGCGGAAGGCTGCGATGTCGGAAAGGTTGACGTTGCTCTGCCCGATGACAGCAATCGTCACGCCGCTGCCGTCCACACCCGCATTCCAGAGCGGCAGAACGTTATAGATTCTCCCAAAGTCTCCGGGGCTCAATCCAAAACCGCACAGGTTCGCACTTGTTGCGTCTGAGACACACCCCGAAGGAAACGAATACGCCGGATGGACTCCTTTCCAAGGCGCAATTGTTTTCTTTGAAAAGATATGCATCGCAGGATGCTTCGGAAAATCGTGCAGAGCGGCGATACCCGCAACGAGAGGAACTAGAGCCGTGGGAATCGTCGGGTTGGATGCGTTTGCCCAGTATTGACGGCCGCGCACCGAATAATAGTGGATCGACGTTTGGAAAGCCTGGTTGAACTGGCCGGCTGTGCCGGAAAAATCGATAAATCCCCGGCCGTTTGCCACATGGATGTTTGTGAATCCCTGGGAGGACAGCCAGTTGGTCGCCGCCTCAATATCTGTGTCTGAAGCGCCAAATTGCTCGCCAAACTCTTGGGGTGTCAACCAGTGGTGATAATTTGCCGAAGTAGGATCCTGCTGTTCGGCGTCGAATCGATCCAGGGCTGCCTGCAATTGCGGAGGTCGCCGCAAGACCAGGGTGCGATGGTTGATAGGCATTGATCCCGGCACCGAGCCTTGATCGAATTCCGCTCGCGCCAGAGGATAGACGCTGCCACGGAGCATCGTGCGCAGGTTGTTGTTGACCGTCTGAGTCACCATCCGGTTCGCATCTTCTGCCTGTCCAAATAGCCGCCGCGAGGGCAGCAGGGCGAAGATCGCCAGGGATGTCAGAAATAAAGCCGCGGCTATCCAATACTTTCGCCGATTTTCGCTCATGTGGTCCTCGTATTCGGCCCGGCGTCCGGGAATTTTGCAAGCCTGCGAAGCGATTCATCTCGCGTGATGAGATGGCTGGTGGACCTTATTGTATCGTCAAAAGTTTGTGGCACGATTGGACGGATCGTTAACGGTGCTCTGGCAGCCAACGGGCGGTGCAACCCGGAAGGCCGGCTTGAGAGTGTTTGATGCTTCCCCGCCTCGGATAGCTGCTTCCAAGTCTTAAGGTATCGTAGCGGCAGAACCGGCTATCCGTCCCCGCACTTTCCGACAGTTCTCGCCCTTTGCCGGGGCTTGTATTGAACGGGCCAATTTGGTTAGAGTGGGGCTGATTTGCAGACCGGGGGAAAGCCAAGCGAAAAGGTCTGCAACCCACTCCTGGATGGGGAGGCATTAGGCGATGACCTGCCCGCAATGTAATCAGCGCGTACCTGTAGTTGCACTCTGGAAAGCCACGCACGTCACGGGTGTTGTTTGCCCGAACTGCCAGGCGAGCCTTTCGCCCGGAGCGGTCTGCACAATCCTTATGACTGTTCTGGCTTTTGGAGCAGGGGAAATTGCTCTGCTCTTGCTGAAGCGCTATACGGGCGAACTCTGGATCGCGATCGGGGGATTCGTAATTGTTGCTGCCCTCGTGTATGCGCTCTTAGCGCCACTTCTGATGAGATTGCGTCCGAAGCACCCGGGCCAGCCTCATCTGAAGGGGCACAGCGCCTGATTCTGAGGTGCAAGAGCTCCCTTGGTTCTTCTCGTGGCAGCTAGGGGACTCGCTCGCCTTGGGATTCAAAATTTATCCACGTCCATTCAACGACGGCGGGGTCTGCAAGCTAGAGCATCTGTCGTAACACGTACCGCAAGATGCCTCCGTGCTGGAAATAGGCGACTTCGAACGGTGTGTCAACGCGTGCGGTTGCCGTAAAGCTCTTCACGTCGCCCTTCGGGCCTTGGGCCCGAATCTGCAGCTTCTTCTTTGGCTCGAAATTGTGGGCAAGCCCCTCTATCTCAAACACCTCATGTCCGGTGAGCCCAAGCGACACTGCCGACTGCCCCGGCAAGAATTCCAGCGGGAGCACACCCATTCCGACAAGATTACTCCTGTGAATGCGTTCAAAGCTTTCGGCCAGCACAGCGCGTATCCCGAGCAGAATTGTTCCCTTGGCCGCCCAATCGCGCGAGGACCCGGAGCCATACTCTTTTCCGGCGATCACCATGAGCGGCACTTGCTCGGCGCGATACCTCATAGCAGCGTCATAGATTGTCATCTTTTCACCGTCGGGCTGATGGGTCGTCCATCCGCCCTCCGTGCCGGGTGCGAGCTGGTTGCGCAGGCGGATATTTGCAAACGTGCCCCGCATCATCACTTCATGATTCCCACGCCGCGCGCCATACGAATTGAAATCCTTCGGCTGCACGCCGTGCTCGATCAAATATTTTCCAGCTGGCGAATCGGGTGGAATTGAGCCAGCAGGAGAGATGTGATCTGTTGTTACGCTATCGCCCAAGACGGCAAGGACGCGTAAGCCCTTCAGGTCCGCAATGGCGCCGGGTTTCAACGGCATTTCCTCAAAAAATGGCGGGTGCTTGATGTATGTCGAGTCGTCACTCCATGCGTACAGGTCTCCCTCGGGAATCGGGAGTTTCCGCCAATTCTCGTCGCCAGTGAAGACGTCGCCATATTCCTTGCGGAACATTTCAGAGGAAACGGCTCCTCGCATCACGCTCTCCACTTCCTGTGGGGAAGGCCAGATTTCGCGCAAGAAAACCGGATGTCCCGATTTGTCCTGGCCGAGCGGTTCGTTGACGATGTCGAGATCCATGCGGCCCGCCAGCGCATACGCCACCACAAGCGGTGGGGAAGCCAGATAGTTCGCCCGGCAATGGGGATTGATACGCCCCTCAAAATTTCTGTTTCCGCTCAGGACGGAGACAGCCACCAAATTATTTTCCTTAATTGCTTTCCCAATTGCTTCCGGCAGCGGGCCGCTATTGCCGATGCATGTCGTGCAGCCGTATCCCACCAGGTGAAATCGCAGCGCCTCCAGAAATGGCCACAGTCCCGCTTTCTCGATGTAGTCGGTCACGACCTTCGATCCTGGAGCAAAGCTTGTCTTGACCCAAGGTTTTGTGGTCAACCCGCGCTCCACGGCTTTCTTCGCCAGGAGTCCTGCCCCCAACATCAGCGACGGGTTCGAGGTGTTCGTGCAGCTGGTGATGGCTGCGATCACCACTGATCCGTCTGCGAGCTCGAACTTGTCTCCATTATTTTTTACCGAGACGTGCTTTGGCGCGCCTTCGAGAGTTTTTGCGAACGACGTTCCCGCTTGTTTCAGAGGCACACTGTCCTGTGGGCGTTTGGGGCCTGCCATCGTCGGCACCACATTCCCAAGGTCAAGCTCAAGCGTGTCCGAGAAGAGAGGATCAGGTGTCTGATCTGTGCGAAAGAGTCCCTGCTCTCTCGTGTAGTTTTCCACCAGCCGGACTTGGTCTTCGCTGCGCCCCGTGAAACGCAGATATGCCAGCGCTTCCGCGTCTACAGGAAAGAAGCCCATGGTAGCGCCGTATTCCGGAGCCATATTGGCGATTGTCGCGCGATCCGGAAGAGTCAGGTTCGACAGCCCTGTGCCGTAGAATTCAACAAATTTGCCGACCACGCCCTTTTTTCGCAGCATATGCGTCACAGTCAGAACTAGGTCCGTGGCTGTTGCGCCTTCCGGGAGCCGCCCGTGCAGCTTGAAACCGACGACAGCGGGAATCAGCATCGAGAGAGGTTGTCCCAGCATCGCCGCTTCCGCTTCAATTCCGCCAACGCCCCATCCGAACACACCGAGCCCGTTTACCATGGTCGTGTGCGAGTCAGTTCCCACCAACGAATCTGGGAAGGCGACTTGTTTGCCGTCCTGCTTTGCGCTGAACACCACACGCGCCAGATATTCCAGATTCACTTGATGGCAGATGCCCGTGTCCGGAGGCACGACTTTGAAATTGTGTAGGCTCTTCTGTCCCCAACGGAGAAACGCGTACCGCTCGATGTTGCGTTGCATCTCGAGTTCGGCGTTGAAGGCAAATGCGTTCGACGCGCCGAATTTGTCCACTTGCACGGAGTGATCGATCACAAGCTCTGCTGGCAGTAAAGGATTGATTTTCTTCGGATCTCCGCCGAGTGTCCGCATCGCTTGCCGCATCGCTGCCAAATCCACGACGGCTGGGACCCCTGTGAAGTCCTGCAACAGCACGCGCGCTGGCATGAACGAAATCTCTTTTTCCACCGCCGAGGCAGGATCCCAGGAGGCTTGCGCCCGAATGTCGTCGGCGTGGACGAACTTCCCGTCCTCATGCCGCAGCAGATTTTCCAGCAGGACTTTCAGAGAGAAGGGAAGGCGAGAAACCCTTCCGACTCCGGCACGCTCGGCCGCGCTCAGAGAAAAGATGCCGAACGTCTCACTGCCAACTTTCAATTCCGTGCGTGACGCGAACGAGTTCTTCGATGCCGCACTCATGAAGGATTTGTCTCCTCTCCCGAGGCTATTCTAACGCAGGCGCAATCCGATGCCCGCCCAAAAGAGTTATAGAGGGGAACCAATCAGGAGGGAATCCCGGCGTGTTGGTCCAGACGGCTTTCACGCCGGGCGTTAGTGCTTGGGCGCGACATAGCCTTCCGGCAGCTTCGAGCCCTCGCCGAAAAAGAAGAGTTCCATCTGCTCACCCATGATCTGTTGCGAGCGAGGATCGAGAGGATTGAGCCGGAACTCGTTCATCAGCATCTTCGAATGTTCCACCCACAGCTTCCAGGCTTCTTTGGAGACGTTGTCGTACACACGCTGCCCGAGTTCGCCTTTCCAAGGGACTCGGTCAAGCCCGGGCATCTCTCTCCCGAACTTCACACAGCGCACCATCCGCACTGTCTGCGTCGCGGAAGACCCCGCGTTGGAGGATTTCTCATCGGCCATGAAGGCCTCCTTCAAAAAGTGTCTCTCCATTTAAGATACTGCAAGCTTTTCTTAATTTCCAGATGGCCTCATCCGCTGGAGGGCTGCCCGTCAGGACTCGTATGGCCTTCACTTTGCCGGCACGGCAGGGGAATGACGGGGAGTGTGGTACGCTTTAGAGGTCAATCGACAAAATCCGTAACCGCTGTAAGCTTTTTATATCCAGGCCGTGGAGCAGGCTACCAATGACAGCCAAAGTCGTCGAAGATTTGTCGTCCCCGCGCGTGGATTCTTATTACTGTGAAATTCCCAACGAACCTTGCATCATCGTGATGTTCGGCGCTTCGGGTGATCTGGCAAAACGCAAGCTCCTCCCTGCGCTGTACGACCTAGCGATTCACGCGTGTCTCGCTCCGCGCTTCCGTCTTCTTGGTTTTGCCCGGACGGAAATGACCGACGATAAATTTCGCGAGGTCTCCACGGAATTCCTGCCGCAACCCGATGGCGACGATTCGCGCCATCAGGAATTCGTATCTCAGCTCCGCTATTTCAGCGGTCATTATGACGATCCGGAAGCGTATAAGAGGCTCGCCGCTCGCCTCGATGAGCTCGACAAGGAGGGCAATCTGGGTGGGAACCGGCTCTTCTACCTTGCCGTCCCTCCCGAGATATATTTGAAGATTATCGGCCAGCTAGGCAAAGCCGGTCTCGCCAAACCCCAGACTGAAAAGTCCTGGACGCGTGTAATTATCGAAAAGCCATTCGGCCGCGACCGTGCCTCGGCGATTGATCTCAATCGCCAGGTGCTTCAGGTGTTCGATGAGTCGCAGGTCTATCGAATCGACCATTACCTCGGTAAAGAGACAGTGCAAAACATGCTCGTTTTCCGCTTTGGCAACGGAATTTTCGAGCCGCTCTGGAACCGTAACTACATCGATCATATTCAGATTACCGCCGCCGAATCGCTCGGCGTCGAAAGCCGAGCTGCGTTCTACGAAACTGCCGGTGCTCTCCGCGACATGATTCAGAGCCACGTTCTCCAACTCACTTCATTGGTGGCCATGGAAGCTCCCGCAACGTTTGCCGCCAACTCTGTGCGAAACGAAAAGATAAAGGTTCTGGAGTCTATTCGCCCATTCACTCCCGAGACGATTTGGAAATGCGTCGTGCGCGGTCAATATGGCCCCGGACAAATTGACGAGGAGGCCGTGGTCGGATACCGCCAGGAACCCGGCGTGAAGCCTGACTCCGCCACGGAGACCTTTGTTGCTTTGAAACTCTTTGTGGACAATTGGCGATGGAGTGGTGTTCCGTTTTACCTTCGTACGGGGAAACGCCTTGCCCGTCCACAGACTGAGGTTGCCATTCGCTTCCGGCAGGCTCCGCACCGGGTCTTTCGCGGCGAGATGCTTGAATATAATTCACTCGTCCTCAATATCCAGCCCGACGAAGGAATTTCGCTCTCCTTTGGCGCCAAATCTCCCGGCGCTCAAATGCACATCCAGCCGGTCACTATGGACTTTCGATACCGCCAGACATTCGGGGGCAGTTCACGCAGCGCCTACGCGACTCTTATCAACGACTGCATCCGCGGTGATGCAACTCTGTTCGATCGTGCCGACAGCGTCGAAGCTGCGTGGGCGCTTGTCGATCCCATCCTGCAAGCCTGGCAGAGCGCATCGCCGCCGCCGTTTCCCAATTATCCTGCAGGCAGCCAGGGGCCGCGTGCCGCGGACGACCTCACCGCTGCCGAAGGGACTCGCTGGCGCCACTTGTAGAGATATGGGGAAAACTGTATAGAGGTTCCCGTAGACGCAGGCTGTGAACAAACAAACTCAAGTTCAACCCGGGAGGCGAGGATGATTCTGGCCGGCGACGTCGGCGGGACAAAGACGAACCTGGCGTTTTACGACGTAAAGAGCGGCAAACTCGTGCGCACGATGGAGAAGCGCTACGCCAGCGGTGAACATGCCGGTCTTGAGGAGATCGTCGCCGACTTCACGAAGACCACCGGCTTGCCGGTTACTGCGGCCGCTTTCGGAATCGCCGGGCCGGTCGTCAATAACCGTGTCCATGCTACTAACCTTCCTTGGATCGTTGACGGGGCCATCATGGCCGAGCGGCTTGGCTTGAATCGAGTCCGGCTGCTCAACGACCTCGAGGCTTGGGGTTATGGGATCGGGGTTTTGGAGCCGGAAGACGTCGAGACGCTTGATGCAGGCGTTCCTGCGCCGCAAGTGAACGCTGGCGTCATTGCGGCCGGCACTGGCATGGGGCAATGCGTTCTCTTCTGGGATGGAAAGCAGCATGTTCCGATGGCCACCGAGGCGGGCCACGCTGACTTCGCTCCTCACACGACGCAGCAGGCCGACCTGTGGAAGTTCATGAAGGAGCGCTTTGAGTTTGTCAGCGTGGAAATTCTCCTCTCCGGGCGCGGCTTCCGCTATGTGCACGAATTCCTGGATCCCTCCGTGCGACACCCTGGATTTGACGATCCAGGGCAGGACGTTGCGCCGGAAATCACACGCCAAGCGCTGGAGAAGACTTGCCCCGTCTGCGTAAATACTCTAAATCTTTGGGTGGAAATGTATGGCTCGGAAGCCGGGAACTTGGCGCTGCGGGCCGTCGCGCGTGGAGGGATCTATATTGCTGGTGGCATTGCCCTCAAGATTCTACCGAAGATGAAAGACGGATGCTTCGTCAAGGCAGCCCGACAGAAAGAGAAGCTAGGAGACTTCCTTTCCCAGATTCCCATTCATCTTGTTCTGAACCAGGACTGCCCGCTCCGTGGCTCAGCTTTTGTCGCTTGGAAGGGACTCTAAGCCACTTTAATCTTGGAGTTCCCTCGTGTTTCGAGGGCTCGCTATCCCTACTTGCCGGCCCTTGCGACGAGGTTCAATCAGATAGATTTTTCAATTACGCCACAAGCGACTCTTGCGCCGGAATTTCCGGCAGGGTCCGTCTTGTAATCATCCGCTTTCTCATGAATCACGAGCGCCGTTCCCCCTTCGTGAAACACAGAGTTCGCGCCATCGCCAAGAGTTGCTCCTGGGGCCAGCACCGTCGTGTGGACGGCGCCGTCAGCTCCCACTTCGATGTTTAGCATATCTCCGGCGTGTGGCCCTTCGGGATTGTCCTTGCCGTGGTGTTTGTCGAACGGATTCAGGTGTCCTCCTGCGGTCTTGAAATCAGGGGGATCGCATTTCCCTACCGAGTGAACATGAATGGCGTGAGTCCCTGGCGTCAAACCGGATACGTTCAGGGCAATGGACACTCCCTGATCGGTCTGAGTGAAAACAGCGTTGCCAATCTTTTCTCCCTTGGAATTCATTATCTCGGCATGAGCCGTATTCTGCTGCGGAGCGGCAAACGCTACGGTGGAAAGAAGCAACACAGCAGGAAAGACAACCCATCGTGGGTTCAACATAATCGTGTTCTCCTTCGTTGAGATGGATGGGCCGAAGGGACCGCTATTGTTTAGACGGCCGAACCTGAAAAAACGACTCAATGGAAATCAAGAAGTTACACCCCGAGGGCCACGATGCCCCAATCGATACTCGCTATTTGTAACTTGCTAAAGCTCCAATCATTAGCTCCCAGAACTTCTCTTTGTTCAGTTCAGTCGCGACATTTGCATTCGGCGGCCTTCCCGTAATCTTGTCCGTGTCGCATACAGTGGCGCCGTAGGTGTACGTTCCCCTGAGTTCCACAGACACATTTACAAATGCGCATTTTATGATCTCGGGATCAATTACGCGCGCTACTGCGCAGGCGTCGTGGATCGGCGGAGCGTCAAATTGGTAATGCTTTTCGTATGTCGAGCGGAAGAAATCGAGCAGGGCAACCACCATCCGCGAGACTTCGTTGTTCAGCACCTGAATTCTACGCACGACCTCCACAGTTGCCTTTGCCTGATGCGTCAGGTTTAGCCCCACCATCGTCACCGGCCGCCCACACCGAAAAATAATGTCCGCAGCCTCTGGGTCCTGCCAAATATTGAACTCCGCGAGCGGCTCCCGGTTTCCTCGTTCGGTTCCGCCACCCATCAGCACGATTTCTTCAATCTTGGGCAGGATTCTCGGATCCTTCCGCAGAGCCATCGCGATATTTGTCAGTGGTGCGGTGGGAATGAGTGTGACTCGTTCGTGCTTGTGACAGAGTTCGATGATCAGATCGGCGGCGTGCCGCTTGTCTACCTCCACCGTTGGGGCGGGGAAATCGTATCCGTCAAGGCCGGTTACCCCGTGGATGTATTCACCGGGGTCGATGGCCTTCACCAGAGGCCGATCCGCACCCGCCGCCAGCAGCGTGTTCCGGATCCCTGCAACCGTCATCACTTTGCGCGCGTTTTGCGTGACTTTCTCGAGGATCTGATTTCCCGCCACCGTTGTTACGGCCAGCAAATCCAAGGACGGATGAGCATGGGCCAGCAAAATCGCCAGGGCGTCGTCGTGCCCCGGATCACAATCCAGAATCACCTTCTTCATGCAGATATTCCTGTCCGAATGAAAATTCCGGCAACTGCGAGGTGCGGATTCAATCACGCTCTATCGATCTGTGTCAAATAAGACGATCCACCACGTACGAATCCTGTCACATCTTGACTTCCACTACCCAAGCCAAACGAAGAGAGGGAAGGCTACGTCCTAGCTTCGTGAATTTGGACGCTCGATTAGCATATGGGCCGAATTTCCGTTTCTGGCCTCCTGGCTCGGGAAGAATCACGCCGCCAGGTCCCCATCATTTCACGTGGCGAAAGAACCGCCTACTCCCGCACGGTCAGAACGGGGCAAGTGGCATAAGCCACGACTTTGTGCGCCGTGGGCCGGTCCAGGTGCGTGGCGGCACCCATGCGCCCTGCAGCGTCCCGCACACCCAGGACGATCACGTCCGCTCCTCGCTCCTTGCCGGCTTCCACGATCCGCTCCGCTGGTTCTCCGTAATCCACGAACACTTCTGCCGGGAATGGAAGCTCCACATCCTTCGGAACTGCGTCGTACATCTTGTGGATCGCTTCGGCCACTGTGAGTTCGAACTTTTTTTCGTCTTTCGTTGTTCTTTTGTCCGGATGCCGCATCACGTGGATGATTTGCATCCGCGCTTGGTTCTCACGTGCTAGTGACAATGTGAATGGCGCTGCGGCGGCGGATGCCTCGGTAAAGTCGGTCGCAAATAGCACTCGATGAAATTGTCCAGCCGCATGAGTTCCGCCACGAACTTTCGGACCAATCGTAAGCACTGGCACAGGAGACCGCCGGAAAATCTCTTCTGCCGCGGACCCGAGGAGCATTTTGTCCGCTCCAGTCCTTCCGTGTGTGCCCAAAACGAGCAAGTCGATCCCATATTGCTTGATCGCCTCTTGCACAGTCGGCCAGACGTCGAAGCCTTGCTGCACAATCACCTCATGGCTTACCCCACTTAGTTGCGATTCAAGACGCTGCATTCCCGCTTTGACGATTTCCTCCTCTGCGCCTACGGTTCCTGGCACGGCTCCCGGCGGCGTGTATATATAGAGGCTAGGCATGAATACATGAAGGGCATACAGCTTGGCTCCGTATCCCCGCGCCAGACTGAGTGCGAATGGGAGCGCTTCTTCCGAGGGTTGCGAAAAGTCCGTCAGATACAGGATATTTTTGAAAGGAATTTTCGAGACAGGCCGCGATCCTTTAATCTCCGCGTGCCCCGCTTCTTCTTTGCGCTTGTCTGCCGCGCCATTACATCCTCGCGGAATTGCTTCGGTGAGATCATCGAGTTCGCGAACCCCCATTGTGACCTCCGCCGTCGTTTTCTTCGAACTAGCTTCCAATTGAACTGGCATCATGACTGCCTCCTTTCTACAGTCATCGAATACCAGACTCGTACCGCGTGGCGAAGGCACGCAGTCACTGTCAAATGTGACGTGGGTCACAACCAGGAATTGTTGCTATAGATCGAGCGCAACCGTTATCGTCCCGGGATCGGGCGATGGCACTGAGTGAAAGTTATAGTGGCGTCCCAGCGAATTCATTCCCGAGTTTTCTGGGAGGATGTTGGCTACAATCCTTTCAAGCTTTTCGTCGCGGCCAAAGTCAATCAAGCGTCCCACCAATTCAGTGCCAAGGCCTTCCTTCTGATGGCTATCCGTCACCAGTACAGAAACCTCCGCTTCGCGGCTGTTATGCGCCTGCGTTAGCCGTCCTACTGCCCAAATCTCTCCCTCGCCGCTCTGTGGGTCGCGGTACTCGGCCACGAGTGCCATTTCGCGGTCATAGTCGATGAAGCACTGGCGCATCAGCCGCGCATGTGCCACGCGCGCGTCGAGGCTCATCATGTGGAAATATCGCAAGTAGACGCTCGTGTTCGAAAGCCCGGCGTGAAACTTCACCAGCAGTCGCTCGTCCTCAGGTCGGATCGGGCGAATTAATACGCGCAAGCCGGACTTCGTCGTCCACCCGCGCACGTACTTTGAAGGATACGGTCGGATCGCTGGCTTCGTCATTTGATCTGCGGGCGCATCCGAGGGGAACAACACGACCCGGGCGTCTAGCGCGACAATCTGGTCTCCCGACACCATGAGAGGGTTCACGTCGATTTCCTTGATGGCCGCCTGCTCCACCAGCAACTTGCTGAACCGCACCAAAATTCTTTCGAGCATCCCGATATTTACGCTGGGGCGGCCGCGAATACCCTTTAGTGCCGCAAAGATGTGAGTATGTTCCATCAGCCGCCGAGCCAGTGTCGCGTTCAGCGGTGGCAGAGCCAGGGCATGGTCGTCATACACTTCCACGAGAGTTCCGCCGGTCCCGAACAGAATTACCGGCCCGAACTGCGGGTCCACACTGCTCCCCAGAATCAGTTCATACCCGTCAAGGCTAACCATCGGCTGCACGCTCACGCCTTGAAACGTTCCATCGCCCGCCCTTTCGCTCACTGCCACCTCGATTTCACGAAATGCCTCGCGCACGGCGCGCTCGTCGCGAAGGTAGAGGCGAACGCCTCCAGCATCTGTTTTGTGCGCAATCCTTTCGGAATGCACCTTCAACACCACCGGGAACCCAATTGCTTCCGCGGCCGCCGCCGCTTCGTCCACAGAATGCGCGATGCGTGTGTCAACTACGGGAATGCCATACCGCATGAGAATCTGCTTGGATTCATATTCGCTCAGCAGCGTGCGACCCGCACGCCGGGCCACATTCAAGAGCTTTTGGACCGCTTCTCCAGAATCATCGCCTTCTTTGATTTCTTCCGCGAATTCTGGCGTCTCATAAATTGCTCTCAGGTTGTACGTGTTGCGCCACATATAGCAGAAGGCGCGCGCCGCTGTATCAGGATAGGAGAACGTCGCGATGCCAGCCTGATTGAGCCGCACCGTTCCCTTGGCCACCAGATTTCCTCCCATCCAGCTCGCCAGCAGAGGTTTTCCGGTGGACTTCGCGAACGGTGTAAGCCGCTCGGCCACCTTGTCCGGATCGGTCATCCCCTGCGGAGCGAGAATTGCCAGAAGTCCGTCGCTATTTGGATCGTTGATCGCAATTTCCAGGGCGCCCGCGTAAGCATCTGGCCCCGAGTCTCCTAGGACGTCGATCGGATTTGCGTGACTCCAGTTGGGAGAGAGAAACTCGCTGAGTCTTTGGAGCGAAGCCGCCGAGAGCGCTGCGAGTTCTCCGCCATTCGCGATCAGCGCATCGGTGGCAAGCACACCCGGCCCGCCGGCATTTGTCAGGATGGTCAAGCGTGGGCCTTGAGGCCGCGGCTGGCGATCGAGAGTTTCCGCCATGTGAAACAAGTCGGAGATGTTCTGCACACGGAGTATGCCGCACCTGCGAATCGCGGCGTCGAAGACGGTGTCGCTTCCCGTCAGTGCGCCTGTGTGTGAGGTTGCCGCGCGAGCGGCTGCATCCGAGCGGCCGGCTTTGATCACAATAATCGGCTTCCGCAAAGCAACTTCGCGGGCCGCAGACAGGAACGCTCGGGCGTCCCCGACCGATTCCATATAGAGCAGAATGCTGCGCGTCTGGTCGTCTTCGCCGAAATAGTCGATCAAATCGCCCCAGCCCACATCGAGCATGGAGCCAGTCGAGACGATTGCGCTGAAGCCGACCTTCTGAGCCAAGCTCCAGTCCAGAATCGCGGTTTCGAGCGCTCCGCTCTGGCTCAGAAATGCCACGCTGCCCGGCAGAGCTAAGTCGTGTGCAAAGGTCGCATTCAATCCTGATACAGGATTCATGATTCCGAGGCAGTTCGGCCCGATCAGCCGCATGCGGCTGCCTTTTAACTGCTCGCGAATGTGGCGCTCCAAATTGGCGCCTACTTCTCCGCGCTCTCTAAATCCAGCGGAAATCACGACAGCGGCCTGCAGACCTGCCTTTACGCATTCGCCCACAATCTCGGGGACAGTTGGTGCGGGCGTAATGATGAGTGCTAGGTCCACTTTCCCGGTGAGGTCCAAAATGCTCCCGTAGCAGGGAAATCCAAGCACCTTCTCGCGTTTCGGATTCACTGCGAACAGGTTCCCAGAAAAGGGGGCGCGCTTCAGGTTTTCGACCACTGTGCGCCCGACGCTTCCTTCGCGGTCCGTGGCGCCGACAACTGCGATGGCTCTCGGGGCGAACATGGCGTCGAACGCTGAGCGGTGACTCATAGCAACTCTTTCGCTTCTTGTGTCAAGGTAGCTTCTACCCTTTGCCGTCGGCAGCCAAATCATCCTATTCTTGATGACCCGGAAGCAATGTGTTCGGCGAATCGAACAGAGGACAGTTCACCTCTCGGAGCAGAGCTTGAACAATTTCATTGCGACGCCATGTTTGACCGTCATTGAGAATCTGAAAAAACCTTTGTGGAGCTATATGAATCACGCTCGACTTCGTCGTATTGCGGCAGTTGGAAGCAAAAACTCGGCGCGACAGCCTTTCACAGATATGAAGACTCCATCAACTGGACGGTTTCTTTCAACGCTCGCATTTATTGCATTCGTTATTGTGCCAGTTGCGGTCTTTGCCCAAACTCCGGACACCGCAACAATTCACGGCGTCACAATCGATCCATCGCAAGCGGTCGTGTCCGGCGTGGAAATCACTGCAAAGAACACGCAGACGGGACTTCTGCGTACGGCTATTACCGATTCCTCAGGCAATTTCGTGCTTGCTGGGTTACCCATCTCTGGAACTTATCAAGTAACAGGGCGAAAGCAAGGTTTTGCAGAGGCAAATGTCAGCGGCCTTATTCTGGTCGGTGGAGAGAACGCCCGAATCACCCTGCAAATCAACCTGGCTCTTGGAGAAACGAAGGTGACCGTTACCGGGGTTGCGGGAGAAGTCCGCGCTGATGAACCACAGTTAGGCATTCGGATTGGCGCCACGCAAGCGGAGGAGACGCCGCTGCTGAACCGGCGGATTACTTACCTGCCTTTGTTGGATGCGGCGAATCGCCCGGCCATCAATGAAGGCGATGTCTTCATGAATGAGGATCTGTTCACCACAAACGGCACAGGACGCCGGCAAACATGGTTTGAAGTGGACGGTTCGAACGCGATCGACACCTGGGGCCGCCAGACGATTTTCACCAATATCCCGCTCGACGCGGTCGGAGAGATGACGGCCCTCACCAATGCATTCTCCGCCGAGTATGGATACACAGCTGGGAGCGTCGTGAACATCGTCACGCAAAGTGGCGGCAGCCGTTTCCATGGCGACATCGTGGGATTGTGGCGTCCGTCCGCTCCCGAGGCGAAGCTTTCGGGTTTCAACTCAACGACGGCGAGCAGCGGCAACGACATTACCAACGATACCTTGCGGCAAACAGCCCTGGGTCTCACGGGCCCGCTGGGAGGAAGCGGCAAGACTCATTTCTCAGTGAACGGAGAATACAGTTGGCAGGATCGCGCCTCGCCCGTAACGTCTCCGCTCGCGCCAGGAAATTTCATCGGAAGATATCGCGGGTGGCTCGCATTCCTGCGTATCGACCATCAGATCAACGAGAATAATAATTTATTCTTCCGCAGCGACGTGGACAGTTTCTACGACACGAATCCGAACGGGACGGTTGGAGGAAGTAGCCTTCCGAGCGTCGATCGGATCTTTAAGCGCCAAACTTATTCAGAAGACCTGGGAGAGACAGCGGTTTTGAGTCCAACGTTTCTGAACGAGGCGCGCCTGCAATTCCAGTTAGCATCACCGATCACGCAGTTTGCTCCTGTGATTTTCGGTACCCAAATTCAGGTCCCTATTTCGACCGGCGGAACATTCACTTCGGGCACGTCGCAATCAGCGCTTTTGCAGAACCGCCAGTATGAAGTGAGCGACACGCTTGCGGCGTCGCAGGGGCGGAACACAATCAAGTTCGGTGGCGATGTGATTCACGCGCACAACGGTGGGGACAGCAAGGAGTTTGGCGGCCCGATTTATTTGGGCAGGTTTGTCTACAATGCTTGCACGGAAGCCCCAACGGTCTGTGAAAGCCCGGCCTACCTCGACAACATCAATAACGTCGCGAATTATACTCAGAGCTATGGAAACGCTGAGTATACAGTGGACGACACGCTCTGGTCCCTCTTCGTCCAGGACGATTTTCTCCTCCGCCGCGACCTCACAATCAATCTCGGTCTGCGATACGAGCGGCAGACTTTCGCGGATTCGACGAAGGATTTTGCGCCTCGCGTGGGCTTCGCCTACGATTTGCACGGATCGGGCAGGAGCGTGATCCGCGGAGGATTTGGAATCTATTACTCGCAGATTGTCGATAACTCCGAGGCGAACTATGCGCTCACGGGGCCGACCGGAGTTTTCAACTACACAGCAACTCCGGGGCAAGTAGGCTTTCCGGCGAGCATTTCCGATGCGCCGCTTCCGGCGTTTCCTCCGGGCGCGGTCGAGCCGCTGCGCAGCCTTTATCTCCGTCCCGGGCGGAACGCCTATTACGACCAATTCTTTCCTACATCGACCCTCGTCGGTTATCCCAACGCTCTGCTGAATCCATACACGGAGCAATGGACAATCGGCGTGCAGCGGGAGCTTGCGCCCAGTTGGATTCTCAGCGTCGACTACCTCGGCGCGCATACGATTAAGATCAATCGTCCTCTGGACGTCGATCCACCCGCGCCTTTTGTGCGCACAGCGCCGGGGCAGGTCCGTTCCGCGCAGGCCGCAAATTGCACGCGGCCCTATTGGATTTCTTGGTACAGCGAGAACGGCATGACCTGCAACCCAGCAGTTCCAACAAATCCCGAGCCGCCCTACGCTGTAATTCAAAGTGATGTGAATGACGGCTATGCGCATTACAACGCCCTCGACGTAGACCTGAATCACCGTTTCCGCAACGGATTCACCATGCTCGCAAGCTACACGTGGTCGCACGCAATCGACAACGTCGATCCCGACGTGCCAAGCCAGAATCCCAACGACCCGAATTTCACGGGCAAGGAAGAAAAGGGAAACGCGATTTACGATCAACGAAACCGTTTTGTGCTAAGTGGCTTTTACACGGCGCCCCTGAAGATTCGCATTGGAGGAATCGCCACGCTCGCCTCCGGACTGCCCTACAACGTCGTCACCGGAGTCACAAATAGCGGCGATACAGGAGCAACAACAGACCGGCCTGTAATTAACGGTGTCGTCGTGGGACGCAACACAAGGCGGGGCGGAGCGATCTACAGCGTCGACCCATTCATCGAGCGCCCGTTCGATCTTGGCAGTGAGCGCATGCAGATTCTATTGCGTGCCGAAGCTTTCAACGTTCTGAACCACGCGAATTTCGTCGGCTATAGCGGGACATATGGCAACGGGGAGGCGCCTGGCCCTGGATTTGGTCAGCCGCTGCAGGGCATCACCAATCAACTTCCCCCGCGCGAAATGCAATTTTCTGCCAGGCTCACATTCTGATTGGTCTGTGGAGCGTCTGCCGCCCCTTTCGATCAGGCGCTCGCTGCGATTTGCAACGTTGCGCGCACTTCTCTCACCGCGGCTCCAGAACGTATCCATTATCGCGCCCTCAGGAGAAGAGCGATGAAGACATGGAGTTGCCAGGTCGATGATGCTGGCGGCGATGCGCTGCAATCGTGCCATGCAAAGTCATATAATCGTCTGCGCCGCGGCAATCCTTACATCCATTGAGGAGACCCTTTGAAAAACGAGACAGAGTTGGCACAGAAATTCGCCTCCGGACTCGGGCCTTTCTCACGTCGGCGGCTTCTGAAGGGAGCGGCAGGTGTCGCAATGGCAGCTGCGGCGCAGGCGCTGATGCCATTCCATGTGCGCCGCATGCTCGCTCAGGCCCAGGAAAAGCAAGGCTCGCTCAAGGATATCAAGCACGTCGTGCTGCTGATGCAAGAAAATCGTTCGTTCGATCACTACTTCGGCACGCTGGCCGGCGTTCGCGGTTTCAACGACCCAAAAGCAATGAAGCTGTATTCCACCGGACGGTCTGTCTTCTTTCAGCCGGACGCGGAAAACCCCGACGGCTACCTGCTGCCGTTCCACCTCGATACGCGCGCTACCAGCGCGCAGAAAATTCCCTCCACCAGTCATGCCTGGGCCGTGCAGCACGAAGCGTGGAATCAGGGCGACATGGATCGCTGGCTACCGGCGCACCGCCAGGCGGACGGTGTGAACGGCCCTTACTGCATGGGTTATTACACGCGCGCCGACATTCCTTTTCAATTTGCGCTGGCAGAATCCTTCACGCTCTGCGACGAATATTTTTGCTCCGTGATGGGCCCCACGTGGCCGAACCGCATGTATTGGATGACCGGCACGATCGATCCGGACGGAACCGGCGGCGGGCCGATCACTCACAATTCCGCCCCTCCGGGCGGCTACACGTGGACCACCTACGCCGAGCGCCTCGAAAAGGCCGGAATTCCCTGGAAGGTCTACCAGCTCGAAGACAACTATGGATGCAACATGCTGCAAAATTTCAAAGTCTTTCAGGAGGCGCCGAAGTCTTCGCCTCTCTACCAGCGCGGAATGCTGCGCGGGCAGGAAGGCACTTTCGAATACGACGCAATCAATGACAAATTGCCGGCCGTCTCCTGGATCATTCCCACCAGCTACCAATCGGAACATCCCGATTACATGCCGGCCGACGGCGCCGCATTCATAGCCAGCAAGATCGATGCGATCGCCGCGAATCCGGATGTGTGGGCGAAAACCCTCTTCATTTTGAACTACGACGAAAATGACGGCCTCTTCGACCACGTTGCTCCGCCCGCTCCTCAAGACGGCACGCCGCGCGAATTCATCAACGGGCTGCCCATCGGCGGCGGCTTCCGCGTTCCTTGCATTCTCGTGTCTCCGTGGACCACCGGCGGATGGGTATGCAGCGACGCCTTCGACCACACTTCGGTGCTCCAATTCCTGGAAAAATTTACTGGCGTGCGCGAAGACAACCTCACCGACTGGCGCCGCCGCACGTTCGGCGACCTCACATCCGCGCTGCACCTGGCAAAAGCAAGCAAAGAGCCTCCCGCGCTGCCGGATACGAGCGGCCCGTTGCGCCTCGCCGAGTACGAGGCCACATTCCTGCCCCGGCCCGTGTTCCCCACGACCGACCAGAAGCTTCCCGAGCAGGAAAAGAGCCGCACCGTCAGCGAGCCGAAGAAAGAATCCTGATTTTCCCCGCGGCCCCGATCGCATCTACGTTGGAAGCTTCCTGAAATTTTTGTGGCCTCTATTCGTTCTCTCGCAGCTACAGGAAACGTAATAAGTCGCGTTGACATATCTGTATAAATCGTATTAGAACGTATACGGCTGGTTCGGGCCGGCTCTTTCCGTTGCTTGAATAACCGCAGGTTTCTCTCTCGAGGGGGATGGGGAAATGCTCCGCACTTCATATGGCTTGGTGTCTCAACGAATCTTCGCCGCCGCTCGCGGCCTCCGCCGGCCGCGCCGCGCGTGGGGGCTGTGCATCCTGCTCGCGTTCTCGGCGCCGGCGCTATCCGCGCAGGTGTCTGCCACACTTTCGGGAACGGTGACGGACCAGTCCGGCGCGGCGATCGCCGGCGCGGATGTGGCCGTGCGCGACGTTGAGACCGGCGTGGTGCGAAACGCAACCACGGATCCCGAGGGGCGCTACCAGGTCTTCGCACTCCCCGTCGGCGAATACGAAGTTCATGCCCGGAAGAACGGTTTCACCGAAGAAGTGCGCACGGGTATCCAACTGGTTGTCGGCCAGGCAGCGAGCGTCGATTTGACCCTTCGAGTCGGCGAAGTCTCTCAGCACGTGACCGTCAACTCTGACGCACCGATGGTTTCCACCACCACTTCGGACATCTCCGGCCTGGTCGGCGAGCGCCAGGTGAAGGATTTGCCGCTGAACGGGAGAAGCTACGATTTGCTCCTTCCTCTCAACCCGGGCATCGTCAATTTCACTTCGCAGAAAACCGGCGGAACGGGCGTTTCGAATTCTTCGACGGGCAATAATTTCGCCGTTTCCGGCAACCGGCCGCAGCAAAATCTTTTCCTGCTCAATGGGATCGAATATACGGGCGCGGCGGAAAACAACATGCAGCCGGGCGGTCCAAGCGGCCTGCTGCTGGGTGTCGAGGCCGTGCGCGAATTCAACGTGCTAAGCGACTCCTACGGCGCGGAATACGGCAAGCGTCCTGGCGGACAAGTGCTCATCGCGACGCAGGCTGGATCGAACGAATGGCACGGCTCGCTCTATGAATTCCTCCGCAATAGCGCGCTCGACGCGCCGAATTATTTCGACAAGGGCTCGCCACCTCCCTTCCAGCGCAATCAATTCGGAGTCGCCGGCGGTGGCCCGATCCGCAAAGACAAGACGTTTCTATTCGCCAACTATGAGGGATTTCGCCAGAATCTTCACCAGACGTCCGCGGCTTTCGTTCCGGACCTTGCTTCAAGAGCCGCAGCGGTTCCGAGCGTTCAGCCGCTCTTGAACCTTTGGCCCACGCCGCCCGCGGGCGCGCCGGATTTCAACGGCATCGCGCAGGTATTCAGCAGCCCGCTGCAAACGATTCGCGAGGATTTCGGCACCGTGCGCGTCGATCAGGTCTTCTCGCAGAGCGACACACTCTCCGCTGTCTACACGATCGACGACGGCGGCGACGTCACGGCCACGACTGCCGATCCCTACAGCACAGACATTTTGAATTTGCGCGAACAAGTGTTTAGCCTCGAAGAGACGCACATCTTCTCGCCCAGCGTGGTCAATACAGCGCGGTTCGGGTTTTCGCGCGCGGGCTATTTCTTCACCGGCGAGCCGACGCCCAGCACTCCTGCGGCCGGCGTGCCAGGCTTCCTCACCGGCTTGCCGGTCGGCGCAGTGGTCGTAGGCGGCAGCGCCGCTTCGAATCCGCAGGCATCCATCGGTCTTGCCGGGAGCAACAACGGCAGCGACCTGCACGTCGCGCGAAATCTCTTCACCTACGAAGATCAACTCGCGTGGAATCGTGGCAAGCATCAATTCAGCTTTGGCGTCTGGTTCCAGCGCCTGCAGTCCAACGAGGGGCTCACGCTGAGCCAATTCGGCCAAGCCACGTTTGCGAGCCTCGCCACTTTTTTGGCCGGGAATACGTCGTCGTTTCTCTACAGCCCCACTCCAACCGAGTTGAACTGGCGATCCCTGTTTAGCGCGCTCTACGCACAGGACGTCGTCCGCCTTCGTCCCAACCTGACCCTCTCGCTCGGTTTCCGCGGCGAAATCTCGAACGGCTGGAACGAAGCCCACGGCCGCGCCGCCAATTACACGTTCACCGATGGCGTGATCTCCACCAACCCGCGCATCGCCTCTTCTATCTTCACTGTGAACAACGCAAAATTCCTGCCGCAGCCGCGCATCGGTCTCGCCTGGAGCCCGCTCGGTCCCAAGACCGTCCTGCGCGCAGCGTTCGGCATGTACAACGATTTGCAGGACGCGCTCGGATATCGCACAGACCAGAACGCGCCGTTCAACACGACCTACAGCATCCCTGCTCTGCCGGTATCGACTCTTCCGATCGATCCGACGGCGCCGGCTCCCGCGAGCGCGAAGATCGTTCCCGGCGGCGTTCAGCCGAACATGCAAACGCCCACGTTGATTTCCTGGTCGCTGCGCGTCGATCGCGAACTTTCTCCCAATACGGCGCTGACTGTCGGCTACATCGGCTCTCACGGCTATCACGAATTGATCGGGATCGACGGCAACGAACCCGTTCCTGTCATCTGTCCTGCTACACCATGTCCCGCGGTGTACCCCACATGGAATCCGGCGGACCCAACGACACCGACTAATTCTCCTAGCGTTGGCTTTCCCGTTGGCTCCCCTTTGGCCGGAGCGCCTGTGCCTGCAGGCAGCTATTACATTCCCGCTGGTACGCCCAAAGCGAATCCGAGCCCGACGCTCGCGAATACGTGGACATGGTTCTCCGAAGGCGTCAGCTCTTACAATGCACTGCAGGTGGACCTCCGGCGGCGCTTCAGTCACGGTCTCTCACTGCGCGGCGTCTACACTTGGTCGAAAGCTCTTGACGACGGTGACTCTCTCAACCAGACAACGGCGGGGAACGCTCCGGGCTTGGCATCGAATCCTCTCAACCTGCGCGCCGATTACGGACCAGCGACTTACGACGTCCGAAATCTTGGTGTAATCAACGCCATCTATCAGCTCCCTTTTGGCCACGGACAAGCGTTCGGCGGGAATCTTGAAGGTTGGAAGAATGGTTTTGCGGGCGGTTGGTCTGTCGCCAGCATCATCACGGCGCAGTCCGGGTTTCCTTTCACTCCGCAGTTGAGCTACAACCCGTCGAACAACGGAGACACTCGGAACCCTGTTCGTCCATTTCTCAACCCGGATTTTCATGGACCTGTGGTTCTCGGCAAGCCAAGCCAGTGGTTCAATCCTGATGCCTTTATTGCTCCACCGTCGACACTTGGCTTTTACGGGAACGTCGGCAGGGACGAATATACAGGCCCCGGCCTTGCGACATGGGATTTCTCCGTGCTGAAAGACACATCGATCCACGAGCGGCTCACACTGCAGTTCCGCGCGGAGATTTTCAATATTTTGAACCGCGCCAATTTCAATACACCGAACTTGATCGTTTTCACTCCTCCGACAGCCACAAATCCCACAGGATTGTCTGGGACGGCGGCGAAGATTACCAGTACTTCCACCACAGCACGGCAAGTGCAGTTTGCTCTGAAGCTTCTCTGGTAAACCTTCTCACTTCGATCTTGAAGAGAGAGAACTCTATGGGAGGCGAATATCGCTTCGCCTCCTTTTCATTCGCCGGTTGAACCGATTCAAACTGACCACATCACACCGCCAAGTGATTTCTGTCACATACTCCCATTTCGGGATGTTCTACAAGCGAGGCAAGGAGGTGAAGGCCATGCCAACCGTCGCCACACAAGCCCGAATCCAACTGAAGAACATACTATTCGCCACCGATTTTTCCTGGGCGGCTACAACCGCTGCTCCGTATGTGAATGAAATTGCTCGCCATTTTGGCGCGCACATTGTGGCTGCTCATATCCGGCCTCCTGCGGTCAATCCGATGACCTATCCCACGTCTTGGCCCGTTTATGTCGAGGCCGCCGAAACCGAAAACAAGAAGCATCGCTCCGAACTTTTGAGCCTGTTTCCGGGCGAGACAGAAGTAATCATCGAAGAGGGCGACGCGCGGACCAAGCTCCCTGCGCTCGCCGAAGAGAAGAGGATCGACCTGCTGGTGATGGGAACGCATGGAAGGACGGGTGTGCCGCGGTTCGTTCTCGGCTCGGTCGCCGAGGAGGTCTTTCGCAAGGTCGGCTGCCCGGTCCTGACGGTCGGGCCCAACTCGATGCCGTGTCTGGTGAATCCCGGAGAGTTCAGCAGGATTCTATTCCCTACGGATTTTACCGCGGCCTCCTTCGCCGCGTTTCCCTACGCCCTGTCGCTGGCGCAGGAGTTTCAGGCGGAATTGATGCTCCTGCACGTCGTGCCGGAACCCAAGCCGGGAGACCTGGTTTCCGCGCAGGATGTCCGCGGAGGCGCCGAACATCGGTTGCACAAAATGCTTCCGGAAGAGGCGATGGCATGGTGCCGGCCGGACTACGTGGTCGTAAGCGGAGAGATCGGAGAAAAGATTCTGGAAACCGCCAAGCGGAAGAGGGCAGATCTGATCGTTCTCGGTGTCCATCCGGAGACCGGATTTCCGGGCGCGGCCACACATCTGCCGATCGCCGTGGCGCATTCCGTGGTTGCACACGCAATGTGCCCGGTCTTGACCGTTCGCGGCTGAGCGAAGGCTCTCCCAGCTAATCAGTCTCTCGCTGGCCTCGGGGAGATCGAGTGAGTTGCCTCCCGGCAAAGCTCGATTTCCCCGGGGCCCTTTATTTTGGGCGGAGAGGCGATATCTGCGAATCGAGGGAAGAGAATCGTAGCCGTTTTGCAGGATCAGGATCGACCACTCGTTACGTGCAACTAATTTCCAGAGACAAAAATGCAGAATGCAGACGGCTCACTATTCATCACGCTTCTTCCGCCAAATTGTCATTCCGAGCCTGCCCGCCGCAGACACGCCGGAACGGCGAACATCAGCCAGCAGGGGTTTTGCGAGGATGACAACAGAGCCGAGGCGAATCTATGCTGCCGCCTTGGGATTTTCCGGACGCGCCTTCTCTAGCGAAGCGATCATCTTTCTCAACCAATTCAACACTGCTGATTCCAGTTCGTCCGCCGTGCCCGTGCGATAGAGGCTGTCGACCGTTTCGCCTTCGGAATTCAGCGGAACGAAGTTGCAGGGAACTTTCGCGTCGCGAAAATCTTCCGGGACAAACGGCGCAAGCGCGCATTCAGAGCAATGCCTCTCTCCGGGAGGCATGCAGCGATTGAAGCACATCGGAGAATCTTCGAACATGTACTTGGGCCGCCAGTTGTCTTTCGGCGACAAACGATATCCGCCCGCTTCGATGAACGCCAGCTCGGCTCTGAGTGCTGAGAGCGATTTTTTAGGTGTGCTTGCCATGTTGCGACAACTCCCGGTACCATAATCGCCGCGGAGCGGCTGCAAGTCTGTGACACGCATCACGGCCGCCCAATTTGTGACGCTTTGCCGTTAACGGTCGCGTCCTTTGGGGTTTGGGGCGCCTTGTCGCTCGATGACGCTTGCTGGCTCCTCGACGTTCGCCGTCGTTCCATCCGATTCGGGCGACACTGGCTCGGACAGCGCAAGGAAACCGTCCTCCGTGTCTCCGGGCAACGTTCGGCAGGACGAGTTCCGAGGTGACGTGACTGCAAGGGATACGACTCACGAAAGCGAATTGTTCATGGGCCCTGACGAGCTCTTCGAGAAATTGTTCGAACAGTCGCCGGACGCAGTGGTGGTGGCGGACGCCACCGGCCGCATTGTCCAAGTGAATGCCCAGGCGGTGCAGTCATTCGGCTACTCTCTCTCGGAGCTTTCCCAGCAACCCGTCGAAATCCTCATCCCGCAGAGGTTCCGCCCCTCGCATCCCGGCTTTCGCGAATCCTACATGCAGCATCCTCATCGCCGCGCGATGGGCGCAGGTCTGAGTCTTTTTGGCCTGCGCAAGGATGGCTCGGAGTTCCCCGCGGACATCATGCTCACGCCCGTGGAGACTTCGGGCAGGCAATTCATCCTGGTCGTCATCCGCGACATCACCGAACGCCTGCGCCTGCAAAAATCGCTCCGCGATGTGGAGGGCCGACTCCGCCTGTTTGTCGAAAATGTCCGCGACTACGCCATCCTCCAGCTCGATTCGAACGGGCTTGTAAAGAGTTGGAACGTCGGCGCCGAGAGAATGAAGGGCTATGCCGCGAATGAAATCATCGGCAAGCATTTCTCCTGCTTTTACACGCAGGAAGATCTGGACCGCGGAAGGCCCGAAGAGCTCCTGCGACAAGCCCGCGAACACGGGCGCGCCGAAGATGAAGGCTGGCGCGTGCGCAAAGATGGTTCTCGCTTCTGGGCCAACGTGGTTATCACTTGCATCCGCGACGCGGCAAATCAAAGCGAGGGATACGTCAAGATCGTTCGCGACTTTACGGGCCGCAAAAGAGCTGAGGAAGCGCTTCTGCTTGGTTTGACGCAGGAAATGCTCTCCAGCCTCGACGTGTGGAAACTGCTTGCGGCAATCTCCTCCGGCATTGGCGCGATTGTCGAAAATGATTTAGCCGGTCTTGCGCTTCAGGATGCCCCGTCCGGAGACCTTCGCCTGCAGATTCTCAATCCTGCGCCGCCGGCCGACTCTCCGGCCACAGAGGTTCTTCTGCCCCTGGAGGGAACCGCGGCCGGATGGGTGTTCCGCCACAATCAGCCGCTGATTCTCAACGATTTTGAAGCCACCAAATTTAGCCCGTCGAGCTACGAGCCGCTCGTCTCGCAAGGAATCAAGGCGGCGTGTTTTTTCCCTCTCGCAAACGAGCGGCGCAATCTCGGTTTGCTGATCGTAGGACGCAGGCAAGCCTGCGCTTGGCAGGAGCAGGATGTCTCTATGCTCGCCCAAGTGGCCGCGCAGGTTTCCGTGGCGCTCGATAACGCCCTCGCCTTCCAGCAGATTTCCAATCTCACGCAGAAGCTGCAGCAGGAGCGCTCCTATCTCGAAGAAGAGCTGCGCACCGTTTACAGCTTCGAAGAAATCATCGGCGAATCTTCGGGGCTCAAACGCGTGCTCGCGCAGGTCGAAAACGTCGCTGCCACCGATGCCACGGTCCTAATTCTCGGCGAGACAGGCACGGGCAAAGAACTCATCGCGCGTGCCATTCACAATCTCAGTTCCCGCCGCGAGCAGACTTTCGTCAAGCTCAATTGCTCCGCGATTCCCGCCGGCCTGCTCGAAAGCGAGCTCTTCGGGCATGAAAAAGGAGCTTTCACGGGCGCGATAGCCCAGAAGATTGGCCGCCTCGAGCTCGCTCATCAGGGCACGCTCTTTCTCGACGAAATCGGCGACTTGCCGCTCGACCTGCAGCCGAAAATCCTTCGCGCCCTCCAGGAAAGGGAATTCGAGCGCCTGGGCGGCGGCAAAACGATTCCAGTCGACTTCCGCCTCGTGGCCGCCACGAATCGCGACCTCGCACAGATGGTCGCCGACCGCCAATTCCGCGCGGATCTCTACTATCGTCTCCGTGTTTTTCCCATCGAAGTCCCTCCTCTGCGCGCGCGAAAAGCTGACATCTCCCTGCTCGTGAAGTATTTCGTCCACAAACACGCCCTGCGCATGAACCGCCATATCGAATCGATTCCGCCGGAAGTGATGAGGGCGCTCGTCGATTGGTCCTGGCCCGGCAACGTCCGCGAGCTCGAGAATTTCATCGAGCGCGCCGTCATCCTCACAAAGGGTCCTGTCCTCAGGGTGCCTCTCGCGGAACTTGAGCTGGCCGAGTCCCACGTCGAGACCGCCGATTCCAATTTGGAACGGACCGAGCGCGATCACATCCTCAGAATTCTCCGCGAAGCCAACGGCCAGATTGGCGGGAAGGACGGAGCCGCGCAACGTCTGGGATTGAAAAGAACGACCTTAAACTCGAAGATCAAGAAACTCGGCATTAAACGCAAAGACTATATTTAGTCCCGCGACGAGATAGCGTCTCGTCATGTGATCGCCGTCACTCCCAATTTGGATTGCTTTTTCCTCACTGTGTGACTCTCATCACCTGTCTTTTCAATGTGATGGCCATCACTCTTCCTTATGCAAGAGATATGGTCCCTCACATGCTTTTTCTCCTGCACTGGTCAAGGAAGGACGACGTTCACGCTGAAAATCACGCTGCAGGAGCGAGAAGAGGCGCTGGTGATGAAGCTCGAAGGTAAAATCGTCGGTCCCTGGGTCGATGAGTGCCGGAGATGTTGGCACGCTTTGAAGCGCACTCTTGAGACCAAGAAGCTCTCCATCGACATTCGAGAAGTCTCATTCGTTGATTCACACTGCATGGCGCTTCTGCGCGAAATCTATTCGGCCTGTGTTCCTTCGATCATCGCCGATTCACCGCTTACCGAGCATTTTGCAGAGCAGATCATTCGCCCCACACCTGCGGAGGCGGAGGAAGGAGCCTAAGAATGCCAACGCCCTATGGATTTGAGGTGGAAGGTCACTGCGAAACCTGCAAGAAAAAATCTCAGGGATTTTTTTGCGACCTGCCCTTGCCTGTCAGCAGAGATCTCGACATTTTGAGGCATTCGGCAACATATCCCGCAGGCGCTGTGCTGTTCCTTGAGAAGCAGGACCCGCACGGCGTGTTCATTCTTTGCGGGGGAAAGGTGAAGCTCTCGATCAGTTCCAGCGAAGGTAAGACGCTGATTTTGCGTCTTGCCGAGCCCGGAGAAATCTTGGGTCTCGCTGCTGTCTTCACTGGCAGGCCGTATGAAGCAACTGCGGAAACGATGCATCCATCCCAGGTGGCGTTTATCCGCCGCTCCGATTTCTTGCGCCTGATGGAAAAGCACAAGGAAATCTACCAGGCAGCTACCCGTCAACTCAGCCGGCTCTATCGCGGCGCATGTGAGCAACTCCGCACGATCGGTCTTTCCGGCTCCGCTCCAGAAAAGGTAGCCCGCCTGCTCCTTGAAATGTCCTCCGGCAGAGCCCCTGCCTGCACGGGCGTCTCCATCACCATGCCACTCACGCATGAAGAGATCGCCTCCTGCATAGGCAGCACTCGTGAGACCGTCACTCGAACTCTGAGTGATTTCAAAGCAAAACGCCTGGTTGCGTTCCGCGGATCGACGTTGACAATCGAAAACCGAGAAGCCCTTGAAGATATTGGTGGAATGTGAAGCAAAGGTTTTCTTGCGAAGGAATTGACGTTCGCTGCCGAGGGCTCGCTCCTGCGAGTTGGGGCCGCGCACCGCGTTAGATCCGACCCTCTTCCTCTAGTGGCGGATTTAGTTTGGTCTTTGTAGAGCCTCACCGTCGTTCACGCGAGGGGCGCCTGGAAAGATCAAGTTCACGACAGCGGACACCTCTGCCACTGCATCGCTCACCTCAAATGTGAAGCGCACTAGATCGATCCTTTCCAGTTCAGCGTAACGCCTGACCAGCAAATGCCAAGCAGGATGCTCGGCGAAATCCACGCGCAAAAATTCCGGATACCCATACCCCATGTCGCGAACACGGCAAAAGAGATCGGCCAGCGACACCAACGCAGCATGAGCCAGCGGCCCGTCATCTGCAGCAATCGAGAGATCGTGGTGGAATCGAATTGCTTCGTAGCAGTGGGGAGGAAGCTTCCACATCTCGGCAAGAATCGCCCCACTTTCCGAATGCGTAAAGCCCAGAACAGTCCGCTCAACCGCATCGAGCGGCAAATGTTGGATGACTGCCTGCTCCAGCGTTGCTTCGAATTCCTTGGGGAATGCAATGGCGTTGACGAGTATTCCGATGTCGTGAAGCAACCCGGCCAGGTAGACACCTTCGGGATCATTGAAGCGGATCATTTCCGCCAATTTCCGTGCGACCAGCGCGCATCCGAGCGAATGCCTCCAGAAAGCAATCGGATCGACCACATATCTTTCGCGCGGCAGAAGCTTGCTTACGCAGATGCTCAGCAGAATGTCTTCCACGCGCCGGAGTCCAAGACTGAACACCGCCTCTCGCAGGGTCCCAGCCGCTCGTGAGCGGGCAAAGAGCGGCGAGTTCGCCACTCGAATGCATTGTGCCGCAATGGACTCGTCCTGCTCGGCGAGTTTGACGACTTCGTCTACGTCCACCTCGGCCGTAGGCCTCCGTATGCAATTCAGGAGAGGCTGCAGGAGCGTTGGCATGGTCGGCAGCGTTTCCATGCTCTGGATACGGTTCACAACATTATCAGAAATGCTTTCGTTCATGGCTTCATCCCCGGAAATGCGGGGGCCGGCGGGCGGAAGTAGGTCGTAACCTGCGGAAAGTGGACTAGGCGGAATTCGTTCGGAATGCCATGGAGTGACTCGGACTCGCCGAGAAACAAATACCCGCCTGGAAGCAGATTGCTGTAAAAATGGTGCACAACGCGCCGCTTCGACTCTACGTTGAAATGAATCATTACGTTGCAACAGCTGATGATATTCATGCCTTTCATGAACATCATTTTGTTGTCATCGACCAGATTCAGCAGCCTAAAGCTTACGCATCTCTTGATTTCTGGTTTTACTGCCATCCCCGCCCCGGTGCTTTGAAAATATTCCTTGCGGAAATAGGCGGGCGTTTTCTGCATCTCCTCCTCGGCGTAAACACCTTCCTTTGCCAGTGCCAGCGCCCTTTCGTTCAGATCCGTTGCAATCAAGTCGAATCTCCAGCCGGGATATTTTGTTGACATCTCGTCCGTGAGTACCATCGCAAGGGTGTATGCTTCCTCCCCCGTAGAGCATCCCGCGCACCATACACGCAGTTTCCGCTGCATCATGTGTGACTTCACCTGTGTCAATTCGGGCAACAAAGAATTTCGAAGCGCGTCCAGATGCGGAATGCAGCGAAACAGACGCGTCTCACCATCGGCGATTTCGTTCAGCAGTTCGCGTAATTCCGTATCTCGGTCCTGTTTAATCGTCAACAGGTCGTAGTAGTCCGGCAGTTGGGAGAGATCGCGCTCCTTCATTCTCCGCTGGACCCTCTCCTGCAAGAAAAGGATCTTGTCTTCCGTCAAGTAGATTCCGGCAACTTTGTAGATAAGGTCCCGGATCTTTCTCAGAGAAGGGTCGCAGCATTGCTCTATTCTCTGAACATCCGTTTCAGACAGATTGCCGGCAATTGTCATGGCTTGTTTCGCATGGGCTGACCCCGCAGAAAGCTATGGCAATGCACGGGGCTTTTCTTCATCCGTAGCTTTCGCAATGACTGGCGCAGGAAGGCGGTTCATTTCAACGCACCGGCAGATTTCCTGCGAGACCTCCTCCAGAGGGATCATTTTGTCCGCGAGCCCCGCGTGCGCAACTGCGCCGGGCATTCCCCACACCACCGAAGTCGCTTCGTCCTGCACAAAAATCTGGCCTCCGGCTTCGCGCACAGCTTTACATCCTCGCAGCCCGTCACTGCCCATCCCCGTCAATATCAGTGCAAGCGTCGACTTTCCGTACACCTGTGCCACGGAGCGAAAGAGCGCATCCACAGCGGGTCGACAGGAATTTTCCGGAGGACCCTGATTGGTTTCCAGTAGGATCGAATCGTTAAGCGGTTTCAGAGTCATGTGGTAATCGCCCGGCGCAATCCATGCCTCTCCGGGTCTGAGGATGCTGCCCGGTATGCACTCACGCACTCGGATCTGGGAATGCGACGACAGCCGGTCGGCCAAGAATCGTGTGAATATTTTGGGCATATGCTGGACAATCACGACCGGCACCGCAAAATTCCCCGGAAGGAGCGGCACGATTTTTTCAAGTGCCTGTGGTCCCCCCGTGGAAACTCTAATCGCAAGGATCTTTACGGGAGCGTGCCTCGAAGGGAGAGGAATCGTGCTCTGTACGATGGGGCGCGTGGGAGCAGAGTGCGTAACATCCGCCATCCCGCACAGCGCTCTGAGCTTCGGGATCAAGCTTGCGCGAATCGCCTCTAGCCCCTCTTCAAGCCTTCCCAAACCCGTTGGCTTCGTCACGTAGTCGCTGGCGCCCATCGACAGCGCATCCAACGTCGTTTCTGCTCCCCGCTCCGTCAGCGTACTGAACATAATGACCGGCAATCGCGGCCATCTCTTGCGAATCTCTCCCAGCGCCTCCAAACCGTCCATCACGGGCATTTCGACGTCCAACGTGACGGCATTTGGACGAAGCTGCCCAATCTTATCGAGTGCAATCTTCCCGTTCGGTGCGGTCCCAACAACCTCAAGTGCTCCATCCGCGCTGAGGGCGTCCGACACGAGCCGTCGGGTTACAGCCGAATCGTCAACAATCAGAACGCGCAGTCTTTCCATAGATGACAGCCTCGGTCCTTACTAGGAGCACGGCCTCAGCGCTCCCCAGCGGTAGGCCTCCGCGTGCGGTGCTGCAAGCCCTGCTGGCACGGGCTAGTTGAGACGTTCTTACTGTGAATAAGCTGCTTCCACAAGCCAGAGATGGTTTTTCATCTCACGAAGGCAAAATTCACCGCGGCAGGCATTCTCGCTGGCCACGTTATCTTGAATCGGCACCCGACCGGGCCTCTTTAATCTTGATGGCCTTGAGGATTCCGCACATCGCACCAGACGACGTGAAGGATTAAAAAGTTCTAATGCGGTTGCTGAACCGGCGGTTGCTTCGACCTATACAATTGCGACGAGCAGTCGAAGGATGTGCGAGAATGTCCGTCTCAATCGGGAAGGATATTTTTGTCAGCAGGGAAGAGAACTGTTGATTGCAACCGCGGGCTTCGGCACTTTGGTCGTCCGCGGGACTTGTAGAATTTCTTTTTCTATCTTCACTGCCAAGGAGACAGAGCACCATGGTTGCCAGCGGAAAGGTTGGAATTTTGACGGGCGGAGGAGACGTCCCCGGCCTGAACTCCGTGATCAAAGCGGTTGTGTATCGCTCGGACGAAGCTGGGAAGTCGGTTGTAGGGCTCCGCAAGGGCTGGAAGGGTCTCACCGACATGACCGGACCGGAAGATGCGAACTACGTGATGCCCCTTGACCGGCTGAATACGCGCTCCATCGATCGGACGGGCGGCACCATGCTCCACACCTCGCGCACCAATCCTGTCAGGGTCGCCGCTGCGAAGGTGCCCGCGCACATCAGCAAGGAGCGCCTTGCCAAGCTTAAATTTGATGGCAAGAATTACGACTTCACGCCGATTGTTCTTGAAAATCTCGAAGCGTTGGGTGTCGGATGCTTGGTCGCTATAGGCGGTGACGACACGCTCAGCTTCGCTTCGGTTTTGTCCAAGACGGGCTTTCCCGTTATCGGCATTCCCAAGACGATGGACAACGATGTTCAGGGGACCGAGTACTGCATCGGCTTTTCCACTGCAATTACGCGTGCAGCAGACGCCATCAATCGCCAGAGGACAACCATCGGCTCGCACGAGCGAATCGGAATCTTCCGCATCTTTGGACGCGACGCCGGTTTCACCGCTCTCTATACGGCCTATGTCACTGGTGCGCGCTGCCTGATTCCCGAACACCCGTTCAATCTCGACCGCGCCATCGAGCTGCTAATTCATGACAAAAGCAAAAATCCTGGCGGCTACTCACTCATCATCATGTCCGAGGGGGCCATCTGGGAAGCCGGGACTATCGCGGAGACGGGCGAGGCCGATGCGTTTGGACATAAAAAGAAAGTCGACGTGGGTCGGCAATTTTCTGAAGAGATCACCCGTCGTACGGGCGAGGAGACGATCAATAGTGATTTGACGTACGACCTTCGCAGCGGCGCCCCGGACGCCATCGATCAGATTGTTGCCACCACATTCGGCAACATCGCCATGGATCTGATCATCAGTGGAATTTCCGGCCGGATGGTTGGTGTCCAGAAAGGGTGTTACGCGCACACGTCCTTGCCTGACACTAAACTCGGCGCTCGGCACGTGGACATCAAGTCGCTCTATAATACCGAGCGCTATCGCCCTCATTACTCCGGCAAACTCGGCATTCCATTGCTTTTCAATGAGATCTGATCTCAGGGCATTCTGCGTGCGGGCCTCGTTCATCGGGGCCCGCGCCAATTTCTCGCACTTTTCCAACCCAGCGTGCGGGTTAAAAGACGGATTTTTCCTTCATTCGATTGCGAGCCGTGCGAATCCTTGCGATGAACTCCTTCGCAACGCGGGTCACGGAGGCGTAGTCCCCCTTCTTTGCCCCCGCTGTCAAGCTGCCTCCTACGCCCACAGCGACGCTCCCCGCTTCGATCCATTCCTCGACGTTTTCAAGAGAGACTCCTCCGGTTGGCATCAGGGATGCTTGCGGCAGGGGGGCTCGTGCGGCTTTAATAAAAGATGGCCCAAACAGTTCGCCCGGAAACAGCTTCACGATGTCTGCGCCGCACTCCATCGCCTCAATAATTTCCTTGATTGTCGCGGCGCCCGGCATATAAGGCACTTGATAGCGGTTGCAGAGTCGCGCGGTTTCGAGATTGATTGATGGGCTGACGATGAACTGTGCACCCGCCAAGATGGCCGCCCGTCCAGTCTCAGGGTCAAGCACCGTACCGGCTCCGAGCAGGATTCCTTGCGCCCTCGCAGTCTCTGCAACACTGGAGATTACATCGAGTGCGCCAGGCACAGTGAACGTTACCTCAATCGCTGCGGCCCCTCCTTCCGCGCACGCCTCCACGATTCGTCCTGCTTGTTCGGCGCTCTCTGCACGCACAATCGCGACGAGCCCCGATTCAATCACCTTTTCGACCACCTTTAATTTCGGCGTCGTCATATCCGCTCACAGCCTCCGGAATTGGGAACAACAAACCCGCCAGCCTATCATCAATTCAAAGCAAAGTATTGTATTTGCACGTCCCGGTGCAGCGTGCAACGCGGGGTCACATTGGGTACTTTGCCTTCAAGCGGGCAATTAACTCAGATTTCTCTCAGGATGGATGGTCTGCGCCGCCACTTTTGTGCTATGGTTCCCGCCGCACTTTCTCCGAGAGGCAATTTCATTGACAGCCGCAAACCTCGTGGAGACCCATCCCGCCACTCTGAAAACCTATCTGTTTAATGAATTGCGCGATGCAATTCTCAGCGGCAAATGGAAACCAGGCGAGAGGCTGAATGAAAGCAAGCTGGCTCGCCAGTACAACGTTAGCCGTATTCCTGTCCGCGAGGCGCTTCTTCAATTGCAAGAGCAGGGATTGGTGATGAACCATCCCCGCCGGGGAATGTTTGTCAGCACGCTCAGCGAGGAGGAAGTGCAAAAGATCAGCGCACTTCGCATCGTGTTGGAGAGCGAGGCTCTCAAGCTATGCCGCTGGCGCTTGAACGATACCGTCAACGCCCAATTGTCACGCATGGTCGAACTCATGGAGGGCTGGCAGGGCGGGTCGCAGATCGAAGCCGCGCAACTAGATATAGAATTTCATCGCGCCCTTTGGGCCAACAGCGGCAATGAATATATTGGCCGCACTCTTGATTCCCTTGTCCTAGTTCTTTTTGCGCACCGGGCGGTCATGAACACCAGCCACGAACTCCTCCGGTGGCACTTGAAACATCACCGCCAGCTTCTGGACGTCGTGCAGGGCATTTCGGCACGGACCGCCGAGGAAGCAATGATCGATCATCTGCGCGACGGATTCCCCGAGCCCGAAAAATTCTCGAGCTTTGCCGGCACCTCGAAATAATCCTGTCCTTTATCAATCTTTGCATGCGCCGGTGCGGAGCTTTATGCCTTGTTGCAACATCTTCGCAAATAGGAATAAGTGAGAAGTCTTACCCGCGAGCTGGCCCTTGCATCCGCTGCTGTTATCACCGGTTAACATATAGAAATCTTGAATCGAGCGGATTAGAAAGTTCTTGACAACTCTTGATGGGGTGTATACGGTATTCAAAATTTGGGGGTCGGATTGTCGCGGGTGGGCTTGGCTGCGACTTCGCGTCCCACACAATTTGCGCAAGTGCTCGACAAACTCGCTTCTCGGGTGGGAGGAGAAAGAGCATGAGACTTACGAGTGCGCGTTGGTTCGCCGCTCTGTTGGGTGGTGTTTGCATCCTCGCTTTGAGCGCCGCGGTTTTTAGCCCTTCGCTTTCGGCGCAAAATACTTACGGGACTATCTCGGGTTCTGTCGCTGACTCTTCTGGCGGAGCCATTCCGGGCGCTGTAGTCACATTGACCAATTCGGGCACCAGTGCTTCACAAACGATCACGACAGGCGCGGATGGCCTCTACTCGTTTGTGAACGTTCTCCCGGGCGACTATCGTCTCGATGTTGAGAAGCCTGGCTTCAAGCACTTCCGCCGTGAGCCGGTGGTCGTCCAAGTTCAGCAGGACGTCCACATCGCCGTCGCGATGGAAATTGGCGCGACGACGCAGACCGTGGAAGTGACCGCGCAGACGCCCCTCCTTCAGTCTTCCAGCGCCTCTCTTGGACAAGTCATTGGCGAGCGCAAATCCAACGAGATTCCTCTCAACGGTAGAAACATTTTCAATCTGATCACGCTCTCGCCCGCAGCCATCGCCCAGGGCGGATCTGGCGGAAGTCCGGTGGGTCAGAACCCGTTTAGCTGGGGAAATTATCAGGTGGGCGGTTCGTTCGCGAACCAGAGCGCCGAGTATCTTGACGGCCAGCCTCTGAACATTGGCTACATCAACCTGCCGATCATTATCCCGACACAGGATTCCATCGGTGAATTTAAGGTTCAGTACAATAACCTTGGCGCCGAGTGGGGCAAATTCTCCGGCGGTGTCGTGAACCTGAGCACCAAGTCGGGTACCAACCAGTTTCACGGGCAAGCCTATGAATACTTGCGCAACAAGGTCCTCAATGCTGTTCCCTACAACTTCTCCACACTCACATCAACCCCTGTTCCTTCGGTGAATCCACCCTACGTCCAAAACCAGTATGGCGCTGAACTGGGTGGCCCTGTCATCAAGGACAAGACATTCTTCTACGTTAGTTGGGAGCAGTTCCGTCTGCGGCAGGGGGCGTCGCCAATAACCTACACTGTCCCGTTGCCCGCGATGTTTACGCCAAATGCGGCAGGGTTTTACGATTTCTCTTCCCTTTGCCCAGGAATAGCCGCCACTGGCACTTGCCCGACGGGGGCCGGTGTTCAACTTTATGACCCGTATACCGTGAACCAAGCAACCGGTGCACGCCAAGCTTACCTTGGCAATTTGATACCGGCGGCGGAGGCCAGCCCCGCGGCGCTGGCTATTTGGAAGAAGCTGTACCCGCAGACGCTTAGTTCCACTTCGCCAACAGACAATTTCACCGCTGGCGGCTCGATTGGCGGAAATACCAACGAATTCGTGACTCGAATCGACCAGAATATCAACAATACAACTCGTCTGTTCGGCCGGTTTTCATACTTCGGCCTGACCGACCTGCCGACGGATCCATACGATACAGGGTTTTGCGCGGATCGTTGCGCGGAGAAGTATCACACTAAAGCGCTTGCCCTGGACCTAAACCATCAATTTTCGTCCACGACGATCTTTGACCTCAACGTTTCCGCCAGCCGGTTTGTATACCTGCGGGCGCCGATCAATTCCGGCTTTGATCTGACGTCGCTGGGTTGGGCGGCGTCATACAACGACCTTTCGTCCTCCTTTAGGACACCTCCGACTCCTGCGTTTGCATTCCCGAATGACGTTGGCAAGTCGCAGGGAGCTGGTAGCGCGATCGGCGACCACAATGCACAATACAACTTTTCTCCCCAGATCACGCTGATTCGTGGCAAGCACACGCTTCAGTTTGGCGCGCAGTTCGAGCTTGGCTATGACAACTACTACCAAACAAACATTGCCAGCGGCGCCTTCGCATTCAGTGGTATCTGGACAGCGGACAATCCGAAGTCTCCCACTGCCAACACCGGTTTCCCGTTTGCCGATTTCCTCCTGGGCTTGGGGCAGAACCAAGGCAGCTTCGTAAACCAGACTGAGGGCGTTGCACAGGTTCCCGCCCAGACCGCCGGAAAGCAGTACTACCGGGCTCTATACGGGCAAGACACTTGGCGCGTCATGCCGAAGCTGACTATCACGGCTGGACTTCGCTACGAGCTCCAGGGACCATGGTCGGAGCGCTTCAATAATTTGACTTACTGGAATCCGACGGTGGTCAACGCAACTGTAACTGGCTGCGGTGGGACTGCAGGTTCGTTGTGCCTCGGGGATGCTGCCTATGTGCAGACCGGTATAAACGGCAGCCGCAACAATATCCCGTTGGATGAGAGAGAGTGGTCGCCACGGCTCGGCGTTGCATACAGCCTTGACCAGAAGACCGTAATCCGGGCTGGTTATGGGATTTTCTTCATCCCGAATTACATCTCCTTCGGTCTTAACCCGGACAACGATGTGATTGGCCTGGCAACCACCCCGTTCACGGCAACAACCAATGCATACCTTACGCCGTTCAGCACTTTGAACGGGACCAACTGTACCTTGGCGGGAGTTGGCTTTGCCACTTTCAGTTGCGCCGACACAGGCGGTCCGTTCGGAAGCGCTGGATATGTTCTGCCTCCTGGGAGGAACGCACAGCCAAGCCTCTCCTCCTTCGTGGCAGCCAACGGTTCTCCGACTCTCGCTCCTTACGCGGATCCCAAGCCAGGCTATATGCAGCAGTACAATCTTGATGTTCAACGGGAATTGCCGGACGGTTGGTTCGTGGATGCTGCTTACGCTGGAGCACGCGGAGTGCACCTGCAACAGTACAGCACGAACATCAACCAGGTCCCGGATGCATATGTTGCCCAAGCCGCGGCGCAATGTCCCGGCTCCGTCTCTACAGTGATGGCTGGTTGCACGCCGACGATTGGCACAACCATCGCAAACCCGATGGCCGGAACCAGCCCGAACCCGACGATCGGTGGGGCGACAATATTTGCTGGCCAGTTGGATCGCCCCTATCCCCAATATAACGGGCTTAGCTTGGCGGGATACGGATGCTGCAAGAGCGACTACAACTCGTTCCAGTTGACGGTTCAGAAGAGATTTCAGGGCGGCGGGACGTTTTTGGCCGCATACACCAACTCAAAACTACTGTCGAATACCGACACCCTTACCAGCTGGCTCGAGAGCACCACTGGCGGTGTAGGGGCGGTTCAAGACTACAACAATCTGAATGGTGAGTACTCGCTGTCTTCCCAAGACGTTTCCCAGCGCTTGGTGGTTAGCTATGTGTATGACCTTCCCTTCGGACATGGTCAGAAATACATGTCTGATGCCACAGGCGTGGTTGACAAGCTGGTCTCCGGTTGGGGTGTTGACGGTGTCACCACCTTCCAAAAGGGATTCCCGCTGAAAATCAACTGGGGAGGTGCGCCGACTCCGCTGGAAGCTCTCGGATTGGGCATCTCAAACGTCCGGCCGGATGCGGTGGGTGGTTGCAATAAGGGCCAAGGCGGATCGGGAAGTCAGGCGGCAAAATTGGACGAATGGTTCAATACAAGCTGCTTTGCGGCCCCCCCTGCTTACGGGTATGGATCGGAAGCCCGCGTTGACTCCAGTCTGCGTGCTGCCGGAATCAACAACTGGGACATTGCGATCTTCAAGACGACGAACTTCGGCCCGGACAACAAACTCGGTCTTCAATTCAGGACGGAGTTCTTCAACACCTTCAATCGCGTCCAGTTCGGTTTCCCAGGCACTGGCTTCAACGGGGTGAATACGCCACTCAGCCCGGGCAACCTAAATCCAGGAAACAATGGATTCGGGTCGGTGACATCTCAAGTGAACAACCCGAGACTTATTCAGTTCGCTCTGAAGTTCCTGTTCTAGTTCTCGCAAATCCACCGGAGGGGGACGCAGATTCCGCGCCCTCCTCCGGTTTTTTGTTTTATGGGCCTAATCTTGCTCACCTGGGCGTTCTCTCAAACTCCAAGTCATTTGCCGGACCCATCCACTCGCCTTCATTCTGCGTGTCTCGCGTTTGCCTTGGCTAACTTGCTGCACTCTTCGCGCATCCATCCATGTTTCATCCCTTGGCATCTGTTACCCTGTCGAAAGACCCACGAATGACGCGTTCCATCACACGCCGGGAATTGCTGCAGCGGCTTGCAGCGCTTGGGATCACAGCCCCGATCTTCGATGTCAACCATCCGCAAGGCCTCGATTTCACTCATCTCAATTCGCCCACCCCGAAGAAGTACCTCATCGAAACCATGGGCGGCGGCGTCGCGCTCTTCGATTACAATAACGACGGCCTCCTCGACATTTTCCTGGTCAACAGCGGCCACCTCTCGAACCCTCAGCCACTCCCCGAAGATTTCGATCGCCACGAGGCGCGCTACTGGAACCGCCTCTACCGCCAGAATCCCGACGGCAGCTTCACGGACGTCACCCAGCAGGCAGGCCTTGCCAACGCCGGCGACGGGAACTACGGCATGGGTGTCGCCATCGGCGATTACGATAACGACGGCTTCCAGGACATCTACGTCACAAGCTATGGCCGCAACGTGCTCTACCACAACAACGGCGACGGCACGTTTACCGACGTCACTGCCAAGGCCGGCGTTGCCGCCGGCGGATGGTCCTGCTCGGCCGGCTTTTTCGACTTCGACAACGACGGCCACCTCGATCTTTTCGTCACGCGCTACATGGTGTGGGATACGCAGCACAGCAAGGTTTGTGGCGGTGAATGGGACACCTATTGCCCTCCCGGCGAGTTTCCCGCCATCAGCAGCATCCTCTACCACAATCGCGGTGACGGCACGTTTGAAGACGTCAGCGTTCCTTCTGGAATTGCCGCACAAAAAGGGAAAGGTCTCGGCGTGAGCTTTGCCGACTACGATGGCGACGGCTTCACGGACATCTTCGTCGCCAACGACGGAATGCGCCAGTTTCTGTATCATAACAATCACAACGGCACGTTTTCTGAAGTTGGTCTTGAGTCCGGGGCGGCTCTTACGGCCGACGGCAAGCCAATCTCCGGCATGGGCACTGTTTTTCAGGACTACGACAACGACGGCCGCCCCGACATTCTGGTCACCGTGCTACCGCGCGAGATTTACGCTCTGTTTCACAACGACGGTGATGGCCTCTTCAGCTATCGAAGCCTTCAGACCGGATTGGGCGAGCTTACGGCGGCGAGCGCTGGCTGGGGCGTTGGCCTCGAAGATTTCGACAACGATGGCTGGAAGGATATGTTCGTCGCGCAGGCTCACGTTCTCGACAACGTCGAGGAAATCGACCACATGCTGCACTACAAGCAAATTCCGCTTCTAGCTCTCAATCGCGATGGCCGCTTCGTCCGCGCCGATTGCGGCGTCACGCAAGCCGTCGCTGGCCGTGGTGCCGCCTTCGGCGATATCAATAACGACGGCCGAATGGATGTCGTGATGACCGTCCTTGGCGGGCAACCGATGGTGCTTCTCAATGACGACGGCGCACCGAATCGCTGGCTTTCCGTCGCCCTCCGCGGCACGCGTAGCAATCGCGATGGTCTGGGCGCGCGCGTCCGCGTCAACGGTCAGATCCGCTTTTGCACCTCCTCCGGCAGCTATCTTTCCGCGAATGACAAGCGCCTCCACTTCGGCCTCGGCCAGGCGGACACTGCCAAAGTTGAAGTCCTATGGCCTTCGGGCACGCTCCAGACGCTTGAAAATGTCCGCGCGGGACAATTCCTCACCGTCACCGAGCCCGAAAAACCGGAGAAATCCTGATGCTTCCGGCCGCACTCCTCTTGCTGTCGCTTGCTCCGCAAACGGCCTCTTCCGCGGCGGCGCAACATGTTCACGCCGGCATCGAAGCGGACCAGCAAGGCCACATTGATCAGGCGATCGCCGAATTCAAGGAGGCAACGGAAGAAGATCCAAAGCTCGCCTCCGCCTTTCTCGATCTTGGCCAGGCTTATGTCGAAAAGCACGACTACGCTTCGGCCATTCCTCCTCTCAAGCGCGCTCTCGAATTGGACCCCTCCATTAGGGGCGGTCACGAGCTTTTGGGCTATTCGCTCCTCGCGCAGGGCTATGCCGACGAAGCGGCTTCACATTTCGAAAAGGCACACGATACTGCTGCGCTCGGAATCTCCCTGGTCGAGGCGGGTAGGCCTGCCGACGCGATCCCATACTTAAAAGAAGCTGTGTCAAAGAACCCTGACGATCCGGATTTGCTCTATTACCTCGGCCGCGCTGCCGGCCTTCTCTCTCGGCAGGCGTTCGATGCCCTCGAGTCCCGCTTCCCTGATTCCGCCCGCGCTCATCAGATGATGGCTCAGAACTATGCTGTTCTCCGCGACGAGCCCAACGCTGAAAAGGAATACAAAGCGGCCTTACAAGCCAAGCCAGATATCCTCGACGTCCATATGGAGCTCGGACAAGTCTACGCTCGCGCGCAGCAATGGGACAAAGCCGAAGGGGAATTTCGCATCGAAGCGCAAATGCAGCCGGGAAACGCGGAGGCCTTCTATCGTTTGGGAGATGCTCTCCTGCAACAGGGAAAAGTGAAGGACGCCCGCGTTGCGCTTGAACGCTCAGACAAACTCCGTCCCAACATGCCCCAGACGCTCTACAACCTGGGCAAAGCGGCTTCTCTCGACAACGATCCCGCCTCTGCCGAGAAATATTGGCTTCGCGTCCTCGCCGTCGAAAAGGGCACGCCCCTCGCTGCCCAGTCGCATTTCGGTCTCGCGACCATCTATCGTCGCGAGGGTAAACAAGCCGAAGCGGCTCGCCAAATGCAGGAATACGAAAAGCTCCAGATCGAACGTCCCTCCGAAGCGAACCCTTGATGCCTATCACCGCTAGAATGCGAATTTCAGAATGCTCTCGTGACAAATCGTTTTTGTATGTATACAATTAGTCTCTTCTGGCGTCTGCAAGCTGCAACTCTTTTCATCTGATGGGCTTGGCGAGGGTCGGGTGGCTCTCTGGCAGGACGACAACGGGCTCTTTTCTCTGATTCGTAAGGAGCTTTTCACATGCGTCGTGGGAGACGTCATGGATAAGCTCGATCTTCAGCATCAATATCTTCCTCCCGCGATTCGGCCGCTCCGCAACGACATGGTTGTCATCGGCCGCGCTGTGCCGGTTCTTTCGGTCGACGTTTTTGTCGAAAAAATATCCGGCACGTCCAACCCCCTCATGGAAAAATCCTTTGGCCTGATGCTCGAAGCTCTCGACGATCTTCGCAAAGACGAAGTCTATCTCAACACCGGCTCCTCTCCCCGCAACGCCGTTTGGGGAGAGTTGATGAGCGTCCGCGCCACCAAATTGGGAGCCGCCGGAGCGGTCTTGAACGGTTATTCGCGCGACACGCGCGCCGTCTTGGAAATGGGCTTTCCGACTTTTTCCTATGGTCCCTACGGCCAGGACTCCGCGCCGCGCTATAAAGTCGTCGACTATCGCGTCCCTGTTGAAATCGGCGGCGTTCGCATTCTTCCCGGTGACGTTCTGTTCGGTGATATCGACGGAGTTCTTGCCGTCCCCGCGCGTGCCGCCGAAGAGGTCTTCACGCGTGCGGTCGAGAAAGTCCGCGGCGAGCGGCTCGTAAAAAAGGCCCTCGAAGAGGGAAGTTCGGCCGTGGCCGCATTTCAGAAGCACGGCATCATGTAGCGTTTGTCTCGCGTGTTCGAGGTGGCAGAATGTCCTTGCCCCGCCGCTCCGAAATCCTTCGGGATTTTCTGGCGCAACAAAATTTGGACGCCTGGATCGCCTGGCGTCCCGATGAAATCCTGATGATGACCGGGCATCTCACCCGCTGGAACGTTTCTGTTCTCCTCTATCCTAAAAACGCGCAGCCTGTCCTTTTCATCCCTGCTCTCGAACCGCGGGATCATCTGCCCTCGAATGCGAAAATCGTCGAATATCCCTGGGGCGTTCTCGATTGTCCCGACCCTTTCCCGTCGCTCAAGGAAAAAATCGTTCAGGAAATGCATATCGCCCGCGTCTCGCCGGCCCGCGTCGGAATGTTGCACCGCTCCTCGCGCGGCACTCTTTCCATGCTCTCCGCTGAAAATTCCCCGTTTCCTGCGGACATCGGCGATCAGTTTGCTTCCATGATTGGCCCGCGTGACCCGCAGGCCGAGTCGGCGTTTCTTGGGCTTTTTGAATATAAAACTCCCGAGGAAGTCGCCGCAGTCCGCCTTGCCAATCAGATTGCTTTGCTAGGCGCCGAAGCATTCGAGCGCTCCTCCGTTCCTGGCGCACGCGAAATCGAAATTGCCGCCGCCATCGAGACAGCCATTACCTTGCAGACCGGCGTCGGCGAAATTTTCTATTCGAAGGGATGGGCCATGGTGCAGTCTGGCCCGAATTCTGCCGAGGGAGGAATGTTTAATCGCTCCACGGGCCGCGCCATCGAATCCGCCGATTTGGTCATGTTGGAGCTTGCCACTTGCGTCAACGGCTACTGGAGCGATTTGACGCGCACGATCGCCGTCGGCCCTCTTCGCGCCGAATTGCAGCGCGTTTACGATACAGCGCTTCGCGCCAATCAGGCGGCCGTGCAAGCCGTCGCTCCTGGAACCACGGCAGGTGCCGTTGACGCCGCCGCTCGCGAGGTCATCCGTCAGGCTGGTCTCGCGTCGTTTTTTACTCATCACACGGGCCATCACGTCGGTTTCCGCTACCATGATCCCGGTTTCGCTATTGTTCCGGGTTCGTCTGCGAAACTCGCGTCGGGAATGATTGTCACCATCGAGCCTGGAATTTATGTTCCAGAGCTCGGCGGCGGGGCGCGCCAGGAAGAAAATGTGCTCGTGACGGAGACCGGTCGCGAGGTTCTGTCGCAGCTTGCCGCATGACGCTTTGAATCGGCCGTACAAGTGGCTCTTCTGAATCGTTTCGTAGCGCGATGGGAAAAGGATGGCCTCGATGAAAGTTAGTCTCGGCCTCTATCGCTACATGCTTTCTCCGGAGTATTTTGCTTTTGCTCGCCAGTGTGGTTGCACCCATGTCGTTGTTCATATGGTCGATTACTTCAACAAAAGCAAATCCAATCCGCGCGACAATCAGCCCACCGGGGCCAAGCTCGACGCCTGGGGTGTCGCCGGCGACCCCGAAAAACTTTGGACCGTCGCCGAGCTCAAAAAACTTCGCGC